>NZ_BAABHJ010000023.1:0-555425 GCF_039542035.1 Actinoallomurus liliacearum
CGGTGATGGAGCGGTTGTGCATCGACGCCGAGCCCGCCACCCGCATCCGCGACACCCTCGGACGCATCCTCAAGGAGCTCTGACTCCCGAGCCCGCCGGCTCACCCCTTCCGGCCACCGCCTACGGCTTGCGGCCGACGCCGCCCAGCATCCACGCCTTCTCCGGCGACCGGGCGGCCAGCGGATTCTCCGGGCGCCACTCGCGCACCCACACCAGACCGGGGTCGACCAGCTCGAACCCGTCGAAGAACGGCAGCACCTGATCCCGCGTCCGCGCCGCCGTCTCGCCCGGCCGGTCCAGAATCGCCCGGTAGATCTCCTCGATCGGTTCGGCGACGTCCGGGCGAGTGTCGAAGACGACGTGGGTGATGGCCAGGTGACTGCCGGACGGAACCGCGTCCCGCAGCCACGCCACGCTCGTGAACGGGTCATCCGAATGCGGGATGAAGTGCAGCGCACCACAGACCACGAGGGCGAGCGGCTCTGCGAGATCGATCAGCCCGTGCAGACCGCACTCGGTGAGGAACGCCTCCGGGTGCAGGATGTCGCCCTCCACGACCGCCGTGCGCGAACTGTCGATGAGGATCGCCCGCGCGTGTGAGAGGACGACCGGGTCCTTCTCGACGTACACCACTCGCGCGTCGGATGTCACGGATCGGGCGATCTCATGGCTGTTGCGCTGGGTCGGCAGCCCCGAACCGATGTCGATGAACTGCCGAATGCCCTGCTCGGCGAGGAAACGGACCGCGCGGCGGAGGAAGAGGCGGTTCTCCAGCGCGATTTCCCTGATCTCCGGTGCGATCGCGAGCAGGTTGCCGACGGCCTCCCGGTCGGCGGCGAAATTGTCCTTCCCGCCGAGGAGGTAGTCGTTCATCCGTGCGACATTTGGAACACTCGTGTCCACGTCGGCCAGGCCACGGCGGGGCACGTCCGTCACAACTCACCTTTCTCGGATTAACAGCCCTTACTGTGCCAGCCGATACCCATCGGATTCAATGCCTAACAGCGTTTCCGCTCCTCGCGCACGACGCCGTCCGCCGGCCGCCCGGCCACGGCGGCGCGCTCCGACCTCCTAGGACCTGTCCGGTGGATCTTGTGGACGGCGGGTTCGTCACCCGGTCGGCCGAGCCGGCGTCCGGGATGGGAGATGGCGGGCGATCTCCTCGGATCGCGTACCCAGGTCCACGGTCCTCTTCCACCGGTGTCCACTCGGCGGAGAATTCTCTCCGCTGAGTAGACACCGCCAGAAACGACGCCACGGCCCGGCGGGCGGACCGTCCCGCCCGGCCGGGGCCGCACGCGTCCCGCGTCGTCACAGATCGACCAGCACGTGATCCACCGGACACGCCCTAGCCTCCGTGCGTCCGCTTCCCGGGCGCGGCGGGGCGTCCGCTCGCCGGGTGTGGTGGGCGTCCGCTTTCTAGGCGCGGCGGCGTGCGTCGGCCTCCCCGGCACGACGCCGGGCGTCGGCCTCCTCGGCGTGGCGGCGGGCGTCCTCGGCCGTGCGTGCGGCACGGTCGTACTCGCGTTGGGCGACCTGTTCGTGCCGGCCGGCCTCCGCGCGCTCGGCCTCGGCGGCCTTCACCTGTCTCCGCAGCTCCTCGAGGCGCCGGTCGGCGGCCGCGACGGCCTCCCGCGCGGCGTCCCGCTCGGACTCCCACTGGGCGATGGAGTGTTCCGCCTCTTCGGCCCGCTCCGCGGCGGCCCGAGCCTCCTCCGCCAGCCGCCGCGCCCTGACGCGGGAATCCTCCTCCCGAGTGGGCCGCTTCCCCCGCGCTTCCTTCGGCTCCCCTTCCTTCGGCTCCGCCTTCTTCCGGCGATGCGTCACCGACGGAGCCACGGCGCCGAGCGGCCCGAAGCCGGTGTGGCTCAGCGGGTGCTCCAGCCGCCCGGCCCGTACGGCCTCGGCCGCCGACGGATCGGCGATGGCGGCCTGGAGCGTGTCCTCGACCTCCCGGCTCTGGGCCTCGTTCAGCGGCCGGTCGGCCTCCTTCGCCAGCTCTCGCGCCCGGCGGACCAGCCCGTCCACCAGCCTGCCCCGCTCGCGTTCCAGCTCGCCCACGTCGCCGCCGGACGACCACGCCTCGCGCATCCGCTCGCCGAGCCCGAGCAGTGACTCGACGCCGCCGTCGCGGAGCAGGTGGTTGACGGCCCACGCGGAGACGGTCGGACGGCGCAGCGCGGTGAGGCGGCGGGCGTCCTCGCGCGACAGCTCACCGGCCAGCCGTTTGCGCGTGGCGGTGAACTCGGACGGGGGGACGCCGTAGAGCCGGTCGGCGGCGGTGTCGAAATCCACCCCCTCATGATTCCCCGCGCGAAAGACGACACAAGGTGTCTGCTTTCGCTGCCAGCATCCCCGGCGACAGGAAAGGGGACAGGCATGACACTGCAGGGAAAGGTCGCCCTGGTCGCCGGGGGCACCCGCGGAGCGGGGCGGGCCATCGCGGTCGAACTCGGCCGGGCCGGCGCGACCGTGTACGTCACCGGGCGGACGACGCGCGAGCGGCGCTCGGAGCTGAACCGGCCCGAGACGATCGAGGACACCGCCGAACTGGTGACCAAGGCGGGCGGCGAGGGCATCGCCATCGCGGTGGATCACCTCGAACCCGACCAGGTACGGGACCTCGTCGACCGGATCGACCGCGAGCGCGGCCGGCTCGACGTACTCGTCAACGACATCTGGGGCGGCGACGTGTACCTCCAATTCGACCGGCGGCTCTGGGAGCACTCCCTCGATGACGGGCTGCGGATGCTCCGCCTCGGCATCGACACGCACGCCATCACCAGTCACTGCGCACTGCCGCTGCTCATCCTCCGGCCCGGCGGCCTGGTCGTCGAGATGACGGACGGAACGGCCGAGTACAACGCCGCCTACCGCGCCGACGCCGGGTTCTTCTACGACCTCGCCAAGGTCGCCGCGCAGCGGATGGCCCTGGCCCAGGCGGAGGAACTGCGCCCGTACGGCGGCACGGCCGTCGCGGTCACGCCGGGCTGGCTCCGGTCCGAGGCGATGCTGGAGATCTTCGGCGTCACCGAGGAGACCTGGCGGGAGGCCACCGCCGAGCAGCCGCACTTCTGCGTCTCCGAGTCGCCGTCGTACGTCGGCCGGGCCGTGGCGGCGCTGGCCGCCGACCCCGACGTGGCCCGCTGGACCGGGCGGACGCTGTCGAGCGGCGAACTCGCGCGGATCTACGGCTTCACCGACGTCGACGGCACGCGCCCGAACGCCTGGCGGTACCTCACCGAGGTCCGTGACGCCGGACTGCCGGCCGACGACACCGGCTACCGCTGACCCCTCGGGCTTTGCGCCGAGGGTTTCCGTCGCTATGACGACGAAAAGTCTCGGCGCTGCCGCGCCGACGGGCGCGGAGATGATGAGAAGGAGGTACAGGATGGCTCGTCAGGTTCCGGACAGCGATGACCGTGACCCGGCCGCCGTCGGGACGGCGATGGTCGAGCGCGTCCTCGCGCTGGCGGCGACCTGGACGGCCTGGGACGGCCGTCCGTTCCCCGTCGATGATCGGGCGTACACCCCGCACAGGGCGATCCGGCGGGTCGACGACCACCTCATCGACCACCTCGCCGAACTGGAAGCGAGGCCGGCCGGCGACCGGCCGATGCCTGACCGGTGGCACGCGTCGATGGACGGAGCTTCCGGCAGCTCGCCTTTCACCTGGGCGGGTCGGCCTACTACGCCGACGCGGTCGGGGATCTGTCGGTGGTCGGGACCGGCCGGTGATCACGGTGTCAGATCTGGGACGGGTCCGGGGCGTACAGGCGGTTCATCCGCAGGGCGGCGTCCGCGAGGAGGGCGCGCAGCTCCGGCGGCTCCAGGACCTCCACCTCCGGGCCGAGGCGGAGGAGCTGTGAGTAGGCGACCTCGACGGACTCGACGGGCAGGGTGACGGTGACCCTCTCCTGGTCATCGGGCGCGCTCGCCGACGTCAACGCGTCCGGCAGGGCGACCGGGTCCGCGACGTGACGCAGCGCCCGCAGCCCCGCCGGTGTCAGCCGTACGGTGGCCCGGGTTCTGAGCAGCGAGCGCTCGAAATCCTCCGCCCGCTCGTCCCAGAACGCGGCCAGGTCGAAGCTCTCGTCGCGGACGAAGCGCTCCGATCCGGTCCGTACGCCCTCGAAGCGGTCCACGCGGTACACCTGGAAACGGTCTCCGGTACGGCCGACGGCGTACCAGACTCCGGCCTTGAGCACCAGGCCGTACGGTTCGAGGGTGCGGTCGACGACCTGCTCGCCGCGCCGGTAGCGGACGGCCGCGACCCGGTCGCCCCACACGGCCTGGGAGAGCTCCGGCAGCAGCGGAGGCCGGTCGGCGACCCGGAACCACGCGGGAGCGTCCAGGTGGAACCGCTGCGCGGCGGTCTCGGGGGCGTCGCGCAGCTCCGGCAGCAGCGCGGCCGAGACCTTCAGCCGGGCGGCGAGCGCGGCGTCGCCCAGGCCCATGTCGCGCAGCGGGCCGGGCACCCCCGACAGGAACAGCGCCTCGGCCTCGGCCCGGCCCAGCCCGGTGAGCCGGGTCCGGTACCCCTCCAGAAGCCGGTAGCCGCCGCCCCGGCCGCGGTCGGCGTACACCGGCACGCCCGCCTCCGCGAGCGCAAGCATGTCACGGGTGATGGTGCGTTCGGAGACCTCGAGCCGCCGGGCCAGCTCCCCGGCGGTCATGGACTCGCGGCTCTGCAGCAGCAGGACCAGGGAGATGAGTCGCGCCGCCCGCATCCCCCGAGGCTAACGGAGGCACCGGGTCGAGCGGCGGTGCGGGGCTGCGGCCGCTCTGTGCCGAGGATTTCCGTCGCTATGACGACGGAAATCCTCGGCACTGAGCTCCACGGCGATGTCAGGCCAGGTCGAAGCGGCGGGTTGACGCGTTCTCCTGGGCCATCCGGCGCAGGGCGAGCAGGACCCGCTCGTACAGGACGTTGGTCGCGATGGCGGTCTGCACGGCCCGCTCGCGGTCCTCGTCGACCAACAGCCCGGCGACCTCGTGGTCCGCGATGAGCTCGGCGGCCTCGATGTACGGGCGAAGGTCGCGCAGGACGATGGGCAGGCCCAGCCCACGCAGCGCCGCGAACGCCTGCGCGAGCAGATCGCGGGCGGGCGCGTCCGGTAGCACGCGCCAGCCGAGCTCGGCGATGACCGCGTCCACGTCCTGGCGGGCGGCCCGCCAGCCGGAGTCCTCGGGCTGCGGCTCGGCACGCGGGCCGAGGGCGTACTGCGCCTTCCCCAGCAGCAGGTGGAGCGCGACGGCGTCGTCGTCGACGGCGGCGACGATCTGCTGTACCGACGCGATCGGCAGGTCGCCGACCTCCCGGAGGGCCTTGATGAGACGGAGCCGGTGCAGATGCCGGCCGTCGTACTCCGCCCGGGTCGCCGCGGTGGCCGTCCCCTTCGGAAGGAGTCCCTCCCGGATGTAGTACTTGATCGTCTGAACCGGCAGCCCGCTCCGGTCGCTGAGCTCGGAGATCTTCATCTGCCCCCCTGGCCGGGACACTATCGCCGTACGGCCGCCGGGGAGTCGCGGTTCCCGAGTCTCGGTATCCGACGGACGCTCAGCCGGGCGTCGCGTCCGAGCCGAGGTCTCCGGCGGGCGCTCAGCGGGGAGTCGCATCCTGGTCTCGGTATCCGAAGGACCCTCAGCCGGGACTCGTGTCCGAGTCCCGGTGTCTGAAGGAGGGGCACCCGGGGATCGCGTCCGAGTCCCGGTCTCTGAAGGACGGGTCAGCCGCGGCGCATCGTTTCGGAGATCTTCTCCGCGGCGGCGAGGACGGGCGGTGCGTGCATCCGGCCGGGGGCGCGTGAAAGCCGCTCGATCGGCCCGGACACCGAGATGGCCGCGATCACCCGGCCGCCGGTGCCGCGGATCGGCGCGGACACCGAGGCGACCCCCTGCTCGCGCTCGCCGACGCTCTGCGCCCAGCCCCGGCGTCGTACGGAGGCCAGCGTCGTCGCGGTGAACTTCGCGCCACGCAGCCCCCGGTGCAGGCGGTCGGGCTCCTCCCAGGCCAGCAGGATCTGCGCGGCGGAGCCGGCGACCATCGGCAGGGCGCTGCCGACCGGGACGGTGTCGCGCAGGCCGCTCATCCGCTCGGCCGCGGCGACGCACACGCGCACGTCGCCCTGCCGCCGGTAGAGCTGGGCGCTCTCGCCGGTCAGGTCCCGCAACTGGGTCAGGATCGGCTGGGCGATGGCGAGCAGGCGGTCCTCTCCGGCGGCGGCGGCCAGCTCGGCCAGCCGGGGGCCGAGGATGAACCGGCCCTGGGTGTCCCGGTGGACCATCCGGTGGTGCTCCAGCGCGACGGCGAGCCGGTGGGCGGTGGGCCGGGCCAAGCCGGTGGTCTGCACCAGCTGGGCGAGGGAGGCCGGACCGGCCTCCAGGGCGTTCAGGACCAGAACCGCTTTGTCCAGCACGCCGACTCCGCTAGAGTTGTCCATGCTTCGATACTGCCGTCTCGGAATCTGAGATGCAAGTCGCGGGCAGAGGAGCTACCGAACCGGAAGAGGTGGAGTGATGGGCCGAACACTTGCGGACAAGGTCTACGACGCGCACGTTGTACGGAGCGCCGAGGGCGAGCCGGACGTTCTCTACATCGACCTCCACCTCATCCACGAGGTCACGAGCCCCCAGGCCTTCGACGGGCTGCGCATGGCGAACCGCACGGTCCGCCGGCCGGACCTGACGATCGCCACCGAGGACCACAACGTCCCGACCACCGACATCCTCGCGCCGATCGCCGACCCGGTGTCGCGCACCCAGGTCGAGACGCTGCGCAAGAACTGCGCCGAGTTCGGCGTCCGCCTGCACCCGATGGGCGACGCCGGCCAGGGCATCGTCCACGTCATCGGCCCGCAGCTGGGGCTGACCCAGCCGGGCATGACGGTCGTCTGCGGCGACTCGCACACCTCCACGCACGGCGCGTTCGGCGCGCTGGCGTTCGGCATCGGCACCAGCGAGGTCGAGCACGTCCTCGCCACCCAGACGCTGCCGCAGCGCCGGCCCAAGATGATGGCCGTCACCGTCAACGGCGAGCTGCCGTACGGCGTGACCGCCAAGGACCTCATCCTGGCGATCATCGCGAAGATCGGCACGGGCGGCGGCCAGGGCCACATCATCGAGTACCGCGGCGAGGCCATCCGGTCGCTGTCGATGGAGGGCCGCATGACGGTCTGCAACATGTCCATCGAGGCGGGCGCGCGGGCCGGCATGATCGCGCCGGACGAGACGACCTTCGCCTACCTCGAGGGCCGCCCGCACGCGCCGTCCGGGGCCGACTGGGAGGCCGCCAAGGAGTACTGGCGGTCGCTGCGCACCGACGACGACGCGACGTTCGACAAGGAGGTCGTCATCGACGCCTCCGAGCTCACGCCGTTCGTCACGTGGGGCACCAACCCCGGCCAGGGCGCGCCGCTCGCGGCGAGCGTTCCGGAGCCGGCCTCCTTCGGGGACCCGACGCACCGCGCCGCCGCCGAGCGCGCGCTGGAGTACATGGGCCTGACCGCCGGCACCCCGCTGCGGGACGTCACCGTCGACACCGTGTTCGTCGGGTCCTGCACCAACGGCCGGATCGAGGACCTGCGCGCGGCGGCAGAGGTGATCAAGGGTCGCAAGGTCGCCGACGGCGTGCGGATGCTGATCGTGCCGGGCTCGATGAAGGTCAAGGCACAGGCCGAGGAGGAGGGCCTGAACGAGGTCTTCAAGGCCGCGGGCGCCGAGTGGCGCGAGGCGGGCTGCTCGATGTGCCTGGGCATGAACCCCGACCAGCTCAAGCCGGGGGAGCGCAGCGCCTCGACCTCCAACCGCAACTTCGAGGGCCGGCAGGGCAAGGGCGGCCGTACCCACCTGGTCTCGCCCGCCGTCGCCGCCGCCACCGCCGTCACCGGGCGTCTGACCGCCCCGGCCGACCTGTAATCGGGAGCCAGTCATGGAAGCCTTCACCACCCACACGGGCCGCGCCGTGCCGCTGCGGCGCAGCAACGTCGACACCGACCAGATCATCCCGGCGGTCTGGCTCAAGCAGGTCAGCCGCACCGGGTTCGAGAAGGGCCTGTTCGCGGCCTGGCGCGAGGACCCGGAGTTCGTCCTGAACCGCCCGGAGTACCAGGGCGCGTCGATCCTCGTCGCCGGGCCCGACTTCGGCACCGGCTCCTCGCGTGAGCACGCCGTCTGGGCGCTGCAGCAGTACGGCTTCCGCGCCGTCGTGTCGGCGCGGTTCGGCGACATCTTCCGCAACAACGCCACGAAGGCGGGCCTGCTGCCGATCCAGCTCCCCGAGGACGTCGTCGAGGGCCTGCAGGACAAGATCGCGGCGAACCCCGCCAAGGAGTTCACCATCGATCTGGCGGCCCGCGAGCTGCGCTGCGACGAGGGCGGCGTGCAGACGTTCGAGATCGACGACTACACCCGCTGGCGGCTGCTGGAGGGCCTGGACGACATCGGCCTGACCCTGCGCAACGCCGACGCCATCACCGACTTCGAGGCCAAGCGGCAGCCCTGGCTCCCCGTGACCGCCTGATCGTCCGCACCCGTACGGTGGAGGGGCCGGCAGCGTACGCTGCCGGCCCCTCCTGCCGTTCGACCCCACGGCGCGCCTCCGTGGAAACCAGGTGACGAGGTGTGATGATGACAACACCATCCGGTCCCGCGTGGGACGATCCGCAGCTCAACGCCCTGGCCCGGAGGCTGCGCGAGGCGCACACGAGGGTGGCCGGCCTTCCGGGCGTGCACAAACCCCGTCTGACCAGGCAACTCCTGCTCATAACCGATCTTGCCAAGCGGGATCCGACGCTTGCCGTCAAGCGGCTCGAATCCTTCATGATCGAGCTCGACGGCGATGAAAACGCATCCTGAATGGCGTTTCTGCCTGCGACACAGGCGCAAACACCGGCCATGGGTGATTGTATAGATGCCCTGAGGTCCCCTAGTTTCGAGCGAGCAAGGGGGAAGAGGAGCAAACCCATGAACAAGCGCGAACTCGTCGACGCGATCGCCGATCGAGTCGGCAGCAAGAAAGCGGCGACCGAGGCGGTCGACGCCATCCTGGACACCATTCAGGAGACGGTGGCCAAGGGCGAGAAGGTGGCCATCACCGGTTTTGGATCCTTCGAGAAGGCCGATCGGCCGGCTCGTGAGGCCCGGAACCCGGCGACGGGCGCCACGATCAACGTGCCCGCGACCTCGGTGCCGAAGTTCAAGGCAGGATCGGATTTCAAGAACCTGGTGGCCGGCGCCAAGAAGAGCTGACGGCGTGCCGACGGCGCCCGGCGAGACGAGAGTCCGCCGGGCGCCGTCGTGGTCCCGGAGCCGTTCGGCCGGTGGGACGGCGAGTCCCGGCCACGGGGCGGGCGCCCCGTGAGCGGCGATCCCGGAGGCCGGAACGCGGCCAGGAGCGGCTTCGGTCTTGGAAGCCGGAACGCGGCTAAGAGCGGCTTCGGTCTTGGAAGCCGGAACGCGGTCGGGAGCGGCTTCGGCCCCGGGGGTCGGAAGGCGGCCGGGGGCGGCTCAGGGCAGCGGGAACGTCGAGAGCGTGATCACCGTGATGCGGTCGTCCTCGACCGCGAGGTTGACCCGCTGCCCGAACCTCAGCAGCCGCAGGCCGCCGGCGTCGAACGCTGCCGTGTCGAAGGCCATCTCGCTTCCGTCGTCCAGCAGCACACTGCCGGTCCGCGTCTCGGCGTCGTACGCCTTAACCGTGCCCTGCATGCCGCACAGACTAGAGCGTCCGGGAAGAACGCCCGACGGCGAGCCGACCGCCCATGGGCCCGGTCAGTCCGGCGGGGCGGAGGAGCAGGGCACGGGCAGCAGCGGAGCCACGGACGCCGTCCGCGGCCCCACCCCGAGGACGAGCGCGGCCCGCAGGTCGTCGATCGTGTCGACGTCCTGGCGCACGCTGAGGACCTCGTCCAGCGCGATCTCCCGCACGCCCAGGCCGCGGTGCCGGGCCCGGGAGTCCGTCCCGAACGCCGGCGCGAACACCGCCCCGGGCCGTGCCGTGTACAGCGTGGTGCCGAACCCCGCGAGGTCGGGCAGGAAGGCGTTCGGCGCATCCTCCGCGGCCTCCAGGACGAGGCCCAGCTCGGCGGGCCGCAGAGCCGGCAGGTCGGCGGACATCGCGCCGACCCCGGCGTCCGGCGCCAGCGATCGCGCCCACTCGACGCCGTGGACCAGTGCCGGGTTCAGCCCGGCGTCCGGCTCGTCGGGGACGATGTGGGCGCCCAGCGCCGCGAGTTCGGGCGCCGCGACCGGGTCGTCGGTGACCACCACGACCCCCCGGACCCGTGGACACCGCAGCGCGGCGGATACGGTGTCGGTCGCGATGGCCAGCGCCAGCCGCTCGCGATGGGGGCCGGCGGCGCCGGACAGCCGTGACTTCGCGCGGGCCAGCGGTTTGACCGGCACGACGAGCATCCATGTGAGGCGATGGGTACCAGACATCGTGGGTCGACACTACGCGGAAACACCCGCGACACTTGACGACACCCCCGGCTCGGCCGGGATGAAGTGAGGAGGAGGGCATGGGTCATTCGCCCGTCTGGCGCGCGATCGTCGTGGGGATTCTGCGCCCGCTGCTGTTCACGCTGTTGAAGCGGGACTGGAAGGGGCAGGACAACATCCCCCGGAAGGGCGGAGTGATCATCGCGGTCAACCACCTGTCGTGGTCCGACCCCCTCGCCATGGCCCACTTCATCTACAAGGCGGGCCGCTTCCCCGTCTACCTCGCCAAGGCCGGTGTGTTCAAGGCGCCGGTGATCGGCCGCATCATCCGCCGGACCGGGCAGATCCCGGTGTACCGCGAGCGGGCGGACGCGGCGCTGGCCCTCCGCGATGCGGAGAAGGGCCTGCGCGGCGGCGAGTGCGTGATCTTCTACCCGGAGGGCACCTGCACCCGGGACCCGGACCTGTGGCCGATGACCGGCAAGACGGGCGCGGCCCGGATGGCGCTGACCACCGGCGTCCCGGTGATCCCCGTGGCGCACTGGGGAGCGCACATCCTCTGGCCGTACGGCACGAAGAAATTCCGCCCGTTCCCGCGCAAGACGATGCACGTCGTCGCCGGGCCGCCGGTCGACCTGTCCAAGTACGAGGGCCGTCCCCTGGACGCGGAGACGCTGAACGCCGCGACCGCCGACATCATGCGGGCCATCGCCGATCTGCTCGCCGAGCTGCGTGGCGAGCCCGCCCCGGAGAAGCTGTACGACCCGCGCGAGGCCGCCCGGACCCGCCGCGCCGACAAGGCGAGCGACACGGCCGCCGACACGCCGGGCACGGCCGGCGACACGAGCGATGCGGCCGCCGCCGAGGCGTCCGGAGCTGCGGACGCCGAGGGGACCGACACGGGCAAGGAGGCCAAGGCCTCTTGAAGATCGCGGTGCTCGGGGCAGGGTCATGGGGGACCGTCTTCGCCAAGGTGCTGGCCGACGCGGGCGGCGACGTCACGATGTGGGGGCGCCGCGCCGAGCTGGTCGAGGCGATCAACGACCGGCATGAGAATCCCGACTATCTGCCGGACGTACGGCTGCCCGACCGGCTGACGGCCACCACCGACGTCGCCGCTGCGCTCGCCGACGCGTCGTACGTCATGCTGGCCGTGCCCGCACAGACGCTCCGGTCGGGGCTGGCGGAGTGGCGGCCGCTGCTGCCCGCCGACGCGGTCCTGGTGAGCCTCATGAAGGGCATCGAGCTGGGCACCTGCAAGCGGATGAGCGAGGTGATCCGTGAGGTCGCCGACGTGCCCGAGGAGCGCGTCGCGGTGATCACCGGCCCGAACCTCGCCCGCGAGATCGCCGCGGAGCAGCCCTCGGCCGCGGCCGTCGCGTGCGTCGACGAGGCGACCGCGCAGAAGCTGCAGCTCGCCTGCATGACGCCGTACTTCCGCGCCTACACGAACTCCGACGTCATCGGCTGCGAGCTCGGCGGCGCGGTGAAGAACGTCATCGCCCTGGCCGTCGGCATCGGGGTCGGCATGGGCATGGGCGACAACGTACGGGCGCTGGTGATGACGCGCGGCCTGGCCGAGATCGCCCGCCTGGGGGCGGCGCTCGGCGCGGACCAGCACACGTTCGCGGGCCTGGCGGGCATGGGCGACCTCGTCGCCACCTGCAGCTCACCGCTCTCCCGGAACCGCACCTTCGGCGAGAACCTCGGGCGCGGGATGAGCCTGGAGGAGGTCGTCAAGGCCACCCGGCAGACGGCGGAGGGCGTGAAGTCCTGCGACGCGATCCTCGAACTGGCCCGGCAGAACCACGTCGAGATGCCGATCACCGAGGCCATCGTCGCGGTCATGCACGGCGGGCTCAGCCCGGCCGACGCGGGGCGGCTCCTCATGTCACGGACGCCGAAGCCCGAACGCTACGGCGTCTGATCCCGGGGCACCTTTTTCCCGTCGAACGGGGAAGAACGTCACGAAGCGAAATGACGTGTAATGTCGGTGCCCGCGACTGTCGGTGCAGGTGGGAAGAGGTGGATCGATGAGCAGGATCCGGGTCGCCGTCGTCTTCGGCGGACGCAGTTCGGAGCACGCGATCTCCTGTCTCACCGCGGGCAGCGTGATGGCCGCGATCGACCAGGACCGGTACGAGGTCATTCCCGTCGGCATCGCGCGCGACGGGCGCTGGGTCCTCGCCTCCGGGCAGCGGCTCTCGATCGAGGACGGCAAGCTGCCGGAGGTCGCCGAGGACGGGCTGCCGCTGGCGCTGCCGTTCGACCCGGACAGCCGTGGCCTGGTCGTCGTGGAGCCGGGCCAGGTGCCGCGGGCCCTCGGCGACGTGGACGTCGTGCTCCCGCTGCTGCACGGCCCGTACGGCGAGGACGGAACGATCCAGGGCCTCCTCGAACTGGCGGGCGTGCGCTACGTCGGCGCGGGAGTGCTCGCCAGCGCCGCGAGCATGGACAAGGCGTACATGAAGCTGGTCTGGCAGGGCTGCGGGCTGCCCGTCGGCCCGTACGTCGTCGTCAAGGACCGGCAGTGGCGGCGGGAGCGCAAGCAGGTCGTCGACGAGATCAAGGAGCTCGGCTGGCCGGTGTTCGTCAAGCCGGCGCGGGCGGGCTCGAGCATGGGCATCTCCAAGGTCGAGTCGGAGGACGCGCTGGAGTCCGCGGTCGAGGCCGCGCGCGAGCACGACCCGAAGGTGATCGTCGAGGCGGCCATCCCGGGCCGGGAGATCGAGTGCGGCGTGCTCGAGGGGCTCGGCGACGAACCGGCCGAGGCCAGCCTGCCCGCCGAGGTGCGCGTGGGCTCCGGCCATGACTACTACGACTTCGAGGCCAAGTACCTCGACGACGGCCTCGCGCTGGACATCCCGCCGCAGCTCCCGCCGACCGTGATCGAAGAGGTCCGCCGGCTGTCGGTGCAGGCGTTCGACGCGCTGGGCTGCGAAGGGCTCGCCCGGGTGGACTTCTTCTATACCCCGGACGGCCGGTTGATCCTCAACGAGATCAACACGATGCCCGGCTGCACGCCCGCCTCGGCGTTCCCCAAGATGTGGGCGGCCACGGGCCTGGACTACCCGGCCCTGGTCGACCGCTGGATCCGCACGGCCCTGGCCCGCCCGCTGGGCCTGCGCTAGCGGGTCAGCTCCTAGTACCGGGCTCGACCGTTGCAGGGAGGGCCGCGGCGATGCAGTCGAGGACGCGTTCCAGGCCGTACCGGAACTGGTCGTCGGGGCCCAGGTGCGGCTGGCGCGCCTCCATCACGATCTTGGTGAAGATCGGGTACTCACCGCTCTCCACAAGCTGCTGGACGTGCGGGTAGCTCCGCTCCATCCACTCCGACTCGCTGAGCCCGCTGCGGCGGGCCTCCTCGGCCCCGCTGATCTCCCCGCGGACGGTGCTTTCGACGTAGCCGTTCAGAATGGCCATGAGGACGAAATTCTCGTCGATGGGGACGTGGGCGTCGAGCACCCCCATCACCCGTTCGATGAGCAGCAACTGGTTGGGGCCGAAGTCGGGTAGTGACCGGTGCACGGTGGCGATCCACGGGTGCCGCAGCCACATCGCCCGCAGTCCGTCGGCGTAGCGCGTCAGGTCCGCGCGCCAGTCGCCGGAGGGCATGCCCTCGACGTCGATCTCACCCATCAGCCGGTCGGCTACGAGCGCGATGAGGTCGTCACGGCTCGGGACGTATCGGTAGAGGGACATCGCGCCGGCCCCGATCTCGGCGGCGATCCGCCGCATGGTGGCGGCCTCCAGCCCCTCGGCGTCGGCGATCCGGACCGCGGTCTCGGTGATCTGCGCGCGGCTGTAGGTCGGCTTCGGCCCGCGGGCCGGGCGCTCGGGCCGCATCCAGATGCTCACGTACTCGGCGTCGGTCACCGTTCCACCCTCCTAGTTGCGTACATGGTACCCAGTGATCTAACTTGGCCGTCATAACCGCGTACAACGTACTCAGTGGAGGTGGTCATGGCGGATCCGATCGTGGTCGCCGAGGGGCTGCACAAGTCCTTCGGCGACACCCATGCGTTGCGGGGTCTGGACCTGAGCGTCCCGAGGGGAACGGTCTGTGGTGTTCTGGGGCCGAACGGCGCGGGGAAGACGACCGCGGTGCGGATCCTCGCGACCTTGTCCGACCCTGATGCCGGGCATGCCCGCGTCGCGGGACATGACGTGGTCCGCGAGGCCGGCAAGGTGCGCGAGCGGATCGGGCTCGCGGGCCAGTACGCCGCCGTGGACGAGAAGCTCACCGGCCGCGGCAACCTGCGCATGTTCGGGCGCCTGTCCCACCTGTCCCGGCGCGAGGCGCATCGGCGGGCCGACGAGTTGCTCGAACGCTTCGGGCTGATGGACGCCGCCGATCGTCAGGTCACCGGCTACTCCGGCGGTATGCGGCGCCGCCTCGACCTGATCACCAGCCTCATCCTGCGCCCCGAGGTGCTCTTCCTGGACGAGCCGACCACCGGCCTGGACCCGCGCAGCCGCGGCGAGATCTGGGACAGCGTCCGCGAGCTGGTGGCGGACGGCACCACGGTGCTGCTCACCACGCAGTACCTGGACGAGGCCGACCGGCTGGCCGACGACATCGCGGTCATCGACCACGGGCGGGTGATCGCGACCGGCACTCCCGACGAGCTGAAGGCCACGATCGGGGACCGCCTCGACGTCGTCCTCGAAGACCCCGGCGCACTGGGGCCGGCGGCGACCGTGCTGAACGCCCTGGCCGGGACCGATCCCACCATCACGGACGCCGACCGGCTCAGCGTCGCCCTGCCCGGCGGCGGCTTCCGGCTCGCCGACATCGTGCGCGAGCTGGACCGCGCCGGGGTCGCCGCAGCCGACGTGAGCCTGCGCCGCCCCACCCTCGACGAGGTGTTCCTGCGCCTCACCGACCGGAAGGAGCCCGTCCGATGACCGCCTTCACCTCGCCGATGAGCCGCCGCCTGCGCTGGACGTTCACCGACGGGCTGACCCTGGTCGGCCGCGAGCTGGGACGCCTGCGGCAGAACCCCGGGGAACTCATCGCCGCACTGATCTTCCCGGCCATCATGGTCGTGCTGTTCGGGTACGTCTTCGGCAGCGCGATCCAGGTGCCGGGCGGCGGGAACTACCGCGAGTACCTCATGCCCGGGCTGTTCTCGATGGTGACCTTCTCGTCGGTGATGGGAGTCATGGTGCGGGTCGCCACCGACGCCTCCCGCGGCGTGATGGACCGGTTCCGGTCCATGCCGATGGCGCGGTCGGCGGTGCCGTTCGGGCAGACCGGCGCCGACTCCCTGACCGGTCTGCTGTCGCTGGCCATCATGGTGGGGGCGGGCCTGCTGGTGGGATGGCAGCCCCACCGCGGCCTGATTCCCACGGCCGAGGCGTTCCTGCTGCTGATGGTGCTGCGGTACGCGCTGAGCTGGGCGGGCGTCTACGTGGGCCTGGTGGTGAAGAACGACCAGGTCGCCGACCAGTTGGTGCCGCTGTTCTTTCCGGTCACGATGCTGTCCAACTCGTACGTCCCCACGGGCGGGATGCCAGGGTGGCTGCGGTTCCTGGCCGACTGGAACCCGGTCAGCGCGCTCACCGCCGCCTCCCGGGAGCTGTTCGGCAATCCGGGTGCCCCGTCCGGGCACGTGGCCTGGCCGCTCGCGCATCCGGTGGCCGCCGTCCTGCTCTGGTCGGCCGCGCTGCTGGTGGTGTTCGTCCCGCTGTCGGTCCGCACCTATACGCGCCGGGGCCGGTGAAGGCCAGAGCCGGTGGGGCGCGGACGGGCCTTCGGCCCCGTGGTCCGGCGTCGATGGTCCTCTCGCGGGCAGGTACGGCGGCGATCGGCCCCGGCGGCGACCGCGCGGACGCTCAACGGTGGGCGGTCAGCGGCGCGTGGTGGTCGGTGCCGCCGCGGGGGTCGGGGTCGGCGTGGACGGTGGCGGCCCTCAGGCGGGGGATCGCGTGGATGAGGGCGTGCTCGGCGTCGACCGCGATCGTGTGCGCCTGGACGGCGGTCGCGCCGGCGTCGACGATGACGTCGCATTCGGCGCGTAGGTGGTGGCCGATCCAGCGCATCCGTACCTGCCCAAGGCCCAGCACGCCGGGGGTGGCGCGCAAGGTCGTCTCGGCGTGGTCGATCAGGGCCGGGTCGACGGCGTCCATGAGCCGCCGGTAGACCTCGCGGGCGGCTTGGCGCAGGACGGACAGGATCGCGATGGTGATGAGCAGGCCGACGATCGGGTCGGCCTGGCGCCAGCCCAGAGCGGCTCCGGCCGCCCCCGCAAGGACGGCCAGGGAGGTGAACCCGTCGGTGCGGGCGTGCAGCCCGTCGGCGATCAAGGCGGCAGAGCCGATCTTGCGACCGACGCGGATCCGGTAGCGGGCGACCAGTTCGTTGCCGGCGAACCCGGCCAGGGCCGCCGCGGCGACCGCCCACAGATTCGACACGTCCTGCGGGTGGGCCAGGCGCTGGACGGCGGCGTAGGCGGCGGCGACGGAGGAGGCCGCGATGGTCGTCACGATCACCACGCCGGCCAGGTCCTCGGCCCGCCCGTAGCCGTAGGTGTAGCGACGGGTCGGCGAGCGGCGGCCCAGCCAGAACGCCACTCCCAGCGGCACCGCCGTCAGCGCGTCGGCGGCATTGTGCAGCGTGTCGCCCAGCAGAGCGACCGACCCGGAGAAGGCGACGACGAGCGCCTGGATCACCGTGGTGGCGCCGAGCCCGGCCAGGGAGACCCACAACGCCCGCATTCCCTCGGCCGAGGACTCCATCGCCGCATCCACCTTGTCGGCCGCTTCATGGGAATGCGGCCGCACCAGATGAGTGATCTTCCCCCACCACCCGGACGATTCAACGTGCCCATATCCGTGGCCGTGCTGATGGCCGGCGGCTGACTGGTGATCGGTCATGGGCCCAGGATCGCGGAGGATCACGGCTGCAGCATCTCGATACCTACGCAGGTCACGCGGTTGCGAACCGCTCGCGGTAGCCGGGAATCCTCGACTGGACGTCCGTACGGCCCCGGGCTCGTGCCCGGGGCCGTACGGCGCCGGCTCAGCAGGTGTTCAGCATGCTGGTCAGCGCGGACTTCTCCGCACTCTGCAGGGTCAGGTTGTAGTACCACTTGACCTGGATCCAGGCGCGCGCGTAGGTGCACCAGAACGACGTCAACGACGGCTTCCAGGTCGTGGGGTCCTGGTCGCCCTTGGCCTGGTTCACGTTGTCGGTGACGGCCCACAGCTCGGGGCCGCCCAGGTCGTTGGCGTACGCCTGGCGCTGCGCGGTCGTCCACGCCCACGCGCCGGACCGCCAGGCCTCGGCGAGCGGGACCATGTGGTCGATGTCCACGTCGGACGCGGCGGTCCAGGTCGCCCCGTCGTACGGGCTGTACCAGCGCCCGGAGGTGGCGGCGCAGCTCGAGTCGGTGACGACGTTCGTGCCGTCCCGCTTGAGCACCTCCTCGCGGGTGTTGCACGTCCCGCTGATGGTGATCCAGTGCGGGAACAGTGAGCGGTCGTAGGTGGACTGGTGGCTCTCGGCGGCGACGGTGAGCGTGGCCAGCCGGGACGCCGCGGTACTCGCGGAGGGGATGTTCGGCGGGGTTGCGTTCGCGGTTCCGGCCGTGGCGGCCGTCAGCGCGACGACGAGCGACAGCGTTGCGGTGACGGCGGCGAAGGCTCGCTTCACGAGCGTTCTCCTCCTGCCCGCTGCTCCGGCCAGGCGGGGGACTGGACAGGTACGGAGCAGTCGACACACGGAGAGTCGCCGAACGTGACAGGTGGCGAAATGTCACCTGTTGATCCTCAATACTCCTTAATTCGTCGTAAATCGCCCGTGACGCATCGTGAGCTGGGCGAAGAGTCGCGAGCCGCTCATCCGCGCCGCGACAAGGTTCAGCGCGGGCCTCCGCCGCGTACAGCGCCCTGCCGCTCACCGGCCACGGCGCGTTCATCTCCGGAGGGAGGGTGGGGTGATCAAAGGGTGCCCTGGTCATCCGAGCTTTGCCCGGAGCTTTGCCGTGACCTGGCACACCTGAGCGGGGTGTCCGAACCAGCCTCCGCCGAACCCGCCCGCCCCGCCGCATCCGGTGATCTGAACGCGACCCGGTCACCTCCGAGTTCCGCCCGGTCAGGGACGGTGCGGTCCTCGGCTCTGTCGTCCCTTAGCCGATGTTCCGGGCGGGGGTGAACGTGCGTGCGCGTCGGCCGACCTGCGCGGCTCACGCCGGTGAGGGCCAGTTGACGAGGGATTAAGCGCTGTGAAACCACCCTGAAACAGCACCAAGTGCAGGATTGAGGTGTTCGAGAGCCAGCGTGAGAAGGGACCGAAACGTTGCTGTTCACGCCCGTCGCCCCGGTTCCGACCGTGCACCACCTGCCCGGTCACGATCGCTGGCATCCGGAGATCCCGCCCGTCGCCGAACTGATCGCGGGCGGCTCCGTTCGAATGCGGTGTCAGGGCGGCGAGCTGCTGTGTGGCCCGGTCGGAGTGGTCGGCGCGGAGCCCGGCGACCTTCTCATGGTCGAGGTGCTCGGCATCGGCGGTACGGACGGCCGCCCCGCGACCGGCGCGCACCCGGGCATCCTCGGTCTCGCCCCGTCGCACGCGATGCTCCGGGACCCCGCCGGTGATCCGACCGGCGCGGTCTTCGGCCGCGTCGCGCCGACCACGGCCGGACACGCCCACGTCGCCGCGTACCGGGACCGGGCCTCCTGCCGGGCCCTCACGCCACGGTCGCAGATCCTGCTGCCCGTGCACGTGGCCGGTGCCCGCATCTCCGTGGGAGACCTGCACTTTCTCGAGCGGGGCCGCTGCCGTACCGCCGACGGCTGGATCGACCTGCGCATGCATCTGACCAAGCGGGGAGTCGAACGGTTCCGGATCACCGAACCGGTGCTCATGCCGCTCACGACCAGCTCCCTTGACGCGACCGTCGCCGGTCTGACCGCCGACGTCGCCTGAAGCTCGCGCAGGCGCGCGAAGGAGGAGGTGAGTGCCTAGCGGATAGCGTTCGGAAACCGTCAGGAGGCACCGACGCCGGGGGGAGCGACTCGTCTCCCGCGCCCCCCGGCGTTTCCTGTGCGTGGCATGCTGGAGGCGATGGACGACTCCGACCTGGTCGGATTCGCCACCAGGCTGTTCGGCCTCGCCCGGACCGGCCAGGCCGCGGCGCTGGCCGCGTACGTCGACGCCGGCGTCCCGGCCGACCTCACCAACGACAAGGGCGACTCCCTGCTGATGCTCGCCGCCTACCACGGCCACGCGGACACGAACGACCGGGGCCAGACGCCCGACGCGGGCGCCGACCCCACCGCGGGGAACCCCTCAGCCGTCGAGGCCGCCCGGATGTTCGGCCATGACGACCTCCTGGCCTGGTTCGAGGGGTAGCGCCAGGGGCCGCGTCAGCCGGACGCCTGGTCGCTGTCCCGGAAGCTGCCCCAGCCGTGCCAGCGGTCGATCTCGATCCAGGCGCTGACCCGGCCGCGGTCCCGTTGCGGGTACGGCCGGCCCCCGTACTGCACGGACAGCCGGTCGATGTCGGAGAGGTCCTCGTCGTCGCGGATCTCGGTCACGTGGCCGATGAGGGTCACGTGGGTGTACCAGTTATCGGAGTCGAGGACCGTCAGCGTGACCCGGGCGTCGTTGCGAAGGTGGTCGAGCCGCTTGCGGCCCCCGTCCATGTTGATCAGCACCCGGCCGTCGTCCCACAGGTACCAGGTGGCCGTGGACACCGGCTGCCCGTCGGATCGCACGGTGGCGATGACGGCGGGGTTGGGCTTCTTCAGCATGGCGATCGCGTCCTCCGGGAGCGGCGGCTTCGACATGACGCGTCCTCCTTCTGCGATGCGCGGCCCCGTGGGGCGGCCACGCCGGGTGATCGACGGGATGCATCTCCACGCTGCCACACCCGTCCGCGCCACCGCGCAGCGCCCCTCTCAGGGCGTCGACGGCCGGTCGTCGTCGACAGCCGCGGAAGCATCGCCAGGAGATCGATCTCTGCGCCAGGGTCGCCATCGGCGGGTCGTTTGGCGACCATGAATCCTTCTTTGAATATCTAAGTTAGGTATATAGTCTGCCTCGGACGGCGCAGCGACCGGAGGTCCACCACGCCGTCAAAAAGTTTACCTAAGGTAGCTAAGTAGCCGCTCGTTCCGGCGGTGCGACTGGAAGGAGCAGCGATGAGCGGTTCGACGAGAGGCACCGTCCTGATCTCCGGCGCCAGCATCGCCGGTCCGGCCCTGGCCTTCTGGCTCGGCCGGTACGGCTTCGACGTCACGGTCGTGGAGAAGGCGGCGGCGCTGCGCGGCGGCGGTTACCCCATCGACATCCGGGGCACCGCGCTCGAGGTCGTCCGGCGCATGGGAGTGCATTCCCAACTGCGGGAGGTCCACGTCGGCACCCGGCGACTCACCTTCCTGAACCCCGACGGCAGTCCGATCACCTCGCTCCGGCCCGCCGCCCTGGTCGGCGGAGCCGAGGGCTCGGACCTGGAGGTTCCCCGGGGGGATCTCGCCGAGATCCTGTACGACGCGGTCCGCGACCACACCGAGTTCCTCTTCGACGACTCCATCGCCGCCCTCGACGACCACGAGGGGGGAGTGGACGTGACGTTCCGCAGCGGGGCCAAGCGCACGTTCGACCTCGTCGTCGGCGCCGACGGCCTGCACTCCCACACCAGGCGTCTCGTCCTCGGCCCGGAGGAGCCCTTCCACCGTTACATCGGGTACTGCTTCGCGGGCTTCACCATGCCCGACGACCTCGGCCTCTCCCACGAAGGCGTCATGTGGAACAGGCCAGGCCGGGCCGCCGCCCTCTACGCCGCCGGCGACGAGCTGTTCGGCATCTTGAGCTTCACCCGCCCCGAGCCGCCCTTCGCCGCCTTCCGGAACCCGGACGCGCAACGCGACCTCGTCGCGTCGGTCTTCCCCGACGAGGAGTGGGAGATCCCGCGCATGACCGCGGCCATGCGTGCCTCCGACGACCTCTTCTTCGACGTCGTCAGCCAGATCCACCTGCCCCGGTGGTCCGCCGGGCGGGTCGCCCTCGTCGGGGACGCCGCGTACGCGCCGTCGTTCCTCACCGGGCAGGGGACGAGCCTGGCGCTGGTCGGCGCGTACATGCTCGCCGGTGAACTGGCCACCGCGCCGGACCACACGGCGGCGTTCACCGCGTACGAACGGTCCACGCGCGCGTTCGTCGAGCTGAACCAGGCGCTCGTCACCGAGGGGAACGCCGCCCTCTTCCCCAGCACCCCGGAGGCCCTGGCCGAGCGCAACGACGCGCTGCGCCGGCTCACCGCCCTGCCCGGTGAGACCGAACGCCCCGAGCACTCGGCGCTCACCCTTCCCGCCTTCGCCTCCGCGACCTGACAGCCGAAGGGCATAAGAGAACGGTCCGGCCGCTGCTCGCGGACCGGACCGTTCGTCGTTTTCGTCGTGGCGACCGCGTCACGCGGCCAGGGGCACGTCCATGCGCTGGGCCATCTCCCGCATGCGGCGCAGGGCGGCCAGCTCCATCTGGCGGACCCGCTCGGCGGACACACCGAGGCGGCTGGCGATCTCCCGGCGGCTGTGCTCGGTGCCGTCCTCCAGGCCGAACCGGGCCCGCAGTACGGTCGCCTCGCGCGGCTCCAGGCGCTCCAGCATGTCGTCGATGATCTCGAGCTGGACGCCGGCCATGGCCTCGTCCTCGGGTGACGGGGTGCTCTCGTCCGCCAGCAGGTCGCCGAGCGAGGTCTCCTCGTCCTCGCCGACCACCGCGTCCAGGCTCGCCGGGGTGCGGTCCCAGCGGTCCAGCTCGCCGATGCGCTCGACCGGCAGGTCCAGTTCGGCGGCCAGCTCCTCGCTGGTCGGCTCCGAACCGGTCAGCAGCACGAGCTCACGGCGGGCCTTGCGCAGCCGGTTCACGTCGGTGTGCACCGCGCCCGGCAGCCGTACGGACCGCGACGAGTTGGCCAGCGCCCGGCCGATCGCCTGCCGGATCCACCAGGTCGCATAGGTGGAGAACTTGAAACCACGCCGCGGATCGAAGCCCTCGACGGCCCGGATCAGGCCGATCGTGCCCTCCTGAATCAGGTCGAGCAGGCTCAGGCCGTCCGTGGGGTACCGCCGGGCGACGCTGACGACGAGACGGAGATTGGCCAGGATGAAGCGGTCCTTCGCGGCGTCGCCGCGGGTCGCGAGCTCCTCCAGCTCCTCGCGGGTCGCGCCGTCCGGCAGCGTGCCCTCGTCGAGGTGGTTGTGGGCCAGCAGCCCGGCCTCCATCGCCAGCGCGAGCTCGATCTCCTCTTCGGCGCTCAGCAGTGGCGTGGCGGCGATCTCGTCGAGATAGGCCCCCAGCAGGTCGCCGTCCGCCGCCCGTCCCGGCCGCCTGACGCGCCTGCCGTCATTCGTGGTCGCCGCCATGGCCACCTCGCTCTCACATCGAATCCCAAACGGATCAACGCGGATGTGTCCTCTGCTGTTCCGCGATACCCGATTGCGGGCACCCTCAACACGACAGAGAGCACCCGAGGCGTTGCCGCAGGTGCTCTCTGCCATGGTGCGTCATGGCGACCGTGATGCGAGAGGTGTCAGGCGCGAACGGCCTGGATCTCCAGGGAGATGTCGACCTTGTCGCCGAGGAGGGCCTTGTCGCCGGACAGCGGCACGTTGAACTCGATGCCGTACTCCTTGCGGGAGAGCGAGCCGGTGGCGGTGAAGCCGGCGCGGGTGCCGCCCCACGGGTCCTCGCCGACGCCGTTGAACTCGACGTCGAGCGTGATCGGGCGGGAGACGCCGCGGATCGTGAGCTCGCCGTCGAGGAGGTTCTTGCCGCCCTCGCTCCGGACGCCCTTCGTCACGAACTTCATCGTCGGGTGGTTCTCGACGTCGAGGATGTCGGCGGACCGGACGTGCGCGTCCCGGTCGGCGTTGCGGGTGTCGATCGAGGTGATCTCGATCTCGGCGGTGGCGGTGGAGGCCAGCACGTCCTCGGCGATCTCGACGGAGCCGCTGAACGCGGTGAACGAGCCGCGAACCTTGGACATGAGGTGGCGGATGGTGAAGGTGACCTCGGAGTGGGCCGGGTCGATGTTCCAGGTGCCGGCGGTCAGGCCCAGCTCGGCGGCGGTTACGCTCATGGTCGCTCCTGTGCTTGAATCTTCAACGATCGGAACGGTTCGGAGTTTAGTTGAAACTTCAACCGAACACAACTCCGTCCCGCACTTTTCGAACCGGCGTCGCACGCCCCGCATTCCGCCCCAGCGGGTCGGTACCCGCCACTGAGGTGTCCCGAACGCTCGGTCATCGCGTCGGCGAAGCGGGATGACGGTGGCATGGCGCCACCGTCATCCCGCTCCCCCCGAGCGTTCCGCTCGGCGCCGCCCTCGTGGGCGGAGCGCCACGGTCACTCCGGCGGTCGTTCGCAGGCGGTCAGAGCCCGGTCCGTACGCTCTCGGCTCCAACGGTGACGCGGGCGAGCGCGCCGATCTCCAGTGCCGTCCACAGCGAGCCGTCGGGGCCGAGGGCGATGCCGTGCGGTTCGGAGTTCCGGGTGGGCAGGGCGTGCACCTGGATCGTGCCGTCCGGGGTGATCGAGCCGACGCGGTTGCGGCCCCATTCGGTGAACCACTGCCGGCCGTCGTCGCCGGGGGTGATGGCGTGCGGGCGGGCGGACCGGTCGGGCAGCGGAAACTCGGTGATCACGCCGTCGGTGTCGATCCGGCCGATCTGGCCGGCGTCCATCTCCACGAACCACAGCGCGCCGTCCGCGCCCGTGGCGATGCCCACCGGCGCGGCGCCCTCGGTCGGCAGCGGGTGGACGGCGGTCTCCCCGTCCATGCCGATGCGGCCGATCGCGTTGGCCTGGTTGAGGGTGAACCACATCCCGCCGTCGGCGCCGACGGTGATCATGGAGGGGAGGGCGCCGGTCGGGAGCGGGAACTCGGTGACCTGGCCGTCGGTGGTGATCCTGCCGATGCGGTCGGCGGTGGTCTCGGTGAACCACAGCGCCCCGTCCGGCCCGGCGGCGATGCCGAACGGTCCGCGGTCCGGACTCGGGAGCGGGAACTCCGCGATCGTGCCGTCGGTCGTGATCCGTCCGATCCGGTGTGCCTGGTACTCGCTGAACCAGAGCGCGCCGTCCGGCCCGGCGGCGATGATCGTCGGCCGGCACTCTGGATCGAGCCGGTGGCTCGTGGGCTCGCCGCCGGGGACCAGACGGCCGATCTGGCCGCTGTGGATCAGGGTGAACCACAGCGCCCCGTCCGGCCCGGTCGTGATCGCGTACGGTCCCGCGCCCGGGCCGGAGACGACCTGTTCGACGATGGACACGGAGGTCATCGGCTCTCCTTTCGGTGGTGTTCGGCGGCGACGCGTTCGATGGTCAGGCCGAACAGTTCTTCGCTCGCGGAGGGGGTCTGGAGGGCGTCGAAGGCGTCCACGAGTCTTCTCTCCTCCCACCGGAAGTGGGATTCGAGGATGGCGGTCAGTCCGTCGAGCTCCCGCCCTACCTGTTCGGCGTTGTCCGGGGTCAGCGTCGTGAGGAGCCCTTGCAGCCTGCGGAGGATGTCGGCGACCAGCTCATGATCGCGCCGCAGCTCGTCCAGCACCGGAACCAGCTCGGGGAACCGCTCACCGAGAACCCGGAACGCGGCGGTGTCCTCGCCGGTGTGGTGCCGGGTCAGTGCCTGGCAGAAGGCCGTGCAGTGCGCCCGCAGCGGAGCCGGAGCCTGGGGGTTCGCGTCGCCGGCGTGGTCGGCGACCTCGTCGCGGAGCCGCGCCAGCTCCTCACGGAGCCACTGATGAACCTCGATCAGTTGCCGGCCGAGGGCCCGTGCCCGGGCACCGGAACCGGGCGAACGCGGGGTGGATTCAGGGGGAGGCAAGGGCATGAAGCAGCTTTCGATCAAGGAGAGCAGACGGAACGGATCGCCGGAATCGGCTGCGCGGCCGACGGCGGCGATGACGGGTCTGGCTGGACCGCGGTCGGGGCCGACGTGGGCCCCGGCGTCACTCAGCGGGAAAGAAGACGTGGACGCATGGCGGTCTCCTTGATCACATGCCTCCATGCCGACGCCGTCCCCCTGGCGCCGACACGCGACACAGGGAATTGCCTATCACGGCGCCGCGATGGTGATCAACTCTCCGCCTCGCGCCGACGGAGTCGAGGCTCGTGATCATCACGGGTCGGCTGCCGTCCGAGAGCAAAGGGGCCCGGCGCGACGGCCGGGCCCCTGCGTTCAGCATGGCAGCGGATCACCGCCGGCCGGCCCTCAGGGCCAGACGTCGCCGGCGATCTCCGCGATCTTCGCGATGACGCCGCCCACAGTCGAGCCACCCGAAGAGGACCGTGAGGACCGGCCCGAGGACCGGCTCGAAGACGGGCCGGAGCGGGTGTCCCTCGGCTTGTTCTCACCGCTCTCCTTGAAGTAGCGGATCGCGGCGTCCTTCTCCTCTTGCGTGGCCATTCGAATCTCCCCTGATTGGGTCTCGCGGGATTCGCGAGACTGCTTAAAGAAGATCGTCTGTCCCGAAGACGAGTTGGCCAGTCGTAGCGTGCGCGGTACGTCGAGCGGCCCGGGCAGGCGGCGGACGCCTCGCCGGGCGGATCAGATCAGGCGAAGACGGTTCCGGTCTCGGTGAAGAGCGCCTCCAGGACCCGGAGGGCGCGCCAGGCCTTGGTCATGCCGAAGCGGGCGGAGAAGCGCACCACCGCGCGTGCCTCGTCGGGAGTGGCGCCCGCTCTGAGGGCGCGGGTGACGTGGACGCGGAAGCTCTCGTCCAGCGTCTGGTACAGCACGTCGACCGTCATCGTCGCGAACGCGCGCTCGCGCGCGCTCAGCAGGCTCATGCCCGCCCGCATGCGGGACTGCAGGTCCATGAAGTCGGCGAAGGACGCGTCGAGGTTGCGCACCGCCTTCCGCGTGGGAGCCGGGATCGGGCTCGCCGAGCCGTCCGCGTCGACCTGGTGGCCGAGCCCGGTGGGGCCGGGCAGGTTCTTCTCCTGCTCGATCTCGGTCAGGCGGGCCAGGGCGGCCAGCGCGGCGGGATATCCGCTGTCGTAGGAGATGAAGCGGAGCAGCTCCCGGAGCTCGTCGGCCGACAGGCCGTGTTCCCGCGCCGTCACGACGTGGGCCTCGTACGGCAGCCCGAGCGTCTGCTGGGAGACGTCGGCGACGAGGGACAGCAGGATCTTCTCCCGCGTCGACAGCTCCGGAGTCTCCTCCCAGAGCACGTGGTCGGTGGCGGCGCTCATCTCCGCGAACACCGGGTCGAGTGCCTTCGCGTGGGTGTCGAAGGGCAGTGGCATGCGGGACCCCCTCAGTAGGTAGACGAATGTAGCGCTACAACTGTAAGGCAATAGTCGTTCCCTTACAATGGGCGAGCCATGGACGAGACCCCCTCAGCGCAGGACGAGATCTCCGAGGAGCGGAGCCCCGCACGCCGCCGCGCGCGCGGCCGCAACCCCCGGGGCCAGGGCGAACGGTTGCGGGACGAGATCCTGTCCGCCACGCTCCGGCTGTTGAACGACCTCGGTGACGACGAGGCGCTGTCCCTGCGCGCCGTGGCGCGAGAGGTCGGCATCGCCGCGACCTCCGTCTACATCCACTTCGAGGACCGCGACGCCCTCGTCTACGCGGCCTTGGAGCGCTGCCACCGCGACCTGGTGCGCGATCTGGACCAGGCCGAGACCGGCGCGGCCGACCCGGCGGCCCGGCTGCGCGCCCGGCTGCTCTTCCTGGGTTCCTGGGTCGGCCGGCACTCTGGCCTCTACAAGGTGCTCCACGAGAGCACCCTCAACCAGCGGACGCACCTGGCGTTCAAGGAGGACCTGACCGACCGCACCACGGCGGCCGTGCAGCGCTGCATGGACGCGGGCCTCGCGCCCGCCGACGACGCGGCGGCGGTATCACTCGACCTGAGGGCGGCCGTCCACGGCGCCGTGTCGATGCGCGTCAACGAGCCCGACCTCCCCTGGCCGCCGCTCGAAGACCAGATCGACCGCTTCCTCACCAAGCTCGTCGGCGTTCGCCTGCCGGGCGGTTCGTAGCCGAATAAGATCATCCGCCATGACCGGTACGAAGACGGTACGCGTCGTGTTCGTCAACGCCGAGACCGGTCAGGAGCTCGGCCGCAGCGAAGTCGCGGCGGAGACGTTGCCGGACACCTTCGAGGTCGACACGGTCCTCCACCTCGGCGACACGGAATGGTCGGTGCGGCGGGCCGAACCGCCGACGGCCGACCGGTTCGTGGCGGCCGGCACCCTGACGCTGACGGTCCGTCGTGTCGAGTCGATGCGCCCCAGCGACATCCTGTACTCGATGCCGACCCTCTACGACCCGCTGCCCCCGTCCGGTGGTCAGGCTCACGACGGGGCGGCCTTCGAGATCCACGAGGACACCTGGCGTCAGGTCGAGATGGTCTCCGCCGAACTCGACGACCAGGTCGCGACCGAGTTGCTCGCGGTACGCCGCATCTACGACGAGCACGCCCGCCGCGACGAAAACGGCCGGCTGTACGGCTTCGACGCGATCCACGTACGGACCGGCCCCGTCCGGCCGCTGCCGCACCCGGTGCCCCTCCAGCGGCTGTCCGACATGCTGCCGCCGACCGACCACCGCTACGCCGGAGTCGGCTATCGGGGCGCCGCCGGCCTCGTCGCCGACTCGTTCGCCTTCGCCGTCGGCCCGCTCGTCCTCTATGGGCTCGCCGAAGGCGACCTCGCCACGACCCTCTGCGCGACCATCGAACGACCCGAAGCACCGGAGCGGCTCACCGCTCTGACCGACGCCCTCGACGACGCCATGCGCTCGTTCGACCTTCGCCTCGTCGACTGGTGCCGCTGCGCCGCCGTCACGGCGGACTCGATCGCCGACTACCTGACCGCCGTCACGCCCGAATAGACGGCCCCCGCCCTTGGCTCCGGTGTTCAAGGACGGGGGACGCTCGGGGGATGCGTGCTACGCGCTTCGGTCGATTGTGGTGATCTCGACGCACTCGCCGCCGTTTTGACCGCTACGGCTCGACTTGCGCCACTCGGCGTTTTTCGGGTCCATGGTTCGCGGGTCAGGCGTCGCGGTCGATCGTCGCGACTTCGACGCACTCGCCGCCGTTTTCTCCGCTGCGGCTCGACTTGCGCCAGTCGGTGTTGTTCAGGCCCATCGTTCCTCCGCCATGTTGCGAATGAATTCGATCGACTCGTGCTGGGGCATGGCGTGCGCCTTGATGGTCTCCCACGCCTCCGAGAGGACCGCCAGGTCATCTCGGCCGCTCGTGACGATGCCTTTGACGGCTGTCTCCACGTAGGCCACGTCGTTCCCGTCCACGGTCGCGATGGTGAACGTTCCCAGGCTTCGGGGGTTCACCGCCGAGCGTACAACCTGAACCGTGAGCCGGGGAGAGGTCGATTCCGCCAGCGCCATGAGCTGGTCGTGCATGACTTTGGCTCCGCCGCGCTCTCGGTAGAGCGCGGCCTCGTCGAGTACGAAGTGCAGCGCCGGTGGCGTTTCCTGGTGCCTGATGGCCTGGCGCTCCATTCGCGCCGCGACGGCGGGCTCGTCGCCCGGGAGCAGGGCCCGCGCGTAGTCCACGGTCTGAAGGAGTCCGGGGACGAGCACCAGGGCGAACGACCGGACGAGCGTGGCTCTCTTCTCCTCTTCGAGCCAGGGGCGGAACCAGCCTGGGAGGCATTCGTTGTCGAGCTGGTCGTAGACGGCCATGAGGGCGCCGCGGGGGAGGGACAGGGCCTCTTCGATGGAGGCGACCTGTTCGCTGCGGGGGCGTAGCTGGCCGGTTTCGAGGTTGCTGAGCCAGCCGTCGGAGTAACCGAGGCGGTTGGCGAGGTCCTTTTGCAGCATTTCGGACGCATCGCGATATGTGCGTACGAGCCGTCCGAGAGTGATGAGCGTTGGGCTCGATTGTCTGCCCATGACACCCCTTTCGCCGGATTTTATCCCGCTCCACGCCAACCTGGCGTGGCCTGTTGGCATCGGCCCTGCGGTCAAGGCCGTTCTCAGGGTAAAGCGCATTGGCCATTGTGGGGGTGGAAATCAGCGACGGAGGTACTTCTCATGCAATGTCGAAGAATCGTCCGGACATCTACACCTGCCGCGCGGCACGACCATGACGTCGCCGGATGAGCTCAGGCGGTCCGTCGACCGGCTCCGCGACGTCCTCGAATCGCTCGGCTCTGAGGGAACGTCGATAGCGGTCGACCTCACCCTTCTGGACCGTCTCGTACAGCGTTATCCGGCGGCCGCCCGAAAAAGCCTCGAACTGCACGACGGAAAGCGGTTCTCGCGCAGCGCCGCCCTTCGCGCGCGCTCCTATCAAGGGGAGGGATGATCACGATGATTCCTGGGCCGGATATCGACCGAGGGGAGAAGTGGCGGCCGTTCGGCGGCCGGGTGGCCGCCAGGCGACCGGGCATGCTGCGCTGGGAGCGCCGCTTCGCCGGCACGCCCGACCAGGTGGGCGCCGCCCGTACGTTGGTGAGTGAGTTGTTCGCCGACGCTCCGTTCGCCGGGAACGCGGCATGGATCACCGGCGAGCTGGCCACGAACGCCATCCGCCACTCGGCGTCCGGGCGTCCCGGCGGGACGTTCACCGTCGCGCTGTGCCGCTGGCCCACCTTCGGCGAGATCCACGTCATCGACGCGGGCGGGCCGAAGGAGCCCCGGCTCCCGAATCGGGACCCGGTCGGCGCCGCCATCGAGGAAGGCGACGACCTGCCGGAGAGCGGGCTGGGCCTGTACGGCATCGCCGCCCTGGCCGACCACTACGGCACCTACCGGCACCGGGACGGCACCCGCGTCGTCTGGGCGCGCCTGCGGTCCGTGTCACCCGGCCGAACAAACGAATGACCCTCATCGCGCCGCAGGCCCTCCGGGCCTCATCTACGGCCGTATACCGACGCCTCGTATGCTCGTCTCCATGAGTGCCCAGCCCGCTCATCGACGCGACGCCGCCGCGACGCGTGAAGCGATCCTCGCTGCTGCGGTCGTCGAGTTCACCGAGCATGGATACGCCGGAGCCGGGGTCCGCCAGATCGCCGAACGAGCGGGCGTGACGGCGATGATGATCAACCGCTATTTCGGATCGAAGGAGGGTCTTTTCGCCGAAGCCGTGGACCGTTCGTTCAGCCCGCCGACCGTCGTCGGTGGCGAACGCCGCGATCTGGCACGTGCCATCGCGCACACGCTTGCCGAACGTACGGCGCCTGACGCGGAGCGCCTCGACCCGTTCCTCCTGATGCTTCGTTCCGCGCCGGATCCCGAGGCGGCGAACATCGTCCGACAGGGCATCGAGGCCCACGTTGGCGCCCGCCTGGCGACGCTGCTGGGCGGTTCCGAGGCGGACGTCCGGGCTCAACTCGGGCTTGCGCTGGTCGCGGGGACCTGGTTGTTGCGCGCCGTCATCAACACCAGTGTGCTCTCCGCGGCCGACGACGACCGTCTCGCGGACCTGCTGACCGGCATGCTCGAACCGATCTGCCGGTCGGGCGACGTCGCGCCCGTCGCCGACCGCGCCGCCGACTGAGCCGGGCGGATCCGAGTCGGCGATGGGGGCGTCGGTCCGGCCCCGTCGGGTTCAGAACGCGGAGCGGATGAGCCCGCCGTCCACGCGGATCGTCGCTCCGCTGACGTATTCGGCGTAGTCACTGCACAGGTACGCCACCGCTGCCGCGATCTCCTCAGGCCTGCCGAACCGCCCGTGGTCGTTCGGGATGAGGGCCTCGACGGCGTTGGGCTGGATCTCCTCCCAGGTGTCGCCCCACCCGCGGGCGGGGCCGATCCCCGTGACGAATTCCTTCGTCGCCTCAACGAGGATCGCTCCGGGCGACACCACGTTCGAGGTGACACCGGTGCCCTTGAGCTCGCGGGCCAGTGACACCGCGAGATTGTGCCGGGCCGCCAGCGTGGCGTTGTACTGCGGGTGGGTGTTCATCGGCTGAAGGGCGAGACCACCACCGACCGTGACGACCCGGCCCCAGCAGCGCTCCCGCATCGCAGGGACCAGATGCTGAATCATCCGAACGCCCGAGACGACATTGACGTTGTAGGTGTGGCTCCACTCCGCAGGGGTCGCGTCCGCCCACGACAGGTGCCGGTAGAAGCCGGCGTTGTTGACGAGGATGTCGATGGGGCCGTCAGCGGTCGCCGCCCGGGCGACGTCCGCGGCGCCCTCGTCGGTGGTCAGGTCGCCCAGTGCCGTGGTGGCGGCCCCACCGGCCGCACGGATCGCCTCCGCGATCTCGTCCACGCGCCCTTCGTTCCGTCCGTGGATCACGATCTCGGCGCCCTTCGCTGCCAGCAACTTGGCGATGGCCGCACCGAGCCCGGCGCTCGATCCGGTGACGAGAGCGCGCTTTCCGGAGAGTTCGAGGTTCATCTTCGTGGCCTTCCGTCGAGGGGACCCCGCGCCATGACGACGGGGGAGGACGTCACTGCGAGTGAAGTATACAACTGTAGACTTAGCTCCCTCGGCGCGGTGCTTAAACGGCGTCAGGCCGGGCCCTAAGGTGGGTGATCGTGACGACTGAACGGTGGGCGCTGGGCGGCGATCTGAGCGTCGCGACGATCGGGTACGGCACGATGAAGCTGACCGGTTGGCCCAGCGGCGACCGGCCCGACCGGGAGACCGCTCTGGCCGTGCTGCGCCGGGCGGTCGAGCTGGGGGTGAACCACCTCGACACCTCGAACTACTACGCGCGCGACGGCGTGGCGGCCAACGACCTGATCAGAGAGGCGCTGTACCCCTACCCGGACGACCTGGTGATCGTGACCAAGGTCGGGGCGCTGGTCGAGGGCTCGGACATCGCCCTGCCCGCCGAGGAGAAGACCGGTCTCACACCCGACAACCTGCGCCGCGGCGTGGAGGCGAACCTGCGCTCGCTCGGCGTGGACCGTCTGGACGTGGTGAACCTGCGGATGGGCGACCTCGACCGCTCCCAGACGTCTCTGGCCGAGCCCCTGGAAGCGCTGCTCGCGCTCCGCGAGGAGGGCCTGATCCGTCACCTCGGAGTCTCCAACGTGACCGGCGCGGAGTTCGAGCAGGCCCGCGCGATCGCGCCGATCGCCTGCGTCCAGAACCTCTACAACCTCGCGCAGCGCGACGACGACCCGCTCGTCGACGTCTGCGCGGAGGCGGGCATCGCCTACGTGCCCTTCTTCCCGGTCGGCGGTTTCCGGCCCATCACGGCCGAGCGCCTGGAGGCCGTCGCCGCACGCCACGAGGCGACCGTGCCGCAGGTGGCCCTGGCCTGGCTGCTGGCCCGGTCCCCGAACATCCTGCCGATCCCCGGCACCGGCTCCCTGCGGCACCTGGAGGAGAACGTCGCCGCCGGCTCGCTGACCCTGAGCGCCGAGGACATGGCGGAGCTCGGGTAGGGGCGCTCGCACGTCGTCCGCGCCGGCACCGGTGGGCCGTCGTCCACGGTGCCGACGGTGGTCAGCGGACGAAAGGCGTGGCCGGGGCGGGGACCTCGGACAGCAGGCGGCGGGTGGTGGCCAGGCCCCAGCCGTCGAGATCGGCGATCCGGTCCGAGGACGCCCGCAGGCCGCCGTACCGCTCGACCGTGCGGGCCCATTCCTCGCGGCGCTCGACCGCCGGCCGGGCGATGAGGCAGTCCGGGTCGTTGACCCAGAACCGGCCGTGCTGCCAGGCGCGGCCGACCGTCGTCGTCGTGGCGGCCCGCTGCGACGGGCGGGACATGTCGCCGCCCGCCGGCTCGTACGCGGGATCGACGTCGGGGGAGACACGCATCGCGTCGACCAGGCCGACGCTCGGCAGGATCGGCGCGCCGCAGCCCAGCACGTACGCGTCCGGGCCGACCGTCTCCCGGATGACCGTCAGCCCGTGCCGGTAGGCGTCCAGACCGCCGAGCGCCCCGGCGTAAAGGAAGTCGAGCTTGAAATAGTCGAAGCCGCACGACCGCAGGGTGCCGAAGACCTCGCGGAGGTGGCCCTCCGCGCGAGCCACGTCGAGACCCCGCAGGTCCTGGTCCCAGTTGTGGCCCGCGTCGCCGGTCAGCCAATCGGGGTGGGCGCGGGCGAGGTCGCTGCGCGCGCCGACCAGGAACGGCGCGACCCAGATGCCGGGCCGCCGTCCCGCCGCGCGGATGCGGTCGGGCAGGCGTTCGAGCGAGGAGAACCGCCCGGAGTAGGTGAGCCAGTCGCCGATCTCCGCCTGCCAGCCGTCGTCGATCTGGATCACGTCGATCGGCAGGTCGTGCTCGCCGACGGCGTCGAGGTTCTCCAGGACGTCGTCCTCGGTGACCGCGCCGAAGTAGTGGTACCAGGAGCACCAGGCCGTCGGCGGGCGGCGGGGGGCGCGCGCGCCGACGCGGGCCGCGAAGTCGTCGGCCCACGCGGCGAGCGCCACCTCGAGAGGTCCTTCGAAGGCCGTCTCCTCGATCTCGCCGTCCGCCTCGACGGCGAGCGCGCCGTCGGCGTAGGCCGCCCGGATCGAGGGGACCTCCTTGGTGCCGTCGGGTGCGGCGTACACCCGGACCGGGCCGCCGTCGCCGGGATCGACGGCGAGCAGGCCCTCGCCCTGGAACCCCTGTTCCGGGCCGGGGCGGCCGGGGCGCCAGCACATGGTCTGCATCACCGGTTCCACCGGGCGGTGGCTCGTCGCGGTGACGGGGTACGTCGTCGAGGGGCTCCAGCTCTGCCAGCCGTGCTCGTACACCCGGCCCTTCTCGGAATCAACCCTTGGTCGCGCCACCGGTGAGACCCTTCACGAAGTGCTTCTGCAGTGCGAGGTAGAAGATCAGTACCGGCAGCGTGGCCAGGAACATCAGGGCGAAGACCGTGCCGAAGTCGGCCTGGTACTGCCCGATGGCCCGGTAGATGCCGGTCGTGATCGTCGTGCCCTGGCCCGGTCCGAGGATGACCAGCGGGTCGATGAAGTCGTTCCAGATCCACACGCCGAGGAAGATCAGCACGCTGGCGGTGGCCGGGCGCAGCAGCGGGAAGACGATGCGCCAGAAGATCTGGAACCGCCCGGCGCCGTCCATCGCCGCGGCCTCCTCCAGCTCGACGGGAATCGACCGGGTGAAGCCGGTGAAGACGAACACCCCGAACGGCACGTAGTAGCCCACGTTGAACAGCACGAGACCCTGGATCGTGGTCATCAGGTGCGCGAACCGCAGCACCTGCGTGATCGGGATCAGGATGACCTGCGGAGGGATCATCAGGCCGCACAACAGGAGCAGGGTGAGCCACCGGCCCCACCGGCTCTTGCTGCGGGCCAGGTAGTGCCCGAGCATCGACGACAGCACGGTCAGGATGAGGATCGACAGCGCCGTGACGACGACGCTGTTGGTGAGGCTCACCCAGAACAGCTGGTCCGGGCGGGTCAGCACGGCGGTGATGTTGTGCAGCGTCGGGGGGATCGGCAGCGACGCCGGCGACTTGGCGATCTTCGGGCCGGGCTTGATGACGTTGACGCACACGACGTACAGCGGCACGAAGAAGATCGCCGCGACGGCGGTGGCCACGAGCGGCCGGATCGAGCGCCTCACAGGCTCACCTCTCGCTTCTGCAGGATTCGGAGCGCGACCGCGGAGGCGATGGCCACGATGATCAGCATGACGATGGCCATCGCGGAGGCGTAGCCCTGGCGGTTCGCGTTGAAGCCGGTCTGCAGCACGTTGAAGGCGATCGTCGCGGTGGTGCCGGTGCCGGGACCGCCGTTCGTGATCACCTGGATGTGGTCGAACGCCTTGAACCCGGTGATCAGCATGACGATCGTGTTGATGGTCAGCGCGGGGGCCAGCAGCGGCCACGTGATCTTCCGGAATCGTTCGATCGGCCCGGCGCCGTCGATCTCCGCCGCCTCGTGCAACTCCTGGGGGATGCCCTGCAGTCCGGCGAGGTAGACGACCACGCAGAAGCCCAGCATCTGCCAGGACAGGATCGCGCCCACGGAGTACAGCGCGTACGACGGGTCGGAAAGCCAGCCTGGCGGATGCGCGACGCCCATCCCGCGCAGCGCCTGGTCGACCAGGCCGTCGTCGGCGAGCAGACGGGTCCAGACGATGCTGACCACGACCGAGCTGAGCACGACAGGCGTGAAGAACACGCTGCGCAGCGCGACATAGAGCCGGCCCCGGCGGTCGAGCAGCAGGGCCACGCCCAGGCCCAGGACGTTCGGGACGATCACCACGATGAGGGTCAGGATCGTCGTGACCTTCAACGAGGTGAGGAACTCCGAGTCCGTGAACAGGTCCTTGTAGTTGCTCAGCCCGACGAACCTCGTCTTCGGCCCGAACGGGTTGTAGTTGGTCAGGCTGTACCCGACGCTGACGGCGATCGGCGCCAGCACGAAGCAGACGTAGACCAGCACGCCCGGCGCGCCGAAGGACAGGAAGTGCCGTACACGCGGCCAGACCGGCCGCGGGCGGCGGGCGATCGCCGGCGAGCCGGTCCGCGTGGGCGGACGCGCCACTTCGACCGCCACGTCAGGAGGCCTTCTGCCATTCGGAGTCGAGGAGATTTCCGACGTCGGCCGCGCTCTTGCGCCCCGTCACCAGGTCGCCCATCGACGTGCTCCACTTGTCCGCGACACCGGGCAGCATGCCGTCGTCGCCGGCCTCGAAGCCGAACGCCGGGACCACCGCGTTCTGGGACTCAGCCCGCTTGAACATGTCGTAGCCGGTCTTGAAGACGGGCCCGGAGCCCGCCGGCGGGGTGTACCCCTTGATCGCCGGGAAGAGGCCGTCGTTCTTGGTCGAGGCGTCGAGGTTGGTCTTGTCGAGCTGGTACGCGAGCGCGAACTTCTTGGCCGCGTCCAGGTTCTTGGAGTGTGCGTTGACCAGCAGGCCGCCGCCGGTGAAGGTCGGCACCGCGAGCTTGCCGTCGTCGGAGGGCCAGAAGAACTGCCCGATGTCGAAGGAGGGCTTGGTCCTCGGGTCGTCGGCCGCCGCGGCGAACCAGTTGCCCATCGCGTACATCGCGCCCTTGCCGGATAGGAACGCCGACTGGGTCGCGGCGTAGTCCTGCGACAGCATCCGCTTGTCGATGTAGCCCTTGGACGCGAGGTCGGCGAGTTTGCCGGCGGCCTTCACGTAGTCCGGGCCGGCGAACTTCACCTTGCCCGCGCGGCGGTCGTGCATCCAGTTCGGGTTCTTGGCGTACAGGTCCGTGCCGAGGATGCCGGCGAACGTCGGGCCGAGCGCGTCGTGGATGTCCTTGCCGCCGCCGACCACGAACGGAGTGATGCCCTTGGCCTTGAGCTTCGCCGCGTCGGCCATCATCTCGCCGTACGTCTTCGGCGGGGTGGCGATGCCGGCCTTGGCGAACAGGCCCTTGTTGAAGTAGACGACCGGGATCGTCTGGCTGTTGGCCGGGAGCTGGTAGATCTTGCCGTTCACGGCGCCGTTGTTCGGGTAACTGAAGTCCGTCAGCTCGTTCGGCTGCCAGGCGTACAGGTTGCCGGCCTCGGCGAACCCGGCCGGCGAGACGGCGATCATCACGTCGGGGAGCTGCCCGGAGGTGAGCAGTTGCTTGGCGTACGCCGTGCGGTCCTGCGTCGGCGAGACGAGCTTCTTCACCGAGATGTCGGGGTACTTGTCGGTGACCCGCTTGATCGCCGCGTCCCAGACCTGCGGGGTCTGGTTGGGCGTCTCGAACACCAAGAACGTGATCTGCTTCTTGCCCTTGCCCCCGCCACCGCCGGAGCCGTCCTTGACCGAGCATCCGGTCATCGCGGCGACGGCGAGCACAGCCGCCGTCCCCAGCGCGATGATTCTCTTCACTGCGCCCACCCATCTCCCGCCAGGACAGCGAAAGGGACTCGAGACCTCCGACCTCTAGACCCGCTCCGCGCTGGAAAGGCTCGCCGGATACGCGACTTGACACGTATTGGTAGGATCACTTCCTACTTGTGGGCAGGAGCCGCTGTCAAGGGTCATTGGAAAGGTCCCTGCTAAATGCGGGTGGGAGTCGTCCCCCACTCGGTAGAGGCCTGCTTCAGCGGGAGTCGTCCACGTCCCGTACGGGCCCGGCGTCGACGATGACCAGTTCGCCCACCGTCTCGGACAGGGCCTTGCGGGCGTCGTCGCCGATGCCGGAGTCGGTGATCAGCACGTCGGCGTCGCCCAGCCGCGCGATCGTGGACAGGCCGACGGTGCCCCACTTGGTGTGGTCGGCGAGGACCGCGAGGCGGCGGGCCGCGGTGACCATGGCCCGGTCGGTCTCGGCCTCCATGAGGTTGGGCGTGGTGAACCCCGCGCGGGTGCTCATGCCGTGCACGCCCAGGAGCAGCAGGTCGACGTTGAGCGACCGGATGGCGCTGAGCGCGACCGGGCCGACGAGCGCGTCCGAGGGGGTGCGGATGCCGCCGGTCAGGACGATCGTCTGGTCCGCGCGGGCGGCGCGGTAGAAGACGTCGGCGATCCGTACGGAGTTCGTGACCACCGTCAGGTCGGGCACGTCCGTCAGGTGGTGGGCGAGGGTCCACGTGGTGGTGCCCGCGGACACGGCGATCGCCGTGCCGGGGCGGACGAGCTGGGCGGCGCGCCGGGCGATGGCCTCCTTCTCCTGCCGCTGGCGCACCGACTTGGCCGCGAAGCCGGGCTCCTCGGTGGACGCGGTGCCGACCGTGGTCGCGCCCCCGTGCACCTTCGTGACGAGCCCGCGATCGGACAGCACCTCGAGGTCGCGGCGGATCGTCATGTCCGAGACGCCGAACGCCCGGACGAGGTCGGCCACGCGGACGCCGCCGCGCTGCTGGACCAGCTCAAGGATCGCCTGCTGCCGCTGCTGGGCGAGCATCGTCCCCCCTTCACGCGTCGGGGCACCGGGGGCAGCGTCCCCTCCGAAACGACAGATGTCAACGCTGTCCAACAGGTGACTTATTTGGGTCTTGTTGGTTCGTGTTGACGGAGGTACGAATGCGGCGATCGTCGGATCACTCGACGGGAGCCTCGGGGGCAGCCGGACCGGACCAGCATCGGAAGGAAGGCAGAGCATGCGGACACGCGCACTCGGCGGCGCCTCCATCGCGGTCGCCGTCGTCCTCGGCCTTGCCGCCTGTTCGTCAGGCAAGGAGAGCACCTCCACCAACGCGAGCAAGAAGGTCTCCGGGAAGATCTCCATCGCCTACCTGCAGAAACAGGGGGACCAGCAGTACTTCATCGACGAGGCCCAGGGTGCCCAGGCCAAGGCCAGGCAGCTCGGCGGCGTGGACGTCAAGGTCGTCAACCTCGGCAACGACACCAACAAGGCCGTCTCGGAGACCCAGGCCGCGATCGCCCAGAAGGTCAACGGCGTGATCATCGTGCCGCCGGACCCGGCCGTCGGCCCGCAGATCGTGCAGACCGCCGCGGCCGCCAAGGTGGCCCTGCTGTCCAGCGACGACCAGATCTGCAAGAACGGCACCGACCCGTCGAAGTGCGCCAAGGACCAGCTCGTGCCGCGCGTCGGCTTCTCCGGCACCCAGATGGGCACCCAGGTCGGCCAGCGCGCCGGCGAGGAGTTCAAGAAAGCGGGGTGGAAGGCCGCCGACACCGCGATCATCGCCGCCTGGAAACAGGACGTCACCGTCTGCACCGACCGGGTCGTCGCCGCGCAGTCCGCGTTCGAGCAGGCCGCCGGGGTCAAGGTCCGCGTCGTCAAGGTCGGCACCGACAACACCCCGCCCGACGCCCAGTCCAAGACCGCGGCCGCCGTCTCCGGGAACCACTCGGTCAAGCACTGGGTCGTCTGGGGCTGCAACGACGAGAACGTCTCCGGCGCCGTCAACGCCATCCAGAACGCCGGCTACAAGGCCGCCGACGTCGACGGCGTCGGCCTCGGCGCGTACCTCGCCTGCAAGGACTGGGGCTCCGGCAAGCAGACCGGCATGCGGGCCGCGCTGTTCATCAACGGCTACGACGTCGGCGGCCTCGCCGTCCAGACGATGGTCGACTACCTCCGCCAGGGCAAGGCCATGCCACAGGAGGCGTTCGCCCCGACCAAGATGGTCGACCCCACGAACTGGCGGCAGTCCGGCGTGAAGTGCACCTGACCCCCTGATGTCACCGGCGTCCGCCGGTCGATCGGGGCGGTGCGGCGCCGCCACGCCGTACCGCCTCACCGTGCGCAACCCCAGAGGAGACGATTGCATGCGCACAGTCCGTTCCCTCACCTCCGCTCTCACCGCACTCGCGGTGGGGGCCGCGTCCGCCGTCGCCCTCGCCCTCACCTCCGCCGCGCCGGCGGCGGCGCTCGACAACGGCCTGGCCCTGACCCCGCAGATGGGTTTCAACAACTGGAACGCCACCCACTGCGGCGCGGACTTCAACGAGGCCATGGTGAAGGGCATCGCCGACCTGTTCGTGTCCTCAGGACTGAAGGACGCCGGCTACGAGTACGTCAACCTCGATGACTGCTGGGCCGAGCACGATCGCGACGCGAACGGCGACCTGGTCCCGAACAGGACGCGCTTCCCGAGCGGGATCCGGGCGCTCGCCGACTACGTGCACTCCAAGGGCCTCAAACTGGGCATCTACAGCAGCGCGGGGACCATGACCTGCGCCAACACCATGCCCGGCGCGCTCGGTCACGAGGAGCAGGACGCCAGGTCCTGGGCGTCCTGGGGCGTCGACTACCTCAAGTACGACAACTGCAACAACCAGGGTGTGGACGCCGTCCAGCGCTACACCAAGATGCGCGACGCGCTGAAGGCGACCGGGCGGCCGATTCTCTACTCCCTCTGCGAGTGGGGTTCCAACAAGCCCTGGCTGTGGGGCAAGGACGTCGGCGATTCCTGGCGCACCACGGGGGACATCTCCGACAGCTACGGATCCATGCTGTCGATCGTCCACCAGAACATGGTCCTCGCGCAGTACGCCGGGCCGGGGCACTGGAACGATCCCGACATGCTCGAGGTCGGCAACGGCGGCATGACAGACACCGAGTACCGCTCGCACTTCAGCCTCTGGTCGATCATGGCGGCCCCGTTGCTCATCGGCGCCGACCTGCGCAAGGCGTCCGCCACGACGATGTCGATCCTCGAGAACAGAGAGGTCATCGCCGTCGACCAGGACAAGCTCGGCGTCCAGGGCGCACCGATCAGCACCGAGGGCGGCCGTGACGTGTTCGTCAAACGACTGGCGAACGGTGACCGCGCGGTGGCGCTGTTCAACGAGGCGGACTCCCCGCAGCGGATCGTCACCTCGGCGAGCGACATCGGCCTGCCCGCCGGGGCCGCGTACACGGTGCGCGACCTGTGGACGCACAGAACCCACGAGACCGCCGGCGTGATCGCCGCGACCGTTCCCGCGCACGGCACCGTGATGTACCGCGTCGCCGCGGACCGGTCGTGGGCGAAGTACCCGCCGGCGGTGGACCTCGGCATCGGCCTGCCGACGGCCTACCCGGGCGCGCTGCCCATCGTCCAGCCCGGCGAGGACGCCACGGTGACCACCACCGTCGCGAACGCCGGCCGCCGGCCGGCACTCCGGGTGAGGGCCACGCTGGCCGGCCCTGACGGCTGGACGGTCGAGGCCGCCTCCGCGCGGACCCGCTCGGCGCTGCCGACCGGGAGATCGCTGACGACGAACTGGACGGTACGGCCCCCGGCCGACGCCACGCCCGGCACCTACACGCTGACCGCCCGGGCCGAGACCGCCGATGAGACCCTGACGAGCACCGCGCAGGTGACGGTGCTGACGCTGGCCGCGCCGCCGCCCGGCACGTCCTACCTCAGTGACCTGACGTGGGTTCGCTCGGCGAACGGCTGGGGCCCGGTCGAGAAGGACCGGAGCAACGGTGAGACCGGGGCCGCCGACGGCCACCCGATCACCATCAACGGCGTCGTGTACCAGAAGGGACTGGGCGCGCACGCCCCGAGCAGCATCGAGTACTACGTCGCCAAGCGCTGCACGGCGGTGTCCGCCGATGTGGGCGTGGACGACGAGAAGACCCAGAACGGCTCGGTCACCTTCGAGATCTGGGCCGACGGCGCCAAGGTCGCCGACAGCGGCCTGCTCACGACGGCCGACCCGGCCGAGCACCTGACCGCGGACGTCTCCGGCGCCCGGTTCGTCCGGCTGATCGTCACCGACGGCGGCAACGGAACCGACAGCGACCACGCGGACTGGGCCGACGCCAAGGTCACCTGCGCCTGACCCTCACGCGGGGCGGCCCCCGGGCCGCCCCGCCCTCGCACGTCGTCCGGCCGCGCGCCGGGAGAGGAGGAGCCACATGACGGAGCCGCGGGTTTCGGGAGGAGGCCGGACAACGGAACTGCGGGCCGTGGGCGTCTCCAAGCGGTTCGCCGGGGTACGCGCCCTCGACGACGTCACGCTGGACTTTCCCGGCGGCGCCGTCACCGCCCTCATGGGCGAGAACGGTGCCGGCAAGTCCACCCTCATCAAGATCATCAACGGTGACCACCTGCCGGACGGCGGGCGGATCCTCCTCGACGGCGCGCCGCTCGCCCTGCACGCTCCCGCCGACGCCCGGCGCGCCGGCATCCGGGTGATCCCCCAGGAGCCCGAGATCGTGCCGCACGTCTCGGTCGCCGAGAACGTCTACCTGGGCGCGCTGCCCCGCAGGGCCGGCCGGACGTTCGACCGGGCCGGGCTGCGCGCCCGGGTCCGCGCGGACCTGCGGCGGCTCGGCTTCGAACGCGTCCTCGACCCCGACACCCTCGGCTCGCGCCTGACGGCCGCGCAGCGGCAGCTCGTGGAGATCCTCCGCGCCCTGACCACCGACGCGAGGGTGATCGCGTTCGACGAGCCGACGTCGTCGCTGTCGGAGAACGAGGTCGAGGCGCTGTTCGCGCTGATCGGGCGGCTGCGCGACCAGGGCCTGGCGGTGATCTACGTCTCCCACCGGTTGCAGGAGATCTTCCGGCTCGCCGACCGCATCGCCGTGCTCCGCGACGGCGGGCTGGTCGGCGTCCGCGATGTCGACCGGACCGACGAGGCCGAGATCGTACGGATGATGGTGGGCCGCGACCTGTCCGACATGTTCGCCCGGGAGCACAGCGCCACGGACGAGGTCGTCCTCGAGGTCGACTCCGTGACCACCGACGACGTCCGCGACGTCAGCCTCACCGTACGGGCGGGCGAGGTCGTGGCGCTGGCCGGCTTGGTCGGCGCGGGCCGGTCCGAGCTGGCCGGGGCGATCGTCGGCGACCTGCCGATCCGCTCCGGCGAGGTCCGGGTCGGCGGCCGGCCGGTGCGCCTGCGCCAGCCCCGCGACGCCGTACGGGCCGGCATGGGGTACGCGCCGGAGGAGCGCAAGGCCCAGGCCCTCCTCATGGAGCGGTCGGTCCGCGACAACACCTCCCTCGTCGTGCTGGACCGGCTGCGCCGGTTCCGGTTCGTCCGGCGCGCCGAGGAACGCCGCCTGACCAGGGAGTACGTCGACCGGCTCAACGTCCGTACCCCCGACATCGAGCACGAGGTGCGCAAACTCTCGGGCGGCAACCAGCAGAAGGTCGTCCTGGCGCGCTGGCTGGCCCGGAAGCCGAAGGTGCTCATCCTCGACGAGCCGACGCGCGGCATCGACGTCGGCGCCAAGGCCGAGATCTACCACCTCATCGACGACCTCGCCCGGTCGGGCGTGGCCATCCTCGTCATCTCCTCGGAGCTGCCCGAGGTGCTGGGGCTGGCCGACCGCGTCGTCGTCATGCAGAACGGCCACGTCACCGGCGAACTCGCCCGCGCCGACGCCACCGAGGAGACCATCCTCGGGCTCGCCATGGCCGAGGACCTGTCCACGACCGTGCAGGAGGACATCCAGTGACCGAGCGAAGCGAGGGAACCGATGAGCACAGCACCTTGGCCATGAGGCCGACGAAGGAGGTCTCATGACGAGGACGACCGCCGCACGCGAGCCGGTGGACGCCGAGAACCGGGCGAGCGCGCCCCGCCGGATCCTGACCACGATCGGGCCACAGAACATCAGCCTGGTCGCCGCCCTGGTCGTCGTGGTCGCCATCTTCACGTTCCTCAACTCCGGCTACCTGACATGGTCGAACGTCCAGGTCATCGGGGAGGCGGCCACCGTGGCCGGGCTGCTGGCGGTGGTGCAGACCGTCGTCATCATCTGCGGCGCGATGGACATCTCCGTCGGCTCCCAGGCCGGCGTGGCCTCCGTCATCTCCGCGATGGCGTTCATGTCGACCGGGCACGACCCGTTCCTGGGCATCGCCGCCGCGGTCGGCGTCGGCGTAGTGGCCGGGTTCCTCAACGGCCTGGTCATCGTCTACGGGCGGGTCAACCCGGTGATCGCGACGCTGGCCACCCTCGCGGCGTACAAGGGCGTCGCCCAGCTGATCTCCGGCGGCCGCGCGCAGGGCTTCGTCCTCGGCGACGACCTGTTCATCTTCATCGCCCGCGGCCGGATCGCCGGGCTACCGGTGCAGGTCTGCGTCCTGCTGGTGGTCGCGCTGGCGATCCACCTGATGCTCAAGTACACCGACGTCGGGCGGAACGTCTACGCCATCGGCGGCAACGACACGGCGGCGCGGCTGGCCGGCATCAACATCAACAAGTACCTGATCTCGGTGTACGTACTGGCCGGGATCATCGCCGCGCTGGCCGGGATCATCCTCACCGCCCGTACGGGCTCCGGGCAGCCGACGAGCGGCAGCGAGGGCCTGGAACTGCAGTCCATCACGGCGGCCGCGCTGGGCGGCGCGGCGCTCAAGGGCGGCAAGGGCGGGGTCGCCGGCACGCTGCTGGCCGTCCTGCTGCTCGGCGCCCTGAACAACGGCCTCAACGTCGTCGGCGTCAACACGTTCTGGCAGAACGTCGCGCAGGGCGCCCTCCTCGTCATCGCGGTGATCATCCAGCAGCGCCGTACGGGCGAGCGGGCGGTCGGCCTGCCCACCTGACCCGGTTCCCGCACGCTTATCCCGATGCGGTGGGGTAGGCATGTGTCATCGGCGATCTCGGGGAGGAGACACATGCTCGGACTGCCGGACGGGGTCACGGCCTGCCTGTTCGACATGGACGGAGTGCTGACCCGCACCGCGACGGTGCACGCGGCGGCGTGGAAGGCGATGTTCGACGAGTTCCTGCGGCAGCGCGAGGGGCCGTCGTTCCGGCCGTTCGACGAGGTCGAGGAGTACGACGAGTACGTCGACGGCAAGCGCCGGGAGGACGGGACGCGCTCGTTCCTGGAGTCGCGCGGCATCACCCTGCCGGAGGGCTCGCCCGATGACCCGCCGGGCGCCCCGACGATCGAGGGACTGAGCAAGCGGAAGAACGAGCTCGTGCTGCGCGAGCTCGAGGAGAACGGCGCCGAGGTGTACCCCGGATCGGTGGACTACGTACGGGCCGCCCGCGCGGCCGGCCTGTCCACCGCGGTGGTGTCGTCGAGCGCCAACACCGCGCAGGTCCTGGACGCCGCCGGCATCGCGGACCTGTTCGACGCGCGGATCGACGGGCTGACGGCCAAGGAGCGGAACCTGGCGGGCAAGCCCGCGCCCGACATGTTCCTGGCCGGGGCCGAGGCGCTCGGCGTTCCGCCGTCGCGGGCGGTGGTCTTCGAGGACGCGCTGGCCGGCGTGGCGGCCGGGCGCGCGGGCGGCTTCGGGCGCGTCGTCGGCGTCGATCGGATCGGCCAGGCCGCGGCGCTGAAGGAACACGGCGCCGACACCGTCGTGGCGGACCTGTCGGAGCTGCTGCCCGGCGACCGCGACGGCGACGGCGACGGCGAAGGGGAGCGCGCATGATCCGGCAGGCCGCGTACACGGTCGAACCCTGGTGCGTCCGCGAGCAGAGCCTGGACCTGGACACCCTGGCGCAGAGCGAGTCGGTGTTCGCGCTGTCCAACGGCCACATCGGGCTGCGCGGGAACCTCGAGGAGGGCGAGCCGCACGGGCTGCCCGGCACCTACCTGAACTCGGTGTTCGAGCTGCGGCCGCTGCCCTACGCCGAGGCAGGCTACGGCTACCCCGAGTCCGGGCAGACCGTCATCAACGTCACCAACGGCAAGCTGATCCGGCTGCTCGTCGAGGATGAGCCGTTCGACGTCCGCTACGGCGAGCTGCGCTCCCACGAGCGGACGCTCGACTTCCGCGCGGGGACGCTGACGCGGAAGGTCGAGTGGACGTCCCCGGCGGGGGACTCGGTGCGGGTCCGCACGGTCCGGCTGGTCTCGCTGGTGCAGCGCGGCGTCGCGGCGATCCACTACGAGGTCGAGGCCGTGGACCGGCCCATGCGCATCGTCGTGCAGTCCGAGCTGGTCGCCAACGAGTCCCTGCCCGACTTCGGCAGGGACCCGAGAGCGGCCGGGCGGCTGGAGTCTCCGCTGGTCGGAGAGGAGTCGGTGGCCGACAAGGACACCGCCGTCCTGGTGCACCGCACCCGCCACAGCGGGCTGCGGGTCGCCGCGGCGATGGGCCACGAGGTGGAGGGCCCCGACTGCAAGATCACCACGGACAGCTTCGAGGACGTCTGCCGCTACACGATCGCCACCCGCCTCCAGCCGGGACAGCGGCTGAGCGTGGTCAAGTACCTCGCCTACGGTTGGTCCAGCCGCCGGTCCCGGCCCGCGGTGCACGACCAGGTGATCGCGGCGCTGGCCGCGGCCAAGATGACCGGCTGGGACGGACTCGTCCACGAACAGCGCGAGTTCCTCGACGACTTCTGGGCGGGCGCCGACGTCGAGGTGGAGGGCGACGCCGAGGTCCAGCAGGCCGTACGGTTCGGGCTGTTCCACAGTCTGCAGGCCGGTGCCCGCGCCGAGCGCCGTCCCATCCCGGCGAAGGGCCTGACCGGCCCCGGCTACGACGGTCACACGTTCTGGGACACCGAGACGTTCGTGCTCCCGCTGCTGACCTACACCCGGCCGGAGGCCGCCGCGGACGCGCTGCGCTGGCGGCACTCGACCCTCGATCTGGCCCAGGAACGGGCCGAACAGCTCGGGCTGGAGGGCGCCGCGTTCCCGTGGCGGACGATCGCCGGGCAGGAGTGCTCCGGGTACTGGCCGGCCGGCACGGCGGCGTTTCACATCAACGCGGACATCGCCGACGCCGTCATCCGCTACACCGACGCCACGGGCGACGACGACTTCTCCCGCGACGTCGGCCTCGACATCCTCGTGGAGACCGCGCGGCTGTGGCGCAGCCTCGGCCACCACAACGCCAAGGGCAGGTTCCGCATCGACGGCGTCACCGGCCCGGACGAGTACAGCGCGCTGGCGGACAACAACATCTACACGAACCTCATGGCCCAGCGGAACTTCCGGGCCGCCGCCGACCTCGCCGAGGAGTACCCCGAGCAGGCGCGCCGGATGGGCGTCACCGAGGAGGAGACGGCGGGCTGGCGGGACGCCGCGAACGCCATCGTCATCCCCTACGACAAGCGGCTCGAGGTGCATCCGCAGAGCGAGGGCTTCACCCACCACGCGCGTTGGGACTTCGAGAACACCCCGCCCGACAACTATCCGCTGCTGCTGAGCTACCCGTACTTCGACATCTACCGCAAGCAGGTCGTCAAGCAGGCCGACCTCGTGCTGGCCCTGCACCTGCGCGGCGACGCGTTCACCGCCGACGAGAAGCTCCGCGACTTCGTCTACTACGAGGGCCTGACCGTACGCGACTCCTCGCTGTCGGCCTGCACCCAGGCCGTGATCGCGGCCGAGACCGAGCACCTCGAGCTCGCCCACGACTACCTCGGCGAGGCCGCGCTGATGGACCTGCGCGACCTGGAGCACAACACGCGCGACGGCCTGCACATCGCCTCCCTCGCCGGAACCTGGACCGCGCTCGTCGCCGGGCTCGGCGGGATGCGGCAGTACACCGCGCGGCTGAGCTTCGCGCCCCGGCTGCCTCCCGGGATCTCCCGGCTCTCGTTCCGGATGCGGTTCCGCGGACGGTGCCTGAAGGTCACGTTCGGCCACGACACGGCGGTGTACGAGCTGCTGGGCGGCGAACCGCTGGAGATCGACCACTACGGGCGGCCGGTCCGGCTCGACGGCGGCGCCGTGCGGGTCGACGTCCCGGCGGTCCCGTCCCGGCCCAGCCCCGCGCAGCCGCCCGGCCGCGAGCCCGTCCGCCGCGAGGGGACCGCCCGGTAGGGTCGCGGGTGTCCTCCCGATGCGAACGAGGCTGATCTGTGTGATCATCCCCACAGGCGCCGGAGGGAGGATCGCGTGGACGTACGTCAGATGCGATACATCCTCGCCGTCGCCCAGACCGGAAGCGTGCGCCGGGCGGCCCAGCTGCTGAGCGTCGCGCAGCCGACGCTCTCGCAGCAGCTCGGCATCGTCGAGCGGGAGGTGGGCGCGCCGCTGTTCGAGCGGACGGCGCGCGGCATGCACCTGACGCCGGTCGGCGAGGTCTTCGCGGCCCACGCGGAGGCGGTCCTCGGCGTCTTCGACCAGGCGCTCACGGCGGTGTCCGAGGCGGTGGCGGGCGACCTCGGCGGGCTACGGCTCGCGGTCGCCGACGGGCTGTCCGACGTCGTGCGCGCGATCCTCGGCACGCTGCGCGGCCTCGCGCCCGACGTGAGCGTTCGGCTGACCCGGATGCGCACCGCCGAGCAGGTCGCGCAGATCGTCCGGGAGGACGTGCAGGCGGGCCTGGGGTACCGTCCGGTGCCCGCCGCCGAGGGCGTCTCCCGCCTGGTCGTCCACCGGGCCCAGGTCCGCGCGCTGCTGCCGCGCGGCCACGCGCTCGCCGCACGGGAGGCCATCTCCCTGGCCGACCTCGCCGAAGAACCGCTGATCCTGCCGAGGACGGCCGAGGCGGCGCGCTTCGTCGACCAGTTCGTCGGGCGCGGCCTGCATCCGCGGTTCGGCCCGGCCGCCTTCGGCCACGACCTGGTCCCCCTGCTGGTCGCGGCGGGGGAGGGCTACACGCTCTGCGTACGGGAGGCGGCGCCGGTCCCGGCGGGCCTGGTGTTCCGGCCGATCCTGGAGCCCATGCCGCCGATCGAGGTCGTGCTGCTGTGGCGGCGTGAGGCCGCCGGCGCCCTCCCCGCGCTGGTCGCGGCCGCCCGGCACATCACCCACTGAGGGGCGAACTCACAGCGTGGCGTCCGAGTTGGCGGGGACGGTGGCCTTGATCGCGCCGGTGAGCTCGTTCAGCACGTCGCCGGGCGGGGTGTACTTGGGCGGCACGGTCACCTCGACGTACGCGTGCCGGCCGACGGCGGTGAACGTGACCGGGCGGTCCGGCGGCACCGGCAGCCAGGACACCCCGTTGATCACTGCGAGCTGGGACGTCAGGTGCAGCCCCGTCGGGCGCGGCACGCCGCAGCGCACCACGATGGCCGGGGATCCCCACGCGGTGACGAGGTCCGAGCGCGGACTGGTCGACCGGCGCTTCAGGCCGTGCAGGCGCTGCGGCAGCCGGTCGTGGAAGGCACGGCACAACGACACGGCCGACGCCGGCGGGTGCGGCACCGGAACCTCGACCTCGCTCGCGCCGCATCCGGCCGCGACCACCGCGAGCGCCGCCACGACCGGCGTCACCCGCCGGAGCGGCACCGGAGCCCCACCCCTCGCCGCCGGAGGACGTCCGGTGGTGCAGACTGACGGTGGTGCGGACAACGGTCTCAGATGTGGACGATGGGGCAGGTCAGGGTGCGCGTGATCCCCTCGACCGACTGGATCTGGGCGACGACGAGCTTGCCGAGCTCATCGACGTTGTTGGCGGTGGCGCGGACGATGACGTCGTACGGCCCGGTGACGTCCTCGGCGAGCGTGACCCCCTGGATGCCGGAGATCTCACGGGCCACCTCGGCCGCCTTGCCGACCTCGGTCTGGATGAGGATGTAGGCCTGCACCATCACGTCCTCCCTTAAAACGGCCATCAGCGGCAACCGTACCGCGTCTTGATCGGAGGTGGGTCATCAGCATCGGGGAACTCGGCGAGTTCGGGCTGATCGCTCGAATCACCGGACGTCTGGGCCAGGGGCCCGAAGTGGAACTCGGGCCCGGCGACGACGCCGCCATCGTGCGCGCCCCCGGCGGACGCGTCGTCGCGACGACGGACCTGCTCGTCGAGGGCCGGCACTTCCGCCGTGACTGGTCCCCGCCGTACGACATCGGGCGGAAGGCCGCCGCGCAGAACCTCGCGGACGTCGTGGCGATGGGCGCCCGGCCGACCGCCCTGCTCATCGGGTTCGGCGCTCCGCCCGGCACGGCGGTCGACTGGGTCGACGCTTTGTGCGACGGGCTGCGCGACGAGTGCGCGCAGGTGGAGGCGGGGGTCGCCGGAGGCGACATCGTGCGCGCCGAGGCGGTGGTGCTCGCGGTCACCGCTCTCGGCGCCCTGGACGGCCCGGCGATCACCCGGTCCGGGGCCCGGCCCGGTGACGTCGTCGCGGTGGCCGGTCGGCTCGGCCACGCCGAAGCCGGCGTGGAACTGCTGTCGGCGGGACTGCGGGAGCCGGCCGACCTGATCGACGCGCACCGGCGTCCCCGGCCGCCGTACGCCACCGCGCTGCGCGCCCGGGAGTTCGGGGCGACCGCGATGCTCGACGTCAGCGACGGCCTTGTCCAGGACCTCGGGCACATCGCGGAGTCGGCCGGCGTGCGGATCGAGATCGACGGGGCGGCCGTGCCCGTGCCGCCCGTGCCGGACGGACTGCGGCTGGCCCTCACGGGCGGTGAGGACCACGCGTTCGCGGCGACGTTCCCGGAGGGGGCGGAGTTGCCCGCGGAGTGGCGGACGATCGGCAGGGTGGTCGACGGGCCCGCCGAGGTTCTCGTGGACGGAAGGCCATACCGGGGTGGCGGATGGGACCATTTCCGCCTGCCGTAGCGGTGAGTTGTCGCAGTTCGCATCGGCGGTCTGGTAGGCATGGGCTGTGTGCTTTTGGTATACATCCCGAGACCGGAGAGGGACGGGATGGGACGACACACCAGGAAGCCGGAGGACGGCTCGCGGGCGGATCCGGAGGATGACCGTCCAGGCCGGAACCGGAGGTTCGGCAAGGTGCCGCTCCTGCCGACGGTCGCCGGTGTCCTGGCGATCGGTGCGATCATCTCCGCCGTCAGCACGCAGCAGATCTCACTGAACTTCGCGGGCGGTACGCCGTCCGGCGGAGCGTCACCGATCGTGACCATGTCCGGCCCGGCGAACCCGCGCACCGCACGGAACGACGCCTCGCAGAGCGGCCGGGTCAGCCGCGGCACGGGACGCTCCGACGTCGCCGTGACCGTGCGGACCACCTCCGCGTCGGCCCGCGGCTTCCAGGGCGAGGCGACGATCGCCAACCACGGCACCACCTCCGTGCGGGGCTGGACCCTCGCCCTGCGGTACGCCCAGGCGAGGATCACCGGCGTGACGGGCGGCAGCGCGGTCCGCACCGGCACGGTGCTGGTCGTCCGCAACCCGGCGGCCCGGCCCGCCATCGCTCCGGGCCGGACCGTGACCGTGCGGTTCACCGCCACGGGGACGGGGACGGCGCCGTCCGCCTGCACTTTCAACGGGAAGTCCTGCCGACCGTAGAGTGGTCGCCATGACGACTCCGCCCCGGGTCCTGACGATCGCCGGCTCCGACTCCGGAGGCGGCGCGGGCATCCAGGCCGACCTCAAGACGATGCTCGCCCTCGGCGTGCACGGCATGAGCGTGATCGCCGCCGTCACCGCGCAGAACTCCCTCGGCGTCCAGGGCTACTGGGAGCTGCCTCCCGAGGCCGTGCGCGCCCAGCTCGACTCGGTCCTGTCCGACATCGGGGCGCAGGCGATCAAGACCGGGATGCTCGCCTCCTCGGTGCTCGTGGAGACCGTCGCCGAGGTGCTGGCCGGCGTGGACGCCCCGATCGTCGTCGACCCGGTGGGGGTCTCCAAGCACGGAGACGCGCTGCTGGCCCCGGAGGCGGTCGGCGCGGTCCGGTCCGCGCTGCTCCCGCTGGCCACCGTCGTCACCCCGAACCTCTGGGAGGTCGAGCAGCTCACCGGCATCAAGGTCGAGGACGAGAGCGGGATGCGCCGGGCCGCCGAGGCGGTCAAGGCCCTCGGTCCGCGGTGGGTGCTGATCAAGGGCGGTCACCTGCCCGGCGACCCGGTCGACCTGCTCTTCGACGGCACGACGGAGCACCGATTCCCCGGACGGCGGCTCGACAACCTGCACACGCACGGCACCGGATGCACGCTCGCGTCGGCCATCGCCTCTCACCTCGCACGCGGCGAGGACGTCGTCGCGGCGGTCGGCCGGGCGAAGGAGTACATCACCGGCGCCATCGAGCACGGCTTCCCGCTGGGCGGCGGCATCGGGCCGGTCGACCACGCGTGGGAGTTCCATCGCGTCCGGCCGGTCGTCCGCCCCTGACCCGGGGTGAGGCCCCGCGCGTCACGCGGGGCCCCGGGCCCGGTCTCGATCTCGGCGGGGCGACGGTCATCAGCAGTAGTCGCAGCCCCAGCCGCCGCCGTAACTGTAGCCGTAGCCGCCGTAATCCCAGCCCCAGTCGTCGTCGTCATAGCCCCAGCCCCAGCCGTCGGTGCGGATCTGGCCGACGAGATGGCCGGTGGCGGCGTGGTGAGGTGCGGCGGCGACGGTGTGGTGCGGTGCCACGGTGACGGCCTGTGCGCCGGCGGCCGGGGCGGCACCCAGCGCCAGAGCGGCGGCTCCGGCGGCGGCCGCTCCTGAGATGGCGAGCGCCATCCGCTTCGGAATGCTCATGGAAGACACCTCTTTGCTTGATCGACGGATAGGGGTGGTTGCTCGCTGTCGGTAATGAGCCGATATGCGGCGCTATCCACTGTCCACCCGACCTCGCGCCACCCCCGAAATCAACCCATGAATAGCTAAAAGTTGAAACTTCACCATTGCTTGGTGAGGGTGCAGCGCGTGCTTTAGCGGTCCCGGAAGCGGCGGTGCTCCGGGCCGGCTCGCGGCCGTCGCCCCGGCCCCTGCGATCGGGCATTCTCCGAGGTCGGCCCCGTGCGTCAAGGTGGTGAAGATCGTGATTAAAGGGCGTCGCGCAATATGCCCGATGTCGGTCAAGTAGCGCATCGCGAAGGTTTCGCCCGTTGATTCCGGAGGGCGGACGTTGTGCAGTTGAACTCGGAGGAACAACTACGAAAGCGACCAATTGCCTGAGCGTCTCCGAAGGCGGCCGGGCGAAGGGCGCGGCGTCACGTGGGACGAGAGGAGGTGTCCTTCATGCGCGGAGCGAAGAAGCCGGCGGTCGTCATGGCGGGACTGGCCCTTGCCGGAGCCATCGCGTTCGCCTTCGGAGCGCCCGGAGCGCCCTCCACCGCGACCGCGTCGCATCACGTCGCCGTCGGCCATGGCGGAGACGGCTGCGACAACTGGGGAGACTGCTGGGACACCTGGGGCGCCCGCGGCTACTGACGAGCCGCCTGCCCGCGCCGCGTACGGGCGACGGGCCGGGCCGGCGTGAGGAGCCCGTACCGGACGCCGCCCGGCGGCCCCGGCGTGAACACGATCAGGTCACCGGCACGATCCGCGCGTCGAGGAGACGGCCCTCGTCGATGTCCAGCAGGCCGATCGTGCCGTGCGGCTGGCGCCGGCGGTCGGTCGGAGAGCCGGGGTTGAAGATGCGCAGCCCCTCGCCGCTCTCGTCCAGCGGGATGTGCGAGTGGCCGAAGACGACCAACCGCGCCTCCGGGAAGCGGCGGCGCATCCGGCGCAGCCGGCCCTTGGCGGGGCCGCTGTCGTGGATCACCCCCACCGGAAGGCCGGCCAGCTCCAGCTCCAGAACCTCCGGAGCGCCCCACTCCGCGACGTCGACGCCGTCATTGTTGCCGCGCACGACGCGTACGGGCGCGTAGCCGGCGAGCTCGTCGAGCACCGAGGGCACGCAGACGTCCCCGGCGTGCAGGATGAGATCGGCGTCCCGGAGGTGCGCCGCCACCGCGGGCGGGCAGCCCCGCCACCGACGGGGGGCGTGCGTGTCGGCGAGCGCGACCACTCTCATGCGCCGCATGATGCCCGGCCGTGACCGGCGCATGCCACCCGCGCGACGGCCGCACGACGTACGGCGATGGAGGGGCGACGTCCGGGTGGAAGAGGCGGTCCGGGGCGCGGCCTCCGGGTGGGAAGCCGGTGCTCAGGCGGGAGCAGGCGCCCGCGCCCAGGCGCGGGAGTCGGCGTACGGCGGTGGGGAGCGCCGCCGTGACAAAGCGAACGGCCGGTCCGTGTGGAGCGGACCGGCCGTTCAGTGTGCCCGGTGAGAGCACAGTCCAGGGGCGCCTCGCGGCGCTCGGGGAGGCGGCGTCAGCGGGCGGCGGGCCGGGTGACCTTGCCGGCCTTGATGCACGACGTGCAGACGTTGATCCGCTTGGTGGTGCGGCCGACGACCGCTCGCACCCGCTGGATGTTCGGGTTCCAGCGGCGAGGGGTGCGGCGGTGCGAGTGAGAGACGCGCATGCCGAACCCCGGCCCCTTGCCGCAGATCTCGCAGACGGAAGCCATGGGATGCGCTCCAAAGTGTTTGGAAGGGTGGAAGCCCGGAATTCGGGCGCTCGTCAAAAGAGTCCCCGACGGGACCCAGAGGTCAAGACTAGCCGACACCCGCCCAGAGACGCGAATCGAGCAGCCCTCACGTGCGGTAAGTCTAAAGTTATTCCCCTGGGAGGTGGCGTGGGCGAGGTTCTCGACGCCGCGGCGGTACGACGCTGGTGCCGGTTGGCGGCGGACGCGCTGGGCCGCACGCGTGCGGGGATCGACGCGCTGAACGTCTTCCCCGTACCCGACGGCGACACCGGGACCAACCTCCACCTCACCCTGCTCGCGGCGGCGGAGCGCCTCGACGGGCTGCCCGGCGACGCGGACGCCGCGGCCGCCTGGCGGACCCTCGCCGAGGGCGCGCTCCTGGGCGCCCGCGGCAATTCCGGAGTGATCCTCAGCCAGATGCTGCGCGGCATGGCCGACGTGCTGGGCGCGGGCGGCGGCCTGGACGCCGCACTGGGGAACGCCGCCGACCTCGCGTACCGGGCCGTCGCCCATCCGGTCGAGGGAACGATGCTCAGCGTGCTGCGCGAGGCCGCGGGAGCGACCCTCCTCGCCGCCGATCCCGGCGTCACCGCGTGGACGGCGGCGGAGCGGGCACGCGCCGCGCTGCGGCGGACGCCCGACCACCTCGACGTGCTCGCCCGCAACGGCGTGGTCGACGCGGGCGCGGCCGGGCTGTGCGTCGTCCTGGAGACGCTCGCCGCCGTGGTGAGCGGGGAGTACCCCGAGACGTACGACGTGCCGCGCCGCAGCCAGGAGCACCTGCCGGAGGACGCGCCGCGGCCCGGAGGCGGCGGAGCGTACGAGGTGATGTACCTCCTCGACGCCGACGACGGCCCGGTGACGGAGCTGCGCGCGGAACTGGACGCCCTCGGCGACTCCCTCGTCGTGGTCGGCGGCGAGGGACTGTGGAACGTCCACGTGCACACCGACGACGCCGGCGCGGCCATCGAGGCCGGGCTGCGCGCCGGCCGCCCGTACCGCGTCCGGGTGACCTACCTGGACGCCGCGCAGGACCGGCCCGCCCGGCGCACCGGCCGGGGCGTCGTCGCGGTGGCCGCCGGCGACGGCCTCGCCGCGCTGTTGGAGGAGCACGGCGCCCGGGTCGTGCGCCGCGTCTCCGGGCACGTTCCCGGCCTGGCCGAGCTGACCGAGGCGATCACCGAGGCGGGGAACGAGGTCGTCGTGCTGCCGGACGACGGGACGGTGCTGGCCGTCGCCGAGTCCGCCGCCCGGCAGGCGAGGGAGGACGGCGTGCACGCGGCGGTCGTCCCGGCGAGGGCGTCGGTGCAGAGCCTGGCGGCGCTCGCGGTCCACGACCCGCTGCGACGGTTCGAGGACGACGTGATCGCCATGACCCGCGCGGCGGGCGCGACGCGGTCCGGCCGGCTCGAGACCGCCGGGAGCGAGGCGGTGACGAGCGCCGGGATGTGCCGGCCCGGAGACGTCCTCGGCCTCGTCGACGGCGACGTCGCGGCCATCGGCGCGGACGCCTCCGTCCTGGCGGCGGGCGTTCTCGACCGCATGCTGTCCCCGGGCAGTGAACTGGTCACGCTGATCGTCGGTGACGGCGCTCCGGACGGTCTCGCCGACCGGGTCTGCGAGCGCCTGTACGCCGTCCGGCCCGACGTGGAGGTCGCCGTCTACCACGGCGGTCAGGACCGCCATCTGCTCCTCATCGGGGTCGAATAGGCGGGTTCGGGGCGCCGCAGGGACGGGTCCGCCGTCTCCTGTCCGGCCGAGCCGGTAGAACAGAGGAAGCGAGGCTGCTAAGAGGAAGGTGCCGTGACGACTCTCGACGCGCCGCTGATGAAGGTGGTGGGCCCGAAGGCGGCCAAGAAGCTGGCCGCGCTCGACCTGCACACCGCCGGCGACCTGCTCCGCCACTATCCGCGCCGCTACGCCCAGCGAGGCGAGCTCACGGACCTGGTCGGCCTGGCCGAGGGCGAATACGTCACGGTCATGGCGGAGGTCGAGAAGGTCCAGGGCCGGAAGATCACCAGACGGCCGGGCTACCTCCTCGAGGTGGTCGTGACGGACGGCCGGGGGCGCCTGACGCTCACCTTCTTCGGCACCGGCGCGCGCGTCCCCGAGCGGGAGCTGCCGCCCGGCACGCGCGGCCTGTTCGCCGGGAAGGTGTCCTTCTACCGGTCCGGCAACGGGATCAAACGGCAGTTGGTCCATCCGGAGTACAAGGCGGTCGACTCGCGGGAGGGCGCGGACGCGGCGCGGGAGTTCGCCGAGGAGCTGATCCCCGTCTACCCAGCCACCAAGGGCCTGACGTCGTGGCAGATCGGCGACTGCGTCCGGATGGCCCTCGACACCGTCGACGTGGGCCCCGACTCCCTGCCGGAGACCGTACGCCAGCGGCACCGGCTCCTCGGGCTCGCCGAGGCGTACCAGGGCATCCACCGGCCCGCGGACATGGCCGAGGCCGGCCGGGCGCGCAAGCGGCTGAAGTGGGACGAGGCGTTCGTCCTGCAGACCGCCCTCGCCCGGCGCCGGCGGGACGCCGCCGCGCTGCGGGCGACACCGCGGCCGCCGTCGAAGGACGGGCTGCTCGCCGAGTTCGACGGGCGGCTGCCGTTCGAGCTGACGGCGGGCCAGCGGGACGTGGGCGAGGAGATCGCCGCGGACCTTGCGCGCGAGCATCCCATGCACCGCCTGCTGCAGGGCGACGTCGGCGCCGGCAAGACGATCGTCGGCCTGCGCGCGATGCTGCAGGTCGTCGACGCGGGCGGGCAGGCCGCGCTGCTCGCGCCGACCGAGGTCCTGGCGCAGCAGCACCACCGGTCGATCGTGACCATGCTCGGACCGCTCGCCGAGGCGGGCCGGCTCGGCGGCGCCGAGCACGGCACCCGGGTCGCCCTGCTGACCGGCTCGCAGGGCGCCAAGGCGCGGCGCGCGGGCCTGCTCGACGCCGCCTCGGGCACGGCCGGCATCGTCGTCGGCACCCACGCGCTGCTGCAGGAGCACGTCCAGTTCGCCGACCTGGGCCTCGTCGTGATCGACGAGCAGCACCGGTTCGGCGTCGAGCAGCGCGACGCGCTGCGGGAGAAGGCGACCGGCGGCCGCCCGCACGTCCTCGTCATGACCGCCACCCCGATCCCGCGCACCGTCGCCATGACCGTGTACGGCGATCTGGACACCTCGTCGCTCACCCAGCTGCCCGCCGGCCGGTCCCCGATCGCGACCCACGTCGTCCCCTCGGCCAACCGGGCGTACTGGAACCGCGCCTGGGAGCGCATCCGGGAGGAGGTCGCCCAGGGCCGGCAGGCGTACGTCGTCTGTCCCCGCATCGGCGAGGCGGAGGGCGAGGAGAGCGACCTGACCGCCGGGGACCCGGAGACGGAGGGACGCCGGCCGCCCCTCGCCGTGCTCGACGTCGCCCCGAAGCTCTCCGAGGGCCCGCTGCACGACCTGCGGATCGGGGTGCTGCACGGCCGCCTGCACCCGGACGACAAGGACGCCGTCATGCGGCGGTTCGCCGCCGGGGAGGTCGACGTCCTCGTCGCCACGACGGTCATCGAGGTCGGCGTGGACGTGCCCAACGCCACCGTCATGGTGATCCTCGACGCCGACCGGTTCGGGGTCTCCCAGCTGCACCAGTTGCGCGGCCGGGTCGGCCGGGGCCGGTACGCCGGGCTGTGCCTGCTCGTCACGGACGCCGACGAGGATTCCAAGGCCCGGGAGCGTCTCGACGCGGTCGCCTCCACCCTCGACGGGTTCGAGCTGTCCCGCCTCGACCTCGAGCAGCGTCGCGAGGGCGACGTCCTGGGCGAGACGCAGTCCGGCCGGCGGTCCAGCCTCCGGCTGCTGACCCTGCTGCGGGACGAGGAGATCATCAAGGCGGCGCGCGCGGAGGCCGGGGCGCTCGTCGAGCAGGATCCGGAGCTGACGGAGCATCCGGCGCTCGCCGCGGAGCTGGCGGCCCTGATCGACGAGGAACGCGCCGAGTACCTCGAGAAGACCTGAGCCGCAGGTCGCCACCGGCGGGCGGCCCGCACACCGCCCGCTCGCGTGGCGAGGATCGCGAAGATCCTCCGGACCTGATTTCCATACCATCTCGATTGACAAAATAGGGAAGCGGGTTCAGGCTGGATACGTGCACCGGAGAGCTCCGCTGATCGTGCGGCTCCACGTCGACCTGCGCCGACAGGCCAGCGCCCTGTGTCGCCGGGGCTGAGTCCTCGTCCCCGGGGCCGCGCCCGTCGCGGCCGCGCCAAGCGTGGAGAGGCCGTGTCCTCTGACACGTCCCCGCGCCCATCAGACGACTCTCCGGAGGAACACATGACCGTCATCGACCTGCCCGTGCCGTCGCCGACGCGATGGGCGGAGGAACAGGCCGGCAACAGGCTCGCCCGTGCCCTCGGCGACCGGGACGCCCGCGTCCGCCGAGCCGCGGCCGGCGCCCTCATCGACGAGCGGGAGGTGCTGGTCGGCGAGGAGGGCGTGCGCGCGCTCGTCCAGGCCGCCGACACCGGCGCCGACTCCTACGTACGCGCGGTGGCGGGGGAGCTGGTGCGCGCCATGCGGGCCGCCGCCTGGGACATCTACGCCCTGGCCCTGCGCCGCTACGACCCCGGCCGCGCCGAGACGATCCGCGGGCTGGCCCTGCTCAGGGCCGCCGCCGACCTCGGCGAGATCGCCCTGACCGACCCGTCCTGGCGCATCCGGGAGAGCGCGGTGGCCGCCCTCGCGGCGCTGGGCCCGCGCGCCGCGATCGGCCCGCTGACCAGCGTGCTCGACGACGAGGTCGTCGCCGTCCGCCTGGCGGCCGTACGGGCGCTGGCCCGCTGGGCGTCCGACCGGCACTACGCCCGGTCGGCGCTGACGGCCGCACTGGCGGACCCGGACCCGGGCATCCGTGCCGAGGCCCGCTGGGCCCTGGCCACCCCGACCTCCCGTCCCTGACGAGGCGGTCCGCTGGTCCGCGAAAGGCTCGGCGAAGCACGCCCGGAACCGGGAGGGACCGGACTCGGCGCCGCCCTGCGGGCCGGTTCGCCGAGCCTCGCATCCGGCCCGCGCGCCTCGATGTCGATCACGGTCTTCCGACGCGCCGGGAAGGTCGTGGCCGCGATTCTCCGTCTGTGGTTACGCTCCCGCAGTGGAGCAGAAGCGCGACTTTCCGGTCCCCGTCGCCGCCGCACCCGCCTACCTGATCGCCACCCTGGCCGCCGTCTCGGGCGTCGGCGCGCTTCTCGTGCTCGCCCTCGTGGGATACCTGCTGCTCGCCATGCGAGGGCTGTCGGAACAGGCTGCGGCCGGACCCGTGTTCGTGATCTTCCCGGCCCTCGGACTGGGCCTGCTGGCCTCCGCCGTCGGAATGGCGTTCCTCGCCCGCTCGGAGTTCCGGCTGCTGCGCACCCCGCCCGTCTTCACGACCGAGGGCGTCCGGCTGCGGGTGTTCGCGCGGCGCGGTTACGACGTGTTCGTCCCCTGGGAGCGGGTCTCGCGGCTGCGGGTCGCGGAGAAGGGCGCCCGGCCGTACCTCCTGGTGGACGTCGCCGACGCCGATGATCTGACGCGCGGGGACCCGGGCCGGGCCGAGCGGCTGCGCCGGACCGCCGAACGCTTCGAAGGCGCGGCGGTCGTGTACGGGTTGCGCGGCGCCCTCATCCGCGCCCCGGACCTGGGCGCGGTCGTCGACCGCCTCAGCGACGGAACCGTCGCCCTCGACTACTGACGGAGCCGCCGCGGGCGGCGCCCACGACACGGGCGGACCGCGAGGCGCCGGACCAGGGATGCCGCGCCGGTACATGGGGAGACGGCGAAGGCGCCTCCCCACTGGGAGACGCCTTCATGACCGCGCTCAGGCGCTCAGCCGGGCTTTCGGGCGGGCTCCGATGACGGCCGCCGCCCCGGTCACCACGGCGATCGCGCCGAGGAACGCCATGGCCCCGATCGGGCCGCCCGTGTACGGAAGGGGCGGAAGGGCGGATCGGATCGTCATCAGCTCACCCTTGCCTTTCGGCAGGCCCAACGCGGGAGGTACCGCCGGTGGCCTTGCCACTGGGGGCGTGGAGCCCGGCGGCGGCGAGCCGGGTGGGTTCGGCGAGGTGGGCGGGTTCGGCGGGGCAGGGGTGGTCGGCGGGGGCTGAGGCGCCGGGTTGGGAGCCTGGCACCCCGCGCACAGCCCCAGCGAGGCCTTGAGGTGAGCGCCGCCCAGGGAGGCCCCCAGACCGGCTCTGACCGCGGCCCTGCCGGGTCTCGTGCCCGCGCGGGGCGTACCCGGCAGGCGCACCCGTACGCGCAGGTCCACACCCGTGGCCTTCCGCACGGTGCGGGATGTCTGTGTCGTCGTCTTGGTCAGGGCGCCGCCGACGGTTCGGGAAACCGGACCGGTCAGGCCACCGGTGAGATCGAGGCCTCCGGTGTCGGCCTGGGCTACGCCGCTGAGGGCGGTGCCGCCCAGGATCGTCAGGCCGGCCGTCGTCGCCAGCCTCGTGCGAGTTCGCATAGGGAGATCTCTCCAGGTCGATGGGAGCGGGGGGCGAGACCTGGGACGGGGCGGCGCACGGGCCCGAGGTGACCCGCTGACGCCTTCGCAGGCCGACGGCACCTCGTGGTCTCCTCCCGATCGCGTGCGCCCGAAAGGCCGCGGACGCCGCCGTACGATCCGCGACTAGTTTGTCACGATCAGTACTCATCGCGGGAGCGGGCGGAGGTTTCGGCAGACTGGGGGAGTGACCCGACTCATCGCAGGAGCGGCCGGCGGCCGGCGCATCTCCGTCCCTTCCGGCCGCGACACCAGGCCGACCAGCGACCGGGCCCGAGAGGGGCTGTTCGCCACGGTCCACTCGCTGCTCGGCGACCTCACCGGGCTGCGGGTGACCGACCTGTTCGCCGGGTCCGGGGCGGTCGGGCTGGAGGCGCTGTCGCGCGGCGCGGCCCACGTCCTGCTCGTCGAGTCGGCGCCGCGCGCGGCCAAAGTGATCAAGGCGAACATCGCCGCCCTCGGCCTGCCCGGCGCCGAACTGAGGACCGACCGCGTCGAGCGCGTGCTCCGGAACCCGCCCGAGGAGCCGTACGACCTCGTCTTCGCGGACCCGCCGTACGCCGTGACCGGCGAGGTCGTCACCCGGATGCTGGAGGATCTGCGCGACAACGGCTGGCTGGCCCCGGACGCCCTGGTCGCGGTCGAACGCGCGACGCGCGACGAGCCGGTGCGCTGGCCGGCCGGGTACGAGGAGGGCAGGGCCCGTCGATACGGGGAAGGGACCCTTTGGTACGGTCACGCCGCAGGTCACTGACGGCTCCTCAGCGAAGGGTGCTCACCTCGTGCGCCGTGTTGTCTGTCCGGGCTCGTACGACCCCGTCACCAACGGCCACCTCGACATCATCAGCCGGGCGTCGCGGCTGTATGACGAGGTCGTCGTCGCGGTCCTGATCAACATCTCCAAGAAAAGCCTCTTCACCGTCGACGAACGCGCCGAGATGATCGCCGAGGTGACGAAGCAGTACGGCAACGTGGTCGTCGAGAAGTTCCACGGGCTCACCGTCGACTTCTGCCGTGAGCGCGACATCCCCGTCATCGTGCGCGGCCTGCGGGCGGTCAGCGACTTCGACTACGAGTTGCAGATCGCTCAGATGAACCACCAGCTCGCGGGCGTCGAGACGATGTTCATGGCCACCAACCCGCTGTACTCCTTCCTGTCCTCCAGCCTGGTCAAGGAGGTCGCGCAGTACGGCGGGGACGTGTCCGGGCTGGTGCCCGAGCCGGTCCAGCAACGCCTCATCCGGCGGTTCTCCCAGTCCTGAGCGCCTCCCCGACCACGCCGGAGCGCGGTTCGGGTGTTCCCGGAACGCCCGGCCCGCCGGGTTCTGAGGGGCCTCCGAGTTGGGAGAACGCCCGCAGGTTGGTAACCTTGCCAATCGACCTTGTACGACGGCGGTGATGCGCCATGCCTCACGGAAGCAGGAAACACCTGACCCGCATCGATCCCCGAGCCCCGTTCGTGATCGACACGACCACGTTGGGCCGCAGACCGGGATCGATGCGCGAGGACTCCAAAACCGTGCCGGCTCCGGCGGATCTCGGCGTCGAGATGGTCGGTGTCCCCGAGGGCGCCGACATCGAGCTGGACTTCCGGCTCGAGGCGGTGATGGAGGGCGTGCTCATCTCGGGCACGGCACGGGCACCTCTCACGGGAGAGTGCGCGCGCTGCCTGGAGCCGGTCACCTCGTCGATCGAGGTGGACTTCCAGGAGCTCTACGTCTACTCCGACACTCGCTCCGGCGAGAGCGCGGAGGAGGACGAGCGCCGTCTCGAGGGAGATCTCATCGATCTCGAGCCGGTGGTCCGGGACGCGATGGTGCTCGCACTGCCGCTGTCCCCGCTGTGCCAGGACGACTGTCCCGGCCTGTGCTCGGAGTGCGGGGTGCGGCTGGCCGACGCCGAGCCGGACCACCACCATGAGGCCGTCGACCCCCGGTGGGCGGCATTGCAGGGCATGTTGGATCAACGACAAGAAGACCAGGAGGGCTGACGTGGCCGTTCCCAAGCGTAAGAAGTCGCGCAGCAACACGCGGCACCGTCGCTCGCAGTGGAAGACCCAGGCGCCGACGCTCGTGCGCTGCCCGCAGTGCCGCGACGAGAAGCTGCCGCACACCGCGTGCCCGACCTGCGGCACCTACAACCGCCGACAGGTCGTCGACGTGGCCTGAGCGACGTTCTCCGGGGGCGGCCTGCGCCGCCCCCGATCGTCTCGCGATGAAGACTCGCCCGAGGCCGTGGCGGACGCCGGAGACACCCGGCGTGCGCCTCGCCCTCGCGGAACCTTCCTCGGAGGAAGAACCGTGAGTTACCCGCCCGCCGTGGCCCTGGGGGCCGCATGAGATCCGACAACTCGGCGGCCGACCGGCGTCCCCTCGAGGAGGCCCTCGGAGTCAGCCCCGACCCGGCCCTCCTCGAACGCGCCCTCACCCACCGCTCCTACGCCTACGAGAACGGCGGCCTGCCGACCAACGAGCGGCTGGAGTTCCTGGGCGACTCGGTGCTCGGCTTGATCGTCACCGACACGCTGTTCCGCAACCACCCCGACCTGCCCGAGGGCCAGCTGGCCAAGCTGCGGGCCGCGGTGGTCAACATGCGGGCGCTCGCCGGGGTGGCGCGCTCGCTCGGCCTGGGCGCCTACATCCGCCTCGGCCGCGGCGAGGAGGGCACCGGGGGACGCGACAAGTCCTCGATCCTGGCCGACACGCTCGAGGCGCTGATCGGAGCCGTCTACCTCGACCTGGGCCTGAAGGCCGCGGACGATCTGGTCCACCGGCTGTTCGACGCGCTCATCACCCGCTCGGCAAGCCTGGGCGCGGGGCTGGACTGGAAGACGTCCCTGCAGGAGCTGACCGCCACGGAGGAGCTCGGCGTGCCCGAGTACCACGTGGAGGAGAGCGGCCCGGACCATCAGAAGACGTTCCGCGCCGTGGTCATCGTCGGCGGGACGGAGTACGGCCGCGGCGAGGGGCGCAGCAAGAAGGAGGCCGAGCAGCAGGCGGCCGAGACCGCGTGGCGGGCGATCCGCGAGAGCTCCGGGGGAGACCCGCAGCAGTGACCCGCGCCTCCGCCGGCACATCCGGTCGGCGGGGCCGGCGCCGCAGGCCCGTTGACGCTGATGGAGGAGGTCTTCCGTGCCCGAACTACCGGAGGTCGAGGTCGTCCGGCGGGGCGTCGAGCGCTGGGTCGTCGGCCGTACGGTCCGGACGGCCGAGGTGCTGCACCCCAGGTCGGCGCGCCGCCACACCGAGGGCCCGGCGGACCTGGCCGCTCGGATGACCGGGCGGACCGTCGCCGGAGCGCGGCGACGCGGGAAGTACCTCTGGCTGCCGGTCGGTGACGACGAGGCGCTGCTGGCCCATCTCGGCATGAGCGGGCAGTTGCTCGTCGATGATCCGGACCGGCCGCCGGAGAAACACCTGCGCGCCCGGTTCACCTTCACCGACGGGGGACCCGACCTGCGGTTCGTCGACCAGCGCACCTTCGGCCACCTGATGCTCACCGGCACCGAGGACGGCGTCCCCGAACCGATCACGCACATCGCCCCGGACCCGCTGGAGGACGCCTTCGACGAGGACGCGTTCTACCGGGCGCTGCGGCGCCGGCGTACGGGCATCAAGCGGGCGCTGCTCGACCAGTCCCTGATCAGCGGCGTCGGGAACATCTACGCCGACGAGGCGCTGTGGCGGGCGCGGCTGCACTGGGCGCGGCCGACCGAGACGCTGACGCGGACCGAGGTGTCGAGCCTGGTGACGGGCGTCCGCGAGGTCATGGCCGCCGCGCTGAAGGCGGGCGGCACCTCCTTCGACAGCCTGTACGTCAACGTGAACGGCGAGAGCGGCTACTTCGAGCGGTCGCTCAACGTCTACGGCCGGCGCGACGAGCCGTGCGCGAGGTGCGGCAGCCCCATCCGGCGCGACGCCTTCATGAACCGCTCCTCCTTCACCTGCCCCACCTGCCAGCCCCGGCCCCGGAGGGCGCACTACTGACCCCTGGTCCCGGCGCGGCCTACGATCGGGGGATGGACGAGCACGTACGGCTGACGGCCTGGGCGCGCGGGCGGGTGCAGGGTGTCGGCTTCCGGTGGTGGGTGCGTTCCCGTGCTCTGGAGCTGGGGCTGAGCGGTTCGGCGAGCAACCTGGTGGACGGCCGCGTCGAGGTGATCGCCGAAGGGCCGCGGAAGGCGTGCGAGGAACTCCTGGACCTCCTCCGAAGCGGCACGACGCCGGGACGGGTGACCGGCGTATCCGAGCGTTGGACGGAGCCGCGAGGCGGGCTTCACGGCTTCGTCGAACGGTGATCGGTCTGAGAGGTCTGCTAAACTTGTACGGACAGGTTGTTACGGGTCTGTGACATCTGTCTTGACCGGCTCTCCGGCCGGTGCGACCCTAGTTGTTACGCGCACCTCAGGAAGCTTTCCGTGCGCGACCATTCCTGCTGGTCACTCAGCGTGGAGGACCCTTAATCATGGCGAAGGCTCTACTCGGCCACGTCGGCGGTCCCGACCCCCGCATGGTTGCGGAGATGCGGCGCCTGCAGCAACGTGTCCGTGACCTGGAGGCCGAGCTCGTACGGCTCCAGTCCGAAAACGACGCGCTTGCCGCTGTTGCTGACAACGAAGTCATGGCGCTCGCTACCAAGGACCGCGAACCGGCACTGACCTGAGGTCAGCGCCGGCGCGTAAAAGGGACGTCGATCCGACGTCCCTTTTTGTTGGCCGCAAAGCGCGCGTTTCCGAGGTTTGAGAATTCCCGTCGCGGTCGCTTCTGGTCCGAGCCGTACCGGGCCCGGAGCGGGAATCGCCGGGAGAGGCGGCACGCACGGCGTCCGACCATGGCACATTGGTGGAAGTCGGATACCCGATCTCGAAGGGGTCCGGCCGGTATCGTGCTGAGATGGCCGGGGCGTCGGTGGCGTGCGGCGCGGGACGATCCACCCGTCCGCAGTCGCAGAAAGGATCGGTGGGCGCTTGTACTTGAAGAGCCTCACGTTGCGGGGTTTCAAGTCCTTCGCGTCCTCGACCACGCTGCGCCTCGAACCCGGTATCACCTGCGTCGTCGGGCCCAACGGCTCCGGCAAGTCGAACGTCGTCGACGCGCTCGCCTGGGTGATGGGAGAGCAGGGCGCCAAGTCGCTGCGCGGCGGGAAGATGGAGGACGTGATCTTCGCGGGCACGTCCTCGCGCCCGCCGCTCGGCCGCGCCGAGGTCGTCCTGACGATCGACAACTCCGACGGCGCGCTGCCCATCGACTACTCCGAGGTCACGATCAGCCGGCTGATGTTCCGGTCGGGGCAGAGCGAGTACTCCATCAACGGCGATCCCTGCCGGCTGCTGGACGTCCAGGAGCTGCTGTCCGACTCCGGTATCGGCCGCGAGATGCACGTCATCATCGGGCAGGGCCAGCTCGACCGGGTCCTGCACTCCGGCCCCGAGGGGCGGCGGGCGGTGATCGAGGAGGCCGCGGGCGTCCTCAAGCACCGCAAGCGCAAGGAGAAGGCCCTGCGCAAACTCAACGCGATGCAGGCCAACCTGACCCGCGTGCAGGACCTCACGACCGAGCTGCGCCGGCAGCTCAAGCCGCTGGGCCGGCAGGCCGAGATCGCCCGCCGGGCGGCGGTCATCCAGTCCGAGCTGCGCGACGCGCGGCTGCGGCTCCTCGCCGACGACCTGGTCACCCTCTCGGCCAAACTGGAGCAGGAGGCGGCCGACGAGGCGACGATCCGCGAGCGCCGCGCGGCCGTCGAGCAGGCACTGGCGCAGGCCCAGGAGCGGGAGGCAGCCCTGGAGGCCGAGGCCGCCGAGCAGGCGCCGATCCTCGCCCGCGTCCAGGACACCTGGTACCAGCTGTCGTCGCTGCGCGAGCGCCTGCGCGGCGTCGGCGAGCTCGCCGCCGAGCGCCACCGCAACGCCGTGGAGGCTCAGGCGGAGGCACGCCGGGGCCGCGACCCGGAGGACATGGAGCGCGAGGCGGCGGAGATCCGGGCGCAGGAGGAGATCCTCGGCGCCCGGCTCGAGGCGGCGCAGGACCTCCTCGCCGAGGCCGTCGACCAGCGCGCCGTCGCCGAGGCCGCGCTCAAGCAGGAGGAGTACCGCCTGCAGGACGCCGCCCGCGCGGCCGCCGACCGCCGCGAGGGACTGGCCCGGCTGCGTGGCCGGGTCGAGGCGCTGGGCAGCAAGGTCCAGGCCACCGAGGCGGAGATCGGCCGGCTCGCCGAGGCCCTCACCGACGCGCGGGAGCGCGCGGCGGTGGCCCAGGCCGAGTACGAGTCGCAGGACACCGAGGCCGCCGAGGACCCGGAGCTGGCCGCCGAGCACGAGCGCGCCCAGGAGGTCCTCGAGCAGGCGAAGGAGGCCGTCGAGCACGCCCGGGAGGCCGTGGAGGAGCCTCGGCGGCTCGTGAAGGAGGCGCGCGACCGCGTGGCCGCGGCGCGCGGTGCCGACCAGGCGGCGCAGAAGGAGGGCACCGCGCTACAGGCGCGCGTGGAGGCCCTGGACCAGACGATGGGCAGCGCGGCGGACGGCGGAGAGATCCTGCTGGCCGCGGACCTCGACGGTGTGCTCGGCACGATGGCGTCCCTGCTGTCGGTGGAGCCGGGCGCCGAGATCGCGGTGGCGGCGGCGCTGGGCGCGGCCGCCGAGGCCGTCGCCGTCGCCTCGCTCGACACCGCCGAGGCGGCACTGACCCTGCTGCGCGCCGAGGACGCCGGGCAGGCCGGGGTCGTGGTCGGCGCCGGACCCGACGGGCAGCATGAGCACCCCGCCCTTCCGGACGGCGCCCGCCACGCCGCCGACCTCGTGACGGCCCCGGATCGGTTGCGGGCGGCGATCCGTCACCTGCTGACCGGCGTCGTGGTCGTCGAGGACCTGCCCGCCGCGGCCGCGCTCGTACGGGCCAGGCCCGAGCTGCGCGCGGTGACCCGGGACGGGGACCTGCTCGGCGCGCACTGGGCGCTCGGCGGTGGCGGCAAGCGGCAGAGCCTGCTGCAGATGCGCTCCGCCCGCGACGAGGCCGCCGAGCGGCTCGCCGCCGCGGAGGCCAGGGCCGAGGGCACCGCGGTCGCCCTCGAGGAGGCCGTCGCGGCCGAGCAGCGGGCCCAGTCCGTGCTGGAGGCGGCCCAGGCGGCCGTGGGCGAGGCGCAGAGCGGGGTGAACCGCGCGCAGGGCGGCCTGGACAAGGTGCGCGCCCGGATGCGGGAGGCGGCGGCCGAGGCCGCCCAGGAGGCCAAGCACGTGGCCCGGCTCCAGGCCGCCGCCCAGGCCGCCCGGCAGGAGGCCGAGCGCCTGGCCCGGTCCCTGACCACGGCCGAGGAGGCGCGCGACCGCGACCTCGCGGCCGCGGCGGAGCTGCGGGAGCGTCTGGAGGTCGCCGAGGCGGAGCCGCTCGACGACGACGAGGAGGACACCACCCGCCGCGACGAGCTGAACGACCGGTGCCAGGAGCTGCGGTCCGCCGAGATGGAGGCGCGGCTGAACGTCCGCACCGCCGAGGAGCGCGTCTCGGCCATCGCGGGCCGGGCCGACGAGCTGGAGCGGGCCGCCGACCGCGAGCGCCAGGAGCGCGCCCGCGCCGCCGAGCGCCGCCGCCGTCTCGCCCGTGACGCCCGGGTGGCGCAGGCCGTCGGCGCCGGCGTCCAGCGGGCGCTCGCCGGCATCGAGGTCTCGATCGCCGCGGCCGTGGCCGAGCGGGAGACCCACGAGCAGGCGCGCGCCGCCCGCGAGGAGGAGCTGAAGGCGGTCCGGACCCGCGTGCGCGAGCTCACCGGCGAGCACGAGAAGCTCGTCAACGTCGCGCACGGCAGCGAGGTCGCCCGGGCCGAGCAGCGGCTGCGACTCCAGCAGTTCGAGGAGCGGGCGATGGAGGAGTACGGGCTGGAGGTGGACGTGCTCGTCGCCGAGTACGGCCCCGAGCAGCCGGTGCCCCCCGCCCCGGACGCGCCGGAGGACGCCGCGCCCGAGCCGTACGACCGGGCCAAGCAGGAGAAGCGCGCGAAGCAGGCCGAGCGCCAGCTCACCCAGCTCGGCAAGGTCAACCCGCTGGCCCTTGAGGAGTTCGCGGCGCTGGAGGAGCGGCACGCGTTCCTGACCTCACAGCTGGAGGACCTCAAGAAGACCCGCCGGGACCTGCTCACCGTCGTCAAGGAGGTCGACGACCGGGTCCAGCAGGTGTTCGCGTCGGCGTACGAGGACGTCGCGCGGGAGTTCGAGGGCGTCTTCTCCCGGCTGTTCCCGGGCGGGGAGGGGCGGCTGTCGCTGACCGACCCGGAGGACCTGCTCACCACCGGGGTCGAGGTGGAGGCGCGTCCGCCGGGCAAGAAGGTCAAGCGCCTGTCGCTGCTGTCCGGCGGGGAGCGCTCGCTCGTGGCGATCGCGTTCCTCGCTTCGATCTTCAAGGCGCGGCCGTCGCCGTTCTACGTGCTCGACGAGGTCGAGGCCGCGCTGGACGACACCAACACCCAGCGGCTGCTCGGCATCTTCGAGGAGCTGCGCGAGTCGTCTCAGCTGATCGTGATCACTCACCAGAAGCGCACGATGGAGGGAGCGGACGCCCTGTACGGCGTCAGCATGCGCGGCGACGGTGTGACCCAGGTGGTGAGCCAGCGCCTCCGGGAGCCGGAACCGGCCTGACGGCCTGACCGGTGGCCCGAAGCGCCTGACCGACGCCTCCGGGCGCCTTGACCGGACGGCCCGATGTGCCTTCACCGATGGCTCCGAACGCCTCCAGCGACGGCTTCGGGGAGGGCCTGCACCGACGGCTCGGGGGGCCTTGACCGGGTCGCCGGAGGTCTTGACCGGCGACCCGAGCGGCCTTGACCGCCCTGACCAGGGCATCCTCCGCTTTTCTCGGCGCAAGGGGGGCAAGGCAATCAATGCGTATGTTTTGTACCATCTTGTCCCAAGTTGCGCTTGGTTTCGCTAGAGTCACGGCGGTCCCTCACCGCGCATCAGTAACTCTAGGGAGAGTCAACGTGGACCCTCAGCGTCTCAAAGACAACTTCGCCCAGGTCGGCGGCCACGGCATGGACGTGGCCGAGTACTTCTACGCGGACCTGTTCGAGCGCAACCCGCACTACCGGTCCCTGTTCCCGGCGTCGATGCGGCGTCAGCAGGAGGTCCTGCTGGGCGCGCTCTCCCAGATCGTGTCGTTGGTCGACGACCCGGAGCGGCTCGTCCCGTACCTGGAGGACCTCGGCCGCGCGCACGCCGGGTTCGGCATCAACCCCGAGCACTACCCCGAGGTCGGCACCAGCCTCGTCGCGACGTTGAAGTACTTCACCGGCGACGACTGGACCGCCGAGCTGGAGAAGGACTGGGCCGAGGCGTACGGCGTGGTCTCCGACGTGATGATCAAGGCCGCCGGCCAGAAGTAAGCAGAACGCCGCGGCGGCGGTAGACCCGCCCCGGCCTCAGGAGAATGTGTGGATGCTCAACGACTGAAGGAAAACTTCGCCCAGGTGGCGCAGCACGGTGACGCCGTGGCGCTCTTCTTCTATTCCGACCTCTTCCTGCGGAACCCGCAACTGCGGAACATGTTCCCGGTCGGCATGAGCCACCAGCGCGATCGGCTGCTGGCCGCCCTGGGACGCATCGTCTCCCAGGTCGACAATCTGCACGACCTGGTTCCGTTCGTGCAGCAGCTCGGCCGGGATCACCGCAAGTTCGGAGTGGAGGCGCTGCACTACCCCGAGGTCGGGGCGAGCCTCGTGACCACCCTTCGCTACTTCTCCGGACGCGCGTGGACGGAGGAACTCGCACGGGACTGGACGGACGCCTACAACCTGGTCGCGAAGGTCATGCTCGACGCGGCCCAGGAGGACGCCGCAACGCACCCGTCCTGGTGGAACGCCCAGGTCGTCGCGCACGAACGCCGGCGCTTCGACCTGGCGGTGATGCGGGTCCTTCCCGACCGGCCGTTCGCGTACCAGCCCGGGCAGGCGGTCTCCCTCGAGGTCCCGGCGCGGTTGCGGATGTGGCGCTACTACTCGCCGGCCAACGCGCCCCGGCCCGACAACACGCTGGACTTGCACGTGCAGTTGATCGACGGCGGTCCGGTCAGTCCGGTCCTCGTCCGGTCGCTCAACGTGGGCGACTGGATCAAGCTCGGCCCCCCGGTCGGCACGATGACCCTCGACGAGCGGCCGGGGCGCGACGTGCTGCTCATCGGTGGCAGCACGGGCCTGGCACCGCTGAAGGCGATCCTCGAGCAGATCGCCGCGCGGCCCAACCCGCCGCGCGTCCACCTCTTCTTCGGCGCGCGGTACATCGACGGGCTGTACGACCTGGAGGATCTGCAGAAGCGGTCGGCCGGGGCACCGTGGCTCACCGTGATCCCGGTGGTCTCCGACCACGATCCCGGCCCGGCGGCCGAGCACGGCACGCTCGCCGATGTCATCGGACGGTTCGGACAATGGCAGAACCACGACGCCTACGTCTGCGGCTCGCCAGGAATGACCGACGCGACAGTCGGTCGGCTCCTGCAGTTCGGGTTGAGCCAGGACCGTATCCGAATCGACAAATACGCGGACGCTTAAGAGGAGACCAATGACCTCCCCCGATACCCATGCCGCCCAGCGCCTCACCCCGGCTGAGCTGCAGGCGGTCAACTTCCAGCGCGCTCCGCTCGGCCGCCGCGGGTTCGACGAAGACCAGGTGAGAGCGTTCCTGGGCCAGGTCGAGCAGGAGCTCGTCCATGTCCTCAACGAGAAGGCAGCCCTGGAGAACGAGGTCACCCGCCTGCGTGACCGCATCGCCGGCGGCGGGCCCGAGGCCGCCGCGGTGCAGCCGGAGGACGCTCATCTCCAGGCCGTGCGGATCCTGTCGAACGCGCAGCAGACCGCGGACCAGTACGTCGCGGACGCGCAGCGCTACAGCCGAGAGGTCGCCGAGGAGGCACGGCGTGGCCGCGACGAGATCCTCGCCGACGCGCAGTCCCGTGCCACCCTCGTCCTGGAGGAGGCGCACCGGCAGGCGTCGCACGCCGCCGAGCAGGTCGCCCCGTCGACCGAGCCGATGTCCGGTGACGAGCGCCGCGACCTCGAACGCGAGATCGCCTACCTCCGGACCTTCAGCGACGTCTACCGCACGCACCTGCGCACCTACCTGGAGTCGCTGCTGCGCAACGTCGAGGAGTGGGAGAAGTCCGAACGCGCCTCCGTATCCGGTACCCCCGGGGTGCCTCCCCGGATGCCCTGACGGCGGAGCCTCCCGCCACGCCGTACCGAAGGCTCGGAGAATGTTTCCGCCGCTGATGGGAACGTCGGCGGATGCCCCGGTTCGCCAGGGCCGCTCGGAGAGGTTCTCCGAGCCTTCCGCTCGGTCGCACGGGAGGACGACGCGACCGGACGGACGATGACCGTAGGAACGCGAAGGGCAGCCCGCACCTTCTGCGAGACTGGGACACGCTATGGAATACGTCATTCTCGCCATCGCCATCGTCGTGCTCGCCGTCGCGACGGGTGTGTTCTTCCTGGTCCGGGGTGCGCGCCGTGCCGTGCCGCCGCCGCGGGCACCGGAAGCGCCCAAGGCACCGGAGGCACCGCGTGGCGGCACGGCCGTCATCGAGGAAGAAGAGGTCGTCGCGCCGCCCACGCGGGCGCCGACCCCCGAGGCGCCGCCCGCGCCCCCCGCGCTCGAGATCCCGCCACCGTCCGCCGGCCGCCTCATCCGCCTGCGGGCACGGCTCTCCCGTTCCCAGAACGCCCTGGGCAAGACCCTTCTCACCCTGCTCTCCCGCGACACGCTCGACGACGACGCGTGGGACGAGATCGAGGACACCCTCGTGCAGGCCGACGTCGGCGTCGCGCCCTCCAGGCAGATCGTCGACGACCTGCGCACCAAGGTGAAGGTCTACGGCACCCGCAGCCCCGGCGAGGTGCGGGGGCTGCTGAAGGACGAGCTCCTCGCCCAGATCGGCAAGGACTGGGACCGCTCCCTGCGCACCGAGCCGCACGGCGCCCAGCCCGCGATCATCCTGGTCGTCGGCGTCAACGGCACCGGCAAGACCACCACCTGCGGCAAGCTCGCCCGAGTCCTGATCGGAGACGGACGGACCGTCCTGCTCGGTGCGGCCGACACGTTCCGCGCCGCCGCCGCCGATCAGCTGGAGACCTGGGGGTCGCGGGTCGGCGCCGAGGTCGTACGCCGCGAGGAGGGCACGGATCCGGCGAGCGTCGCGTTCGAAGCCGTCAAGAAGGGCATTGAGGACACCGTCGACACCGTCATCGTCGACACCGCGGGCCGCCTGCACACCAAGACCGGGCTGATGGACGAACTCGGCAAGGTCAAGCGCGTCGTCGAGAAGCAGGCCCAGGTGGACGAGGTGATCCTCGTTCTGGACGCGACGACCGGGCAGAACGGCCTGCGCCAGGCACGGGTCTTCGCCGAGGTCGTCAACGTCACCGGCATCGCGCTGACCAAGCTCGACGGCACCGCCAAGGGCGGCATCGTCATCGCGGTCCAGCGTGAGCTGGGCGTTCCGGTCAAGCTCGTCGGCCTCGGCGAGGGCCCCGACGACCTCGCGCCGTTCGATCCCGAAGGCTTCGTCGACGCCATCCTGGGCGACTGACCGGTCAGCCTTCGTGGAGGGCGTCCGCGACGGCGGTGGCCAGGTCCAACTGGGCACCGCCGCGGAACTCTCTCGTGAAGGTCCGCGACCCCAGCGCCTCCCTGGCGCGCGTCTCGCACTGCTGGTGCGAGCGGACGTGGTACGGCAGCTGCGTCGGCGAGAACCCGAGCTCGTGCCAGACCCGGTCCGCCGCGCCGAGCAGGCGGGCCGCGCGCTCCTGGGTGCCACCGGCGCCCGCGGTCCACGCCAGCACCTCCAGGAGCTGGGCGAGCCCCCAACGATCCTCGATGACGGACCAGGGCTCGGCCACCTGCAGCATCATCGTCTCCGCCCGCCGCCAGTCGCCCTGCTTCCACGCCGCGATCCCGATGGCGAACAACGCGTACGCGCGGAACAGCGGCGCGTCCCGGGCGTCGCACAGGGCCATGAGCTCCTCGCCGAGCGCCGCGCCGAGATCCGGGTCCTTGACGACGCAGAACATCGACGCGAGGTAGAGATTGATGCCGACGGCGTTGAGGTCTCCGGCGTCCCAGTGGCGGTTCCGGGCCTGTTCCATCAGCGCGAGCCCGCGCCGGTCGTCCCCGGCCGACAGCGCGGCGACACCGGAGACCATGGTGGCGAAGGCCGCGGCCGTGGCGTCCCCCGTCTCCTCGGCGAGCGCCTGGCATTCCTCGATCCGGGTGACCGCCGTGGACGGATCACGCTGGTGCAGCGCGAGCAGGGAATCGGCCCACAGGGCGGTGAGCCGGGCGCGGCCGGGGGTGGAGACGAGCCGCAGTCCTCGCTCCAGCCAGTGCCGCCCCTCGGTGAGGGCCCCGGCGAGCAGCCAGAACCCCCACAGCGTCGAGGCGACCTCCAACCCGGCCGGTGCCGAGGCCGGCCGGGCGTAACACGCGTCCATCGCGGCACGGATGTTCGGCAGCTCGACCTGCAGCGTCTGGAATGAGTCGAGCTGGTCGGAGGTCATCCGGTCGATCCGCAACCGTCCGACCAGCGACCTGTAGTGGGCGCAATAGCGCCTGCGCAACCGCTCCTCCTCGGCAGGGGCCAGACTCTCGCGGCCGTACGCGCGGATGCTGTCCAGCATGCGGTACCGCAGGTCGGTCGGGAGACGCTCGACGGTCAGGACCGACTTGTCCACCAGCCCGGCGATCAGGTCGAAGATCTCCTCGCGGTCGATCTCCCCGCCGGCGCAGACCTCTTCGGCGGTGTCGAGGTCCACTCCGCCGGGGAAGGTCGCCAGGCGCGCCCACAGATGGCCCTCGGCGGGGGAGCACATACTGCGGCTCCAGTCCATCGTGGCGCGAAGTGTCTGGTGGCGCGGCGGAGCGGCCCTGTCGCCGCCGGTCAGAACGGTGAAGCGGTCGTCGAGGTCGCTCAGGAGCCGGTCGAGCGGGGTACTCCTCAGGCGCGCGGCGGCGAGCTCGATCGCCAGCGGGATCCCGTCGAGGCGCTGGGAGATGCGGGCGACGGTGGCGGCGTTGGCGGCGGTGACGCCGAAGCCGGGGCGTACGGCGGTGGCCCGGTCGGTGAAGAGCCGTACCGCCTCGCACCGGGCGATCTCGCGGGTCGGCGCGTGCTGGTCGGCGACCGGCAGGGAGGAGATCGGCAGTACCTGTTCGCCGAGCACGCCGAGCCGGTGACGGCTGGTAGCCATGATCCGTAGGCGGGGGGTGGTCCGCAGCAGCCGGTCCACGAGGGCCGCGCAGGATTCGAGGAGGTGCTCGCAGCCGTCCAGCAAGAGCAGCATCCGCTTGTCGGCGAGGCCGGCGAGGAGGAGTGGCATCGCCTCCCGGTCCGTCTCCCGGATCCCCGCGGCGGCGGCCACGGTGGGAACGAGCAGCCTGCCCTCCTCGAGCGAAGCGAGTTCCACGATCAGCACTCCGTCGGGGAACCAGCCCCGCAGCACCCTGGCGGCATGGAACGCGAGCCGTGTCTTGCCGACGCCGCCGGCGCCGGTGAGCGTGAGCAGGCGCGTCCGTCGCAGGAGCCGTCTCACCTCGGACATCTCGCGTCTGCGGCCGACGAAGCTCGAACCGTCGGGATACCGGCGATCTTCGGCGAGTATGTCCTGAGCAGGCATGTCTTCTCGCGGTATGGAGATCGGTGATCAAAAGGATCATCGATGGCCGGCGCTGCGGGCTCGTTGATCGCTCGGTGCGGGCCCTGGGCCGGATCATCGGTGGCCTGGGCGGCCCCGGAATCGGGATCAGGGGCTTCTCGTGGAGTTCCGCGCCCCGCGCTGCGGACGGTGCGTGGACGTCGAAGCCGAGTTTACGCAGGACGTGCTCCGCACCGCCGAGCGACCCCATCGGCAGCTGGACGGAGCCGCACCCAGGGGGCGCCTTGCGACCAGTGTGGCGGGGAGCGTGTAATGGAAGCTGTTTCCGATACCGAATGAGGGACGGTCGTCTCATCGCACCGTTCCGACCGGACAGAGGGTGGTGGGGCTCCGAGCTCGCGGGTCCGACACGTGGACGTCTCCAGCGCTCCTTCGACGGACCGGCCTGGCCCCGGGCGGGTTACCAGCGCACTGTGGAGCGCGGCTCCTTATCCCGTGGTGATGGCCGATGCCGATGGCCGGGTGGTCGAGCTCAACGAGGCCGCCGTCCGGCTGTTCCCGCGAGCGATGCCCGGGGCCGGCTTCGCCGCGACGATGCCCGGATGGCTGGCGGAGGCGCACCGCATCGCGAGCGGGTCCGGCATCGAGGGCGAACCGGTGTGGGGCCGAGTGGGGGAGCGCAGCTTCGAGGCGTACCCGACCCGCTCGCCGGACGGGAACGTGGTCTGGTGGCTGGTCGAGGACACCGACCGGCGGCAGGCCGAGGTCACACTGTGCGCGGAGCGAGGGCGCACGGCGCTCCTGGCGGATGAGTCGAACGCCCTGCTGTCGACGCTGAACGTCGACCGGTGCATGGAGGTCGCGGTACGGCTGGCGGCCGAGCAGTTGGCCGACGCCGCCGTGCTCATGCGGCCCGCTGTGGGACAACGGCTGCCGGCGGCCTTCGCCGTCCGCGGCGGCGCGGTCTACCGCGGCACCGTGCAGGCCGACCCCGCCGAGGTGCCCGGATTGAACGAGGCGCTGCAGGGCTTCCCACCGATCCCGTCCTGCTGGCTCGCCCCCGGCCAGTTGCCGCCGTGGGCCGTTCCGGAGGGCTTTGGCGAGCCGGTCGGCGCGGTCGTGGTCACCTCCCTGCCCGGACACGGCATCCCGGAGGGCGCGCTCATCCTGCTGCGCCGTCGCGACCGGTCCGGATTCAGCCGGAACGAGGAGATCTTCGCCCGGCTGTTCGCGGCGCGGGCCGGCGCGGCGCTGTCGGCGGCCCGCGCGTTCGCCGCGCAGGCGGGGATCACCCAGATCCTCATGCGCGAGTCGCGGCCGCCGCAGTTGCATCGCGTGCACGGTGTGGACTTCGCCGGCGGGTACCGCGCGTCGGTGCGCGGTGAACTGGTCGGCGGTGACTTCTACGACGTCCATCCCGGGGAGGATGAGGGCGAGGAGTCCCTCGTCGTGCTGGGCGACGTGTGCGGCAAGGGTTTGGAGGCGGCGGTCGCCACCGGCCAGATCCGCGCCACGCTGCGGGCCCTGCTGCCCATGGCCGACGATCACCTGCGGATGCTGTCCCTGCTCAACGGGGGACTGCTGAGCATGCGATCGGATCGGTTCGTCACCTTGGCGCTCGCGTCGGCGGTGCGGGCCGGGGATCGGGTGCGGCTGCGGCTGACCGCGGCCGGGCATCCGCCGCCGTTGATCGTCCGTTCTGGTGGTGCGGTCGAGGAGGCCGCCACCCGGGGCTGCCTGATCGGGGCCGTCCCCGACATCCACGCGTCCACCGCCCGGGTCGAGTTGGCGCCGGGCGAGACGTGTGTGCTCTATACCGACGGCATCACCGAGGCCCGTGGCGGGCCGCTCGGTGACGCCATGTTCGGTGATGAGCGGTTGAAGGACGCGCTGTCCGGCTGCGCGGGGATGCCCGCCGAAGCCGTCGTCGAACGCGTGCTGATGCTCGCGGCGCAGTGGGCCGGGAGCCGCGGCCACGACGACATGGCCGTCGTGGCGATCACCGCCCCCACAGACAGGATCCCCCGAAGCGGCGGAGCGCCGCCCATCCAGTGAGGAGATCCGACGATGACAACCGCAATTCCCGGCCGTTCGGACACCGAGTTCCTTTCCGCCCGGCTGTGGGACGCCGTGCACGAAGGAGACGAGTACGCGGCGACCGACGTGGTGCTGTCGGCGGTGGACGCCGGGCTGGACGCGGAGTCGGCGCTGCTCGACGTGATCGCGCCCGTGCAGGCGAGGGTCGGCGCGGAGTGGGCCGCGAACCGGATCAGCGTGGCCGAGGAGCACACCGCGACGGCCATCAACGACCGTGTCGTCGCCGCTCTGGCCCACGACGCGTCCGTGCCGCGGCCGCGGCGGGGGGAGGGAAGGGTCGCGGTGGCGTGCGTCGACGGCGAGTGGCACGCGCTGCCCGCCCGCCTGCTGGCCGAGACCCTGCGACTGCGGGGCTGGCACGTCGACTTCCTCGGCGCGCACGTACCGGTCACGCATCTGATCGAACACCTGCACCGTACGGGATCCGATGATCTGGCCCTGTCTGCGTCCATTTCCGCCCGCCTGCCCGCCGCGCACGCCACGATCACCGCCTGCCAGGCCGCCGGTGTCCCGGTCATGGCCGGCGGCGCGGCCTTCGGCCCCGACGGTGGCTACGCCGACCGGCTGGGCGCCGATGCCTGGGCGCCCGACGCCCGCACCGCGGCCGGCCGTCTCGAGGAGATCCTCGCCCGGCCGTACGTCCCGCCGCCGGTGCACGAGCCGGTGGACGACCTGCCGCACCTGGCCGACCAGGAGTACACCCTGGTCACCCGCAGCGCGCCCCGCCTCGTCGCGGCGGTCCTGGCCGCGCTGGAGGAACGCTTCCCGGCCATGGCGACCTACAGCGAACGGCAGCGCCAGTACATCGCCGAGGGCGTCGCATACAGCACCGAGTTCCTCGGCGCCGCGCTCTACCTGGACGACTCCCCGCTGTTCACCCGCTTCGTCATCTGGGCCGGCGACATCCTCACCGCACGCGGCGTCCCGGCCTACTCGGTCGCCCTGGCCCTGGACCTGCTGGCCGAACAGCTCAAGGACTTCCCGCGCGCCGTCGCCCTGCTCCGGGACGGCGACGCCGCACTGCAGATCGTCGGCTCCGACCGGCCGTGAACGCGGGCGGGCCGATCGCCCGGCGCGGGCCCGAGCCCGATCATCGATGGCCCGAGCGGCCTCCGGGATCGGGATCAGAGGCTTCCTCGCTGAGCTCCGCGACCCACGCGGCGATCTGCGCGCGCGAGCTGAAGCCGAGTTTTCGCAGGATACGCTCCACATGCCCTTCCGCGGTCCGCTGAGCGACCACGAGCGCGGCGGCGATCTCCTTGTTGCTCATCCCCTTGGCGATGAGCCGGGCGACCTCCGTCTCCCGGTGGGTCAGCGGTGACAGGCTCCGCTGGTCCGGCGTCACCGGTGTGACCTGGACCTCGCCCTCCCGGAGGGCGTACGCCGTCGTCTCGGCGGAAGAGAATCCGCACCCCTCCTCGAAGAGCGCGTCGAATCGAGGGCCGCCGAGGCGGTCCCGGATCGCCCTCTCGCACTGCTCGCGATACCTCGTGAGGTACACGTACGGGGGGCCGCCCACCTCGCGCCAGATCTCCCGAAGCGCCCCGACCAGGCGGGCCGCACGCTCGGGATCGCCCTCGTCGGCGGCGATCCAGGCCAGCACCTCCACGCACAACGCCATGCCGATGCGGTCGTCGAAGGGCTGCTTCAGCCGGATGGCCTGCTGTTCCAGCTCCGTCGCGCGCTTCAGATCGCCCTCCCGCCAGACCTCGATGCCGAGGACGGACAGCGTGTAGGAGCGGAACCAGCGGTCCTGCCTGGGCTCGCAGAGCCGCAGGCACTCGTCGAACAGCGCGACGGCCTCATCGGAACGGCCGAGCAGGGAGTACGCCGTGGCGACGTACATCAGCGTGTTGGCGACGCCCCTGTCGTGGCCCAGCCCGCGGTGGCGCGCCAGCGCGTCCTCCAGGAGCGCCCCGGCTCGTGTCAGGTCGCGCCTGATCAGCGCGGCGAGACCCGCGACGTACTGGCACTGCGCGAGGACCAGCGGCTCGTCACGGCCCAGCGTCCGGGCCTCCTCGAGGATCGGCTCGGCGGCCGCGAAGTCGCTCTGGAGGACGGCCAGCCGGGCGTGCACGCACAGGGCGGCGGCGCGGGCGGCCGGCGAGCCGGAGTCCGCGACGAGCAGCTTCTCGAACCAGCGCCGGCCCTCATGGAGGAGATCGGCCGCGATCCAGTAGAACAGCAGGCCCGACGCGGTGTCGAGGCCGGTGTCGATCTCCTCGGGCGTCGAGAGGCAGTAGTCGAGGGCGGCACGGATGTTGCCGTGCTCCAGCCGCAGCCGGTGGAACCACGACACCTGGTCGGGGCCGAACCACTCGCGGTCCGCCCGGGCCACCAGGTCGCGGTAGTAGTCGCGGTGGCGCCGCTGGACGCGGGCCTCGCCGTCGGAGGCGATGAGGCGCTCGCGGCCGTACTGGCGGATGGTCTCCAGGAGGCGGTAGCGAACGGTCTCGGCGTGTTCCTCACGGACCAGTACTGATTTGTCGACGAGTCCGATGACGAGGTCGAGGACGTCTTCGCGGGCGATGCCGTCGCCGGCGCAGACGGATTCGGCGGCTTCGAGGTCCAGGCCGCCGGAGAAGACCGAGACGCGTTCCCACAGGAGGCGTTCGGGCTCGGTGCACAGGCCGTAGCTCCAGTCGATCAGCGCGCGCAGGGTCTGGTGGCGGGGCAGGACGGCGCGTGACCCGGAGGTGAGCAGCCGGAACCGGTCGTCCAGGCGGGCCAGCAACTGCTGCACCGAGAGCACCCGCAGCCGTACCGCCGCCAACTCGATGCCCAGCGGCAGGCCGTCCAGCCGGCGGCAGATCCGTACGACGGTCTCCCGGTTGTCCTCCGTCAAGGCGAACCCGGGCACGACCGCCTCGGCGCGTTCGGCGAACAGCCGGACCGCGTCGCCGGCCGCGACACCGGAGTGGGAGCCGGCGACGGCGTGGCCCGTCACCGGCAGGCTGGGCACCGACAGGGTCTGCTCGCTGACGATGCCGAGGGCCTGGCGGCTGGTGGCCAGGATCCGCAGGCGGGGGCAGGCGCGCAGCAGCGCCTCGGCCAGCACCGCGCACTCGCCGACCAGGTGTTCGCAGTTGTCCAGGATGAGCAGTGCCTGGGCGTCCTCGAGGTGGTCGATCAGCACCTGCAGCGGCGGACGGACCGAACGGTCACAGATCCGCAGAGCCTCGCACACCGCCGGGACGAGCAGGTCGGGGCTGTTCAGGGCGGCCAGTTCGATCAGCCACACGCCGTCGGGGAAGGCCCGGTGGACCAGCGTGCCCACCCGGACGGCCAGCCGGGTCTTGCCGACCCCGCCGACCCCGGTCAGCGTGACGAGCCGGGAGACCGACAGGAGTCGTTTGACCTCGGCCACCTCGTGCCGACGTCCCACGAAACTCGTCACCTCGGCCGGGACTCCGTGGATCTGTCCGGGCCGTGTCGTGTCGGATGCCCCCGCCATAGTGTCGCCTCGGGACCGATCCGGCGCGACGCTCCGCCGCTCCGGCATCGCGGTCCAGGTCACAGCGTATGCGCGCATTACCGGGAAGTGACATCCGGGCGGGCTCCGGCGTCCGGCGGCACGGTGCCGCAGAGGCTAGTGGGACCGGTGCGACGAGATGGACGGCCTCATGTGAATTTTTGGCCATATGCAGTGAGGAAACCGAAACACACCTGAAACACCGGCTCGCAGGGTTTCACACCGGCGAAACACTCATGCCCCGTCGGTGAAACCGCGCTGCTCGAAGCTCCAGAGCAGTATCGACCACCTCACCGAAGGGACGACCGCATGCCGCCGGACGTTCTGAAATTGATGAATTCGGGCGACACCGCCTGGCTGCTCGCGAGTTCCGCTCTCGTCCTTCTCATGACTCCCGGCCTCGCGTTCTTCTACGGTGGCATGGTCCGCTCGAAGAGCGTCCTGAACATGCTGATGATGAATTTCGCCACGATCGGCATCGTCAGCGTTCTGTGGGTCTTCTACGGCTACTCTCTGGCGTTCGCCAAGGACGTGGGGAACCACGGGTTCATCGGCGGCCTGGGCAAGGTGGGCCTCAAGGACACCCTGATCTCCGCCTCCGGCACCTCACCCGAGCTGGCGTTCGTGGCCTTCCAGCTGATGTTCGCGATCATCACGCCGGCTCTCATCAGCGGCGCCGTCGCCGACCGCGTCAAGTTCGGCGGCTGGTGCGTGTTCGTGGCCATCTGGGCGACGGTCGTCTACTTCCCGGTCGCCCACTGGGTGTTCTTCTTCGGCGACACGACGACGACCAAGGACGGCGGTTTCCTCGCCGACCACATCGGCACCCTCGACTTCGCCGGCGGCACCGCGGTCCACATCAACGCCGGCATGGCCGGCCTCGCCCTGGCCCTGGTCGTCGGCAAGCGTGTCGGCTGGCCGAAGGAGCCGATGCGGCCGCACAACGTCCCGTTCGTGCTGCTGGGCGCCGGCCTGCTGTGGTTCGGCTGGTTCGGGTTCAACGCCGGGTCCGCGCTGGCGGCCAACGCCCAGGCGTCCGTGGCGTTCGTCAACACCCAGGTCGCGACGGCCGCCGCAGCCCTCGGCTGGATCATCACCGAGCGGATCCGGTACGGCAAGTGCACCGCGCTCGGCATGGCCTCCGGCGCGGTCGCCGGCCTCGTCGCGATCACTCCGGCCTGTGCCTCGGTCAACCCGGTGGGCGCCATCATCCTCGGCGTCATCGCGGGCGCCCTCTGCTCGGTCGCCGTGGGCATCAAGCACAAGTTCGGCTTCGACGACTCGCTCGACGTCGTCGGCGTGCACGCCGTCGGCGGCGCGGTGGGCGCGCTGCTCATCGGCTTCCTCGCCACCCCGACGGTCACCGGCATCCTCACCCCCGCCAAGGGCGACGGCCCGGCCGGCCTGTTCTACGGCGGAGGCCTCTCCCAGCTCGGCAAGCAGGCGATCGGCGTGGCGCTGGTCGGCGTGTACTCCTTCGTCCTCACCTGGATCATCGGCAAGGTCCTCGACAAGGTGATGGGCCTGCGGGTCAGCGAGGAGGACGAGGTGTCCGGCATCGACCTCGCCGAGCACGCTGAGAGCGCGTACGAGATCGGCACCGTCCACGGCGGGTCCGGCGGCGGATCGGGCATCCTGGCCTCGCTCACCGTCGACCGCGCGAGGGCGGCCGGCGGCGATGAGGCGGGATCCAACGGCGGCAAGAAGTCCGTGGGCCCGGGTGAGAAGAAGGTGGAGGCGGACGCATGAAGCTCGTCACCGCGGTGATCAAGCCGTTCAAGCTGGACGACGTCAAGGCGGCGCTGGAGACCTTCGGGGTGCACGGCCTCACGGTCAGTGAGGCCAGCGGGTACGGCCGCCAGCGCGGGCACACCGAGGTCTACCGTGGCGCGGAGTACAAGGTCGACCTCGTGCCCAAGCTCCGCGTGGAGGTCCTCGTCGACGACGAGGACGCCGACGACATCGTCGACGTGATCGTCAAGGCCGCCCAGACCGGCAAGATCGGTGACGGCAAGGTCTGGTCGGTCCCGGTCGACACCGTCGTCCGCGTCCGTACCGGGGAGACCGGGCCGGAGGCGCTGTAAGCGTGGCGGACGTGATCGGGGAGACGCACGGCCCGGCGGGCGGGGTCGTCCCGCCGGGCCGTGCCCTCTCCCGGACGTCGGCGACGGCCGAGGCCCGTGCCGCGCTCGGGGCGGCACGGGCCGACCGCGCCCGTGACCTGGACCGCGAGCTCGCCCGCCTGCTCGGCGCCGAGGCCGACGTCGCACTCGTCGCCGTCGGCAGCCACGGGCGGGAGGAGCTCACCCCCGGCGGCGACCTGGACCTGGTCCTCCTGCACCGGGACCGGCCGGACGTCTCCGCCCTCGCCGACCGCCTCTGGTACCCGATCTGGGACTCCGGCCGGCGCCTCGACCACTCGGTACGCACCCCAGAGGAGGCGCGCGCCGTCGCCCGCGAGGACATGAAGGCCGCGCTGGGCCTGATCTCCGCCCGGCACCTCGCCGGCGACCCTGCCCTGACCCGCGAGCTGCGCGAGGCGGTGCTCGCGGACTGGCGGGCGGACGCCCGGCGGCGGCTCCCGGAGCTGCGGGAGATGTCACGCTCGCGCTGGAGCCGATACGGGGAGCTGGCCTTCCTCCTGGAACCCGACCTGAAGGAGTCCCACGGCGGGCTGCGCGACGTCCACGCGATCCAGGCGGTCGCGGCGGCGTGGGTGGCGCCCGGCCCCACGGACGCGGTCCGGGCGGCGTACGACCTGCTGCTCGACGTCCGCCACGTGCTGCACGAGCAGACCGGTCGCGGCGGCGACCGTCTCGTCCTGCAGGAGCAGGACGCCGTCGCGGGCGCCCTCGGGCTGCTGGACGCGCACGCCCTGCTGCGCGCGGTCGCCGAGGCCGCCCGCACGATCACTTACGCCGCCGACCAGATGTGGCGGACGGTGGCGCGCTTCTGCTCCCCGCCGGGCCGCCCCGTCCGTAGACCGCTCGCCGACGGCGTCGTCGAGCAGGACGGGGAGGTCGTTCTCGCGCTGGGCGCCGACGCGCGCAGGGACCCCGTGCTCGTGCTCCGGGCCGCCGCCGCGGCCGCGCAGGCGGGCCTGCCGCTCGCCACGGCCACCGTCGAGCGACTGGCGGCGGAGACGGCGCCGCTCCCCGACCCCTGGCCTCCCGCCGCCCGCGACGCGCTGGTCACCCTCCTCGGCGCCGGCCCGCCCGCGGTCGGGGTGTGGGAGGCGCTCGACCAGGCGGGCCTGATCGTCCGGCTCCTGCCCGACTGGGAGCGCGTCCGGAACCGGCCACAGCGCAACCCCGTGCACACGTACACCGTGGACCGGCACCTCGTGGAGACGGCCGCCCGCGCCGCCGCGCACACCCGTGACGTGGCCCGGCCCGACCTCCTCCTGGTCGGGGCCCTGCTGCACGACATCGGCAAGGGCTGGCCCGGGGACCACTCCCGTACCGGCGCGGTCATGGCCCGCGACCTCGGCCGGCGTCTCGGCTTCGACGCCGCCGACGTACGGGCGCTGGAGTCGATCGTCCGGCACCACCTCCTGCTGCCGGAGACCGCGACCCGCCGCGACCTCGACGATCCGGTCACCATCGAGACGGTGGCCAGGACCGTCGGCGACCCGGTCGTGCTCGAGACCCTCGCCGCCCTCGCCATCGCGGACGGGCAGGCCACCGGACCGGCGGCGTGGGGCGGGTGGAAGGCCCGCCTGGTCGCGGAGCTCGCCCGCCGCGTCGCCGCCGTGCTCGCCGGAGCGCCGCCGCCCGTCGCGCCCGGCCCGACCCCGGAACAGCTCGCCCTCGCCCGCCACGGCGGCGGCGCCGTGCGCGTCGCCGGCTCCCGGATCACGATCGCCGCCCCCGACCGCTCCGGCCTGCTCTGGCAGGCGGCCGGCGTCCTCGCCCTGCACCGCCTCGCCGTCCGCGGCGCCCGCGCGATGTCCTGGGCGCCGGCCCCCGGTCCGGAGCCCGACCGGCCGAGCGGCCGCACGGAAGCCGACAGACCCGGCGGCCGCACGGAAGCCGACGAACCCGGCGGCCGTCCGGAGAGCGATGGACCTGGCGGCCGTACGGTGGGCGACGGACCTGGCGGTCGTGCGGTGGGCGACGGACCGGGCGGCCGTACGACCCAGGCCGACACGGCCGTGCTCGAGTTCATCGCCGTCCCGGAGTACGGCTCCGGCCCCGATCCGGCCGCGCTCGAGGCCGACCTTCGCCGGGTCCTCGCCGGACGGCTCGACGTCGCGGCGCGGCTGGAGCGCCGCGCCCGGTCGTACCGGCCCCGTAAGGGCGTGCCGGTGCCCCCGCCGCGCGTCATCCTCCTCGACGACGCCTCGAACACCGCGACCGTCATGGAGGTGCGCGCCCACGACCGGCCCGGCCTGCTGTGGCGCATCGGGCACGCCCTCGGTTCCTGCGGCGTGCAGGTCCGCGCGGCCCGGGTGGAGACGCTCGGCGCCGAGGCCGTCGACGTCTTCTACGTGGTGGACGACGAGGGGCGCCCGCTCGCCGACCGCGACCTGCGGGAGACGATCCGCGAGGCCGTCCTCGAGGTCGTCCGCTGAACCGTTGACCGCCGGATGAAGATCACCGGAACTGGCCGTGCGGCCCATTGACGGTGCTCGCGGTCCGGGTGAGGCTCCTGGAGATCGAAGATCCTCAGGAGGTCTGCGTGCCCAACGTTCTGCTCACCCGCGCGGCCGTGCCGGTCCTCACCCTCGCCCTCGCGGGAACCGCCGCGACGCCCGCCGACGCGGTCGGCGCCCGCGCCGTCGACCGAGGTCACGACCGTACGATCACGTTCCGGACCGGACACGACGGCGAGGTGCTCGCCGCCGTCACCGCGGCGGCCCCGGGCGTGTCCTGGGCCGTCCAGGGCCGTGAGTCGGCGGTCCTGTCGCTGTTCGTCGACGGCAGGTACGCCACCGACGACGTGGTCCCCGCCGCGTTCCCGATCAAGCGGGAGTTCGCCCTCGGCCGCCTGCGGGCCGGCCGCCACACGCTGCGGCTCCGCCTGGCCGCCGACCGCTCATTCGGGCGGACCGTCCGGGTGAGCGGCGTGGCGTTCCGCACCGTCGCGGCCGGGTCGCCGGCGTACACCGACCTCGCTCACGCGCCCGTGCTGTACGGCCGCAACGGCACGGGCAGCACCTCGACCGGGCCGTTCCAGAACGCCGCCACCGACACTCCGCTGGTCGCCTGGCACGAGGACGTCCCCGCCGCGACGCCGGGGCACCGCCTGCTGACGTACTCCTACATCTGGAGCAACGAGGACGGCGGCACGTCCACCCCGCAGCTCATGGCGCGCTGGGGCCGTACGACGGACATCGAGTGGATCTACCAGGTGGAGGTGGACGCGCACGGCAGGCGGGTGCCCGGAACCGCCGTCTTTCAGGCGCCGAACCACGTCACGCAGCCGTTCGCGGGCACGTACGAGGGCGATCACCCGCTGCTGCAGACCTGCACGCTGAACAACAACATCTGCGACAAGGTCGACGACCCGATGCGGTTCTCGCTGTCCACCGCGCAGACGCTCGACGCGACCACGGAGGCCCGCGAGCAGATCATGGACCGAAACCCGTGGACGTACTGGGTGGCGGCGGCGGAGGCGCACCGGGAGGGCCGGGTCGCGGCGGACCCGCCGACGACCTCCCAGACCCTGATCGCCGACCCTCGCGACTACCTCTACCTCGTCGTCCGCAAGCAGACCATCGACCCGCCGAACGGCACCGACTGGGTCGGGCTGTCCATCGGCGTACGGCTCAAGGGCGACCCGACGCTGTACCGCTCGGACCACCTGTTCCCCGACCGGTCCATCAACCGGGACCTGCCCGCGGCGACGACGGTCCAGCTCCCGCCCGGAACGAAGCCGTCCGACGTCGCCGAGATCATCGGCATCAGGGTGCCCGCCACGAGCACGGACACCGGAGCGACGATCAAGGTGCAGGCGATCAACCGGGCGTTCTTCCTCGGTCAGGACGACCAACCCGGCGCGTCATTCGTCTCCGGCCCCACGCCCGCGACACTGACCCAGCAGGACCCGACCGCCGTCCTGTACACCGCCGCCATCTCCGCCCGCTGACACGCTCTCGCCTCCGACGCGGGCGGCGTCGCACGGCCTCACCCCGCCCGGCCGGCACCGCATCCGGCCACTGCCGGCCAGATGCGGCCGGGCGAACGCCCTCGACCGCGCGCCCGCCAGCCGCCACTCAGCCGGGTGCAGCCGGCCGAGCGGCGCTGGGACGGGTGCCGTGCCGGGACGCGAAGGTCTCGGTGAACGCCATGCGCTCCGGCCGTCCGAAGCGGCGAACCGGTGCAAGTCGGGCGGCGCCGGCGGCATTCGCTCTTCTGCGGATCTGGTGCAGAACCGGCGGCGGAGGTCCTCTGGGCCTGGTTCAGAAAGGATCGGTGAGTTCGCCGAGCTTGGAGGTGAGCCGGAGGTTCTCCGAGTAGTCGACCGGAACTGTGATCACCGAGACGGTGTCCTCCTCCAGGGCCTGCCGGAGGGTCGGCAGGAGAGCGTCCGCCGACTCGACCCGGTAGCCCCGGGCGCCGAAGCTCTCGGCGTACTTGACGAAGTCCGGGTTGCCGAACTCCACGTTGGAGTCGTGGCCCATCTCCAGGTCCATCTTCCACTCGATCAGCCCGTACGCCTTGTCCTCCCAGATCAGCACGGTGATCGGGAGCTTCTCGCGGACGGCCGTCTCCAGCTCTTGGGAGTTCATCAGGAACGCGCCGTCGCCGGTCGCGGCAAGTATGTGCCGGTTGGGGAAGGCGAGCTTGGCCGCGAGCGCGCCCGGCACCGCGAAGCCCATCGAGGACAGGCCGTTGGACACGAGCAGTGTGTTGGGCTCGTACGTGGGGTACATCCGCGCCATCCACATCTTCACGGCGCCGGTGTCGGCCAGGACGATGTCCTTGCGGCCCATGGCCTCGCGGATGTCGGTGACGATCCGGCGCGGCGACATCGGGAACCGGTCCTCGTGGCGGCCGCGCTCGAGTTCCTCGTCGATCATCCGCCGGATCTTCTCGCCGGTGCCCCGGGAGTCGAAGCGGCGGCGTACGGCGTCGGTGAGCGCCCGCAGCGAGTTGCGAATGTCGCCCTGGATGCCGACCGCGACGGGGTAGTGGTCGTCGACCTCGGCCGGGAACCGGTGAATGTGGATGATCTTCTTGTCGGCGTGCGGGTTGATCTTGACGGGATCGAACTCCTGGAGCTCGTACCCGACGCAGATCAGCACGTCGGCCTCGTCGAAGCCGAAGTTCACGTAGTCGTGGCGCATGAAGCCGACCGCGCCCAGCGCGTGGTCGTGATCGTCGGGGAAGACGCCCTTGCCGTTGAACGTCGTCGCCACCGGGATCCCGAGGCGTTCGGACATGCGGATCAGCTCGTGGCTCGCGCGGTTGCGGGTCGCGCCGTGCCCCGCCAGGATGATCGGCTGCCGGGAGAGCGCGATGACGTCGGCGGCGCGGGCGACCTGCGACGCGGAGGGCTCCTCCGGGCGCACGATGTTGATCGGCAGTGGCTTGAGAGACGGGTCGACCTTGGCCGACTCGACGTCCTCGGGGATGGCCAGGTAGACCGCGCCGGGCCGTTCGGTCTGCGCCACCTTGAACGCCTTGCGCACCATCTCCGGCAGGGCCTCCGGCCTCGGCGCCATGTCGGACCACTTGGTGATCGGCCGGAACAGCGAGACCAGGTCGATGATCTGGTGCGACTCCTTGTAGATGCGGTCCAGGCCGACCTGCGCGGAGATCGCGACGACGGGGGTGCTGTTGGTGGTCGCGTCGGCGACGCCGAGCTGCAGGTTGATCGCGCCCGGTCCCAGCGTCGCGGAGGCGACGCCCGGACGGCCGGTCAGCCGCCCGTACATCTCCGCCATGAACGCGGCGCCCTGCTCGTGGCGTACGAGGATGTATCGGATCGAGGATTCGTTCAGAGCGTCGACGAAGTGGATGTTCTCCTCACCCGGGATGCCGAAGACGTACTCGACGCCTTCCGCCTCCAGGCAGCGGACCAGGAGTCGAGCGGCCTCCACCTGCGGGTCCATGCGGAATTCCTCCCCTTTTCACCGGCATGTTCACCTATCTGGGGCAAGCGCGCTGATCGGGTTCGCATTCCGCGATGTGGCCGATCCCACGCTCGGAACGATGACGAGGGGCTCGCCGGGCCGCCGGCGGCCTCTGGTGAGACCGCGCACGCCGTGCGAGAGTGATCGGTGGCGGTCGGCCATCCGGGGGCCGCCGAGCGGATAGTGTTGAGGGTCGATCCCCGAAGCACCCTAGGACTGGTCCAGACACGTGTTCGAGACGCTTTCCGACCGGCTGACTACGGTCTTCTCCTCGCTGCGCAGCAAGGGCAAGCTGTCCGAGGCCGACATCAACGCGACCGCGCGCGAGATCCGCATCGCCCTGCTCGAGGCCGACGTCGCGCTGCCCGTCGTCAAGGACTTCATCGCGCAGATCAAAGAGCGGGCCCGCGGCTCGGAGGTCTCGCAGGCGCTGAATCCGGCCCAGCAGGTCGTCAAGATCGTCAACGAGGAGCTCGTCAACGTCCTCGGTGGCGAGACGCGCCGCGTGCGGTTCGCCAAGACCCCGCCGACCGTGATCATGCTGGCGGGTCTGCAGGGCGCCGGTAAGACCACCCTCGCCGGCAAGCTCGCCCGCTGGCTGAAGAGCGAGGGGCACGCGCCGCTGCTCGTCGCCGCCGACCTCCAGCGGCCCAACGCGGTCCAGCAGCTGCAGGTGCTCGGCGAGCGGGCGGGCACCGCGGTGTACGCACCGGAGCCCGGCAACGGCGTCGGCGACCCGATCGAGGTCGCCCGCCGGTCGATCGAGCACGCCCGGCACGCCCAGCACGACGTGGTCGTCATCGACACCGCGGGCCGCCTCGGCATCGACGAGGACATGATGCGCCAGGCGGCCGACATCCGCGACGCGGTCCGCCCCGACGAGATCCTGTTCGTCGTCGACGCGATGATCGGCCAGGACGCCGTCGTCACCGCGCAGGCGTTCCTCGACGGCGTCGGCTTCGACGGCGTCGTGCTGACCAAACTCGACGGTGACGCCCGTGGCGGCGCGGCGCTGTCGGTCCGGCACATCACCGGCCGGCCGATCATGTTCGCGTCCACCGGCGAGAAGCTCGAGGACTTCGACGTCTTCCACCCGGACCGCATGGCGGGCCGGATCCTCGACATGGGTGACATCCTCACCCTCATCGAGCAGGCCGAGAAGGCGTTCGACGCCGAGCAGGCCGAGAAGATGACCTCGAAGTTCGCTTCGGGGGAGGACTTCAGCCTCGAGGACTTCCTCGAGCAGATGCAGATGATCCGCAAGCTCGGCCCGATCAAGAACCTCCTGGGCATGATGCCGGGCATGGGGCAGATGCGGCAGCAGATCGACCAGATCGACGACCGTGACCTCGACCGGATCGGCGGCATCATCAACTCGATGACGCCCGAGGAGCGGCAGAACCCCAAGATCATCAATGGCTCGCGGCGGGCCCGCATCGCGCGCGGCTCCGGCGTGAGCGTCACCGAGGTCAACAACCTCGTCACCCGGTTCTTCGACGCGCAGAAGATGATGCGTCAGGTGGCCGGCGGCATGGGCATCCCCGGCATGCCGGGCACCCGGCGCAAGCAGGTCAAGGCGGCCGCCAAGAAGAACAAGGGCAAGGGCAAGCAGCGCAGCGGCGACCCGCGCAAGCGCGCCCAGGAGGCGGCGGGCAAGAAGACGCAGCATGCCGACGGCGCGCCCCAGGGCCTCCCGCCCGGCCTTGGGGGAGGGGTGCCGGGTCAGTTGCCGCCCGGGTTCCAGATGCCCGACCTGTCCAAGCTCCAGGGAAAGAAGAAGTAACACGCCGCGCCGGGCGTACGGCACGCCGCGCCGGGCGTACGGCACGCCGCGCCGGGCGTACGGCACGCCGCGCCGGGCGTACGGCACGCCGCGCCGGGCGTACGGCACGCCGCGCCGGGCGTACGGCACGCCGCGCTGGGCGTACGGCACGCGAAGCCGGGCACGCGGCCGTATTCGGGTGCGCGGCCTCGGGCGACGCCGGGCGTGTCGCCCGGTCGGAGGGCGGCGGCGGGCCGTCGCCCTCGGGCGGTGTCGGCGATGTGGGCCTGGACGGGAGCCCGCCCCGTACCGCCGTCTTCCGGGGGTCGGCCGGGCCGCAGGTGCGCGGCGGGCCGGCCGCCGCGGGACGTACGTCTCATCCGGACCACCGGACGGACCGCACGCCCCGCGCGGACGGATGATCAGTCGCGGCCGAGTTCGCCGTCGACGCGGCGCCAGATGCCCAGCGGGTTCCCGTCGCGAAGCTCGGCGGGCAGCAGCGCCGCAGGCGCGTCCTGGTAGCCGACCGGACGCAGGAAGCGTTCGATCGCCCGGGTCCCGACCGACGTGGTGGCCGGTGCCGAGGTGGCGGGGAACGGCCCGCCGTGCACGACCGCGTGCCCGACCTCGACGCCCGTCGGCCAGCCGTTGAACACCACCCGCCCGGCGATCAGCTCCAGCAGCGGCAGCAGTTCGGCGGCCTGCCCGTGATCCTCCGGCGTCGCGTGCACGGTCGCGGTGAGCTGGCCCTCGAGAGCCTCGGCGATCCGCAGGAGCTGGGCGTGGTCGCGCACCCGTACGACGATCGACGCGGCGCCGAAGACCTCGTCCTGGAGCGACCGGTCGGCCAGGAAGGCGTCCCCGTCGGTGACGAACAGCGCGGCGCGCCCGCCGCAGGCGATCGCCGGGTCGTCGCCGCCGCGCGCCACCTCGGTCACCGCGTCCGTGCCCGCCAGCCGCCGGATCCCGTCGTCGTACGCCTGCCGGATGCCCGCGTTCAGCATCGGGGCCGCCGCCGTCTCAGCGAGCGCCGCCGACGCCGACTCGACGAACGAGTCCAGCCCGTCGCCCTCGACGGCGAAGACCAAGCCGGGGCTCGTGCACAGCTGGCCGGCCCCGGTGGTCAGGGAGGCGACGTACGCCGGGCCGAGGTCCTTGGCCTTCTCCTGGAGCGCGCCGGGCAGCAGGAACACCGGGTTCACGCTGGACATCTCGGCGTACACCGGGATCGGCACGGGACGCGCCGCGGCGGCCGCGACCAGCGCCAGGCCGCCCTGCCGGGAACCGGTGAAGCCGACGGCCCGGATCCGCGGATCGGTGACCAGCGCCACGCCGAGCTCACGGCCGCCCTGTAGCAGCGAGAATGTGCCCTCCGGCAGGCCGTGCTCGGCCACCGCGGCCCGGATCGCCCGGCCGACCAGCTCGGAGGTGCCCGGATGCGCCGGGTGCGCCTTGACCACCACCGGGGCGCCCGCGGCCAGCGCCGACGCCGTGTCGCCACCGGCGACGGAGAAGGCCAGCGGGAAGTTGCTCGCCGCGAACACCGCCACGGGGCCCAGCGGGATCCGCCGTTGCCGCAGGTCCGGCCGGGGCAGCGGGGTACGGTCGGGAATGGCCGGGTCGACACGGGCGCCGAGCCAGCCACCGTCCCGGACGACCCGCGCGAACAGCCGCAACTGGTTGGTGGTCCGCGCCAGCTCGCCCGTGACACGGGCCTCCGGGATGCCGGTCTCGGCGGTGACCCGGTCGATCAGCTCCGCGCCGAGCGCGTCGATCCGGTCGGCGACCCCCTCCAGGAACGCGGCCCGGGTCTCCTGATCGGTGTTCCGGTACGTGCCGAACGCGTCCCAGGCCAGGGCGGCGGCGCGGGCGACGTCGGCCGCTCCGCCGAAACGGTACGCCGGCTCGAGGCGCTCGCCGGTCCGCGGATCGACGGCGTGGAACTCCTCTCCGGTGCCGGGCACGTCCTGCGCGCCGATCAGCTGATCTCCGGTCAGAGTGGACGTCGTGTCATGTACGGTCATCGGCTCAGCCCACTTTCTTCGCACAACGGTCAGCGATTCCATCGTCGCCTACCCTCACCTCGCGGGCTTCCACGGGCGGATCGCACGCCCGTCACCGGTCGATCGCCGGTCGTGACGCGCGGCGCGCTGATCGATTGCCACTTCGCCGCCATCGTCTGGCAGAATGGCAGGCTGGAAAACCGAACCGGACAGGGCCCTCTCTCACCTGTGCGCGACGGTGTCCTTCCGAGCGGCGGTTCCGGTCCCCACCTGGGACTGATCCGCTCGTCCATTTCGAATCTGGAGAACACCACACCCGTGGCAGTCAAGATCAAGCTCAAGCGTCTGGGGAAGATCCGGGCTCCGTACTACCGGATCGTCGTCGCCGACTCCCGCACCAAGCGTGACGGGCGCGCGATCGAGGAGATCGGCAAGTACCACCCGAAGGAGGAGCCCTCGCTCATCGAGGTCGACTCCGAGCGGGTGCAGTACTGGCTGGGCGTTGGCGCCCAGCCGACCGAGCCGGTCCTGTCGATCCTGAAGATCACCGGCGACTGGCAGAAGTTCAAGGGCGAGCCGGGCGCGGAGGGCACGCTGAAGGTCGCCGAGCCCAGGCCCGACAAGCAGGAGGCCTTCCAGGCCGCCGTCAAGGAGACCCTGGACGACGCCGAGGGCAAGGCGACCACGCCCAAGTCCAAGAAGAAGACCGAGCCGAAGAAGGCCAAGAGCGAGGTGGAGGAGTCGGCGTCGGCCGAGGAGACCTCCGAAGCCAAGAGCGAGGCCTAAGGTGCTCGAGGAGGCGCTCGAGCACCTGGTCCGCGGAATCGTGGAGCACCCGGACGACGTCCGGGTGCGCGCCCGCCGGCTTCGCAACGGCCGGGTTCTCGAGGTGCGCGTGCACCCCGACGACCTCGGCAAGGTCATCGGCCGCAACGGCCGTACGGCCAAGGCTTTGCGTACGGTGATCGGCGCCCTCGCGGGCGGTCGGTACATCCGCGTCGACCTTCTCGACCTCAACGAGGCCCGATAGTGCTCGCGGTCGGCATTCTCCGCCGGAGCGGTCGGACCGCCCGCGGAGCGGCTTGATGCTGCTCGCCGTCGGCCGTGTCGGCCGGGCCCATGGGGTCCGCGGCGAGGTGAGCGTCGAGACGAGCACCGATGACCCCGGCGCGCGGTTCGCGCCGGGGTCGTCACTCGTCACCGACCCGGCGCGCCTGGGCCCGTTGACCATCGAGTCCGTACGGCCGCACGCCGGCCGCCTCCTCGTGCGGTTCGCCGGAGTGGACGACCGCACGGCCGCCGAGACGCTGCGCGGCACCCTCCTGCTGGTCGACTCCTCCGACATCTCGCCCAGCGCGGACCCGGACGAGTTCCACGACCAGGAGCTCATCGGTCTCGTCGCGGTGACCCTCGACGGCACCGAGGTGGGCGAGGTCGTGGACGTCGAGCACCTCGGCCAGGACCTCCTGGTCGTCCGGCGTCCCGGTGGCGACGCGCTCGTGCCGTTCGTACGCGCCCTCGTCCCCGAGGTCGACGTGCCCGGCGGACGGATCGTCATCGACCCCCCGCCCGGCCTGTTCGAATGACACCCGCCGCGGACGCCCGCCGCCCGGCGGCGTCCGACGGCCGCCGTGGCGCGCAGACTTGAGACACAGGACCCATGGAGCGCCCATGAGACTCGACATCGTCACCATCTTTCCCGAGTACTTCGCGCCGCTCGACGTCTCCCTCCTGGGCAAGGCGCGGCGGCGCGGCGACGTCGACGTCCACGTGCACGATCTTCGAGGCTGGGCGCACGACCGGCACCGCACCGTCGACGACACGCCGTACGGCGGCGGTCCCGGCATGGTGATGAAGCCGGAGCCGTGGGGCGAGGCGCTGGACGCCGTGGTGCCGCCGCCATCGAGCGCGCGTCTCGTCGTCCCGACGCCGAGCGGTCGCCCCTTCACCCAGGAACTCGCCGTCGAGTACGCCGCCGAGCCCTGGCTCGTCTTCGCGTGCGGGCGATACGAGGGCATCGACGCCAGGGTCATCGAGGACGCCCGGGAGCGGATGCCGGTCGACGAGGTCAGCATCGGCGACTACGTCCTGGCCGGCGGCGAGGTGGCGGTCCTCGTGATCGTCGAGGCCGTCTCCCGGCTGCTGCCCGGCGTACTCGGGAACGCCGACTCGGTGACCGACGACTCCTTCGCGCCGGGCCGGATGGAGGCCCTGCTCGAAGGGCCCGTCTACACCAAGCCGGCGACCTGGCGCGGGCGCGACGTCCCCGACGTGCTCATGTCCGGAAACCACGGCGCGATCGCCCGCTGGCGACGTGATCAGGCGCTGCGGCGCACCGCCGCGAGACGACCCGAACTGATCGGCCGGAACCCGCTCGACGAGGCCGACCGCCGGGCACTCGCGGAGGCCGGTTTTCCGGTTGACGCCGAACGTATGGCACACTGAGACGTCACCCCAGTGTTCGACGCTGGGCGTGTTCAGACTTCCAGAAGATCCCATCGCGCGTCGGCGGCCCCTGGCCGCGCGCGTTTCACCACGAGGAACCGCAGTCATGCACACCCTGATCCAGGAGATCGAGAAGGCCGCGATGCGGTCTGACGTACCGGACTTCCGCCCGGGTGACACGCTCAAGGTTCACGTGCGCGTGACCGAGGGCAACCGGAGCCGCATCCAGGTCTTCCAGGGCGTGGTGATCCGGCGTCAGGGCGGCGGCGCTCGTGAGACGTTCACCGTTCGTAAGGTGAGCTACGGCGTCGGCGTCGAGCGGACCTTCCCGCTCAACAGCCCGTCCATCGACAAGATCGAGGTCGTCACCCGCGGTGACGTCCGGCGTGCCAAGCTCTACTACCTCCGCGAGCTGCGCGGCAAGGCCGCCCGCATCAAGGAGAAGCGCGACAACTGAGCGGGCTCCATCCCCGCCTTCGGCCCCGGCCCGTCGACCGACGCGCCGGGGCCTGTCATTGCGGCGACCGAGGATTTCGGCGTACACGGCAGACGACACGCTGACGTTGGCCTCCGTCAGGCCTCGCGGGCATTAGGCTTCCCCTGATGACTGACGACGAGCAGGGCCTGCGCGAGCCCGCGGCCACCGCCGGTGACACGCGCCACGACGCATCACAGAACGGCCGGGAGGGCGCGCACTCCGCCGATCGGGAGTCGGGAGACCCGCGATCGGCGGACGAGAAGGCCGACGAGCCGGAGGAATCCGCGCCGGCCGGACCGGATGATGCGGACGGCGCCGACGCCGGCAAGGGCTCGCGGAAGAAGAAGCAGGGCTCCTTCTGGAAGGAACTGCCGATCCTGATCGGCGTCGCCCTCGCGCTCGCCATGGTCATCAAGGCCTTCGCGGTCCAGGCGTTCTACATCCCGTCGCAGTCGATGGAGAACACCCTCAAGGTCGGCGACCGGGTCCTGGTCAACAAGATCGTCTACCACACGCGCGACATCAAGCGCGGGGACGTGGTCGTCTTCAACGGCCTGGACTCCTGGGACCCGGAGGTCCAGTATTCGAAGCCGAGCAACCCGGTGTCGAAGGTCCTGCACGCGGTCGGCAGCGCCTTCGGCGTCGTCCCCGGCGAGAAGGACTACATCAAGCGGGTCATCGGCGTTCCCGGCGACCACGTGGCCTGCTGCGACGCTCAGGGACGCGTGACCGTCAACGGCCATCCGCTCGAAGAAACGGGCTATCTCTACACCGACCCGGTGACCCACGAGCAGAACAAGCCGTCCGACAGCAAGTTCAAGATCACCGTCCCTGCGGGCCGGCTCTGGGTGATGGGCGACCACCGCGAGGTGTCCTACGACTCCCGCGGGCACCTGGGTGACCCCGGCGGCGGCACGATCCCCGAGAACCGTGTCGTCGGCCGAGCGTTCGTCGTCGTCTGGCCCGTCACCCGCGTCAAGCTCCTGTCGATCCCGAAGACGTTCGGCCAGCCGGGCCTCGCGCTCGCCAACGGCGCACTGCCGGCGATCCCGCTGGCGATGGGGTTCGCCGGCGCGCTGCCGGTGACGCTGCTGCGCAGGCGTCGCCGCCGTGCCGGTTCGTTCCTCGGTCGCCGACGCCTCCGGCGCGCCACGGAGTGACCGGCCACGCTGATGCTCCCGCAGCGCGCGGTGTTCCGCTTCGGCCGGGCCCCCGTGCGACGTACCCTGCCTGATGTGTACATCGATGTCCGAGCCCACCGTCCTCGTGGTCTCACCCCCCGACGGGATGTCGGCCTGTACGCCTACGAGCGAGTGGTGGAACGCTGCGGCCTCGGGCCGGTGGCCGGCGTCGACGAGGCCGGTCGCGGCGCGTGCGCCGGGCCGCTGGTCGTCGCGGCCGTGATCCTCGCGCCGGAGCGCCGCCGCCGCATCGAGGGGCTCGCGGATTCGAAACTGCTCACCGCCGCGCGCCGGGAGCGCCTGTACGAGGAGATCACGACCACGGCCATGGCGTGGCACGCCCTCATCGTGCCGCGCGAGGAGATCGACCGGGTGGGTGTGCACCGCTGCAACATCGCGGGAATGCGGCGGGCGCTCGCGGCGCTGAGCGTGGAGCCCGGTTACGTCCTGACGGACGGATTCCGGGTGCCGGGCATCTGCGCCCCCGGGCTTCCGGTGCCGAAGGGCGATCGAGTGGCGGCCTGCGTCGCCGCGGCGTCGATCGTGGCGAAGGTGACCCGAGACCGGATCATGATGGAGTTGCACGAGCGTTATCCGATGTACGGTTTCGGCGTTCACAAGGGGTACGTCACTCGTGCGCACGCCGCTGCGTTGGAGGAGCATGGACCTTGTCCTGAACATCGGCTCTCCTTCGTCAATGTGGCCCGGGCGGTCGCGGCGGAGGCGGGACCGGAAATCGATGCCTCAGACGCTGGGGAGATCGATTGGGAGGCGTCACACTATGAGGACACCGCCGACCAGGCGGACGTCGCCTGAGCCGCGGTTCGGGGAGGGAACGCGAGTATGAGCGCAGAAGACCTCGAGAAGTACGAGACCGAGATGGAGCTCCAGCTCTACCGCGAATACCGCGATGTGGTCGGCCTCTTCACGTATGTCGTCGAGACCGAGCGGCGGTTCTATCTCACCAACACCGTCGATCTGCAGGTGCGCAGCACCGACAACGGCGAGACCTTCTTCGAAGTGACGATGCAGGACGCGTGGGTTTGGGACATGTACCGCCCGGCGCGCTTCGTGAAGAATGTTCGGGTTGTGACCTTCAAAGACGTGAACATCGAGGAACTGGCCAAGAGCGATCTGGAGCTGCCCAACAGCTGACGCGGCTCCGTGGGCGGGCGGCACCCGAGGGTCCGCCCGCCCACGTGTGATCACCCATCTCGAGCCGCCGCGAACGGCCTCCGCGAACGGCGCGTCGACCTCCGGGAACGGCGCGTCGACGTTCCGGAGCGGCGCGTCGGCCCTCGGGAACAGGCGTCGGCCTTCGGGCCTTCCGGAACAGGCGTCGACCTTCGGGGCGGGGTGCCCGCCTTGGGAACAGCGCGTCGACCTCCGGGAACAGGTATAGACCTTCGGGATGGGGCACCCGCCTCGGGACCGGGCGCGGGTCTTTCGGGCCGGGCATCGGTCTTTCGGATCGGGGCACCACTGGCCTTTCGTGACGGGGCGCGGGGGTTCAGCGGTCTGGGGGACGGCGGCGTAGTTTCCATCCCTTCGCGCATCGCTCGACGAACCCGGCGGCCGACAGGGCGCCCAGGCCGGCGAGCGCGGTGTCGAGATCGACGCCCGCGGACACCGCGATCCGCGCCGTACCCGCTCCGCCGCGCGCGGGAATCGCCTCCAGGACGTCTCTGGTCACCGGGTCGAGCCGGTCGCGGTCGAGGACGGGGCCTCGTCGCTCGGGCGCGAGGTCGTCGCCGATGAGACCGACCAGGTCCAGAACCTCCGCCGTGTCGGTGACGCAGACGGCCTCGCCCCACTCCCGCAGCAGGACATGACAGCCGGCGGACGCCGCCGACGTCACCGGTCCGGGCACGACCATGACGGCGCGGCGGAGGTCGCGGGCGTGTCGTGCCGTGCTGATCGCTCCGCTCCGGCGCGCCGCCTCGACGACCACCGTGCCGCGGGTCAGCGCTGCGATCGTCCGGTTGCGCACCAGGAAGCGGCCGCGGGTCGGTGGCGCACCGGGCGGCAGCTCGCTGACCAGCAGGCCATGGCGGGCGATCTCCGTGAACAGCCCGGCGTGGGAACTCGGATACGTCACGTCGAACCCGCAGGCGAACACGGCCACGGTCAGGCCGTCCGCCGCGAGCACCCCGCGATGCGCCGCCGCGTCGATGCCGTACGCGCCTCCGCTCACCACCGTCCATCCCCGATCGGCCAGCTCGGCGGCCATCTCGGCGGCGACGTTGATCCCGTAGGAGGTGGCGGCGCGGGCGCCCACGATCGCCACGGAGCGCAGACAGCCGAACCGGAGATCCTGATCGCCGCGCACCCACAGTGCGTACGGCCGGCGGTCACCGAGATCGTCGAGCTGGGTCGGCCACTCCGCGTCTCCCGGGCACACCAGCCGACCCTGCAGCGCGTCGCACGCGGCCAGGAGACGCTGCGGCTCGGCATCGGGCAACCGGGCACGCCAGGCGGCGAACCGCCGGGCCACACCGTCCTTACCGAGACCGGCCGGACCGGACAGACCGGCCGGACTAGCCGGACCGGCCGGACTAGCCGGACCGGCCGGACTAGCCGGACCGGCCGGACTAGCCGGACTAGCCGGACCCGTCGGATCGCCGGGATCGCTGGGATCAGTGGCCGGCAGTGAATCCGAGCGGATGACGTCCAGCGCGCCGATCGCACCCTCCTTTGCGATGAGACGCCCTAACAGCTCGTCGCCGGGCTCCGCGATGCGGGTCAGGAGGGCGCGGGCGAGCCGTTCCTCCGCTGCGATCATCGTGCCTCCTCGGGGACCGATGTGAGTGCGGCGCTGTCAGGAGCGCCCTTGCCAGAGCCCGAACGCCTCGTCGACCTGGCTCGCGGTCGGAGCGTCCTTTCCGGCCAGGTCGGCGAGGGTCCACGCGACACGCACGACGCGGTCGAGGCCGCGTGCGCTGAGCCGCCCGTCGGCCAACGGCCCGTCGAGTGCCGCGAGCACCCGATCCGGTGGCGCGAACCGGCGCCGAAGCTCCCGGCCGGGAACGTCGGCGTTGGTGCGCCAGGGGAGGTCGGCCAGCCGCCGGCGGGCCCGATCGCGAGCGACCAGGACCCGCTCGGCGACCGTCGCGCTGGACTCGGCCAGCTGCAGGTCGTATCGCAGCTCCGCACGGCTCACCTCTTTCAAATCGGCCTTGAGATCGATCCGGTCGAGCAACGGCCCCGATAGGCGGGCGAGATACCGCTCCCGTATCGTCGGCGGGCACTTGCAGTCGCGAGACTTGGCCGCCGCGCACGGGCAGCGATTCGCCGCCAGCAACAGCGTGAACCGCGCCGGAAATCGGGCCGTCGCCCCGGACCGGGCGATGACCACCTCTCCCTCCTCCAGCGGCTGGCGTAAGGCGTCCAGCACCCCACCGGCGAATTCGGGGCTCTCATCGAGGAAGAGAACGCCTCGGTGCGCCAACGACACCGCCCCCGGCTGGATCAGCCGGTTACTGCCTCCGCCGACCAGGGCGGCCCGGGACGCGGTGTGGTGCGGAGCGCAGAAGGGCGGATGGGTGATCAGCGGCTGCCCGGCCGGGAGACCGCCCGCGACCGAGTGGATGGCGGTTACCTCCAGGGCGGCGTCGTGGTCGAGCTCCGGCAGCAGGGTGGGCAGACGCTCGGCCAGCATGGTCTTCCCGCATCCCGGCGGACCGGTGAGCAGGAGATGATGGCCACCGGCGGCGCTGACCTCCAGCACCTTGCGCGCGTCGGCCTGGCCGCGCACGTCCGCCAGGTCCAGATCACCGCGCCGCGCCCGCGAACGCGCCGCCAGGCCGTTCAGCCGCGACGGCGCCGCCTCCTCCTCGGCCGGATCGTCGGCCTCCTCCTCCGGCGGCGGCTGGTCACGGAGGCGGCACACCAGCGCCCGGAGCGAATGCACCCCGATGACCCGGACGCCCGGAACGAGTGAGGCCTCGGCGAGGTTCGCCCTCGGCACCACGACCGTGTCGGCGCCCGCCTCCGCGGCGGCGAGGACGGCGGGCAGCACCCCCGCCACGGGACGGACCCGGCCGTCGAGCCCCAGCTCGCCGATCATCACCATGTCCGCGCACGCCCTGGTGGGGAACGCGTCCTCCGCGCCCAGCAGCGCCACGGCGATGGCGACGTCGAAACCGCTGCCCCGCTTCGGCATGCTCGCGGGGAACAGGCTGACCGTGACGTGCCGGTTGGGCCACTGCTCACCGCTGTTGAGGATCGCCGCCCGGGCGCGGCTGCGCGCCTCGTTCAGCGCGGCGTCGGGCAGGCCCACGAGGTGCAGGCCCGGAACGCCGCTGGTGATGGCCGCCTCGACGTCGACGAGTGCCCCGTCGACGCCCAGCAGCGCGACTGCGCGAGTTCGGGCCAGTGCCATCGTCAGCACACTCCCTTCAGATGGTCGACGGTGAAGCGGCCGGGCCCGTCGGCGAGCAGGCCGATGACGTCGATGCGGGCGGTGGCGTGGCCGACGCCGTGCGCGGCCAGCCAGCGGCCCGCGAGGCGCCGTAATCGCGCGGCCTTGGCCGGAGTCACCGCCTCGGCAGGCGTGCCGAACGCGGCGCTGGAGCGGGTTTTGACCTCGCACACCACCAACTCGGTGCCGTCGCGGGCCACGATGTCCAACTCGCCTTCGCCGCAACGCCAGTTGCGATCGAGGATCTGCCAGCCGAGCCGGGTCAGGTGATCGGCTGCGGCCTGCTCACCCTGCCGCCCGAGCGTGTCCTTCGCGAGCATGTGCTCACCTCCGGAGTCGACGGTGCCGGAACGCCCACCGTCCGTGTCGACCGAACTCCGTTCTGTGGATAAGTCGCCGCGCGGTGCGGGCGCTTGCCTCACCGTTCCGAGTCGCGCAGGGTGTCCTCCGTACGGTGGGCCGTGCCGCCGGCGTCCGCGCCCGGCGGGATCGCGGTTCCGGCAGCGACGAGTCGCCGAGGGAGCGCCATGGAAACGGACCGGGAGACCAGCGTGCGGCTCGACGGCGAGCACGCACCCGAGGGGCCCGGAACGGGGGCGAGCGAGAGGTCCGCCGCGAAGATCCCTACGACGCGCGGCGATGAGGCCGGAGCGAAGCGCGCCAGGACGTCCGGTGAGCGGAGCGGCGCGGATCCTGCCGGGGATGCCACCGCGGAGGTCACTGAAGACATCGGCGCGGGCCCTGCCGGCGACGCCGCTGTGGAGGTCGCTCAACAGACCGCCGTGGAGCCGGCCGGGGAAGCGGCTGTGGAGGTCGCTGAAGAGATCGGCGTGGAGGACCGGCAGACGCTCGATACGGAGGGCGGCGAAGCGTTCGGCGCATTGCTCGCCGAGTTCGAGCGGCACCTGCGGGCGGAACGCGGTCTGTCCGGCCACACCGTGCGCGCCTACCTGGGCGACATCGCCGATCTTCTCGCGCACGCCCGGCGGATGGGGCTCGGGGACCTGGCCGGCCTCGACGTCCGGATGTTGCGGGCCTGGCTGGCCGCGCAGCATGCGCTCGGCAGGTCACGGGCGACGCTCGCCCGCCGGACGGCCTCGGCACGGGTGTTCACGGCCTACGCCCACCGCCGGGGCCTGCTGCCGACCGATCCCGGCCCGTTGCTCGGCACGCCGAAGCAGGGGAGGAGCCTGCCACGAGTGCTGCGCCAGGATGAGGCCACCGCCCTGCTCGACCGGAGACCGGCCCGCAGAACGGGCGATGACGAGGGGAACGATCCCGGAGCGGACCGGGACGGTGCCATCGATGACGCTCCTGGAGCGGGCGCGGACGGTCCCGCAGACGCCCTCGTCCTCCGCGATCAGGCCGTGTTCGAACTGCTGTACGGCTCGGGCATCCGGATCGGGGAGTTGTGCGGCCTGGACGTCGATGACGTCGACAGCGCCCGCCGTACGATCCGGGTGATCGGTAAAGGCGACAAGGAGCGGACGGTGCCGATGAGCGCGCCCGCCGCCCGAGCGGTGGAGGCATGGTTGGCGCAGGGCCGTCCCGGCCTCGTACGCGGAAACAGCGGCCCGGCGCTGTTCCTCGGTACCCGCGGGGGCCGGGTGCACCCCACCGTCGTCCGTCGTGCCCTGCATGACCGGCTCGCGGAACTGGGCCTGCCGGACATGGGCCCGCACGGCCTTCGACACAGCGCGGCCACCCATCTCCTGGAAGGCGGCGCGGATCTGCGCAGCGTCCAGGAGATCCTCGGACACTCCTCCTTGGCGACCACGCAGGTGTACACCCACGTCTCGGCGGAGCGGCTGAGGGCCGCCTACCGGCAGGCCCATCCGAGAGCGTGACGCGCGCCTCCCGCCGGCGAGCAGCCGCACGTCATCGCGCCACGGCCTACCCCACGAGCGTGACGCGGCTGTGCCGGTGAGTGGTCGGGAGTGGTCGACACCGTCTTGCCGCGAGCGTGACGCGACTGTGTCGGTGAGCAGGCGCACGTGATCGGCACCGCCCTCCCGCGAGCGGTGGCCATACGGATCGCTCGGTGAACGTCTCGATCAGGCGGCGACCTGTGACTCTTCGACCGATTCGTGGCCGTGATCACCGAGCCTTCGGCGCGCGCCGGAGCCGGCGGCGCGGTCTCGGAGGCCCCCGAGGAGTGTCGGAGCCACCCGAGGACACCTGAGCCCGGCAGCGGGCAGCGGGCGGTCCGGGGAGCTCGAACCGCGTCGCCTGGTCGGGTACGACGCGTCTGTCGCCGCGGCGGCCAAGACGATCGAGGCCGACGGCGGCTTGGACGTACGCGTCGCGCAGGTCGGCGCCGATGAGGTCGGCCATGCGCAGGTCGGCGTTCCGCAGGTCCGCGGCGATGAGACGCTCACGATCGCGTTCAGACCCGGGTCGGCCCGGTGGTCAGGTGGTGCGGCGGGACGTCGCGGTGCGGCCGTGCTGTGATCCCTCCGTTCGCGTCACGTCGAGCCCCTTGAGCGAGCTGTGATGTGGGTGGGGACCCGACGGTCGTGGCGGCGAGCGCGAGTGGGGATCCGATTCCTCCGACGGCGGGCGCGGAGGCCGAAGAGGGCGAGACCCGCGGCCGCGGTGATGACGACGGGGTCGACGGCCGCACCGATGCCGGTCGTCGCGCCGACCGGTCGCGTCGCCGGTGCCGTGCCGTCCGGAGCCGCCCCCGCCAAGGGGTGGTCCAGTGCCGTCCCCGTCAAGGGGTCGTCCGGAGCCGCCCCCATGAATGGGTCGCCCGGAGCCGTCGCCGGGGGCGGGGCGTCCGGCCGTGCGGCGGGCGGGCGACCGGCCCGTCGGCGAGCCGGAGAATCTTCGGTCGGCTGGGCGCGGACGGTCGGCGAGTACGGTCCTCGACCTCCGTCGCCGGTCATCGTGGCACTCGCCCCAGAGCGCCACCACGGGAGAAGGCGTACGGGGCCCAGGCCGAGGACGGACAGCGGGTCGAGATAGGAGTCGCCGCGCAGGAGACCCCAGTGCAGGCAGCCGTCCTGTCCGCAGTGTCCGAGGATCGCCTCGACCACGCCGATCCGGGCGCCCGCCGGCACGAGCTGCCCCGCGCGGACGGTCGGGCGTACGGGGAGATAGGTGGTGCGAAGGGCGCCGTGGACGATGGTGATCACGCCGCGGCCCGCCAGGTCGCGGGCGAAGGCGACCCGGCCCGGGCCGGCGGCGAAGACGGGCCGGCCCGGAGGCGTGGCGAGGTCGACTCCCCGGTGCCCGGACTCCCAGGGATGAGCGGGCGGATCGAAGCCGCGCACCACCCGCGGGGGCGGGCGTAACGGCCACTGCCACCCCGGCGGTCCGGCGCCGGGCGCGGTGATCCGGGCGGGAGACACCGCGATGACCAGGAGCGTTGCGGGCAAGACCATGGGGCACAGCATGCTCGCCTCCATCCCGCCCAGGGCAGGGCCCGGACGCAAGCTGTGGAAAACCTCGGGTTGGAGGCGCGGAGTCCACGGCGGGGTGAGCCGCCGGTACACTTGCCTCAACGGTCGCATGACCGAATCCACGCGTCCGCCGGCCACCGATCATTTGGTGGGGCGGCCCTCACGGTCCATGACAGGCGTCATGGCAGGGGTGCGCACGGACGCAGAACAACCGGAACGTGGCCCAGAGAACGACTGGGCCGGACAGGAGGACCACGGGCATGACACCCGTCGTCACCATGAAGCAGCTGCTCGAGAGCGGCGTCCACTTCGGGCACCAGACCCGCCGGTGGAACCCGAAGATGAAGCGTTTCATCTTCACCGAGCGCAACGGCATCTACATCATCGACCTGCAGCAGTCGCTGTCCTACATCGACCGCGCCTTCGACTTCATCAAGGAGACGGTCGCCCACGGCGGCACGATCCTGTTCGTCGGCACGAAGAAGCAGGCGCAGGAGTCGATCGCGGAGCAGGCGCAGCGCGTCGGCATGCCGTTCGTCAACCAGCGCTGGCTGGGCGGCATGCTCACCAACTTCTCCACCGTGCACAAGCGCCTGACGCGTCTGAAGGAGCTCGAGGAGCTCGACTACGACGACGTCGCCGGCTCGGGCATGACGAAGAAGGAGCTTCTCATGCGCAAGCGTGAGAAGGACAAGCTCGAGCGCACCCTCGGTGGTATCCGCGACATGGCCCGGGTGCCGAGCGCGGTGTGGGTCTGCGACACCAAGAAGGAGCACATCGCCGTCAACGAGGCCCGCAAGCTGGGCATCCCGGTGGTGGCGATCCTCGACACCAACTGCGACCCGGACGAGGTCGACTACCCGATCCCGGGCAACGACGACGCCATCCGCAGCGTCAGCCTGCTGACCCGCGTGGTCGCGGACGCCGTCGCCGACGGCCTGATGGCCCGCGCCGGTGCCGCGCCGTCGGGCGACGAGAAGCCCGCCGCCGTGGGCGCGGAGGAGCCGCTGCCCGAGTGGGAGCGCGAGCTGCTGGAGAGCAAGGGCGAGTCCGGCGAGGCGGCCGAGGCCGCTCCGCAGGCGCAGGCCGAGGCTCCGCAGGCCGAGGCTCCGCAGGCCGAGGCTGCGGAGGCCGCGCCGGCCGAGGCTCCGGAGGCCGCGCCGGCCGAGCAGCCGCAGGCCGGCTCGGACTCCTGACGGCCCACGACTGACGACGAGAGAGACAAGACCACAATGGCGAACTTCACCGCCGCCGACGTCAAGAAGCTCCGGGACACGACCGGTTCCGGGATGATGGCCTGTAAGAAGGCGCTCGAAGAGGCCGAGGGCGACTTCGACAAGGCGGTCGAGCTGCTGCGTCTCAAGGGCGCCAAGGACGTCGGCAAGCGCGCCGAGCGCACCGCCGCGAACGGCCTGGTCGCCGAGCACTTCAACGGTTCCGGTGACGGCGCGATCCTCGAGCTTAACTGCGAGACCGACTTCGTCGCCAAGAACGAGGGGTTCATCGCCCTGGCCGACAAGATCGTCGAGTTCGCCACGAACAGCGACGTGGCCGACCGCGACGCCCTGCTGGCCGCCGAGATCGAGCCGGGCAAGACCGTTCAGCAGCTGATCGACGAGAACAGCGCCAAGATCGGTGAGAAGCTCGAGCTGGGCCGTTTCGCCCACTTCAAGGGCGCGTACGTCGCCAGCTACCTGCACAAGTCCGACCCGTCGCTGCCGCCGGCGACCGGCGTGCTGGTCGAGCTCGACACCGAGGCCCCCGAGGTGGCCAAGGAGATCGCGCAGCAGATCGCGGCGATGTCCCCGAAGTACCTCACCAACGACGACGTCCCGGCCGACGTCGTGGCCAAGGAGCGGGCGCTCGCCGAGCAGATCACCCGCGACGAGGGCAAGCCCGAGCAGGCGATCCCGAAGATCGTCGAGGGCCGGGTGAAGGCCTACTTCAAGGACTTCGTCCTGGTCGAGCAGCCGTTCGTGAAGGACCCGAAGAAGTCGGTCGGTAAGGTCCTGCAGGACGCCGGGGTGAACGTTCAGCGCTTCGCCCGGTTCCGGGTCGGTCAGCTCTAAGATCCGCCCCGAGGACGCCCAGCCGCTGAGAGACAACGAAGGAGCCGCCGCCGTGCAGGACAGTAAGACGACCGACACGACGGCGGCTCCGTCGTCTCATCATGGCTGGAAGCGGGTGCTGCTGAAGCTCTCCGGCGAGGCGTTCGCCGGTGGCGAGGCGCTCGGCATCGATCCGGCGGTCGTACGGTACATCGCCGAGGCGATCGCCGAGGTCGTACGGGAGGGCGTGCAGGTCGCGGTGGTCTGCGGCGGCGGCAACATGTTCCGCGGCGCGCAGATGTCGGCGCAGGGCATGGACCGCGCCCGCAGCGACTACATGGGCATGCTCGGCACCGTGATCAACTGTCTCGCGCTCCAGGACTTCCTCGAGAACAAGCTCGGCCTGGACACGCGGGTGCAGACGGCGATCACGATGGGGCAGGTCGCGGAGCCGTACATCCCGCGCCGGGCCATCCGCCACCTCGAGAAGGGCCGTGTGGTGATCTTCGGCGCCGGCCTCGGCCAGCCGTTCTTCTCCACCGACACGGCGGCGGCGCAGCGGGCGCTCGAGATCAACGCTGACGCCGTGCTGAAGGGCACCCAGGTCGACGGCGTGTACGACGCCGACCCGAAGAAGAACCCGGACGCCTTCCGGTTCGACCGGCTCGAGTACGGCGAGGTTCTGAAGCGTGGTCTGAAGGTCATGGACGCCACCGCGATCAGTCTCTGCATGGACAATGGCCTGCCCATCGTGGTCTTCGACCTGATGGGTCAGGGCAATATCGTGCGGGCCGTCCGCGGTGAGAAGATCGGCACATTGGTAAGTCCGGCGGAGAGCTGAAACAGGAGCCGAAGGTGATCGACGAGATCCTCCTCGAGGCCGAGGACAAGATGGAGAAGGCCGTCACGGTCGCCAAGGATGACTTCAACGGCATCCGTACCGGCCGCGTGACGCCTGCGATGTTCAACAAGATCACGGCGGACTACTACGGGACGCCGACGCCGATCAACCAGCTGGCGTCGTTCACGCTGCCCGAGGCGCGCATGGTGATCGTCCAGCCGTACGACGCGTCGTCGCTGGCCGCGATCGAGAAGGCCATCCGCGAGAGCGACCTCGGTGTCAACCCGGGCAACGACGGGAAGATCATCCGGGTGGTGTTCCCGGAGCTGTCCGAGGAGCGCCGCAAGGAGTTCATCAAGGTGGCCGGGCACAAGGCGGAGGACGCGCGGGTCTCGATCCGTAACATCCGCCGCCACGCCAAGGACGCCCTCGACAAGCTCGCCAAGGGTGGCGACGCGGGCGAGGACGACGTGCGCCGGGCGGAGAAGGAGCTGGACGACTTCACGCACAGGCACGTCGCCAAGATCGACGAGCTGCTCGAGCACAAGAAAGCCGAGCTGCTCGAGGTCTAGTGGGACTCGAGCAGGCCCACCCGCCCGCACCGGAGATCCCGGAGGTACAGGCGGAAACGGGCAAGAAGCGTAGACCAGGCCGGAACCTCCCCATCGCGGTCGGGGTCGGCCTGGCGCTGGGCGCCGTGGTGCTGGTGTCCCTCTACACCGTCAAGGAGATCTTCCTCGGCGTCGTCGTGGTCTTCCTCGGCGTCGCCGTGTGGGAGCTCATCCGGGCGTTCGCGACGCGGGACATCCGGATCGCGCAGGTCCCGCTCATGGCGGGCGGCCTGGCGATGCTGGTCTGCACCTACTTCTGGGGGACGACCGCCCTGGTGGCGACGTTCGCCCTGACGGTGCTGGCGATCCTGCTGTGGCGGCTGCCGGGAGGCCAGGAGGGGTACGTCCGGGACGCGACGGCGAGCGTGTTCGCCGCCGCGTACGTCCCGTTCCTCGCCGGGTTCGTGGTCCTCATGCTCGCCGCGGACGACGGCCCCGACCGCATCATCGTCTTCATCGCGGTGACGATCGCCAGCGACATCGGCGGCTTCTTCGCGGGCTCGTTCCTGGGCGCGCACAAGATGGCCCCGGCGATCAGCCCGAAGAAGACCTGGGAGGGGTTCGCCGGCTCGTCGCTGACGTGCATGGTGGTCGGCGCCCTGCTGCTGCCCTGGCTGCTGGACGGCGCCTGGTGGCAGGGGATCCTCGTCGGTGCCGCCGCCGTCTGCTCCGCCACGCTCGGCGACCTCATCGAGTCGATGATCAAGCGGGATCTCGGCATCAAGGACATGGGAACCCTGCTGCCCGAGCACGGCGGCGTCATGGACCGCCTCGACTCCCTGCTCGCGACCGTGCCCGTCGTCTGGCTGCTCTTCCAGGCGTTCGTTCCGGCCTGAGTCGCCCTACGGCCTTAGCCGTCCCGGGCGTCCTCGCGCGGAGTCCTAGCGCGCAGCCGCGGTCGGCGGCCGGGACGGGTGCCGCCCGTCCCGGCCGCCGACGGCGCGTTTCGCGGCGGTCAGCTCTCGCCGACGATCCAGCTACGGCCCTTCCTGGCCAGCCGTTCGATCAACGCGTCCGGGCCCTCGTCCTTGCCGAACTGCCGCTCCGCCTCCGTGATCGGCACCAGCCAGAGCCACTGCACCGGGTCGCCGCCGAACGAGAAGCCGCTCATGTCCGGGGCCGCCGGCCCCTGCAGGCGGCCCGGATCGTCGAGCAGCAGCACGCCCTCCCAGCCCGAGCCGAGCGGGAAGGTCTTCGCCTCGTGGTACCACTTCACGTTGTCGCCCGGGGCGAACGACGTGATCGCCCGCCACGGATACTGGGCCAGCCAGGGGAAGATGCTGCCCGCCCGCTGACTGGGCAGGGTCGTGGCCACGGCGAGCTCGATGCGGGCGTGCTCGGCGACGTTGTCCTCGTACAGCTCGACGGTGGGCATCCGCTGGCAGCTCATGCCCACGGTGCTGAGCACCCGGTAGGACCGGTCGTCCAACGCCGGTCGCTCGGACACGCCGACGACGGGCTGCTCGCCTCCGGCGCCCGACTCACCACCGGCCCGGGACCGCCACTGCCGGCCGACGTCGTGCCAGTAGTACCCACCAGGGCCGAGCCGGGCGAGCAGGTGCCCCAGGACCGACTGCTGGAACCCCTCCCAGGCGCCCGCTCCACTCCGCCAGTCCCAGAACGCCTGCGCCTGCAGGATGCGCGGGCCCAAGTCCTCGATCTCATCGTCCAGCGCGAACGCGAACGGGCTCTGGCCGAGCGCCTCACGGCTGTACCCCGGCAGCCCGCGGTCCATGTCCGACCAGCCGGGGATCACGCAGATCGGCTGTCCGTCCTCCAGCACCGCGGCACCGTCGCCCTCCTCGAACCAGACGACCTTCAGCGACCGCGGATCTGGTGCCGGCCGCCCCTTCGGGTGCTTGGTGTGACCCGTCGGCATGGCGGGCACCAGTCCCGCGTTCAGCCGCGCGAGGTCGGGGTGGGGCGAAGCGTCCTGATGGTTGGCGATCCAGGCCGCGGCCACGGTATGCCCGTCGCTGCGGCGGAGGTACGCCGCCGTCGCGATGTGATCGGACTCCACTTCGAGGACACGGCTTCCGTAGGGACTGGTGTCACTGATCAGGACACGCGTCTCCTGCGGCGTTCTGCGCAATACCGGCATAGACGGGACTGTAGTGAGTGTGCGGCCCTCCTAGCGGCATTGACAGCCGCATTGACCTTCGCGGTCGGTCCGGCGTGAGGCTTCGGTGTCGGCGTACGAAGCTCTGCCCGGCGTCTGCCACACTGGAACGGACATGCCCGCTCAGCTCACCTTCGCCGCTCCCCGCCGGGCGAAGCCACCGCGCCATCTCGCCGACCTGTCCTGGGACGAGCGGCGGGAGGCCGTCGGGGCGCTCGGCGAAAAGCCGTTCCGCGCCGACCAACTGTCGCGCCACTACTTCGGCAGGCTCGCCGACGATCCGGCCGACATGACCGACCTGCCGGCCGCCGTCCGGGACCGGCTCATCACCGAGCTGATGCCGGACCTGCTGACGCCGGTGCGCGATCTGACCTGTGACGGCGGCGCGACCCGCAAGACACTGTGGAAGGCGTTCGACGGCACGTTCGTCGAGTCGGTGCTCATGCGCTACCCGGACCGGGTGACCATGTGCGTCTCCTCACAGGCCGGCTGCGGGATGAACTGCCCGTTCTGCGCCACCGGCCAGGCCGGTCTCACCCGGAACCTGTCGACCGCCGAGATCGTCGAGCAGGTCGTCGCGGGCGCACGGGCGCTGGACCGCGGTGAGATCGCCGGTGGCAAGGGCCGGGTCAGCAACATCGTCTTCATGGGCATGGGCGAGCCGCTCGCCAACTTCGCCACGATCGTGCGGGCGATCCACCGGTTCAGCGACCCGAGCCCGCGCGGGCTGGGCATCTCCCAGCGGAACATCACCGTCTCCACGGTCGGGCTGGTCCCGAAGATCCACCAGCTCGCCGACCTGGACCTCAAGGTGCGTCTCGCTGTGTCCCTGCACGCGCCGGACGACGAGTTGCGCGACGAGCTCGTGCCGATCAACACGCGCTGGAAGGTCGCCGAGGTCCTGGACGCCGCGTGGGAGTACGCCGACCGGACCCGGCGGCGGATCTCGATCGAGTACGCCCTCATCCGGGACATCAACGACCAGGCGTGGCGGGCCGACCTGCTCGGCCGGCTCATCAAGACCCACCCGGTGCACGTCAACCTGATCCCGCTCAACCCCACGCCGGGGTCGAAGTGGACCGCGTCCCGGCCGTCGGACCAGACCGAGTTCGTCCGCCGCCTGGAGGCGCACGGAGTCCCCGTCACGGTCCGCGACACGCGCGGCCAGGAGATCGACGGCGCCTGCGGGCAACTCGCGGCCAAGACCGTCGAGTAACCGCCGACCGCGCCTCCCGGGCCGCGTCACGTCGGGCATCGCATCGGCGTCAGTGCGGTTGCTCGGTGACGGGCATGGCGGCCAGCAGCCGTCTGGCCTCGGCGGCGAACTCGGCGTCGACCAGCACGTCGTACCGGTCGGCGACCACCGCGCTCATCGACGCGAACGCCTGGCGGCGCACCCCGTGCGCCACCCCGGCGAAGACCGCACCGAAGATCGCGCCCAGGATGATCGCCGAGACCACCGCGCCGGCGTGCCAGGGGCTGACGATCCAGAACACAAGCCCGATCAGCAGACCGACCCAGGCTCCGGAACTCAAGCCGGCCAGCAACGCCTTACCTACCGTCCACCGGCCGAGCACCCGCTCCTCGAGCCGCAACCCGGAGCCGACGATGGTGACGTGCTCGACCGGAAAATCGCCTCCCGCCAGGATGTCCACGGCGCGCTGTGCCGCAGGGTGGCTCGAGTAGCTGCCGAGTACGACCTTGTTCGGTCCGGCGGGATTCTCTGTCGTCATCTGTCAGCCCCCCTGGTCCGTGTGATGACCCCCTTGACAGATATTCCGCTGGTCGGGGCGCGCACACCCTTTTTCCGGTTTGTGATGGGCCGCCGGGCCGGTTTCAGCGACAATGCGGCCATGCCGGACTTCCCGCTCGCCGCCCGCGGCTACCACCGTCATCAGGTGGACGCGTTCATCGCCAGGATCGAGGGGACTCTCGGCCGGGCTCAGCTGTTCGCGCCGCCGGTCACCGCGGCCGAGGTCGGCGGAGTGCGGTTCGCGATCGCCCTGCGCGGTTACCGGGGACGCGCGGTCGACGAGAGGCTCGAGGAGTACGTGCGGGAGCTGGAGGCCAGGGAGGACGGCGAGCGGCGGCGGCTGTCGGCGGCCGAGGCGGACCGGCTGATCGGGCTCGTGCGCAATGTACGCTTCGTCACCACCCGGCTGAGCGAGGGATACGACGAGCGGGAGGTCGACGCCTTCCTGGACCGGCTGATCGTCGAAGTGCGCGGACGCAGACCCCGGTCGGCCGGCATCCGGGCCGCGCGGTTCGCCACCACCCGGCTCCGGCCCGGGTACGCCCAGTCCGATGTCGACGGCTTCCTCGAGCACCTGGCGTCCGAGATCGACCGCCTCGCCTAGGACCTGTCCGGTGGATCTTGCGGGGTGGCCCGTCCTCTTTCACCGCCAGAAACGACGCCCCACCCGGCGGGCGGACCGGCCGGCGCCGCACGCATCCCGCGCCGTCACACAGATCGACCAGCACGTGATCCACGGGACACGCCCCAGCCCTCTAGGCGCGCGTACGGCGGAGGTGGGCGTACAGGGCGATCGCGAGGGCCGCCCAGACGAGAGCGCGCGCGGCGAACCCCGGCAGGGCGGCGGTGAACGCGGACGGCCCACGGCCGGCCGCCCCCATCCACTCGATCATGGGCACGGTGAGGAAGCGCAGCGGACCGAGCCCCAGCAGCAGGTCGGCGACGTACACGCCGAGCAGCACGAGGACCGACCGGCCGGGGGAGGGGACGATCGCCCGGCTGCTGAGCGCTCCGAGCGCCGTGGCGGCCAGCGCGGAGAGGGGCAGCAGGGCGGCCGCCGGCAGCAGCTGCGAGAACCGGACGCCCAGTCGCACGGCCTCGACCAGGGGATAGGCGCCGGCGACCAGCGCCAGGCAGACGTTGAACGCGAACGCCGCGCCGAGCCCGCCGGCCACCGTCCGCAACCGCCCGAGGGTGACCACGCCGATGTGCCGCTGAGCGTCCGGCTCGGTGTCCAGCAGCCCGCGCGCCGCCCAGGCGCAGATGGGGAAGTACAGCGCGGCCAGGTCGCCGAGCGCCGTGAGTGCCCCGGACCGGACCTCCGCCGGGGTGCCGCCGAGCGGGCCGGAGAAGACGATCGCCAGCAGCAGCACGAGGGCGAGCACCGGGGCCAGGGCGCGCGTCGACCGCGCGTACCCGCTGAGCTGGAAGCGCATCGTGGCGATCATCGGCACCGCGCCTCGTAGCCGTCCGCCTTGAGCCGGCCGACGAGGTCCTCCGCCTGGGAGCGCGGCACGATCACCTCGACGACCGCGTGCTCCTCGGGGAGGTTCCCTTCGTCCACCGTCTGCCCCGCGACCTGCCAGCGCACGACGCCCGGCACGCTCCGGAGGTCGCCCTGGTGGTCGCTGACGACGACGGACGATCCGCCCGCGGCGAGCTCGGCCAGCAGCGCCGGCAGCGCCGCACGGGTCCGCGCGTCGAGGCCGGCGAACGGCTCGTCGAGCACGAGCAGCCCGGGCGCGGCCAGCAGGGCCTGGAGCAGTCCGGCCTTGTGCGCGCTGCCCTTTGACAGGTCCGGCAGCCGGGTGTCCAGGAGGTCGGTGAAGCCGAGCCGTTCGGCCCACTCTCCGATCCGCGCTGGCGGAACGCCCCGTACGGCCGCCATGTGCCCGAGGTAGGCCCGCGCGGTGAAGGGTTGACCCGCCGGAAACCGCTCCGGGGCGTACCCGACAGAGGGCGGCCGGCCGCTGACTCCTCCCCGGACCGGCGGCACGACCCCGGCGATCAGCCGGAGCAGTGTTGATTTGCCCGCTCCATTGCGGCCGTTCACCTCGATGATCCGGCCGCGGGGTACGGTCAGCGTCACGTCGCGCAGCACCCACGGAGCGCGGCGGCGGTACCGGAAGGCGACCTGGTTGAATCGCACGAACCAGGAGCCTATTGCCGGCCGATAAGACGAACGTAAGCGGAAGAATGCCCACCATGGACTGCCTGTTCTGCGAGATCGTGAAAGGGGAGCGGCCCGCCCACGTGGTGCTCGACGACGGCCCCGTCGTCGCGTTCCTGGACAGCCGGCCGCTGTTCAAGGGGCACACGCTCCTCGTGCCGCGCACCCACTACGAGACCCTCGCGGACCTGCCGGCCGACCTCCTCGAGCCGCTGTTCGCCGCCGGGCAGCGGCTGTCGGCCGTCATGGAGACGGCGCTCGGCGCGGCGGGCTCCTTCGTCGCGATGAACAACCGGATCAGTCAGAGCGTGCCCCACCTGCACGTCCACGTCGTTCCCCGGAACCGCAAGGACGGGCTGCGCGGGTTCTTCTGGCCACGGACGAAGTACGACTCCGACGACGAGGCCCGCGCGTACGCGGACCGCATCCGCGGCGCGCTCGGATGATGGCGGTGACGGCCGAGACGACCGGCCCGGACGTGAGCCCGGGGCGGGTCCGGCGCGACGCGGTCGCCGTCGGCGCCTTCGTCGTCGCGGCCGCGGTGGCGTACTCGGTGTTCTCGCTGGTGCGGTACTGGACCTTCCGCACCACGACGTACGACCTGGTGATCTTCGATCAGGCCGTCCGCTCCTACAGCCGCCTGCACCTGCCCACCGCGATGGTCAAGGGCGTGCACAACGGCTTCGGCCCGCACTTCACCGTGCTCGGCGACCACTTCTCGCCGATCCTCGCGCTGCTGGCGCCGCTCTACTGGATCCACGACGGCCCGCAGACCCTGCTGATCGCCCAGTCCGTGATCCTGGCGCTGACGATCGTGCCGCTGTGGATGTTCACACGGCGGCGGCTCGGCGCGTGGGCGGCGCACTGTGTCGCGGGCGTGTACGCCCTGGCCTGGCCGGTGGCCGAGACGGTCGCCTTCGACTTCCACGAGATGGCGTTCACGCCCGCGCTGTCCATGCTGATGCTCGAACGCCACGACGCCGGCCGCCGGTGGCAGTGCCTGCTGGCCGCGGGCGCGCTGCTGCTCGTCAAGGAGGACATGGGGCTGCTCGTCGCCGGCTTCGGGCTGTACCTGCTCACCCGGCCGGGGGAGCGGCGCCTGGCCGCCGTCTTCATAGTTGCGGGTCTCGGCTGGACCTGGTTGGCCTCCCGGGTGCTGATCCCGGCGTTCGGCGGCGCGGCGGACTACTACTGGGCCTATGACGCCCTGGGCCGGGACCTGCCGCACGCCGCCGCGTACGCCCTGACGCACCCGTGGACGGCGCTGAAGCTCCTCGTCACCCCGAACGTCAAGGCGACGACCATGGGGTGGCTCATCCTGCCGCTGCTGCTGGTGCCGCTCGCCTCACCGATCACCGTGGCGGTGCTGCCCCTGCTGGCCGAGCGCATGCTCGCGAACCGCTTCGGGAACTGGTGGGAGCCGAGGTTCCACTACAACGTCGCGCTGGCGGCCCTGCTCGTCGCGGCCGGCGTCGACGGCGCCTGCCGGCTGTCCCGGCTCCGCGTGCCGGGCACACGCGGGCGGCGACTCCGCCTCGATCTCGTCTGGCCGGTCGCCGCGCTGGTGGCCGCCGCCGTCGTCGTACCGCGCTTCGCGTTCAAGAACTTCTTCGACCCGGCGTTCTACCGCCGCGACGCGCACGCGCGCGCCGCCGTCCACGCGGTCGCCGCCGTGCCCCACGGGGCGCTGGTCGAGGCCGCGAACGCCGTGGGGCCGCAACTGTCCGGCCGGGCCCGCGTGCTGCTGTGGGACACCCGCGTCCGCTGGGCCCCCTGGGTGGTCGCCGACACCGCCCGTACGACGTTCCCCTTCCCGGGCCTGGGGGCGCAGCGCGACCGCGTACGGTACCTGCTCCAGCGGGGGTACACGGTCGTGCTGCGCCAGGACGGCTGGGTCGTGCTGCACGACCCGGCCGCCACTCCGGATCTGCGCGCCACCCGCTGAGCCACCGCCCGGTCACTCGGTCCGCAGACGCTCCGGAGCGATCGCGCGGCGCAGCCGGCGCCGGGAGGCCGTCGTCACCAGTACGGCGGCGAGGACACCGAGGCCGCCCATGAGCAGGGCATGGGCCACCGTCCACGCGATCCATGCGGGATGGAACATGACGGCCGGCCATTCGGAGATCAGGGTGCCCACGACGCTCAGTCCGCAGACCGGAACCGTGGCGATGAGCGCCTGACGGGTGAGGAAGCGACGCAGATCCCCTTCGTGCGCGCCGAGCGCGCGCAGCTCGGCAAGCATCGGGCCGCGATCGAGGAGGGACTCGGCCTGGTGGACGAGCAATGCGGCGGTCGTCACCAGGATCGCCACGAACAGGGCCAGGCTCACGAGCGCGAAGCTGGTCATCCAGAAGGGCTCCAGCCTCCCACGATCCGCCATGACGTCCGCCTCGATCGGACCGGTGCCACTGCCGACCGCGACGGTCAGCGCCACGACGGCGAGGGTCCGACCCCACGGGCGGGCGTCGGCCTCCAGGGCGCGTGCCGCCAGCAGGACCTCCGCCGAGCGCGCCCGGCGCCCGACCCACCGCGCCGAGAACCAGATCACCCACCCCGCCGACAGCATCAGTCCGACGGGCAGGAGGAGTACGGAGATCTGGAGCACCCCCGCGGTGACGGCGGATTCCTCGCCCGCCGCGCGGGCAACGAGACGGACCACGGGCGCCAGGAATGGCGGGACGAGCAGCAGGAGGCCGTACCAGCGCGGTCGGCCCCGGCCGGCGCGGCGGGTCACGCTGAGGGGCGTCGCGATGACGTGCCGCCCGGCGAGCAGGCCCGAGAGCGCCGCCGCGACGATCACGATCGCCATCGCGGCCAGGCACCACAGGGGCGGGACGGCGACGTCGGCGCGCGACCCCGAGGCGAGCGTCCTGCGGGCGGCCAGCTGCGGCACGAGGTACGCCGCGGCCCCGACGACCGTGCCGAGGGCGGCCGCGCGGGTGACCTCGACCGCGCCCAGGAGCCGGACCTCTCGCGGCGTCGCGCCGGCCAGGCGCAGCGCGGACAGCCGCCGCTCCCGGTCGGCCGCGGCCAGCCGCGCCGACTGGTAGAGGAACGCCGCGACCGGCAGGAGCAGCAGCGCGATTCCGAAGGCGGTGCCGTCCCGCGTCCCCGGATCGCCGATCGGGCCGAAGCGGTCGTCGAGCCGGCCGCGCAACGCCAGGACGTTCGCCGCGCCGAACAGGAACCAGGTCGCCAGGCCCGCTCCGACCGCCATCAGCCGCCTGCGGGCCCGCTCCTCCGGCGAGCCGCCCTTACCGAGCATGCCCGCCACGGTGAGGAGCGTCCTCACACGACCACCTCCCCGGCCAGTACGCCGTCGCGCAGCACGATCTCTCGATCGGCGTGCGCCGCGACCTGGTTGTCATGGGTCACGATCACGACGGTCGCGCCGTTGGTCCGCGCGGCGGCTACCAGCAGGGACAGCACGCGCTCGCCGGCGACCGAGTCGAGCGCGCCGGTCGGCTCGTCGGCGAAGATGACCTTCGGGCCGGTGACGAGCGCCCGGGCGACCGCCACGCGCTGGAGCTGGCCCCCGGACAGCTCCGCCGGACGGGCGTCGGCGACGTCCAGCGCCGCGACCTCCTCCAGCCGGTCGCGCGCGACGGTCGTCGCCTCGGCCCGGCCGCGCCCGGAGAACAGCAGCGGCAACGCGACGTTCTCGACGGCGGTCAGCTCGGGGACGAGCCGGTCGAACTGGAAGACGATTCCGAACTCCTCCCGCCGGAGCCGGGTCCGGGCCGCCTCGTCGAGGCCGTCGACGCGGCGCCCCGCGTAATGCACCTCGCCCGTCTCCGGCCGCATGATCCCGCTCAGGCAGTGCAGGAGCGTCGACTTGCCCGAGCCGCTCGGCCCGGTGATGGCCACGGTCTCGCCGCGTTCGATCGCCAGGGACACGCCCCGCAGGGCGTAGGTGCGGCCGAACGCCTTCTCGATCCGGTGGGCTTCCAACAGGGTCATGTGTCCTCCTTCGTCGGAGGGGCGACTCGGAGGGGCTGCGTCTCCGATTCCCCCGCTCCGCTCGGTCACGGGCGGATCTCCTGAGTCAGGTCTTCGATGCGCTGCCGGGCCGTCTCCATCCAGCGCAGGTCGGCGTCGAGGTGGTGCAGCGCGTAGTCGGCGGCCAGTACCTCACCGACCGAGACGCCGGCGCCGCGCTTGCGCGCGGTCAACTCACGCATGCGTTCCAGGTGCGCCGCCCGTTGCCGCAGGAGGTAGGCGTCGGCCGTCCCCTGAGCGAGCAGCGCCACCACCACCCGGGTGAACAGCGCGCTGGAGACGTGCGGCGCGGGCGGCTCGGTCTGCGCGAGCCATCGGTGAACCTCCGCGGTGCCCTCCTCCGTGATCTCGTAGACGGTGCGTTCCGGCCCGGCCTCCTGAACGGTGCCGGCGACGGTCACACGGCCGTCGCGCTCAAGCCGCTGAAGGGTCGCGTAGACCTGTCCGTACGCGAGGGGCTTGGCGCCCGGAAGCCGCGCGTCATGCTCGCGCTTCAGTTCGTATCCGTGCTTGGGCCGCTCGGTGAGCAACCCGAGCAGGACGTGCCCGGTCGACATGAGTCGTGACTATACACTCGATGTATTCATTGAGTGAATAGCTGGCGCTCGGCGGGTCCGGTCATGGTCGGCGGGCCTCGTCGGGCAAGGGACGGGCCCCCGGAAGATGCCGCGCTTCCGGGGGCCCGCGAGTGGGGTTGGGCGAGAGATCAGTAGACGTTCACTCCGTACGCCGAGAGCGCCTCGGTGACGGGCTGGAAGAAGGTGGTGCCGCCGGAGGTGCAGTTGCCGCTGCCGCCGGAGGTCAGGCCGAGCGCCGTGCCGCCGGAGTACAGCGGGCCGCCGCTGTCGCCGCCCTCGGCGCAGACCGTCGTCCTGATCAGGCCGCTGACGGTGCCCTCGGAGTAGTTGACCGTCTGGTTGAGCGCGGTGACGGAGCCGGAGTGAATGCCGGTGGTGCTGCCGCGGCGCGTCACCGACTCACCGACGTAGGCGTTGCCGGCCGACGTGATGTCGACACTGCCGACCGTGCCCGGGTGGGAGACGCCGCTGGCGTAGGTGACGATCGCGTAGTCGTTGCCCGGGAAGCTGCTCGACCGCGTGGTGCCGATCAAGGAGGTGTGACTGGAGTTGCTGTACCAGCTCGACGCGATGTTGCCGCAGTGCCCGGCGGTCAGGAAGTAGTACGTGCTGCCGCTCACGACGTTGAAGCCCAGGGAGCAGCGGTACTGGCCGCCGTAGATCGCGTCGCCGCCGGAGCCGTCGAGGCTGAAGACGCCGGGCACGTACTCCATCCGGACGGCGCTGCCGAGCTGCTGGGCCGCGGAGGTGACCTGGACGAGCTTGGACCCGGTGACCGAGCTGTCGACGGAGAGCACGACCTGGTCGGTGGCCGGGTCCACGGCCCAGGCCGTGCCGGGCACCTTGGCCGTGCGGTCGAGGACGCCGATGGCCTTCTGGAGCTGGGCGCCGCTGAACGGCACGATCTTCGGGACGGCGCCGGCGTCGCGTACGGCCGAGGCGTCCGACTTCGAGCTGACCGTCACGACCAGCTTCTTCGCGGCCTGGTCGAAGTACGCGCCGGCGGAGCGGGAGCCCAGCTTCTGGGCCAGCTTCGTGGCGAGGTGCGAAGGATCCGGCTGCGAGACGGACGCCTGGGCCGACGCGCCCAGCAGGGAGCCGCCGACGAGCGTGGCGGCCGCCGCGACGAGTCCAGCACGCCGAGGAGCAGTGAATCTCACACGAGCCTCCCTCAGGGGTGGCGGGCGCGCCCCGGTGGCGTGCCCGAGGGACGGCATGGCAATGGCGCTCGGCTCATGGGCGGAGGGGAGCCGCCCGGGCGGGGTCGAGATCCGATTACCTGGCCTGCGCAGATCTTCACAAACCTAGTCAAAAGCCGCAAGGTCAAACGTTAGTCCAGAATCGGTCAGCCACAAGCACTCGCATACTAGCTGGTATCCGGGCTGATGGGGGTGTCGGAACCGAGGTCCGGTCGGCTCCCGCGTCAGGGCTCCGGTCAGGATTCGGGCACCGGGAGAAGAGCCGCGAAGGTCAAGAGAACCTGAGAGTTCGCTGTGAGTCCCTGGGCCGAGCGTGGTAACGACGTCGGCGTGTGAGAGTCTTGGCTAGCAATGGACCATCCGGAATTCACAGCATTTGTCCTGGTCGCAGGCATGATCCTGGCTGGCGTCGCGCAGTGGCGCGGCTGGCGGCCGACGTTGCCCGTCGCCTTGGCGGTCGGTATCGGGCTGCGGCTGATCCTGCTGATCTCCGCGTCGAGCGACTCCTGGCAGCCCGTCGACTACAACGAGGGTTTCAGGGCGGCCGGTCGGGCGATCCTCCATCATCAGGACCCCGTGCTGGCCAGTCAGGGGTCCTGGCACTTCCTGCCGATGATCCCGTACTTCTACGCCCTGGCGCTGGCCACCGGCCTGCCATGGGAGATCGCCGGCCGGGTCTGCACCCTCATCGCGGACGTCGTGCTGATCGCGCTGGTCGGGCGTCTCGCCGGGCGGAAACACGCCGCGGCGGCGCGGTTCCAGTACGCCTGCAACCCGATCGCGCTCATGGTCGCCGTCATCCACGGACAGGTCGAGCCGATCTCCCTTGTCTTCCTCGTCGGCGCCTACATCCTCGCGCGGTCCGCGCGGACCGGCGCCGAGAACGGTGGGACCGGCCTGAACGGCGCCTGGGCGGGCGCCATGTTCGGGTTCGCGTTGTCGGCCAAGAGCTGGCCGATCATCCTGCTGCCGGTGGTCCTCGCGATCCTGCCGAACTGGCGGCAGCGCCTGTACGGTCTGGTCGCGGCCGGTGCCGTCCCCGTCTTCTTCCTCGTGACCCTTCCCCTGGTCGTGAGCTCCAACTGGGCCGACATGCTGAACGTCGCGCGGTACCTCGGTGAGGTGCGGCCCATCGTCGGCGAATGGGGCTGGACCGCCCTGATGACGGGTGGCGACTGGACGCTGGCCCCGACGGCCGCCAAGATCGGCCAGATCATCCTGTACACCACCATCGCGCTGGTCATGTGGCTCTGGTGGCGGGCCGACCGCATCGACCAGACCTCCGCGATCCTCCTGGCCTTCATGCTCGTCACGCCGCGCCTCGGGGCGCAGTACCTGCTGTGGTTCGTGCCGTTCCTGTGCGCGCGGCCGACCCGGTGGAGCCGGCCCGCGATGGCCTTGGCCGCGGTCTGGGCGGGCACCGGGTACATCTACCTGACGCAGTTCGACGACACCGGCTGGTGGGAGAACCACGAATGGTGGGCGATGAGCTCGGTGGCCGTCCTCCCGCTCCTGGCCCTGGCCATTCCCTGGTACCGGCGCCGCCCGCAGCCCGTTGAAGGGCTTCCCGTCACGGAGACCGAACTCGTCCCCGCGACCAAGTGACCGCGCCCGCCGGGTCCGGGAGCCGATCCCGCACCCGGCGGCGCGGTGCCCGTAGGGGGCGGTCAGCCGATCGAGACGCCGCCGAACGACAACCCCGGGCCCTGGTGGCCCGTGCTCGCGTAGCGGCCGAGGTAGAGGTACCTGCCGCGATAGCGGGAGTCCTTGGCGGTGATCGACTTGTCGGGGCCGTCATAACGCACCACCGTCACGGACGACTTCGTCACCGAGATGCGAAGCGTCGCGGTGGTGCCCTTCTTCAGGACCGGGGTCTTGACGCTCTTCAGCCGCGTGGTGTGCCCGGCGTCCTTGCGGTACAGGATGAGAGTGCCGTCGCGGCGCAGGACGGCCAGGTAGCCGCCGTTCAGCGGTGAGTCGGCACTGGTGAACGCCGAGTCGCGGACCGCGGAGAAGTACACGCCGCCCCACCGGCTCTTGTCCGTCCCCAGGCTGTCCCACCGCATCTTCAGGCGCAGCGTGTACGACTTCGGCAGCACCGCCCAGCCCTGGAGGGCCAGCAGGGGGTAATCGCCGAGGTTGACGTGCCACCAGCCCGGCGCGATGAACCGCCCCCGCTGCCGGGGACCGAGCGCCTCCGGATACTGCGACTGGCTGATCTGCCCGTACCACCAGTTCTGCGTGGTGAAGGGATCGCGGGTGCGCCGGTAGCGGGCGACGTCACCGCGGACGTACGGCGGGTCGTTGGTGTCGATGCCCTGCACACCGAGCCGATAGAGCTCGTCCCGCCGGTACTGCCGGTTGACGTCGTAGCAGGCCACCGTCAGCCCGGCCTTGACGTACGAGGCGATCAGACTGTCGGGCAGCGCGGACCAGACGGACACGCGCTTCAAACCGTCCGCCTTGATGGCTTCGGGAGTGTCGATCGTCGCCTGCTGGGCCCCGCCGACGATCACCTGGGCGGTGATGCCCGCCTGCTCGGCCAGCACGGCGTCCGAGCGGGAGAACGTCTGGACCATCACCGTGCCGGTCAGGTTCCGCCGGGTGAGCTCGTCGATGACCAGGCGCATCGCTTCGGTGGTCTTCGGGTGCGCCAGCAGCCGTTTCTTGCCGGCGAACTCGTTGAGAACCTGGGTGAACAGCAGCGGATGCGTCGTCGTGGCCTTGCCGCCGAACCAGGACGGCGCGTCGATCACCAGCTTCTGGAAGGCGACGCTGTCATAGTCGGCGACGTTCCCCGTGCCCGTGGTGACACGATCGACGGTCGGGTCGTGCATGACGCCGCCGACGCCGTCCTTGAGCACCTGGACGTCGAACTCCAGAAGATCGGCGTCCGGGTCGGCGACACCGGCCTTGAGCGCCTGCTCGGTGTTCTCCGGAGCGAGGAACGCTCCGGCATTCCGGTGGGCGATGAAGAAGCGCTGGGGGAGGTCGGCCAGCCGCGGTGACCGAGTCGTCGAGCGCTGAGGAGAGAAGGGGGCGGCCTGTACGGCCGTCGCGGATCCGACGACGGTGAGTCCCACGGCCGCCAGGCTCAGCATGGTCTTTCGCACAAGGAGCAGAGGCTAGACCGCTAGGCGGCAATTGTCCGCTGCGATATCGAACCGCAACCAAGGTCGGTTCCCTCACCTGCGGGCGGATCGTCGGTGTTGTCGCACGCCATCACGGAGGCCCGGTTCGGGGTTACGTGATCGAGAGTGGTGTAGATCACTTCATCCCCTCTAGGGAACTCGCTGACCAGGCGTTACGTTTCTGATCGTTTTTCTCGATTTCGACCTGACTGGCCGTAAGGCGGGAGGACCAGTGAGGCGCCGACTACTGCGGCGGAGCATCAGTCCCCGCGTTCGATCGATCTAGAAATCTCGTCATGACCTTTAGTTCTCCTTCGTTTGAGCCGGTTCGGCTGCCGAGTCAGGGGCGGAGTCGGGCGGCGGTCGCGGCGGCGGTGTTCGCCACGGTCGGGCTCATCCCCGTATCGGTGATCTTCGTCATCGTGGCGTTCCAGCGGGTCCGCCGTAGCACGGATCGGCGGATGGGCTTCCTGCTCTATGCCCTGTTGATGAACCTGGTGGCACTGGCGCTCATCGCGTGGGGACTCGGCAGGATCGCTCCCGACGCGAGTGGGTCTGAGAACACGCCGGCGGCGCTGACCCTGTCAGTCGGGCAGTGCTATGACCAGACGGCGAAGAAGCAGGACCATGGGGCGAGAAAGATCATCGAGGCCAGTGCCCCTCGGTCGTGTGCTGGACCGCATGATGGTGAGGTCGGCGCCGTGTTCGATGCCTCCGGTGAATCGTGGCCGGGGAAGGCCGCCATTACCGGCTGTTTCACGCCGCATGAACTGGAGGTCGTCTCGACGCCGCGTCTTCCAGACGGTCCGTGGCCGGGCGACGATGCGGTCGAGCGGAAAAGCGTAGAAGGCTGCCGTCGCGCGGGCATGCCGAAGCACGACGCGGACGGCCACCCTGTGGAACTCATCTACTTTCACCCCACCGAGCAGAGTTGGAAGCTCGGCGATCGTCTGGTCGTCTGCCTCGGCAGGCGGGTGGATCACAAGAAGCTGACCGCCTTCCTGTGATCCCCGACCTGGGGTAGGCGTCTGGCGCGTCGGCGGGAGAAGGCGGGCGAGAGGAACGGCGCGCGTCAGGTGAAGACGGCGGTCACCGTGTGGCCGTGCTCGGGGTCGCCCGCCCACCTGACATGGGTGGCGAGGTCCGCGACGATCGGTAGCCCGCGGCCGTTCTCGGCCAGGTCGTCGTCGTGCCGCTTCCGGTGCGGGCCGCTGTCCTCCAGTGAGCCGCCCTGGTCGGTCACCGACACCGCCAGGCAGCCGTCGCTTCGGCGGACCTCGACGATGAACGTGCCGCCGGGCCGGCCGGAGCGGGTGTGGATGAGGGCGTTGCCGGCGAGTTCGGCCACGGCCTGGACCGCGTCGTCGGCGTGCCGGCAGTCCTCCAGGAGGAAGGCCACGAACCGGCGGACGAGCCGCGCCTGGTCCGGGCGGCCGGGGAAGGTGCGTCGCCAGCACATCGGGGCGGTGAATGCGGTCGACGTCGTCTCGTGGAGCGTGGCGGTCACGGTGGTGCGCCCTCCCGTCGAATGGGCTGAGTGCCGAGGGCCGGGGGTGACGCCCGATCTCCCCATGGCCCTGGGGAAGACGACACGGGACCCGTCGGGTGGACCGAAATCGGCCCGGCCCTGCCGGAGTCGGGCGGACTCAAGCCGCCGACGCCGCAGGGGCGCGCCTGCGGTTCACCGCCGCGTCCAAGTCGAGCAACTCCCTCGATCACATCGCGTGTTCGGGTTCTTACGCATAGTGCTTCCCCGCTGCGTAAGTGCGCAAGCGATTCACTGAGAATTCTCACAGTTTACTCTTCAGTAACTATCCGAAATCGATTGCTCGCAGTGAGTAACATCGTCACACTGGGTGCGTGCCGGATCCTTCCCCCACGATCCGCGAACGCCGCATCGCCATCGAGCTGCGGCGTCTTCGCGAACAGACCGGGTTAACCCTCGACCAGGCGGCAGAGCGACTGGGCTGGAGCCGCGCGACCCTCAGCCGGATGGAGACCGCCGTTCGCCGGATCAAGCCCACCGAGCTGCAACGGCTGCTGAACGTCTACAACGTGGACGGCCGCCGCCGCGGTGACATCGCCGAACTGGCCCGAGGCGCTCGCGAGCGCGGCTGGTGGCACCGCTACACCGACACCCTGCCCGCCGCGTACGCCACCTACATCGCGTTGGAGGCCGAGGCGCGCTCACTGCGCTGCTATGACGCGCTGGTCGTCCACGGCCTGCTGCAGACCGAGGACTACGCGCGCGAGGTCATCCGCGCCGGCCTCATGCAGCTCGCCCCCGACTCGGAGGTCGAGCGACGCGTCGAGGTCCGCCTCAACCGGCAGGCGCTGCTGACCGAGCGAGACCCTCCGCTGGAGCTGTGGTGCGTCATCGACGAGAACACCCTGCGCCGCATGATCGGCGGCGAGGGCGTCATGCGGGCCCAGTACACACGGCTCGTCGAGCTGGCCGAATGCCCTGGTGTCACGCTCCAGGTCCTGCCCCACAAAGTGGGTGCCCATCCGGGAGTGGAGGGCACGTTCGCGATCCTGGAGTTCCCGGAGCGCTACATGCCGGACGTCGGCTACATAGAGGCGCTCAACGGGGCCCTGTACATCGAGGACGGCGCACAGGTGCATGCGTACTCGCTCGTCTTCAATCATCTCGTCGCCGAAGCGCTGGGAATCGGCGAGTCGGCCGCGTTCATCCGCCGACTAATGGAAGAAGAAACCTAAGGAAAGGTGCATATGACCGATAAGTCCATGCCTCCCTGGCGTAAGTCCATCCGTAGCAACGCCTCGAGCGGCTGTGTCGAAGTGACCTGGATCGACGGACCGGGTGCCGGCAGCGACGGGCCGGGCGGTCCTCCGGCGAAATAACAGAATCCGGCAAGGAGGAGCCGTACGGGCATCACGGCGCCTGGCCTCCGTTTCGCATCGCGTTCGCCGGTACGAGCGCGGTGCGGAGCGCGGCTTCTCGCCTGGCGCGAGACAAGCCGCGATCACTGAAGCCTCCGAGCGCGCAGGAGTCGGCGGGCCAGGAGGCACACTGCCGTGGTGGTCGATGCGACAGCGATCACTCCGGCCGTCTGTCGGGGCTCCAGTCTGGTCGTTCCCTTGCCCTGGTATGCCGTGGCCTGGTCGTCGAGTCCGGATCGGAGTGCCGAAGCGAGGGCCTCATCCAACACTTCGCGGAATCTGTTCAGGCGAGACCCGATCGAATTGGCGGTCCACTGCTCTCTCTGATCAAGCCAGAACCTACGCCCGGCGTCGGTATGGAAGAGGTTGTCGACGGCCATTGATCTCAGGCCTTCGTCCGATACGTCTCTCAGCTCCCACTGCATGTACCAGAACGACACCATCAGGTTCAAGAACTGAGTGCGCCGGCTCTCATCATGGGAGACCTTGTCTGCTCCAGGCCCCCAGCACTGCATGTAGACCGGGTCGCTCATGGCGATCTCTGCAAGCCTCATGTGAATGCTGCGGTTGACCTGCCGCCTGTTGGCCAAGCTCTCCTTCGCCTGGAGGGCGAGCGATATGGAGACGGCGACGAGCGCGAAGGCGCTGAGGATCGCCGAGATCGCTCCATACGCCTGGCCGACGTTGCCCAGCCGAGTCCAGTCGACATGGCCTCTGTCGGCGATGAATTCGAGTGCCAGCGGTGACAGCGTGATCAGCGCCAGGATCATCACCCCGACGCAGACGAGCGCGGCAGGCCGTGATGCGCGGCGGATCGGGCCGGTGATGTCGTTGATCCACGGTGAGCGCTGTCCGGAGGGAAGGGCGTCCATGGTCACCTCACATCGAGACGAATCTCTCCGCATCTACGACGCATGGGAGTGCTCGACCGTGCCCGTCACAGCGCGTTCTCCTCCCCGGCGGATGCGGTCCCGCGGGCGCGCGGTACGTCGGGACGGTCACGGTCGGTCTCAACGGCGGGTTAGAGCCGCCAGGAGGCGGTCCTGGGGCAGGGCGTGGGCGGTGATGTCGTCGCGGCCGGTCATGGTCTCGGCGGCGAGCAGGGCGTTCACGATGGCCTCCTCGGTGGCCTCGATCGCGCCGTAGAAGAGCGGATCGATGTAGGCGTCCGGCAGGACGTCGACGGTCAGCACGCGGGGCGGCTGCACGCCCAGCGCGTCCGACGGCAGGTGGCCGCGGTTGGCCGTCGAGAAGGCCAGGAAGCCGTCACCGCTGGTGTTCTCGCCCGCCCCGCCGGTGCGGGCGACCCCGAGCCCCGCGCGCTGGGCGAGGCGGCGGCACTGGTGGGGCAGCAGCGGTGCGTCGGTCGCCACGATGCCGATGATCGACCCGGCGCCCTCGAACTCCGGGGGCACCGGCCGGGGCACGTCGTCGATCACCACCGGAACCCCCGCGACGGTGAGCCGCTCGCGGCGCCCGTGGTTCGCCTGCACGAGCACCCCCACCGTCCAGCCGCCGTCGACCACCCGTGACGCGGTGCCGATCCCGCCCTTGAAGCCGTGGCAGATCATCCCGGTTCCGCCGCCGACGTTGCCCTCGGCGACCGGGCCGGTGGTCGCGGCGTCGTACGCCTCCCGTACGTGGGCGGCGGTGACGTGCTGCCCGTCGATGTCGTTCAGCACGCCGTCCCACGTCTCGCCGACGACCGGCAGCCCCCACGCTCCCCGGCCCCGTCCGCGCACCTCGATCTCGATGAGCGCGTCGCGTACGACGCCGACGCTGTGACTGTTGGTGAGCGCGATCGGGGTCGTCAGCATGCCGCCCTCGCGGACCCATGCCATCCCGGTGAGCTCGCCGTTGCCGTTGAGCCAGTGGTGGCCCGCGTACAGCGGCTCGTCGAAGATCGAGCCCGCGTGCGGCAGGATCACCGTGACGCCGGTCCGCACCGGGCCCTCGCCGACCCGGAGCGGCCCGTCGCCCCTGATGACGGTCGTGTGCCCGACGCGTACCCCGGCCACGTCGGTGATCGCGTTGGCCGGTCCCGGTGTTCCGCCGCCGATGACGACGCCGAGATCGCGAACTCTCATGGGGGCCTCCGGTCGGGTGACGTGTCCGGTCTGAATGATCATGGCGTACCGAATGCTCGGTGGAGGGCGCCGGGTGGCCGTGACGGGTCCCGGTCCGCCGGGTTTCGGCGCTGCCTTCGCCGAGCATTCGGAACCGGCGGGGCGCCGAGCGGTCAGGTGCGGTCCTTGCGGAGGGCGTCGAGGGCGAGCAACGCGACGTGCAGGGAGGCGCAGGACTCGACGTCCTCCAGGTCCGCGCCGAGCACCCGCTCGATGCGGCGCAGCCGCTCGTACAGCGCCGGCCGGGACAGGTGGGCCCGCTGCGCGGTGAGGACCTTGTTGCGCCCGCTGCCGAGGTAGAGACCGAGCACGTGGACGAGGTCGCTGCCGCGCTGCGCGTCGTAGGTCAGCAGCGGGCCGAGCTCCCGCTCGGTGAACGTCTGCAGCCGCGCGTCCTCGCGCAGCAGGTGCAGCAGGCCGCGCAGCCGCAGGTCGGGCAGGCGGTAGAACAGCCGGCCGTCGTTGCGTTCGGCGGCGACGCCGGCGACCTGCTCGGCCTCCAGGAACGACCGGCGCACGTCGCGCACGGACTCCACGGTCGAGCCCACGGCCATGACGAAGGCGTCCGCGCCCCCGCGCGGTCGCGCGTCCCGGTCCGCGCGGCCCGCCGGCGCCGACCCGCAGTGGTGGGCGCGGAGGCGGCGCGCGACCTCGCACAGGACGTCGTCCTCGACGGCGCGGGACGGAAGGGACGCCAGTACGCCGACCCGGGCCTGCGGCGAGCTCTCGTCGAGGGCGCCGACGAGCGCGGACAGGTTCGCCTCGCGGCAGGCGGCGGCCGTGGCCTCGGCCAGGTCCGTCACCGAGGTGGCCGCCGACGCGTCGCCCACCAGGCCGAGCGCCGGGGGCGGACCGGACGGCGCCGAGGGGCGGGGGAGCACCACGATGCCGAGCAGGCGCCGGCCGGTGAGCGAGACGCCGAGCGCGCGGGCGCGGGCCGCCGCCTCCTGCGGGTCGGCGTACGCGTGCGCGAGGATGCCGCTGATGATCGAGCCGTGGGCCTGGCGTTCGAGGCTCTCGGCGTGCCGGTCGAGCAGCCGGCCGAGCGCGAGCGTGGTCGCGGCCCGCTCGACGAGGACGACGTCACGGGGCGAGGGCGGGTCCATCGAGGTGATGATGAGCCGCCCCCAGTCCTCACCGCGGGCGCCGACGACGGTGACCAGCCACCGGGAGGACTCGTCGTACGCCGTGCGCTCCTCGGGGCGTACGGAGCGCGAACGGGTCTCCCAGCCGGTCAGCAGCTCGGCCGGGTCGCTGCCGGCCAGCTCGGCGGCCAGGACCTGGTGGGCGAGGTTCTCCAGCACGACCGGGCGTCCGACGAGGCTGGCCACCTGACGGACCACCTCGGCCGGCGGCGCGCCGTCGACGGACAGCTGGGTGAAGACCTCGTGCAGCTTCTCCGAGGCGCGCAGCTCGGCCAGCTGCGCGTCGATGATCCGGGCGTGCACCGCCTCGGTGACGTCCACGAAGGGAGTCTCCCGCGCCCAGGCGATCAGCGGGAGGCCGTGCTCCTCGGCCGCCGCGGCCAACGCGTCGGGAAGCGTGGCCGCGTACTTGCGGCCGAGCTCGACGATCAGGCCGCTGACGCCCACCTCGGCCAGGTCGGCGACGTACGCCCGGAGCTGCTGCGGATCGTCCGGCAGCGCGATCCCGGTGGTGAGCACCAGCTCACCGCCGCGCAGCAGGTGGGCGATGTCGGTGACCTCGGCGGAGTGCACCCAGCGGACACGGGCGTCGAGGTGGTCCGCGCCGGCGATGATCCGCGGCTCGCCCCGCCGGACCGCGTCGAGCCGCAAGACGTCGGCCAGAGTGGGCAGCACATCTGTGATGCTATGCAAACGCCGACGTGAGGAGGTACCCCGATGGAGCGGATGGACGGCGACGCGATCGACCGAGAGCTGGCGACGACGCCGGGCTGGGAGCTCGCCGAGGACGCGATCGTCAAGACCGTGAGGTTCGCGGACTTCAGGGAGGCGATGGCGTTCGTCAACCGCGTGGCCGAGGTCGCCGAGGAGCTGAACCACCACCCGGACATCACGATCCGCTGGAACAAGGTCACCCTGACGCAGAGCACGCACGTGGCGGGAGGCCTGACGGAGTACGACTTCCGCCTCGCCCGCCGCATCAACGAACTCTGACCGGGTGCCACCGGGCGACAGGTTGCCAGATGCGGCGGGTCGGAGCTGACAGTCTGCTGGCTGGTGCTCCGGGGCGTTCTGCGGGAAGACTCGTGCTATGTCGGACTTGCTAGCACGCCACCGCGCGGTCATGCCCAACTGGATGGCCCTCTACTACGACGAGCCGATCGAGATCGTCAGCGGGAAGGGCAGCCGTGTCACCGACGCGAACGGCCGCTCCTATCTGGACTTCTTCGCCGGCATCGTGACCAACACGCTCGGCTACGACCTCGCCGAGGTACGCGAGGCCGTCGAGCGTCAGCTCCGCACGGGAGTCGTGCACACGTCGACGCTCTACCTCCTGCGCGGTCAGGTAGAGCTCGCCGAGAAGATCGCCCGGCTCTCCGGCATCGACGACGCCAAGGTCTTCTTCACCAACTCCGGCACCGAGGCGAACGAGACCGCGCTGCTGCTCGCGACGTACGCGCGCAAGAGCAACCAGATCCTCGCCATGCGGCAGAGCTACCACGGCCGATCCTTCGGCGCGACCGCGGTCACCAGCAACCGCACGTGGAAGAACAACGCGCTCTCGCCGCTCAGCGTGTACTTCCTGCACGGCGGGGACCGGCACCTCCCGCAGTTCCGCGGGCTGTCCGACGACGACTACATCACGGTGTGCGTGGAGGATCTGCGGCACACCCTCGCCACCGTCACGGCCGGTGACGTGGCGGCCGTGATCGCCGAACCGATCCAGGGCGTCGGCGGCTACACGTGTCCGCCGGACGGGCTGTACGCGGCGTACCAGGAGGTCCTGTCCGAGCAGGGCATCCTGTTCATCGCCGACGAGGTGCAGACGGGCTGGGGCCGCACGGGCCAGAACTTCTGGGGCATCCAGAACCACGGCGTGACGCCCGACATGATGACCTTCGCCAAGGGGCTCGGGAACGGCTTCGCCATCGGCGGCCTCGTCGCGCGCGGCGAGCTGATGGACTCGCTGCACGCGACCGGCCTGTCGACGTTCGGCGGCAACCCGATCTCCACCGCCGCCGCCAACGCGACCCTGGACTACATCCTCGACCACGACCTGCAGGCCAACGCGGCCAAGGTCGGCGGACAGATCATCGACGGCCTGCGCGAGGCGGCCGCCCGGATGCCGTACGTCACGGACGTGCGCGGCAAGGGATTGATGTTCGCCGTCGAGCTGACCGAGCCGGAGCTGGCCGTACGGGCGCTGGAGGAGACCAAGGCGCGCGGCCTGCTCGTCGGCAAGGGCGGGCTGTACGGCAACACGCTGCGCATGGCGCCGCCGCTCACGCTGACCGAGGACGAGGGCCGGGAAGGCCTCGGCATCCTCGTCGACGCGTTGGAGGCGATCGCATGAGGCAGATCACGCACTGGATCGGCGGCAAGCCCTGGACGGGGACGGCGGAGCGCCACGGCGACGTCTACGACCCGGCGACCGGGCAGGTGGGCGGCCGGGTGGACTTCGCCTCGGCCGACGAGGTCGAGGCGGCCGTGGCGGCCGCGCGCGAGGCGTTCCCGGCGTGGCGGGACGCGTCGCTCACCAAGCGCGCGGGCGTGCTGTTCGCCTTCCGCGAGCTCGTCGCGCGGCACCGCGACGAACTCGCCGCGTCGATCACCTCCGAGCACGGCAAGGTACGGGCGGACGCGGCCGGCGAGGTGGCCCGCGGCCTGGAGGTGGTGGAGTTCGCCTGCGGCATCCCGCACCTGCAGAAGGGCGGCTACTCGGAGAACGTCTCCACCCGTGTGGACTCCTACTCCATCCGTCAGCCGCTGGGCGTCGTCGCCGGCATCACGCCGTTCAACTTCCCGGCGATGGTGCCGATGTGGATGTTCCCCCTCGCCATCGCCTGCGGGAACACCTTCGTGCTCAAGCCCTCGGAGAAGGACCCGTCCGCCTCGCTGCTCCTCGCCGAGCTGTGGCGGGAGGCCGGGCTGCCCGACGGGGTCTTCAACGTCGTGCACGGGGACAAGACGGCGGTGGACGCGCTGCTCACCCATCCCGACGTGCGCGCCGTGAGCTTCGTCGGCTCCACCCCGATCGCACGCTACGTCTACGAGACGGGCACGGCGCACGGCAAGCGGGTCCAGGCCCTCGGCGGCGCGAAGAACCACATGCTCGTGCTGCCCGACGCCGACCTGGACCTGGCCGCCGACGCGGCCGTCTCCGCTGGGTTCGGCTCGGCGGGGGAGCGGTGCATGGCGATCTCGGCGGTCGTCGCTGTCGACCCCGTGGGCGACGAGCTCGTCGCCAAGATCAAGGAGCGGGTGGCGAAGCTGACCGTCGGCCCCGGCGACGACGACCGCTCGGAGATGGGCCCGCTGATCACCGGGCCGCACCGCGACAAGGTCACCTCCTACCTCGACGGCGGTGTCGCCCAGGGCGCCACGCTGGCCGTCGACGGGCGCGAGCACGAGTTGCCGGACGGGAGCGGGTTCTGGCTGGGTCCGACGGTCCTGGACCACGTGACGCCCGAGATGGACTGCTACCGGGATGAGATCTTCGGTCCCGTCCTGTCGGTCGTACGGACGGCGTCGTACGAGACCGGCATGGCGCTGATCGCCGCGAACCCGTACGGCAACGGCACCGCCGTCTTCACGAACGACGGGGGCGCGGCCCGGCGGTTCTGCAACGAGGTCGAGGTCGGGATGGTCGGCGTGAACGTCCCGATTCCGGTGCCGATGGCCTACTACTCGTTCGGCGGCTGGAAGGCCTCGCTGTTCGGTGACACCCACATGCACGGCACGGAGGGCGTGCATTTCTACACGCGCGGGAAGGTGGTCACCTCGCGGTGGCTCGACCCGTCGCACGGTGGGGTCAACCTGGGCTTCCCGACCAACGGATGACCGGCCGGGGCGTGGCCGCATCCGTCTCGACGGGTGCGGCCACGTGGCTCGTCGGTGCCGTGTCCGCCCAGCGGCGGCTCGTCCGTCATGCGGCCATTGGGCAAAAAAGCGGTACATGACCGCTTTATGCGCTCGGGGGAAATTCAGATATGTGTGGAGCGATCCGAATTCGCGCATATAGAGATTTCCGGCCCGCGCGAAAACGGCGTCCTGTCACCTGGAGGTCAAAGCGGGGTGGCGGAGGGTGGCCTCCGGCGGCGGGGTGGGTCACCATGGGCGAGGGGACCGTTCGCGGGGGTTGCACAAGATCGTCGGAGCGCGCTCGGGGGCGCGTCGGCGCGCCGGATCCACCCGAAAGGTCGCAACGCGACGTGGGGTATTGGTTTGCACTAACTCGACCGTTTGACCGGCGAAACTACAAATACTAGCTGCAGCCCTTGACCTCCTCTGTGGCATACGACACACTCGGTTTGTCGATAGCTGTTGGCGCAAACTTCAGAAGTTCCCCGGTTACCAGGGAGCACCCCATGTCTGCCGACGACTCGCCCGACCAGACGCCGTTCTCACTGCTCGCCGTGCTGGCGGCGCGCTACCCGGAGTGGACGATCTGGTTCGGCGATGCGACCGGCCACTGGTGGGCGCTCCCCCCGCACGACCGGGAGCCGGGTGAGTTCATCGAGGCTCCGACCGTGAAGGAGTTGGTCGAGTCCATAGAGGCGCTCAAAGCGCGCCCCCGAGTCCCCTACCAACGCGGCGCCCCGTCTCCGGGCGCGGCGCGGAGCAGGTTCCCCGCGGCCTCCAGGCCCGGCGGCCCGTTCCGATGACCCGCCGCCCGCGACCCGACGGGACCGCACCGAAGCCGCGGTCTCAGGTGAGCATTTGCCAGTCACGCCGCCTCCCCCTCCAACACCTCCGTGACAGGCGTGACTGCAGAGGGGCGCTCTCCTGAGGCCGCAGGGAGTCCGGGCAACCGTGTAGCCCCCGGCACGGTTGCCCGGACCTCCATCTCTTCACCTCCCGGGTCCCGCCGGCTACCTCCCGGGTCCCGTCCGCACCGGACCGCTCATGTCGTTACGCTCGCGGCAGACGTGTTTTCGGATGAGGACAGGAGCGGCATGAGGCGTTCACGACGGCGCACGGCAGCCGTGTGGGCCACCGTGCTGGCCGGCGTGCTCGGCCTGGCCGGCTGCAGCGGAGGCGGCGGCACCCCCACGACGAAGAAAGAGGTCGTCCGGGCGGCGGACACCCTCGGCCCGGGCGAGGGCTCGGTCGCCCTGCTGACGTGGAGCGGCTACGCCGAGGACGGTTCCAACGACCCTCGGGTCGACTGGATCACCCCGTTCCAGAAGAAGACCCGGTGCCGGGTGGACATCAAGTACGCGGCGAACCCGCAAGAGATGCTGCAGCTGATGTCCAAGCCGAACCTGCACTACGACGGCATCGCGGCGCCCCCGGAGATCGCCGGGCAGCTCGTGGCGGACCGCCAGGTCGTGCCGGTCAATCCCGACCTCATCGACGGGTACAAGGACCTCGAACCGGTCCTCCGCGCGCAGGTGACCAAGGGCGGCAAGTCCTACGGGGTGCCCTTCACATGGGGGGCGAACCTCCTCATGTACGACCAGCGGGCCGTGCACCAGGCGCCGGACAGCTGGGGCGCGCTGTTCGACCCGGCGGAGGCCAAGAAGTACTCCGGTCGCCTGGTCGTCCGCGACAGCCCGCTGACGCTCGGCGACGTCGCCCTCTACCTCAAGGCGCACCAGCCCAAGCTGCACATCAAGGATCCGTACGCGCTGACCGCCAAGCAGCTCGCCGCGGCCGCCTCGGTCGTCGCCGAGCAGCACCCGTACGTCAGCACCTACTGGCTCAACCCGTCCGACGCCATCGCCCCGTTCGCCGACGGGCAGGCCGCGCTGGCCCAGGCCTGGCCGTACCAGGTCGACGTGCTCAGCCGGAGTGGCCGCTCCGTCGCCGGAGTGACGCCGCGCGAGGGCGTCACCGGCTGGATGGACGCCTGGATGATCGGCGCCCGGGCGGACCATCCGAACTGCATGTACCAGTGGCTGAACTGGGTGAGCTCCCCTGAGGTGCAGCAGCAGGTGGCCGAGTGGGACGGCGTCGCCCCGGCCAACCCCGAGGCGTGCGGCCACGACCGGCTGCGCCCGCAGTTCTGCAGCGCGTACCACGTCGGCGACCGGGCCTACCTGAACAAGATCGTCTTCTCTCGTACGCCGACGGAGGACTGTGGCGGGAACGGTGAGGGCTGTACGGACTACGCCGCCTGGACCCGTGCCTGGCAGGCCGCCCGAAACTGAGTCCACGGCCCTGAGACGAGGAGACGCGCGCTCGGCCGCCCCCGCCGAGCGCGCGTCTCTCATCGGGCGCCCCGGGCTCCCCCCGGACCCGGGACGCTCCTTTCCGGTTAAGCCCTGATCTTCGCGCGCCGGCCCCGGCTCTGCTGGACCGGGATGCGCAGCGCCGGGGCGCAGTCGTCGCAGGCGAACACACGAGAGTCATCCGGCAGCCGGCCGACGTGGACGCGTGGTCGAGGCCACTTCTTGTGGCAGATCACGCACGCCTCGCCCCAGCGCTGCTCGATGGTGAGACCCTCCGGATCGAATGTCGGTGTGGAACGGGCCATGACGTCCCCCCAACTCCTCGGCTCCGTTCGGCCTCCTTTCTATCGGTGTACCGGTGAGGCGTAAGTGTGGGAAACCACAAGGCGGGGCAAAGCCTCGGAGAATTGCCGGGCGCATACGATTCTTCGGGATTAGCCCTGGGTTTTGGTCAGTACTCAACTGTCGTGGAAGCGAGCCGGAACTCCGATCGGCGTGTCCATTCTCATCCGGGCTGACAGCGGAGCGTGAGCTGTGCCATTCTGCTGACGATGCGGAAGTACGTGATCATGGGCGTGCCGGGAAGCGGTAAGAGCACCCAGGCCGCCGCGCTGGCCCGCGACTTCGACCTGGTCCAGATCAGCGTCGGCGACATCTTCCGGTGGCACGTCAAGCAGCACACGAAGATCGGCGCTCAGGTCCGCCGGGTCATGGCGGCCGGGGAACTGGTCGGCGACGACCTCGTCGAACGGATCGTGCGCGACCGGCTGGAGCAGCACGACTGGAACTACGGCTTCATCATCGACGGGTTCCCGCGCAGCCGGCGCCAGGCCGAGTTCTTCCTGGAGAGCTACGACATCGACGGCGTGATCTACCTCGACCTGCCGGACTCCGAGGTACGCCGCCGGGTCCTGTCCCGGCGGCTGTGCTCCGTCTGCGGCATGGACTACAACCTCATCGAGGACCGTCCGAAACGAGCTGACCGCTGCGACGTGTGCAACGGCGAGCTGGTCACCCGCGAGGACGACACGCCTGAGGCGCTCGCGGCCCGCCTGCGCGACTACCACGACAAGACGGACCCGGTTCTGGAACTGTTCCGGCGCAAGGAGTACGTCTTCGCCGTCGACGCCCGGCATGATCCGGAGACCGTGCAGCGGGAGATCCGCGAGCGCCTCGGCCTGGACGGGCGGCCTCCCGTCCGGCCCGCCGAGGACGGTCGGAACCGGACCGCCGAGACGGCGGGTTCCGATTGACGCGCCTGACGCCGCATGGCGGCGCGGAGGCATGAGGGAGGCCGCATGAGCGCCGCCGAGGACCTCGTCCGCCGCGCCCGCGCGGAGAACCCGCCAGGAGGCAACCGCTTCCTCGAGCTCCTGGAGGCGTCGGCCGTGCCGCGCGAGCGGCTGACCTGGCTGGCGGGGGAGCAGTGGCACATCGTGAGCAGCGACCGCCGCAGCTTCGCCGTCGTCGCCGCCCGGTTCCCCGAACCGCCGGCGGGCGACCTGTTCCTGGCGCTGGCGGGCGGTGAGGGCACCGCGCTGGGCCTGCTGACGGGGTTCGCCGCCGCCCTCGGCTGGACGGAGGAGGACCTTCGGGCGTACGAGCCGCGTCCCCTCGCTCAGGCCTACCCCGCGTACCTCGCGTGGAGCGCGCTGTCCGGCACGCGGAGCGGCCTCGCCCTCGCGATGCTGGCCAACCTCCAGGAGTGGGGCGCCTACTGCGGGCGGGCGGCGGACGCCCTGACGGCGCGGTACGGCCTCGCCGAGGAGGCCGTCGCCTTCTTCCGGTACTTCGCCGCTCCGCCACCCGGCTTCGCCGAGCAGGCCACCGCCGTCATCGAGCAGGGCCTGGCGGCCGGTGAGGAGCCGCGAGAGGCGTTGCGGGCCGCCCGTCTGCTGCACGCCTACGAGGCGGCGTTCTGGGCGGCGCTCGCCGAAGGGCTGTGACCCGGAGGGAGCGGCCGCGTGATGCCGAGCATCGCGGACACCTCGGCGAGCTCCGCCTCGAACAGCGGCTCGGCGTCGTCGAGTACGAAGTGGACGTGCCCGAACGCCTCCATCGCGACGAGTCCGTAGAGCCGGACCCAGCAGCCCACGAAGACCCGGATCAGGCCGAGCGGCAGGTCGGCGCGGTCGAGTCCGCAGGACGTGCTGAAGTGCTCGAGCTGCTCGCGTAGCCCGGCCGGGATGTCCTCGTCGGCCGGAACGGGGAACCGCTCGCGCCGCCACAGGTCGGTGAGCAGCGTGAAGAAGACCACGCCGAGACCGCCCGCCGAGGGGATCTCACCTTCCGCCCGCGGTTCGTAGCCGGGCGGAGGAGCGCCGAAGACCATCGTGAACTCCGGCCGGTGGTCCAGCGCCCAGCGGCGGAACGCCCGCGCCGCGGCGGCGAGGCGGCCGCCGAGGTCGTCGGCGGGCACGGCGTCCCGGGCGGCCTCCAGCGCCTCGCCGATCTCCGCCTTGTAGCTCTCGATCATGGCCGCGAGGAGGTCGTTCAGGCTCGCGTAGTAGCGGTAGAGCGCCGGGGCGGTCATGCCCATGTCCCGGGCGATGGCCCGCAGGGAGATGCCCGCGGGGCCGTGGGCCCGCAGGTGCCGACGTGCCGCCTCCTGGATCTCACGCACGGTGGCCTCGCGCAGGCGTTCGCGGCGGGTCGTCACACTTCTCCTTGACGTTAGTTAACAACGTATGCTTCCGTTTACGATGTTCACCGTAAACGCTGTTCACTTTCCTGATCGCTGTTACCACACATTATCTCGGGGAGCGGACCCATGCTCGAGTCATCCGGCCGCCTGATGCACCGCCGACGTCGGTGGGTGCTGGCCGCGGCCGCGGTCTTCGTCGTCATCGCCGCCGTCTGGGGCACACAGGTCTTCGGCTCGCTCAAGAGCGGCGGCTTCGAGGACCCGCATTCGGAGTCGGCCCGGGCCACCGCGCTCATCAACGAGCGGATCGGCCCGCCCGCCGGAGACCTGGTCGTGCTCTACGAGAGCGCGTCCCGCACCGTGGACGATCCGGCCTTCCGCGACGCCGTCACCGGAACCCTCGCCCGGCTGCCCCGCGACCAGGTCCGGGGTGTCACGACCTTCTGGAACACCGGATCACCGGCGTTCGTCTCGCGTGACCGGCACGCCACCTACGTCGCCGTGCGGCTGAGCGGCGCCGACGTGTTCGCGCGGGTCAAGACGTACGAGAAGATCCGGGACGGGTTCACCGCTCCGGGCCTGACCACGCTGCGCGGCGGCACGGTCGCCGTGAACAGCCAGCTCCACGAACAGACCTCCAAGGACCTGGCGCGCGCCGAGATGATCTCGATGCCGATCCTCCTGGTGCTGCTCGTGATCATTTTCGGGAGCGTGGTGTCCGCGCTGCTCCCGCTCGCCATCGGCGTCGTCGCCATCCTCGGCGCGTTCACCGTCCTGCGCGTGGCCGCCATGACCACGGACGTGTCCACGTTCGCCGTCAACATCATCACCATGCTCGGGCTCGGCCTGGCCATCGACTACTCGCTGTTCATCGTGACGCGCTTCCGCGAGGAGCTCGGCCGGACGGACTCCGAACGGGAGGCGCTCACGCGCACGATGACGACGGCGGGCCGCACCGTCGCGTTCTCGGGCGTTACGGTCGCCATCGCGTTCGGTGGCCTGCTGCTCTTCCCGCAGATGTTCCTGCGGTCGATGGGGCTCGGCGGCATCGCGGTGGTGCTCGTCGACATGGTGGCCGCCCTCACGGTCCTGCCGGCCCTGCTCGCGGTCCTCGGCCGCCGGGTCGACGCTCTCCGCGTGCTGCCACGGCGGCAAGGCGACCGGGAGGGGCGCGGAGCGTGGTTCCGGCTCGCGCACAGCGTCATGCGCCGCCCCGTGGCGTACGCGGTGGGCGCGACGGTCGTGCTGCTCGCGCTCGGCGCGCCCTTCCTCGGCATCCGGTTCGGCAGCGTGGACGTCCGCGCACTGCCGAGCGGTGCCGAGAGCCGTACGGTGGCGACGGCCCTCGACCGCGACTTCGCGCACGGCTCGGTCTCGCCGATCGACGTCGTGGTGACCGGCGGTGTGTCCCGCCCGCAGGTCGACGCCTACCTCGACCGGCTGCGCGCCGTGCCCGGGGTCGCCGCGGCGGAGGTCGCCGACACCGGCCGGGACGTGACCCGCATCGCCGTCCGGTACGGCGCCGACCGGCAGTCCCGGCCGGCCCGCGACCTGGTGGAACGGATCCGGTCGCTGCCCGCGCCGGGCACGGTGTACGTCGGCGGGGAGACGGCCCAGCTGACGGACATGCTGAGCAGCCTGGGCCACGTCCTGCCCCGGGCCGCCCTGTTCGTCGGCATGGTGACGTTCGCGCTGCTGTTCGCGGCGCTGGGCTCGATCCTCCTGCCGCTCAAGGCGCTGGTGATGAACGCGCTGTCGCTGAGCGCCGCGTTCGGCGTGATGGTCTGGGGCTTCCAGGACGGCCACCTCGCGGGCGTGCTCGGCTTCACCTCCACCGGCACGGTCGAGGCGTCGCAGCCGGTGCTGATCCTCGCCGTGGCGTTCGGGCTGTCGATGGACTACGAACTGTTCCTGCTCAGCCGGGTCCGGGAGGAATGGCAGCGGACGGGGGACAACACCGTCGCGGTGGCCGCCGGGCTGCAGAGCACCGGCCGGATCATCACCAACGCCGCCCTCCTGCTGGCCGTCGTGATCGCCGCGTTCACGACGTCGGGGATCTCCTTCATCAAGCTCATCGGCGTCGGACTCCTCGTCGCCGTGGTCGTCGACGCCACCCTCGTACGGGCGCTGCTGGTGCCCGCGACGATGCGGCTCCTCGGCCGGGCCAACTGGTGGCTGCCGAGCCCGCTCCGGCGCCTCCACGCCCGGGTCGCCCTCCGCGAGTCCGCCTGAGCCGCTCGGCGGGGGACGCCGCGTCATCCCGCTGAGGCCGCCTTGGCCGGTCGCGGCCCGCCTGAGCCGGGTCAGCGGCCGGTCTCGGCCCGCAGTCTCTTCTCGAAGCAGCCGCTTCGCACGAACTGCGGGCCGAACGGCTGAATGGGGACGTACCCGCTGAACTCGCACAGCCCCGCGTCGCGCGGGTCGATGGCCACGAGCCGCGCGGTCCGGCAGCCGCGCCGTCGAGCGAGGTCCTCCGCGGCCCGCAGCAGGAGCCGGGACACTCCCAAGCGGCGGAAGTCCGGCCGTACGTAGACGTGGCCGACCTCGGCGATCTGATCGGCGGATGACGGCCCGTTCCCATCGGTCCCCGCACCGCTCACCCAGCGCAGCCCGACACAGCCGATCAGCGTCATGCGGGCGCGGGCGACCAGGAAGGTGGTTCCCGGCTCGGCCGGTGAGCGGCGGCCGACCGCGCCGCCGAACCGGACGGCCGGTTCGGCGGCCTGCTCGTCGTGCAGGCCGGTCACGATCGGATCGTCGAAGGACGCCTCGACGAGCTCGATTCGCTCGTTGCGCTCGCTCATGCGGCCTCCTTCGTCGGCGGAGCGACCAGGGGCGCTGCGTTGCCGATTCGCTCACTGCGCTCGCTCATGCCGGGCCACAGTAGGGAATCGTTCGCCCGCGCGCGGGTGGTTCGCGGTCGGGCGTGTCGGGTCGGGCCGGATGCCCGGACGCGACCGGGCGGCTCGACGCGATGTGGCCGATGGAGGCCGGGTTTCGCGGTCGCGGAGAGACGGAAGGCGAGGAAGTCTTACGATTTCGGGTTGCGAAACCGGCAGCGCACGGACTTTAGAGGTCAGGAGCCCGCACCTTAGAGTGCGGGTGAGACCAGGCGACACAGAGCCTGCCAAACGAGAGGGTCCATGACCGTGTCAACCATCCTGAGCGAGCTCGAGCTCGAGTCACCACTCGTCGGCACGACGGTGACCGCGCACATCAAGGGCACCGGCCCTGACGGATTCACCTGCGCCGTCTACGACGCCGGCAGCGGACGGGCCTGGAACGCGCTCCTGCTGCACGCCGACACGTACGACCTGCCCGAGGGGACGCCGCCGCCCCCGCTGGCGCCTGGAGACACCCTCATCGCCCTCGTCACCGGCATCGCGGAGGGGGAGCGGGAAGGCGCGGAGCGGCTGCTGCTGTCGGTGACCTCGCCGGAACTGGTCGCGCGGATCCTGTCGGGGTTCGTCGACGAGATCCTCGCGGGAAAGGTCGTCATCAAGAACGTGGCACGGGTCGCCGGAACCAAGGCGAAGGTCGCCGTGGCCCCGACGACTCTGGGGGTCGACGCCCGGGGCGCCTGCATCGGCCGGGGCGCCAGCCGCATCAAGGGCGCGGAGCGGCTGCTGAACCGCGCCTTCGGCAGGGAGAAGCTGGAGATCATCGAATACTCCAGCGACCGGGCGACCTACCTGCGCAACGCGATGAGTCCCGTATCGGTCACCGAGGTCCTCGTCGAACGCGATGACGCGGTCGTGGCGGTCGAGGAGCACCAGCTCTCCGGCGGCATCGGCGCGGGTGGCCTGAACGCGCAGCTCGCCGGGCAGCTGACCGGCCTCTACGTTCAGGTCGTCAAGGCCGGCACCGACCTGCGGAAGGCGATGGACCGGCTCAAGGCGGATCAGGCCGAGGTGGCCGCGCCGGCTTCGGCGGACGAGGTCTGAGATCACATCCGACGATGCTTCCCACGGTCGTTCACGCGAAGGCGGGGTCCCCGCCCCGCGGTGTCGAAGATCTGAGCGGTGACGGTGAGGATTCCCTGGACCGGGAATCCCTCATCCTCGCCGGCCAGGCACTGACCTGGCAGTCCGTGTTCAGCAGCGGTCCGCTGACCGCGATCCCGCTGAGCGGGACGTCCGCCCTCCTCGTACGCCATGACGGGGAGACGCGACCGGAGGAGTGGCACGATCGGTTCGTCCTGGGCCTCGTCCATCGGATGAAGGGCGAGCTGTCGATCGCGGCGGTCACGGCGAGGCTGCTCGCCGAGGCCGCCGGCGAGAACTCCGGGGAGGACACCGAACTCCTCGCCTCGGCGATCGACGGGTTCGCCGGACTGCTCGGAGAGCTCGAGGAGGAGCGGAGGCCCGGAGGACTCGCGGAGCAGATGGTCAGGGACGTGCTCCGCACCCATGCCGCGCTACTGGGACTCGTCCATCAGCAGGTATCGGTCCGGCGGCATGAGGAGTACACGATCCACACCGTACGGTCGGTCTCCGCCCACCTGACCCGGAGCGAGATCGAACGACTGGGGCGGCAGGTCGGGCTGCCCTGGCCGGCCCGGCCGAAGAACGGAATCGGCCGCGACCTGGGGATGGCCCGGTGGCGCACCACCATGGAGAGTCAGCGTCACCAGATGTGGTGCCGGGTGGAGAAGAAGAACGTCCTCGTCACTGAGCTCTGGCTGCGGGGCCCTCAGGAGCGGTCGGAATGATGTATCCGTACCCCGTCCGGGTCACCACCAGGCCCTCGCCGAGTTTGCGGCGCAACCGGGAGATGTGCTCGGTGAGCGTGCGTGAGACGCCCCGGTCGGTGCCCCACACCTGCACCATGATCTCCTCCTTGGAGACCGCGCGGCCGCGGTTGCGCACCAGGAACTCCAGCACGGCGTACTCCATCGGGGCCAGCCGCACCGCCACCCCGTCCCTGAAGACCTGGCGCGCCGCCAGGTCGACCAGGACGGGCGAACGGCCGGCCAGGGCGGGCGACAGGTCCACCAGGTCGCTTCGCCCCCGGTCCGTCGTCCGGCCCGTGCCGCTACGGCGCAGCACCGCGTGGATCCGAGCGAGCAGGAGTTCGGGGTCGAACGGCTTCGTGATGTAGTCGTCGCCGCCGAGCCGCAGCCCGAGGACCTGCTCGTGTGGCTTGCTGCGCGCGGTCAGCAGGATCACGGGCGTGTCGTTTCCCTCTTCGCGCAGCTCGTGGATGAGGGACAGCCCGTCGATGTCAGGGAGGTTGAGGTCGAGCAGAGCGAGGTCGATGTCCCCGTTTCTCAGCGCCTGCCGGGCCAGCTCCCCGCTGGACACGGACTTCACCTGAAGGTTGCGCCTGCTCAAAAGGCTGGCGACCACCTTGACGAATCGCGGGTCGTCGTCGACGAGGAGAACCTGTGGCACGGATCCTCACAATACCCAATGCGATCTTGAACCCGACAAGAGCTGATCATGGCAGATGCCACAACGCGTGACAGGGAAAAGACCAGACGCATACGCTACGCCGTCATCCTCTCCCTGCTCATGCTCGCGGGCTTCGGCCTGACCGGCTCGCCGTACGACCGGATCGTACCCGGCCCGGTGATCCGGATCGATTCGCCGCAGCGGGGATCCTGGCTGGTCACGACGGTGGTCGTACGGCATAGCACCTGGTTCCGGTGGGCACTGGCCGAATTCAAGGGGGAACGCACGGTCCGGGTGCGCGGGGCGGCGAGCCCGGCGGCGAGTCAGTCGATGACCGAGGCGATGGACCGGTCGCAGGCCACGGCGGCACTCGTCGCCGCTCAACTCGCCGACGGACGGACACCGACCGGCAGCGCCGGGCTCCAGGTGACCGGGGTGACGGGAACGACGGCCACGAGCGGGCTGCACCCCGGTGACGTGCTCCTGGCCGCGGGTGACGCCCGGCACCTGGCACCGCTCCGCGACCAGACCGATCTGTCGTCCGCCACGGTGGACCCGGCGAACGTGAGCGTCCTCGTGGCCCCCAGAGCCTCCGGCGAGTCGCTGGGGACGTCCACGATCAAGCGGATACCGGCTGCCTCGCTCGCCGCGGTACGGGTGGATCCCAGAGTCGCCGCGACCACCTATCCGCTCGGCGTCGTACAGGGCCCGTCGGCGGGGCTGATCCTGACACTCGCCCGTGTCGACGCGCTGGGCTCGGGAGATCTGATCGGGGGGCGCCACGTCGCCGGTACGGGCGGAGTCGCCCTCGACGGCTCGGTGACCACCGTCGGCGAGGTCGAGGAGAAGGTGAAGGCCGCGATGGCGGCCCACGCGGACGTGTTCTTCGTGCCGGCCCTTCAGCGCGACATCGCGGTGCGGGCGGCGCGGGGCGGCACGATGCGGATCGTCCCGGTCGGCTCCGTCTCGGACGCGGTGAAGTGGCTGTGCGCCGCCGGCGGACGCTCTCCGGCCTGCGAGATTTCTTGAGAAAGGTGGCACCGGCCGGGCGCTGGTAGCGTCTGAACCACGGATGCCCATCGGACCGGAGACCAGATGCGGGTGCTCATCGTCGACGACGACCCCGGTGTCCGGCGACTGCTCCAAATGATCATGGAACGTGCCGGTCACGAGGCGGACCTGGCCGGGGACGGCGGCGAGGCCTGGCACCGGCTCACCACCGTGGCCCTGCCGCGGCTGCTGATCCTGGACCGGATGCTCCCGGACATCGACGGGGCCGATCTCGTGGCCCGGATTCGCGCCGACGCCCGTACCGCGGGTCTGCCCGTGCTGGTGCTCACCGCCGCCGCGGGCACCTCAGGCGACCTGGACGACGGCGCCCTGACCCGCGTTCTCCCGAAGCCGTTCGACCTCGACGAGCTCCGTGGTCTCATCTCCGCCCTCGCGGGCGGCTGACCGGCCTGGTCGGATTAACGGACGCGGGACCCAGAAGTCGACCTGCAGGCCGCCGGACGGGGCGGTCGCCAGTTCGACCCGGCCGCCCATCGCGGTCATCAGCAGGTCCGCGATGTAGAGCCCGAGCCCCGAGCCTGGAGCGTTCCCCACGGCGGGCGTCCGGTAGTACGGCCGCAGCACGTGGGCACGTTCGCCACAGGGGATGCCGGGGCCTTCGTCCGCGACGCCGATGACGCCGTAGGAGTCGACCTCGCGCGCCGTCACGGTGATCTTCCCGTCGGGCGCGTACTTCTGCGCGTTGCCGAGGGCCGCCAGCAGGCACTGCCGCAGCCCCCACGGATCGGCGCGTACGGTGCTGCCGGGAGAAACGTCGATCAGCGTACGCGCCGCCACCGACGGGATGGTCCGCACGGTTCGGCGTAGCAGCGCCGTGACGTCGATCGGTTCGGCCGTCATGGCGGGCGGCGCGGACGGATCCGAGGCGCCGACGGCGGCAAGGCCCTTGACGGTGTGGTGCATCATCTTGACGGCGTCGAGGATCGCCTCGATCGAGTCCGTCGCGTCGGGGTCGTCCGGTAGGAACGCGCCCAGCAGCTGGGCGTGACCGCGGACCGTGGTCAGCGGGCCGTGCAGCTCGTGCCGTATGGAGTCCAGCAACAGTTGCCGCGCGTCCCTGAATCTCTGCGCCGCACCGTCCGCGGCCGTGAGGTCGAGTCGAGCTCGTTCCCTCCCGATCTCGTGGCGATCCCACACGTCGTCCCAGAACGCGCCCAGAGCCCGGGCCGCGCCCGTCAGCGCCCCACCCGGCACGCCGGAGACCATCCGGGACGCCAGATACGGGCCGGTCGGCCGGGTCCAGCCGATCAGGAGAAGGCCCGCGTTCCGCCCGTCACCGGCCTGGATCCCGAGGTACACGCCGGCCCGCCATCCGTCCGGCAGCGCCCGGCGGGGGATCCGATGGGGGACTCCGTCGCGGCGGAGGTCCGCGAGCCCGCCGTGGTCATCCGGCCGCAGGCCACGGCCGTCGACCGGCACGTCCACCCGTGTGTCGCCGGAGGGCAGCGACATCGTGAGCACCAACCGGTCCGCGCGCGACGCACGCCGCAGGTCGTCGGCGAGCGGAACCAGGTCCGCGGCGGCCGTCCGCCGTTTCGCGGCCAGGCGCGGAAGCTCGAGCGGCGGCCGGGCGACGCACACCGCGATCTCCCGGGTGAGCAGCGCGTCGGCGGCCAGGATGAGGGCCCCGCAGGCGACGAGCGCCAACACTCCCCAGACACCGATTTCGAGCACCGCCGTGATCACCACACTCATGGTAGTGCCGAGAGAAATCATGGGGAGGCTGTCCCGTGACCCAGGGCCGATCACCGGGAAAAGGGAACCGGCCCCTTGACCACCATGAAGGTGGCGGGGGCCGGGCCGTTGAGCCGCCGGTACGGCGGTGGTTCAGCGCGAGGAGACGAGCTTGCCCAGGAGGTCGAGGATCCTCCCGAAGACGGTCAGCTCCCACTCCTTGGCGCGCCTCTTCCCGCGGGTCTCCTTGACGACCTTGTGCTGCCGCCGGAGCGCCTCCAGCAAGGCGTCGCGGGCCTCCCTGGCGGCCACCTCGGCCTCCGCGGCGGCCTTGAAGTCCGCCGCGGCCTCGACGTCCTTGGCCGCGGCCTCGCGAGCGGCTGCGAGCTCCCTCTCGGCGGCGGTGACCCGATCGGCCGCGGCTTCGTGAGCGGCGACGAGCTTGCGGTCCGCCTTGAGGATCAGCTTCGCGGGCTGGGTGGCCTCGGTGTCGGTCGCCTGTCCTTTGTCAGCCATGGCCGACCTCTCCTTCGTTGTAGTCGCCGGGTGTGGTGCTGTGTCCGGCGCGGACTCTTGTCGAGGCCTACTGTCCGTGGGGTGCCGCTCACCGCAACCAGGTATGGGCGCGAATTCCGCCCGTGTCCGCCGAGGGGCGGTGCGACCTCCGCGGCGATCTCTCGTACGTGACGCTTGGGGTCGCGTTCACCTGAAGTTCTCTTGCCGCGCGGGCGTCCCTGCGGACCGTCACTGTGGGCGCTGCGACGCACTCTTCTTCGGCATCGATGGCCGGAAGCAGTGCAGTGCAGACCCCGCGCATCGCATAAAGCGTGCGCGACGACACGGACAAGAAAGCACCGAAATGAAAAATAACAGGGGAGAAATCCCTCCGCTGCCGAACCGGCTCCTCGGCCGGATCGGCTCCGCCTGCGGGTTGGTCATCCACCACCCGCGTCGTGCGGTCAACTGGCTCCTCGGCGCACTGGCCGGGGCGGTATGGCTGGTGGCCGCCACCGCTCACCTGGGCGGGTCGGTGAGCCAGAAGGCCGGGACGGCCGTCATGCAGCCGCTGACGGCGAGCCACGCGCTGGCGGCCATCCAGGCCACCACCATCTCCTACGTGTTCAGCACGCCGATCGCCATCGCGCTGCTGTTCGCCGGGAAACGCTGGATCAACGAAAAGCCCCTGCGCGGAGCCAAGCCGCTCACCGAGCGGCGCGACAAGGTGATCAAGGGGCTGGAGCACCGCACCGAGGGGATGCCCGTGGTGCACACGCTCCTGCGCCGCTTCAAGGCCTGGGAGGAGAAGAAGGAGCACCGCTGGGTCCTGACGGTCCTGCCGTTCCTGGCGGCCTGGTACGGCGCCGGCCTGCTGGCCTCGTACTACACGATCAAGTTGCCGTTCGCGAGCGGCAACGCGATCACCGCCATGGGCGGGATCACCATGTCCGTGGTGATCGCGGCCCTGGCTCTCCGCGGACTGCCGCTCGTCGGACTGCCGCTTCCCAGCGGCGGCCTGATCACGAAACTCCGTTCGATCGACAAGGCCATGCTGATCGAGTGGCGGAACCGCAACAAGGCGAACCTGATCGAGTGGTGGGACACGAAGAAGATCCTCTCCCTCGTCCTGCCGCTCGGGTCGGCCGCCGGGGCGATCATGATGATCCCCTGGGGCCAGCACATCGACGGTATGGCACTGCTGGCCGCCCTGGGCGGCGCGGTGTGCTCAGCCGTCATGATCGGGGCAGGAAAGGCGATGGCCCACGCGGGCATCCAGCTCAAGGGAACGGTCATCTCGATGGTGGCCGGCCTGATCATCGGAGCGCCCTCCCTCCTCACGGTCCACTGGACCTGGGAGGTCTTCACGCGGGGGCTCATCGCGGGCTTCCTCTCGGTCGCCGGGGCGGTCCTGTACTACGTCTCGCAGGGGCCGCTCCACCTGCCCAAGAGGATGGCCGGCCTCCTGTCGGCCAACGGACCGGTGCTCAGCAGTCTGGTGGGTCTGGTGATCCTGAATCAGGCCCTGGGCGCATCGGTCGTGACCGGGATCTGCACGATCTTCGCGGTCTCGGTCCTCAGCGCAACCCTCACCGGTTCGAAGGAAGAGCTGGCCAGGGAGAAGCAGAAGCACCACGCCTTCAGGGACGAGGACATGACGCCGGGTGGTGACCCCGGGTGGCCGGTCTTCGACGACGACGAGGACGTGGAGGAGGAGAAGGAGAAGCAGCCGAAGCCGCAGCGGAAGGCGAAGTCCTGGCGCAAGCGGCGCGGGTACGACAAGGCGCACGCCCGGGGGCGCGAGAACACCCAGGTGGGCGCGAAGGGCCGTCGGCCCAAGAACGCCCGCAAGAAGTGACTGAAGGCACGAGCCGGAAGTGAACAGCAGCCCCGGGGGGTGATCTCCCGGGGCTGAGCCCTGTTCGGGGTATCCGCGTGTCCCGATACGCGCCCCCAACAACGCGAAGCCCCGGGTTTCCCCGGGGCCTCAGTCATTCTCAGGCCCTCACCTGTCTCGGTCAGTGCTTCTTCTTCGGCCTCGGGCGGCGGCGGCCCGCTTTCCGGCGTCCCGCGTGCTTCTTCCAGCTCGGGGCCTTCTTGGACTTCCGCCGCAGCCGCTGCGGCTTCGGCTTCTTGTTCTCGCTCTTGGACGTCCCGGTGGGAGCGTCCGGCTCGTCGGTCTGCTCAAGGGCGTCCCCCTGAGACAGAGCCGTCAGAGCCGCCTGCTCGGCGCTGTCGGACCGAGCGGCACCGACCGCTCCCGCCACCACCAGGACGATGGCGGTGCACTCGGCCAGGCTCGGCAGGCGCCAGCCCTGCAGGCAGGCGATGGCCAGGGCGACCACCGGAGTCGCCGCCAGGATGACGGAGACGGTGGTGGCCTCCAGTTTCCGCGTCGCGGACACTTCCGCGACGCTCGGGATCGTGGTGTTGGTCAAGGCCGCCGCCAGCACGACGATGACCAACCAGCCCGACAGGACGGGGTTGTTCGTCTCGACGAGCGGGGCGAGCAGCATGAGCCCCAGCCCGGCGTTGAAGCCGGACCAGCCACGAACCAGGTTCCCCTGTCCGGCCGGGAGCTTCTTCGTCAGAACGAGTCGGACGGCCATGCCGGCGCCGGTCAGGAAGGCGCAGGCGATCCCGAGCGGGTTGGTCGTTCCCGCACCCGGCTGAATGAGGAACAGGACGCCCGCCATCGTGACGAGCGGCCACTTGAAGCCCCGGAGACCTGCCATCGAGACGAGCGGCCCGCTGAAGCCACGCAGGCTCCGGTTCTTCCACACGTGCAGCGTCACCGGCGAGAACAGGTTCATCAGCGCCGGCGTGAACAGCAGGCCGGCGGTCTCCAAGGCCACGAACACGGCCAGCGAGCAGTTGACGACGCCCTCTCCGTAGAAGAGGTTCAGCACCAGGCTCACGACCGAGAATTTCGCGATGTTCCAGCCCTGCGCCCGCAGGTCGTGCATCCGGAACCCCGTCCACCGGATGGGGAACGCGATGCGCTTACGCCCCGTGGACAGGTCGTACTTGAAACCCGCCCACGTGATGGGCAGGACCATCAGCGCACCGCCGATGGCGGTGACCAACCCGGCGACCATCAGGGCGGAAAAGCCCTTGCCGCTGAGGACGACGAGCAGGACGTTCGACAGATTCGTCGCCACCATGGCGACGAACAGTTCGGCCACGCCGATGAGGCGTGGCGATTTACCCTTTTCCATGAAAATTCACTCCCTGTCTGTTACGCCCGGGGAAGACCCCGGTACGGTCCGTTCGTTTGGAATCGGACATGTGTGACCGTACGGAGCAGACCGGAAGCGGCAACGCCTGAGCGCCTCAGACACGGATGGCCCGGGTCACTTTTCGGAAACGGGCGTGTCACGCCAGGAACCCTCACGGCCCAGGTCCGAGGGTCATCGACGCGGTCCCGCGCGGTCACCGCCTCCGTACGACGTGCGGGAACGGGACGAGACCACGGACTGCGGAGACACCCGGAGGAGAAACGGACCCGTCGGCGGGGTTGCCGTGCCGCTGAACTCCGGACAGATCTTTGTCGTGCCGTACTACCGCGCTAGGAGGCTTGGCTGCGGCGGCGTGCTCGTCGGCGCCGGGTTCGTGGCGCTCATGGGCATCGTCGCGCTGATCTGCATCGCCAACCGTTCATGGTTCGAGGGCAAGGTCACCAACGCGATCTACGGCGACCGGCGCGCGATCCACCTCGGCAAGGAGTTCAAACCGGGGGCCACGGCGGAAGAGGACGGAGTGCGGCAGACGGCGGTGCTGATCGACCGTGCCCCGCACGTCCGGGTGACGTCACCGCCCGACAAGTGGCTCCAGAACCACAAGGACGCCGTGTGCAAGCACGATGTCTGCACCGCGGCGGCGACGCCGCTGAAGTCCGTGGGCGGCACCGGGATCGGCCTGGCCGGCTTGGCGGCCATGGGGGTGGTGGTCTACGCCGTCTACTCCCTGCTCTTCGACGACGGGATGTTCAAGTACGGGGGCTACGGCGGGGGTTACGGCGGCGGCTACGGAGGTGGCTACGGAGGCGGCCGCCGTATGCGTTGACGGCGTTCCCGACCGTCGCCTGCCATCCGGTCACCGCCGAATCAACGGCAGGTCCACGGCAGATCAATTTTTTGTCAACGACGTTTGCCGTCCCTGGACGCATGTCGGCTCGCAGTAGCCGACGGATACTGCCTTCCACCTGGAAGCTCGCTGCCCCGGCCGACGTCGGATGGCCCATCCGTCCCGTACGGAGCGCCTTCACCCGTTCGCCCGGCGTGTCAACACTCCTCCAATTTTGGGGCCAAAGCCGGGTTGATCACCTTAGAACTGGGTGCGGCACTAGCTTCGGGAGGACCGGGATTGGACATCGTGCAGCCGGCCGGTGGTGAGCGCCGAGCCAACGACGACTACCGCAGCCGCAACGACGAGCTCTTCGCCCGCTGTATACGACTTCGGGAGCTGCTCGCGGACCTGCGCGCCAAGGTCGACGCCGGCGAGGTCGACGATTTCTCCGAGGTCGCGCTGCGGCGGACCGAACGTGAACTCGAGGACGTCACGCTGGAGATCATGACGGCGAACTACGGTCTCGTACGCCGGTACGTCGCGATGTTCACCTCGAAGTGCAACGAGCACAGTGAGGACTTCGAGAGCGCCGGAAAGGTCGGCCTCCTGTGGGCGATCTCCTCCTACGATCCGTCCCGCGGACCCTTCTCGAGCTGGGCTTTCAAGCCGATCCAGCGGGAGGTCCTGCGTGCGGTACGAGACGCCGACCACCCGAATCTCAATCCCGGTGACTTCGAGAAGCGCCCGGTGATCCTGGCGGCCACGCAGGCGTTCTCCGCCCAGTTCGGAACGGATGCTCCCTACGACTACGCGGACATCGCCCGGCGGGCGGGGACCACGGAGGCCCAGGTGCGCCGTGTCCTGGACGCGCCCAGGCTGGACAGCCTGCATGCGCCGAGCGGCAACTCCGGCGATGAGGAGACCCCCTGGGCGGAGCGGCTGGCCGATCCATCACCGAGCGTCGAGGATGAGGTGCTGCTCCGATTCGACCTGCGTACGGTCAGCGACCACGGATTGCCGGGTCTCGACGCCCGCGAACGCTATGTCCTGACCCGCAGGTTCGGGCTGGACGGCGAACCGGAGGAGCCCCTCCACCTCATCGGCGACAGGCTCGGGCTCTCGCGCGAAGGAGTGCGGCAGATCCAGCAGAAGGCGCTGGCCAAACTGCGTGGGCCGATCGCGGAAGTCGCCTGAGGGGGAACCGATGAACGACCAGGGTGGGGCGGCGAACCGACCGGAGCCTCCAGAGGAGGACTCCTGGGTCATCATTGACGACACCGAGGAGATCGCGAACGAGCCCTCGGCCACGTGGGGCGGAGCGGAGCTCGGCGCTACCCTCCCGTCCGTTTCCTCGGAGAATCCGCCGGCGCCGCCACAGCAGCCGGTGACGGCGAAGAAGCCGCCGGCGCCGCCGCGAAAGCCGCCGGTGACCCCGAAGAAGCCACCGGAGCCACCGCGAAAGCCGCCCGTGACGGCGAAGAAGCCGCCGGCGCCGCCGCGAAAGCCGCCGGTGACCCCGAAGAAGCCACCGGTGGCGCCGGAGAAGGCGCCGGCCACGCCGCGTAACCCATCGGCCGGCCCGCCGTCGAGCGGGTCGCAGGGCCAGGGCTGGGACTCGTTCGACTCGTGGAACGGGATGGACGTCGCGCCACCGGGAGCCAAGCCGGGCGGTGCCGCCGCAGCGGACACCAGGGGACCAGCGGGCCGGCAGACGGACGGTACCGCCGCGCAGGCGCCGTCGGCTTCCGGCTGGGACGCGCCCCCGGGCGGCACCGGTTCGACTCCTTCGGCTTCCGGTTGGGACGCGCCACCGGGAGCCGCGCCGGGCCGTACTGCCGCGGTGGACAGTGGGAGAACGGCGGCCCGGCCGGCGGGCGGGAACACCGGACCCGCGCCGTCGGCTTCGGGCTGGGACGCACCTGCGAGCGATGCCGGACCGGCGCCGTCGGCCTCCGGCTGGAACGTGTCCGCGAGCGATACCGCTTCGGCGCCGTCGGCTTCGGACTGGGGGGCGCCCGCGAGCGGCACCGGTTCGGCTCCGGGCTGGGGCGTGACGGCGGGCGACACCCGCCCGGCCCCGTCGGCTTCGGGGTGGGGCGTGCCCGCGAGCGGTGCCGCCCAGGACGGATCCCCGCAGACGGTGCAGAACACCTGGTTCCTCGACGACGGTGACGACCCCGACGTGGACGACGGCGGAGGCGGCGGCGGAACGACGCGTACGGCCTGGATGGACCGGCTGCCGCGAGTGGACGGCCCGGTGCTGAGCGCCAGGCTCGTCACCTTCGCCGTCATCTGCCTGAGCGCCTTGCTCACGCTCTCTTCGATCATCTGGCATCCCAGCGCGCCGTGAGGCGTGCCGGCCGGTACCTGGCACGGATCCCGGGCCTGTGCCGGGCCGGGATCCGTGCCCGCCGTCGTCAGGCGACCGGAACGCCGGGTGCCGGCTGCGTCGGCCGGACCTCGGCCTGAGCGGGGTTGGCGGCCAGTCCGGGGAAGTCCCCGGTGGCCGCCTGGATCTCGGCGACGGCCTCGGGCTTGAGCTCCGACAGCATGATGTCGTAGGCGATGTCGCGGACCTTGTCGGCACCGAGAACCGAGTGGACCACGGAGGCGATGGTCTCCGCGAGCACCTGCTCGTAGGCCTGGAACCCCGTCTGGCCGGCCAGCGCCGGGTTCCACTCGAGCCGGTCGTTCTCACTCACCACGATCTGCAGCCCACCGGTGACCGGATCCACGCCGTCCAGGTCGATCTCCGCGGCGATGTGTCCACGGGCCGCCGGCGTGTTGTCCTGGGCGAAGAGCATCACCGGAACGTCGAAGGCGATCCGCGCGGAGGGCTGGCGCCGCCGGTGCCCGGCCTCCGGCGACAGCGCCGGGACGTCGACGGTCTCCAGCCCGGACAGCATGCGGAAGGTCGAGAGGCCGAGGACGTTGTTCAGGGTCAGCGCCGTCGCACGGGTGATGGTCTCGATCTCACCCGGCTTGCGGGTCAGATAGCCGCCGAAGCTGTAGGCGAGGATGCGTTCCCGGATCGGGGAGCGCATGAAGAGACGGAGGCGGACGCCACTGATCGGCAGTTCGAACTCGACGTCGGCCTCGTCGATCTTGGACCTGACATATCCCGCATCGGACCGGTCCAACTTGCCGACCAGCTTCAGCTCTCCCTCACCGCCGGTGCGGGAGAGCTGCAGGACGTACAGCGTCTCACCGAACTCGACGATCACCTCGTCGCCCAGGACGGCCGACAGTTCGCGGGCGGTCTCGTTCAGACCGTGCAACGTCTTCCGAGGCATCCGCAGGTGAAGAATGTTCTGGGACACCACCTTCCCGCCGACCTGGGTCTCGACGTTCTCGACCTCCCGTTCCGCCTGCCTGCTGGTGTAGCTCCGCAGACTGAACGCGACCACCTCGTCGTCGGTCCGGACGCCGCAGGTCGCCTTCAGGGACTTCTTCGCGCTGAGCGGGTAAGGAAGGTCCTGTTTGACATGCCGGGTGGCGTCCACGAACACCGGGACGTCGTTGTTGAAGAGGCGCCGGACGTAGAACTCTTCCTTAATGTTCGTCGTAGGAGCCACTGTGCCTCGTTTTCGTGTCCTGCCGCTGACCGGCGGGCCGGTCGGCGGTAATGTCGAACGCCTGGCCGGACTGGCCAGGCGCGGCACCGGCCGCCCAGGCCGGTGCTCACCCTCCTGATCGGACCGTCTGTGAGGACGCCAGGTCGGCAAGTATCCAAAAGGGGACATGCGGGTCGCGTGCCGCACAGGACAGTCAGGCGTAATGCCGTCGGGGGTGACCGCAAAGGAGATCCATGAACAAGCTGACCGACTACGTGCTCGCCATCCGCACCGCCGGGTCGCCGCCCGTTCCCAACGTGGCGAAGACGGTCGACCTCGTCCCGGGCGAGGGTGACGCCATCACCTCCGTCATCAACGGCCTGCGGGCCAGCGGGCTGACGCCGGCCGACTTCCGGGCCCGGGTCATCTTCCTGGCGCCGGAGGGCATCAGCGGACTCGCCACGTACGCGGCGCTGTGCGGATTCGCCGGGCGGCGGATCGACGCCTACGCCGACGGGACCGTGCTGGAGTTCTCCCGGTTGGACCGCCAGGCCGAAGCCTTCGTCGACGCCGGCAAGCCTTCGGAGTTCCTCGTCTGGGCTCAGGTCGGGGGCCCGACGGCGGAGGGAGTCCCCACCGTGCAGCTCGGCGCCGGCGAGCAGGGGCTGGTCAGCCCCGAGGCGGCGTCGGTGATCCGCTACGCGGCACGCCTCCGGATGGTGCCGCCGGACACGGCCAGGGAGGCACTGGCCATGTTCGTGCTCGTCGCCGCGTTGCGCCGGCGGGCGGACGACCGGTTCCCCTATCTGTCCACCGGCACCGAACCGGCCCCCGTCTCGAAGGAGGACCCGAACCAGGGGATCGACCTCGAGGCGGTCCGCCGGGAGGCGGCACGGTTTCGACAGGAGTTCCGGGCCGCGCGGAAGGGAGCCGAGGTGGTGTCTCCGGTCCCCGTCTCGGCGCGGAACCGCCGGCTCGCCGAGGCCAACGCGGTCGACATCCGGGAGCTGCTCCGGCGGCTCGGTTCCTCGCCCGACGAGCGGGGCCTGTGGTACTGCCCTCGCCCGGGCCGGCACAGCGACGGTGGCCAGAGTCCGTCGGTGAAGGTGTTCGGGGACAACCGAGCCCGCTGTCACCGCTGCGACCCCGAGAAGGCCGGTCCGGTCCGGCTGGCCGTCGACGTGCTCGACATCACCCCGGACGAGGCGGCGAACTTCATCCTGAACTCGGACCGTGTGATCAACATGTGCGCGGCCTGAGCGGATCCTCGCCGCCGACCTTCCGGCCGATCGGAGGAAGCGATCACCGGATCGCAGCGCCTGCTGAGCATGGTGGGACTCGTCGTGGACGGAGAGCGGACGGGTCTCCTGCACCGCAGCGTGCTGGATCGGGTGGTCGAGATCGCCGATCGGCTCGGCTGTCGCAGCGCCGTCGCGTTCGGTGGTCTGCCGGTGTACTTCAGCGGCGCCGATCTGCGACGGCTCCGGCGTGACCTGGACCAGGTCGTCGCCTTCGCGGACGCCGCCCGGCGAACCGGCTGGAGGCTGGGCGGCCTCTCCGCGGCCCCCGGCGCCCGGCCGGTCCGCGTGGCGGAGACATCGGGGGGCACCCTCTGGGCGGACGCGGTGCGCGGGTTCGTGCTGCGCGGATCCGCCGGCCGGCGGAGGGGCGTCCCCTACGCTCGGCCTTCTGCGACGGCACGGCGTACCCCATTAAGCGGCCTCACGGCCCCGCTGGTCGAGGCCGTGGCTCGAGCCCGGGTCCTCGAAGTCCCGCGGGTGCCGTGAGGCCCTGGCCGGGGCGGACGATCAGCGGGCCGTGACCTTCCCCAGCGCGGCCGACCGTCCGGACACCATCAGCTCCACCGTCGGCATGAACCGCGTCTCGGGGTTGGCGATCAGCGCGCCGATCTGGCCCGCCGCGGCCATCTTCTCGACCAGCGCTCCCGGGCGTACCCCGATGACGTAGTCGGCGTCCAGCGGGCTCGCGGTGGTGACGCACCCGGTCGGCAGCACCCCGTACGGTCCTTCGAAGACACGGCTGCCCGCCGGTATCAGCGAGGCGAGTGAGCGCATGACGACCGGGGCGGCCGGGCCGGTCAGGGTCACCGACCGCAACTGCTCGAGCGCCGTACGGACCTGGGAGACCTGCTCTTCGCTGAGGACGCCGGCCGTGATGAGCGAGGCCGGGCTCGGGCTCACCCGATGCCGTCGGGCGATGATGATCGAGTCACCGACGCGGCTGACCCGGGCCCCCGCCTGCGCCATGGCCTGGACGGCGTCGTGAGCGGCGCTCAGGCTGCTGAAGTCGGGCATCTGGTAGACACCGAGGGTGCCGGCGATCATCACCTGGGTGCCGCGGATGTGCACCTCGTGGACGCGCTCGTCGCGCCACAGCTCCGCGAGGTCGCGCCAGCCGTGCAGCAGCGAGCCCACCAGTGCCCCCGACTGGGGTGCCGGCGCCTGGGCGTGCGCCACCAGGGAGTTCTGCGGCGAGGTGGACGGACCCGGCGCGTACTCGGGCGACACCTGCTGCACCGAACGGCTCGATTCGGCCGCCTGGACGGGCTGCGTCACCCGCATCGACGCCGGCGACTCGTATCTGACCGGTGTGGCCGCCTCCTCATGGCTGCGGGGACGGCGCTGCGGGGCCGGCGCGGGGCGATCCTCGGACGGTGAGTCCTGCGTCGACGCGTGCGGAGTCTTCGATTCCGGCGCCGCGGCCAGGTCCGCCGGAGCTTCCGCCGGCACCGCGTCGGCTCGCCGGTGCCCGACCGCCGACTCGGCCTGTGGCGACCTGTGGGGAGGCTTGATCGGTGTCGCTCGGGGATCGGGCGCCGACTCCGGCTCGGGCCGCGCCGCGGCTTCCCGTGCGGGCGGTCCCGTGGGGGCGGGCGGTCCCGTGGGCGCCGGTGGGTTCGGGGCCGCCGTAGCCGCCGGCCTGGCCGCTGCGGCCGCCGGAGCCGGTGGAGCCGCCGGAGCCGGTGGGGCCTGCGGCGCCGCGGGCGCCGCCAGTGCCGCCTGTGGGGCCTGTTGGGCCGGTGGGACGGGCTCGGCGGTGGTCTGCTCGGCGGCGTCCTCCTTGGCGGCGCCCTGCTCGGACGAGACGTTTCCGGCCGACGGATTCCAGGACGAGAACATCGCGGCCCACTCGGCCTGGCCCTCCCGCACCGTCGCCTCCGGGTTGACCTCCGTCCGCTTCGCAGGGCCCTTCCGCTTGGACCGCTTCTGCTTCGCCGACGCCGGTCGTTCGGCGACCGCGACCTTTCCGGATCCGGGGGCCTTCTCGGACGTGTCGTCCGCCGATTCACCTCGCTGGGAAGCGGCCTTCTTGCCGTTCCCGGACTCGCCCTGCGATTCTTCCGCGTCGAGCGAGTCGGAGCCGTCCTCACCGATGCCCAGGGTGGTCCAGAAGTCGACTCCGCTGGAGTCACCTTGTGAAGATGCCATGGTTGTCGGGGTCCTTCCAAGAGAAATGCGTCGTCGGCGGTAAGTAACTGATCAGTCGGAGCTCAGGCCCAGGATCTTCTTGAACCGGCTCGACACGGTCTTCGCCGACGATTGAATCGGTGCGGTTCCGAAGATCGGGTCTTCGGTGAGGACCTGCAGGATGCTGCGGAAGGCGGTGTCCAGTGCCGGGTCCGCGCGGAGTGCGATCGGTTGGTAATTGTTCGCTGCTCGCATCCATTCGTGATCTTCCGGGATCATTCCCACGAAACGCCAGCCCGGCAGCAGGTCCATGACGTCCTCCGGACTGCAGTCGACGTCGGCCCGGGCCCGGTTGAGGAGCAGCGACAACTTCTCCGGGGGAACGCCGCCTCCCCGGGAGTGCCTGGGCATGGTGATCGCCCGAAGCCAGGACTGGACCGACTCCAAGGTGACACGACTGGGCTCGACCGGAACGAGGATGGCGTCGGCGGCGGGAAGGATCAGATCGGAGAAGGTGGTGTGGTAGACCTCGGCCACCGGCGTATCGATGAACACGAAGTCGAACGTCTTGCGCAGCGCGTTGATGATCCGCTGATACGGCAATGAGTTCACCAGCGAAGGATCGGCGTTGATGGCATCGGGCGGCCCGAGTAGAGCGTAGAGGCCGAGCTGTGGGACGTGGGCGATCTGATTCCGAATGGTCTCGGATGAAAAGCCGCTGGACGTTTTGAGAAGGTCGAGTACCGTCGGTGATTTGACGTTCAGAAAACGTGCGACGTCCGCCTGCTGGAAATTGGTGTCCACGAGCACCACCGAGTCGCCACGGCCCACGGACTGCAGGATCCGGCTCGCGTGGATGGCCAGGTTCACGGTCACGCTGGTCTTGCCCACCCCGCCCTTCGCGGAGGCGACCGCGATGACGCGGCCACGTTTGGTGGCCGTGGGTGCGGCCGCCGGCGGCACGTTCCCCGGCTGCGGACGGGTCCACCCGTTCGCCTGTGGCGGGACGCCTCCGTGAGGGGCGGCAGCCGAGGTCGGCTGAGGTACGGCAGGCCAAGACGTGTCGGACGGAGCCGGCGCCATCGTGGGCGCCTGCGGGGCCGGCTGAGGGGAGGGTGGCGTGTCCACGTGGGTGGGCCATCCGGTCTGCGCCTGCGGGGCCGGCTGAGGGGAGGGTGGCGTGTCCACGTGGGTGGGCCATCCGGTCTGCGCCTGCGGGGCCGGCTGAGGGGAGGGTGGCGTGTCCACGTGGGTGGGCCATCCCGTCTGCGCCTGCGGGGCCGGCTGAGGGGAGGGCGGTGTCTCTACGGGTGTAGGCCATCCGGTCTGCGGCTGCGGAGCCGCCTGGGGGGACGGTGGCGTGTCCACGTGGGTGGGCCATCCGGTCTGCGCCTGCGGGGCCGGCTGAGGGGAGGGTGGCGTGTCTACGCGGGTGGGCCATCCCGTCTGCGGCTGCGACTGCGGGGGCCACACCTGGGCCTGCGTGGACGGCTGGGACGGCGCCGGGGGAGCGGACGTCCGCGGCGCGGGCGGAGTCGCCTGTCGCGCGGCGTTCGCGGGCGGTGCGGGCTCGGCCTGCCGCGCCGGTTCCGGCCGAGGGCGCGGCGCCGGTTCGGGTCGAGGTTGGGACGCCGGTTCCGGCCGAGGGCGGGACGCCGGTTCGGGCTGAGGGCGGGACGCCGGTTCCTGCCGAGGAGGGGACCCCGGGTCCGGCTCCGGCCCGCCGTCCACGGAACCGAGGGCCGCCAGCAACTGCGACATCCTCACCTGGCGCTCGGTGACCTTCACCGCGTCGTTGAAGGAGTCGCCGCGTTCCGCGAAATAGTTGTGGACGAGGACGGTGAACCCGTTGCTCGCGAGGCTGTTCGCCAGAACCTCCACGCCCGCGCCTCTGACGTCCTCGACGAACCCGGGCGCGAACATGAACGCCGCCGGTGCGGCGACCTCTCCCCGCCTGGAGAGATGACGAAGCTCCTTCGCGGAGGCGACGTCGAACACCGCGGCGAACTTCCGGGTCTCCCGTAGTTTCCGCCCGATGCCGGTGTCCCCCGCCACGACGACGGTCGGTGCGGTAGCCATCACAGTGTCCTCAGTTTGGTGCTTTGATCATCGGTCAGGCGACCGAACTAGGCCTATGAATCGGACTGTGCGGATACCGGCGGCTGCCGCCAGTGGTAGTTGCCGGACTGTCTGGCAGAGAGCTTCGTACGATCCGGGAGATGACCCCGAATGCCCAGCCTCAAAGGGACCTTTCAGCGACTGACCGGGACCAGCCGGGCAGGCCGGTCGGATGCCGATACCGGCACGATGTGGACGACCCCGTACGCGTGGCGGACCACTGACGGCATCTACGTCGGCTACAACGGCGAGGTCTGGATGTACCGCGCGCTGCCGTTGTCGCCCATGAAGTGGGAGGACCCGGAACAGCAGTTGTCGCTGGCATCGCCGTTCGCCCAGCTACTCGGCGACCTGGGCAACACCTCGCGGCAGCCCATCGGCGGCCTGGCGACCCTGTCGAGCAACCGGAACATCCACGTGGTGTCGATCAGCTGGGACGACCTGGTCGTCCCGCCGAAGGAGAACACCGACGACCTGCGCGCCTACCAGGCTGGTGCGTTCGGCTTCCTGGCGCCCAGGCGTGTGCTCCTCGTCGGCGTTCAGCTCCGTTCGTCGTTGCTGGACAAGGCGACCAAGAGCACGGCGAACCGCGGCTCGGTCCTGAAGAGCATGACCGAGCTGCTCAAGGAGACCATCAGCGAGGACGTGCCGAAGCTCGACACCTACCAGAAGGACATCGAGCTCGTCAGGGCGATCTTCGACCGGAGCGACGCGCAGATCCCGACCCGGCAGGAACTGGACCAGCTCGAGGCCTGGTACAACCTCGGGAACGGGCCCGACGCGGTGATCGAGGAACTGCCGACCCGCCTTGTGGTGAACGGCGTCGGCGAGCTGGAGATGGCCGCCATCATGCGCTTCGACCAGCCGGTGATGCCCTCCCCGCAGGCGCAGTGGGCGATGGACGCGATCAGCCATCCCGGTGACGCGCCCCACGTCATCTCGATCCGCGCCGAGCTCGAACCCGCGAACCTGACGCGAGCGCGGGCCCGCCGGGCGCAGCGGCGGATCATCGCCAACATGGAGGAGGAGCAGAAGACCCAGGACCTGGAGAAGGTGGAGCTCTCCGAGACCTTCCAGCAGGCCAAGGAGATCGAGGACTACCTCGCGGGGTCCAACCAGCCGATGCTGGCGAACTGCAGCTTCATCATGGCACGCGAGGTCACCGAGGAGACCGAGACCTACCTGGAGTTCCTGAACCAGACCTACGGGATCCAGATGAAGGCCCTGGAGCACCGGCAGATCCAGGCACTGGAGGAGACGCTGCCGTGCTCGTCCGTACGGGTCAATCCCTTCCTCCAGGACGTCAACGTGCCGATGGTCTCGCACGCCGGTCTGCAGTCGTTCTCCCGGCTGGGGGACGAGGCGGGAGTGTTCGGCGGCGTCATCGACCCGGACGGCACGCCCTTCTTCATCGACCCGCTCGGTGCCCCGAAGAAGAACCTGCCGCCGGTGTTCGGGATCTTCGGCGACCCCGGTAGCGGAAAGACGTTCTTCGCCCAGTCCATCGCCGTCCAGTCCGCGTTGAACGGCCTTCCGGCCATCTTCGTCAACCCCAAGGGCGGCGACTCGCTGTACGGCATGGTCGACTACGCGAACACCCTCGGCGTGCCGAGCGGGCGGATCTCGATGTCGGCGCTGGAGGAGACCCCCGGTGCCTTCGACCCGTTCCGGTACGCGCCGCCGACCATCGCCGCGGAGATCGCCAACGTGCACATCCTGTCCGCCCTGGACGACTTCCGGGACGGCCTGACACTGCAGGAGCGGCTGGCGCTGGGTTCGGGGCTGAAGCGCGGGGCGCTCAACGGGGCGCGGTGCGTGTGGGAGGCGCTGCAGTACATCCCGGGGGAGGACGCCGACCGGTTGCGCGGCCTCATCGAGCAGCAGATGGAGGCGTCCAGCATGTTCTCCCTGGGCGTCGCGCTCAAACCGCTGCCGAGACTCGACATGACGACGCAGCGGCTCACCCTCGTCGACTTCGACCGTGATCTCGGCCTCCCTGAGGGCAAGACCGCGAGCGAGTACTCCGTCTCCGAACGGATCGCGCTGGCCGCCGTACGCCTGGTGATCCGGGCGTCACTGGAGATCCTCATCGCCAACCGGGCCGGCGTGCTGATCGTCGACGAGGCGTGGACCTTCCTGTCCCAGCCCGAGGGACTGGCGTCACTGCAGCGGATCTCCCGTGAGGGCCGGTCCCTCAACATCCTCCCGGTCTTCCTCACCCAGCGGATCGCCGACGTGGTCACCAAGGACCTGGAGTCCTACCTCAGCCGCGTGATGGTGCTGAAGCTGAACGAGAAGAAGGAGGCGGAGACGGCCGTACGGCTGTGCGGACTGCGTCCCACCCCGCAGCGGCTGGCGGAGATCCGCGAGTTCGGCCCGCTGCCGCCGGAGGGCGACCGGCCCGCCCGCTGGGCCCGCGGCATCTTCCGTGATCTGGCGGGCCAGCACGCGCAGGTCGTGCTCGGCCCCACACCGCCGGACGCCGCGGCGGCGTACAGCACGAACCCGCTGGACCGCCGCAAGCGCGAGCAGCGGCGCCTGGAGCGGGACGCGGTGGAGCGCGCCGAACAGGACGCGGCAGCGGCCGCCGCGGCGACCGAGGGGGGAACCGATTCATGGCTCGTCGGCTGAGCTCGCGTGCCGAACGACCGCGGTCCGGACCGTCGCGCCGGACGCGGGGCGCCGCCGCGAAGCCGCGCTCCGGGAAGCCGGGTGGCGCCGCCGAGAAGGCGCGTTCCGGGCCGCACCGCGGGTTCCAGTTGCTGGCGTGGTTCTTCGTCGTCACGGTTTTCTGCGGCCTGGCGCTGCTGTCCAATAACGGTTTCGGACTCGGGGGACACTCGCGCGAGTCCACGACCGTCGCGGCGTCGTCCGGCTCGCCCACGGCTTCGGCGAGTACGACCACGGGAACATCGGCCGGTTCGGTGACGGTGGCCTCCGTCGCCTCCGACGTGAACGGTCAGGTGCTCGCGGCAGGTTCGCGCCCGCATGTCGACGGCGTCGACACCACCGGCGTCTGTTCGAAGTACGACGAGAAAAGAGACTTCCTGCCGCTGAACCGGTGGACGTCCTTCGGCCTGTTCACCGTGGACAACGCCTGGATCATGAAGACCCGGCTCTTCGTCTCGATGATCGCCGGTCTGCTGTTCATGGGGGCCGGCCTGGTCTGGCGGCTGATCGGCACGCTCATGGGCTTCGGCTACACCTTCGACATGGTGTGCTGGGCGGCGCCGGGAATCAACACCGCCGTCCACGACATCTCGATGTGGGCGTCGTGGTTCCTCATCCCGGTCTGGCTGTTCGTCCTGACAGCGGTGATCAAACGCTGGAACGGTGGGAAGAATGGCCCGGCGTCCGCGATGCGGCTGCTGATGGTGTTCCTGACGGCCACCGGCATGATCTTCTTCATCGGCGACCAGTCCGCTCAGCACGTGAACGATCCGACGGCGAAGTACACCGTGCCGTGGATGGCCAAATCGGTGCAGGGCTGGTTCGGCCAGATGTCGAGATCACTGACCACCCTGACAGACCTGGGGACCAACAGCGCGTCGGCGTTCTACGACAGCGATCCCGCGACGGCCGGAAACGTGACCTGCGTGAAGCTCGACAAAGCGCTTTACGACAAATACGGCATCGACAACGACAACACCGAAATGAGCGACGGCGTCGGGGGGATGCAGCAGGTCAGTAAGATCTGGGAGATCACGATGGTCCGGTCCTGGGTCGCCGCCCAGTTCGGCGACGGGACCAAGGATTACCCCAGCCCCGCTCACGCGGCCTGCCGCGATCTCGAGGCTAACTCCGATGTCGACCTCGATAAAAAGCTGGAAGCCTACGACCTGTCGACGGGGCTCAAGCCGGGCACAACGACACAGGGCATAAAGCGAGGATTTTTCATCTCGCCCACCAGCAATGAGCAGGTCATCATGGTCGCCTGGGGCGCCTGCATGAGCAAAAACGGGGGAGAGAGCCATAACACCATCCCGCAGTGGGACAAAGCCAACAATATGTCCGGCAAGGCCGACGGCTGCACCCAGCTCTACGGCCAAGACGCGGCCACGGGCATGGGCAACTTCATGGCGGACCTGATCACCGGCGCGTACAAGATCAACACGTTCTACTTCAACGGCAGTGACGAGTTGAACGACAAGCTCGGTGACTGCGTCGCGTCCGAGAATGCCGATACCGCCCGGGCCTGCCGGGCCGACTGGGACTTCGTCAGCGGCTGGCTCGGCGCGAACCAGGCCGAACGCATCACCCAGGGGTTGCTGTCCATCATCGTCGCCATCGTCTTCCTGTTCGTCCTCGGCCCGATGGCGATCGGCCTGACGCTGACGAGCGTGGCACTGGCCGCTCTCTGCATGATCCTGCCGCTGTCTTTGATCCTTACGGCAGCGGGAATGGAATCGGGGAAGAAAGCCCTGAAGGCCACGGGGGCCACCGCGGGGGCGAAGGCCGTCTTCACTCTGGCGATGGCGTTCCTGACCGATCTCATCGACCTGTCCTATTCGGTGGTTCAGGCCTCCATCGGTTCCAACTCCACACCCAACTTCTTCGAGCAGGTGCTGGAAGGCAGCACCCCCCTGCTCGCGCTCTTGCTGTTCAAGAAGGGCGCCAAGTGGCTCGGGCTCGGGGACCTCTCCAAGATGACCGGTGCGCTGGGCTTCGCCGGCGCGGCGATGCTGAAGGCCACGGGCGACAAGGACCTGAACCGGGGCGCGGCCGACCGCATCTCCAGAGGGCTCGGCCGGATCGGCGTCGGTAACAAGCGGCTGGGCGCGCTGGACGAACGGTCACTGCAGCGCCGGATGCTCAGCAACAAGGCGACCCGTGCGGTGGGCAACAAGCTCAAGGCCGCTGGGAAAAGGGCGGTGGTGGATCCGGTCGCGGGGTGGACGAAGGACAAGTACGGGGCAGCACGGGCGGCCGTTCTCCGTAAGAGGAACGATCTGATCCGCAAGGCCAAGTCCGGTTCGCCCGCGCAGCGCGCGGCGGCGTACGCGGCCATTGCCGCCTCCGGCGTCGCGGCGACCGCGATGCTACCCGCGGCGACAGTGGCCGGAGCCGCGGTGCTGCCTGCGGTCGCCGCACTGGGTGCGATGGGGGCGATGACGGCCGCAGGTGCCGCGGCCCTCGGCAAGACGGCGCAGCACGCCAACGGGCGGTTGAAGGACGCGGCTCGCCTGGCCAGCCTGATCGAGAACGGGACGGACGGCAGCCTCAAGCCGGGGGCTGCCGCCGGCGTCGTCACGGCGAAGAACTCGCATATGGCCAAGCGGCAGGCCGACATCCATCATCGCAACATCATCAGGGTCAATGACAAAGAGGAAAAGCGGACTCTGACCACCGAATACGTCGTTGATGGAGTCAACGCGGCACGTGCCCGCCAGTGGGGCGGCGGGAGCGCATCGGGTATCAACACCGCGTTCAAGGGGTTCGCCAACGACGCGGAAAAGGAGCGAGCGCTGGACGAACTGGTCAATAAAACCGGCCTCGCTCGGGATCAGATCATGCTCGGCAACCATGGCTTGTGGCTGCCCAAACTCGTGTCCTTCGACCCGCACACGGGGGAGCGCAGATTCGACCAGGGCGCCCCCCTGGAAGCGCTGGCGCATCCCGTCAATCTTCTCGATCGTCGTACGCTTGAGCAGCGACCGGGCGAGAGCGACGATGACTACATCGCGCGGCAGTACGCCCACATGCGGGAACGCGGCGCCATCAACAATGAGGGTGAGGCGGTCAACATGTTGACCGCCATGAAGGGTATCGACACGCGTACCCCCGAAGGCCGGGAGCGGGCGGTTGCGTTCTTCAATGGCGCACAGGATGAAGAACTCTCGAATTTCTACATCCGACCCCGTCGGTCGGAAGACGCCGCCGTTCGGGCCAGCCGGGAATGGGTCCAGGACCAAAGGATCACCACGCACAACCTCAATGCGGTAGAGGTGATGACGGCCGCGCGCGACGATATCAGCGACTACAAGAACATCAAGGTCGTGCTGCCGAGCGGCCGGGCCGGAACGGCCCAGGACGTTCAGGTCGAGCTGGACCAGAACATCGACGCGATGAGAAGCGTCGTGCTGAAGATCGAGGCGCTGCACCGGAACAGTGCCTCCTACGACCCGGCGGATCTCCGTAAGAGGCTCGCCGACCTGAACGACCTGTGCCGCTCCCGCGCCCAGGACATCGATGAGCTCACCAAGCTCGCCCAGGACACCTTCGACGCCTCTTCGTCAGCACGCACGGCCTGGAAGGTCTGGGCCACGGCGAACGATCCGGCCACCGACATGGACGACCTCGACGCGGTCAAACGGGAGATCGAACAGTTCAACGCCGATCTGCAGACCCGGCAGGAAGAGAGGCGTCAGGAGATGGAAAGGCTCGTCGGCGCGATATCCCGGATGCCCTCCAACGCCGGCAGCGCGGGGACGGCGAATGCCGCCCTCGAGGATCTCAAGAAGAAGCTCGCAGAGCAGGCGAACGGCGAGGAGATCGACAACTTCCTTCTGCTCAGGAAGGTCGAGGACATCGAGCGGGAGATCGAACGGCAAGCAGCGAGCGTGGCTTTGAGCCCGCGCACGTCGTCGTCCAACCACCCCAGAATGCGGGAGCTCCTGGACGCGATGTACGAAGAGCTGCACATCAACACGTGACACCTACGCCCCGCGGTGATCCATAGGGGCGGACGTGCAACCGGCCTCCTCCCGTAGCGGGTGGAGGCCGGTCAGGTTTCAGCGGGTCCTTCAGGAACCCGCTTGTTCTTCGGTCGGTTCGTGTGGGCCACCTGTAGCTCGCCACGGTCACTGAGAGTCGGGCTCGGGCGTCAGGTTCCTCGTCTGGCGGACCAAGTCGTGGTCCAGCCGCAGGTGATGGTCGGGCCCGATCGTGCCGTTGACCGTGCCACCCTCGTACTGGAACGTGATCTTCTTGCCGGTCTGGGTGCCGTAGTAGGTGCCGGTTGTTCCCGTGGGGTCCCAGTCGGGATCGGAGGGGCCCGCCTTCTCCTGCTGAACCAGCGTGATGGTGATGGGGACCTCACCCTGGGAGTGCTTGGCCGTCCACCTGAGCAGTTCCCGCTGATAAGGCGAGTTGTCGATTCCGGAGAACGTGTACTGGTCGTACTTCTGCTGCGCCGCGTTCTGGTGACCGTGCTCGGGGCCACCGGAGCCATCGGAGCCGCGAGACACCATCACCGCCACCGCCACCGCCAGGGCGATGGCAGCGATAGCGCCGACGATGAGGAGAATAAGGTTCTTGCCCTTGCGCATGTCAACACTTCCTTCTTGTTCACGGTGCGCGAGGGCTGGAATCGTCGTCCGGCCCCCTTGTGCGTCACCTCAATTGACGCCACCGGGGACCCGGATGGCTCTTCTTTGTAGCGTGATGGGGATTATTTCACACCTTGCTGGCATCGATCCAGTCGGTCCAGAAGGTCCTGGCATTCACAGGGTCACCCGCCCTCCGGTGATGAACACGTCCCGATACCACCCGCTCGTGATGTCAGAGATTTTGACGACGTCACCGGTATGCGGAGCGTGAATCATCTTTCCACCGCCGATGTAGATGCCCACGTGGCCCCAGCCGTGCATCGCGATGAGGTCGCCCGGCTGTAGCTCGCTGTAGGAGACGCGGTGGACGTGCGAGTTCTCCCACTGCGTGGGGACGTAGTGCGCAAGGCTCACCTGTCCGCCGGTCGCGTTGTACACCGCGTACAGCGTGAGGCCGGAACAGTCGAAGCCGGGCTTGCCGCTGCCGTTCGAGTTGGTGCCGACGGTGGGCCCGTGGGCGTCTCCGCCGCCGAACTGGTACGGCAGCCCGATCCACTTGCTGGCCCAGGCGACGATGCGCTCGCCGAGTGGCCCGTTCAGGTCACCGAGGGTCGCCGGCCCTCCGCCGGGCGCGCCCCCCGTCGTCGACCCGTTACCGGCGGATCCGTCCGCGAGCGAACCGATACGTTTGCCGGCACTGTTGAACGGGCTGATGACGCCGCCGAAGAACCACGCGTAGTCGATGGCGACCTGGGAGAGAGGCAGCGTCGTACCGTCCGACGTGCCGAGGTTCGCCCATGCCTGCGTCGCGTCCGCGGCGGTCGGTGCCTGGATCTCTTTGAGCGGGCGTGGTGCCAGCCGGGGGATGACCAGCGGGTCCTGACCCACCACCGGGTCCGTCGCCTTCACGGCGGCGTCCGCGGCCTGGTAGTAGTTGCCCAGGCCGGTCAGGTTGTCCGCGAGGGCCGCGTCTGCGCCCGCCAGACTGGTGGCGAGGTCGGCGAGTTCGCCGTTGAACCCCGGTGACCAGGATCCGACCATGCACGCGGGGTCGGCCCCCGGATCGGCGATCTGGTTCGTGGTCTCGAGGGTGGCCAGCTTCTGCCGCCAGGCGTCCAGGTCCTTCTCGTCGGGCGCCTTCTTCAGCGTCGCGAACTCCGTCGCGAGCGGTGCGACCTTTTTGAGGAACGTGGTCATCACCTTCGTGCACGCGTCGGACGCGACGAGCGATGTGCTCGGGCCGATGACCGAGAAAATGTCGAGATCCTGGCCCATCGCGATGCTCAGCGACTGCCAACCGCCGACCATCGGCTGGAAGTCGCCCTTCTTCTTGTCCCGTTTCTCCGGGGGAACCGCCTCGCCGGGGAGCACGAGCTTCGCGGCACCCTCGATGTTCTTCTCATCGTCACACCGGTCGGCGACTCCGGCCTTGGCGGCCTCCTGCGGCGTCATCGGGAAGATGCCCTGGCGGTCCTTCGACTTGTCGTCGCACTTGTCGGTCTTCCACTTACTGGCGGCGTAGCTGACTTCTATCGCCTCGTTGATGAGGGTCTGTTCCGCGGCAGACCGGTCTTCCTCGACGGTGTAGGTGAACTTCTTGTTCACGGACTGGCCGCCGGTGACCAGGTACAGCTTCGGCATGCGGGTGACCTGGCAATGCCAGATCCAGATGATCTTGAGGTCGGCCGACCAGGGCTTCTTGGAATCCTGCGGCGGCAGGGCGCACGGCGCGTCCGGCTGTGCGGTGCGCTCCACGAAGAGGCCTGAGACCTCGATGGCCTTGCTCCAGTACTTACGGGCGTTGGCCTGGTCATTCGCCGACCCGTCGGCCAGCCATCGAGGGCTGGAGGGGTCGCTGTGCACTTTTTTCGCCGCCTCGCTGAGCTTGCGGGCGACGTAAAGCGAGGAGTTGCACGGATTCTGCGGGTCGAGGAAGCTCTTCCGCATGTCGTCGGCCGCGCTCGGAGTGATGAGGTACGGCCCGGATCCCTGGGTGTCCTTACCGCCGATGGGCGGGCTGGGGTTGTTCACCGCGCAGCCGTCGGCCAGCACTCCCTCACCGCTGTCCGTCCGATCGGCGGCATCCGCCGCGTACAGGTCGGCGGCGGTGACGGCCCGCAGATCCGCCGCGGCCGCGTTCGAGCGGCTGATGGAGGATGTGGCGGAGTGGGGACCCATGTCCGCCGACCGTGCCGTGCTGCCACCCGACCAGTACGCGGCCGGCTGCGCCCCGGTGTCGGGGTACTTCTTGGCGGCCTCGGCCATCTTCTTCATCACGTCGTCGACGTAGGCCCACCCCGTGGGGTTGATGCCACCTCCGTTCGCCGCACAGGCCGCCGGGCATTCATCCCACTTGCTCGGTGTCTTCGCCCATACATCCGAGCCGGTGAAGTGTTTGATCGCCACCGACTGCCACATGTGCCACTTGTTCCAGGAGGTGATGAAGTCGCTCTTCGCCCGCTTGTCCTGGATGCTCGGCGGTGCGTCGCAGGCGGTGGCATAGCCGCCGTACTTGTTCCAGGTGAGGGGCATGTACTGATATGCGCCGCAGGCGGCCTCCCTGCGTCCCGCCTTGTAGTTGTTAGTCGACTCGTGCATGCGCATGGCCCACATGAACCAGCCGAGTTGGTGGCTGAGGTCGCCGGCGGGCGGGCCGGGGTGACCGGACGCGATCGGCTTCGACTCGCCGGCTCCGGTGACCCCCTTGATCGCTTCGGGCCCCGCGCCTACCGTGTTGCCCCCCGTGATGTCGTCCCCGCTCCCGGATCCGCCGGTCTGCGCGATCTCCGGGGCCGTACGCCCCGGATCGCGGTCGGTGCTGTCGTACGGGCTGTAGCGCGCGAAGTCCGTCTGGGTCGCGACGATGCCGGCCAGGACCGTCCAGGGCACGGTGGCGTAGTCAGGGGCACCCCCGGCCGCCGCGCGGTCGGCGGCCTGTTCCAGTACCTGCTGCCACTTGTTGGGGAAGTACTTGGCGACCAGGGTGTTCGACCGGTTGTCCGGTTGGCCCGGCGCGTCCTTGTCTGAGGCCGCGCCCAGGGCCATGGGGAGCAGCAGGAGCAGGACGATGGGAAGCATGCCGGCACTACCGGCGACGAGGACCTTGCCCTTGCCGCCCGAACCGGAGCCCGACCCGGGCGCATCTCCCTTCTGGTTGCCCTTGCCGCCGCCCTTCTTCCCCTTCTTCTTGTCCGCGTCGCCCATGAAGCCGTCCTTGAACGACCTCCCGAGGCGGGTCTTGTTCAGCAGCTTTCCGCCCGGCGTCTTGTTCATCAGCGCCTGGCCGGGCTTTGAAGCGAGCGCCTTCTTGCCGAGGTCGTACGCCTTGTCCGGGACGCCCATCGAGTTGGCGTACTTGCGGGCGGCCTGATCGGCCACCTGCCCCGCAGCGTTGGCGCCCTTCTCCTTGAGGTTGTCGCCCTCCGGCATGCGCGGCATGCGGTTCGCCGCCCCGCCCGCCTTCGATCCCAGCCCGCCGGCCTTCTGCGCGAGCCCCTTCGCGGCTCCGCCGCCCTCGCCCGCGGAGCCGCCCGGCGGCTTGGGGACGTTCGGTCCCGCCGGGTTGCGCATCGGGTTCGCGCTCCCGCCGCCGGAGCCGCTCTCGCCTCCGCCGAACTCCGGTTCCGTACTCGGCGGTCCGCCGCTTCCGCCGCCGGAGGGAGCGTTGTCTTTGATGAGGTCCTTGGCTCGCGCCGGTGGAGCGGCTTCCGCGCGCGGGTCGTAGCCGGACGACTCACCCGGTTCACCGGTCTCCGGCGGTGGTGCCGCCGGTGGCTGGCTCGGGGGCGGCCCGGCAGGGACGGGCGGCTGAGGAGGGGTGTTGCCTGCCTCGTTCACGCGGCGCCTCGCTGAGGGTCTGCGATCGGATCGCGGGCGGGGGGACTGACTGAAGAAGACCGTCCGGCGACGCCTGCATAAGGCAACGCCCCCCGGACGGGTCCCGCGGTGGCCACCGCGGCGGACGACTTGGTCTCCTACTGCGCGTGGACCGCGTAGCCGGACTGGTCGCGTTCGACCGCGACCCGGTACTGGTAGGCCTTGGCCGCTCCACCATGGGTGATCGTCGCGCTGAACAGGTACAGGGTGTTCCCGGTGACCGCCGGATCGGTGACGGTCAGCTGCCCGATGACCGAGCCTTGCGGGGTGCGGTGGGCCTTGGGCGGCCTGGTGCGGCCGATGAACGGGATGCCGGTCCAATCCCCGGTGGCCGCGGCCTTCGCGGCCGCCGAGGCGACATTCCGGGCGCCGGCGGGGACCACGGCCGTTCCACCGCCGACCTTCGGTACCTGGACCGCCGCCGTGGCGGCGAAGTCCCCGGTCGACCCGCTCCCTGTGGAGCCGCTCGCGCCTGGGGCGGGTGTGCCGGCCGCGGACCCGCTCCCTGTGGAGCCGCTCGCGTCCGGGGTGGGCGTGCCGGCCGTGGACTCGCTCGAGGCGGAGGGCGTGGCGTAAGGATTGATCTTCTGCACCGAATAGGCCGGCGGTTGCGACGAAGAGGTCGTGTCGGTCGACGAGTCCGGCTCCAGCAGCGCGCTGAGCAGAAGGATCAGGCCGACCGCGGCGAGCGAGACCCAGACCGCGAGGTTCCACCATTCGGGGAGTTCGGTGCGGTGCCATGGGCCGCGGCGCCGGTTGAACCCCTCGCGGACGTAGTCGGTCATCTTCGGCATGTCGTTGACTGTCGCCTGCGGCGGCCGGGGGGCAACCGGTGAGACATCCTGCGGACGGCCGCGGTGCTGGCGATCCGCCCGGGACCACGGACGGTCGGACACATGAGTGAGCGGAGTGAGCGAATCATGAGCACAGCGTCTCTGGTCACTCCTCCGACGGAGGAGGGCGCATGAGTGACGAGGCCGAGGACATGAGGGGGCCGGTGATGCTCGCGGCCACCAACATGCTCAAGCCGCCGCCGGCCGTCATCGGCAGCATCAACAAGGAGATCACGCTGCCCCGGACCATCAAGCTCACCACGCTCCTCGCCGTGGGCGTCGGTGCCGTGCTGGGCTTCGTGGCGTCGCTGTTCGTCTTCGGGGTCGGCATGAACGCGCTCATCTACGGGCCCACGGTGGGCGGCATGGTGGGGTGGGCCCTCGTCAGCTTCTCTCCACTCCGCGGGGAGTCTCTCGCGATGTGGTTCGGTCTGCAGGCCAACAGCGCCCGCAAGCGCAAACTCGTCATCGACGGCAGGCAGGTGCGGCTCTATGTGGGCATCGCCCCGCTTCGCCGGACCGCCGCGGGGACCATCCGGATACTGCCGGGAGGCGTCCCGATCGACGGCGCGAGATGGGATGAACGCGGCGTCCCGCAGCAGGAGATACCCAACATGACCAGGCTCCCCGTCGCACCTCGCAGCCAGGGTCGGCCGCTCACCGCGTCCACCGAATTGTCCAGCCAGCCGCGTCGTAAGAGGCGAAAGTGACGATCCGCCGCATCTGACGTTTGCGCATCCACGTCACGCCCGAACTGTTCTCTGTGCCGGGCGTAAGTAGCAGGAGGAGAAGATGCCAGCGGAGTCCCCCACCCGTTTCGTGATGGTGCCTGCTCGGCGCTCGAACGAGCCGACGGCGCGCAAGCGGGCCAGGAGGATCCTGAACGCCCTCTTCCTGGCCGCGGCCCTGAGCGTCGTCGCGGTGTTCTTCACGCTGGCCAAGGGAACTTCGAAGCCGGACCTGTCGGCGGTCGATCCGAAGGGACGCGACCTGGCGTACACGGCGGCGGTGAACTTCCTGTCGGGCGCCTACCAGGCCGTGCCGCGCGCGAACACCTTGAATACGGACGACCTCGCGAAGGCGGCCCCCAACCTTCTCTCCGGGCAGGACAGCGCTCCCCTGCAGTACCAGTCGCTGAGCTGGGTGGGGTTCACCCCCGAGCGCTTCGGCTCGGCCAAGGCCGGTTTCACCGAGTTCGAGGTGCATCACTTCCTGGTCGTCCTCCCGAACTCCTCGTCCTCGTCCTCGCCGACGCCGGCACCGGGGTCGCCCGGGAACGGCGCCCCGCGGGCCAAGAAGACCTCACCGGCCCAGCGGACCGGCTCCCCGGCGGGGCAGCCCGGGGCGGCCGGCGCGCCTTCCGGGACTCCCGGTGCGGCGCCGACCGCCGGATCCTCGGCCGCCCCGAACGCCAGTCCGTCTCCGTCGCCGTCGCCCACGACCAGCAATGACGTCGCGCAGGCGCCCGCCTCGAACGTCCTGAAACTGGACGTCCCGCTGGTCATCACCCCGCAGGGCCCGCGGCTGTCGGCGGCACCGACGTTCTCCGTGTGGACGGGCGGCTCCGGCGCACCCGCCGGAGTTGGTGACTACACCAACTTCAACGGCCTGACGACGGACGTGAGCGAGCAGGTGAAGACCCAGGTCGGGGCTTGGGCCAAGGCTTACGTCAACGGCGACGCCACCAGCCTCCTCGCGCTCACCGGCGACCAGAACAGCCATCATCACTACGTCGGTCTCAGCGGGTTCACGCTGCCCGATTCGCCCGCGGCCGTGCAGATCATGTCGGCGATCAAGGCCGACAAGGGACAGTTGGTGGTCCGTGCGAGGGTCCTGCTTGCCAGATCGCCATCCGGCGGGACGGTCTCCGGTACGAACGGCACCAACCAGTTCGTCACCTTCGCGGACTTCGACCTCTTGGTGGGGGCACCGGCCGGAGCGCAGCCGCCGATCCTCGCCTGGGGACCGGCGGGGTCCGCGGCGGAGCTGGAGCCGTACTCGAACGCCCTGAATTCCTGACCGGAAACGCACAACCCAGAGGAAACACATGAACATGAGTGACTTGCATGGTGTGCTCGCCGTCGGCACGGGCACGGGAGAAGACGGCGCCAACAGCTTCCTCGGATCGGACATCGGCAAAGCCGTCATCGCGCTCTGCGGTGTCGCCGGCATCATCATCTTGGTCGTCTGCATCTTCAAGATGGTCAAGAACGTCACCAACGGTCGCCCGGGAGAAGGTTTCAAGGTCTTCTTCTGGGGCCTCGTGGTCGGCGGCCTGCTGTTCAGGCTGGACATCACCGTCTCCGCGGTCAGCTACATGAGCGGTCTGCTCCAGAAGGTGTTCGACAGCGCGCAAAAGGTCACGGGCTGACGCTCTGATGCGTCCAGAGGGAGGTGCCGGGATGTCTTACGGCATGAACCGGGGAATGCGGCCCGGGGAGCCCGAGGACAGCACCGGCTACCTCATCATCGCCCTGGGGCTCGCCGGTCTCGCCGTCGTCGTCCTGGCGCTGGTTCCGGCCGTGTGCGGCTCAGTGCTCTTCTTTCTGCTGCGCCGTTGGCTCGCCCGCCGCGACTGGATCATCATGGCGGCCGGCGGTCTGGTCGGGTTCGCCTGGTACCTGAAGGACAACGCCCTCAGCTACGGATACTGGCTGCTCAGCTTCATCAACGTCGGAACGACCAAGCCTTCGCAGGTGCCGGTCACCGTGGTCCTCTGCCTGGCGGTGCTGATCGCCGGCGCCGGCGGCACCATCCTCGGTTCGCCGATCGCCGCCGGCGTGGGCGGCGCCCTCCTCGCGCCGCCCTCGACGAGGGTCTCCGGCCGGGGATTCCTGTTCCGCAGGAGGCTGGTCCAGGACTCGATCACGCCGAGGAAGGGCCGCCGGGACTCTCTGAAACGGCGGGTCTCCCAGCGGTTGACCCCGAGGGACATCCCCGCCGTGCGCGGTCCGTTCGCGAACGAGAAGACGCGGAGGATGCCGCTGAAGGAGAAGTCGATCCCGATCGGCCTCGGGTCGAGCGGTCGGCTGGTGCGGCTGAGCACCCGCGAGATGGGCATGCACGGCTGCGTCGTCGGATCCACCGGCAGTGGAAAGACGATCACCCTGATGTGGATCATCGGTGCGGCGCTCGACATGGGCTTCGACGTCACCGTCATCGACATGAAGGAGGACACCGAGCCGGGCGGCCTGCGCGACTTCCTGCGCGCGTACTCCGCGATGCACCGGGTGCCGCTCCAGGAGATCGCGCTGGGCGATCACGACCCGAAGTACTGGTTCAACGTCCTCGCCGACATGAGCGCCGACGAGGCGTTCGACACGATCATGTCGCTGGTCGAGTTCGACGACGCGTACTGGAAGGCGCTGAACCGGAAGGTCCTGCAGCAGGTCGTCCAACTGTGCCACCAGGCCGCCGAGGTGGCGCCGGACCGCTTCCACCCGCCGACCATGCTCGAGCTCGGCAAGATCATGGAGATGGGCACCTCCATGAAGAACGCCGTCAAGGAGCGGGTCATCGCGATCGACGCGGTGGAGGGGATGGGCTACTGCCGGAACCGGTACACCAACGTCCTGTCGCCGAGCCAGGACGAGTCCAAGTCGGCGGCCAGCTTCGGAACGAAACTGACCGGCCTGTACGACTCCACCGCGGGACGGCGCATCCTCATTCCGGGCAACGACCGGAAGATGATCGACGTCCGGCTGGAGGGGCTCACGTACGTCGGGCTGAACTCGCTCGGCCAGCCGGACATGGCCAAGATCCTGTCCTCGTCCTCGTTGCAGCGCCTGTCCGTCTACGCGGCACAGCGCATCCAGGGCCGCGCGCCCAAGGACCGGCCACGGCTGATCGTGGTCGACGAGGCGAACTTCATCGACCGGGACATCGCGATGAACATGCTGTCGCGAGTCCGGTCGGCGCTGTTCAACATGATCCTGTGCACCCAAGGACCGACGGACTGGATCGACGCCGACGGTGACGACTGGTCGCGGCTGACGCAGAACATCAACTGGCTGATCGCCATGGCGCAGTCGTCGCCCGAGTCCGCGGAGAAGTGCGCCGAGTTCCTCGGCATGCGGGACAACGGGCAGGTCTCCCAGCGGGTCGAGAACGGCAGGGCCGTCGAGATGGGCACCGTCGCCGTCAAGGAAGAGTTCATCGTCACCGCCAAGGAGCTGCGCGACCTGGGCACCGGCGAGGCCTATCTGCGCGTCAACAAGCCGGACAGCAGGGTCGCGTACGTGGCCATGCCCATGCGGTCCCAGGAACTCCAGTGGTACGAGGCGCAGCGGGCATGAGGACACGGCTGCGAGCGGTCGCGACCGAAGCCGTGATCATCGTGCTCCTCGGGGTGGCACTGTCGGCGGTGTCCCTGGGGCTGCTCCGCTTCGAGTACGGCGATCGGGTCCACTTCGGAACCGTGGACCTGCTGGTCGTCGCGGCGGCGGGGATCGTCGCGGCCATGGCCGTCCGCGCGACCGTACGGCTCCACCGCCGCTGGAAGAGGACGGTGGGCAGGTTCACCGCCGCCGCCGTCCTCTGCGCCGTCGCCGCCGTCGTGGGGGCGCTCGTCGTACTGATCCCCAGCGCGTGCCCCGGCGAACTCGGCACGAGCCGATGCAGCGCCCGGCAGGCGGCCGACTGGGGAGAGGCGGCCGGCCTCGCGATGTTGCTGAACTTCCTCATCGCGGGCCTCGTGCTGGCCCTCGTACGCGGCACTCGTGACCTGGCGCGCGACGGGACGTCGCAGAGCCTCACCTGGATCAGGGCACTGCGGGACCGTCTCGGCAGGCGGTCGCGCGGCGCGAAGGCACCGGGCGGCCGGTCCCGCGACCCGCAGCAGCCCAAGGGCCGTCCGACACCCCGCCGCGCCGACGCCGAACGGACCCGCCGGGCGCGAGCGCGCGGCGCCTGATCGAGCCGGGAGAACCTCATGCACATCGATGTCACGTGCGGACCGGCCTATGCCGCCGCGGTCTGCCGGCTGGCCGCGGGTGAATCGGTCTTCGTCGAACGATCCTCCATGGCCGCGCTCTCCGGCAACGTGTCGGTGACGGCGACGTTCGGGGGCGGCGGCCTCGCCAGGGGGCTGACCCGCAAGCTGCTCACCGAGCAGACCCTGGTCGTCGCCAAGTACACCGCGAGCCGCCGCGGGGGAGGCTGGGTACGGGCCGTACCGCCGTTCCCGGGCGACATCGCCGTGCTGGACGTCGGTCAGACGGGCCCGCTCAAGGCGCAGACCGGCTCGGTCCTCGCCTATGCCCCCACAGTGGACGTCACGACCCGTTCGTCCGGTACGACCCCGCTTCTCATGCATGAGGGGCTGACCGCGGTCGGCCTCACCGGCACCGGCCAGGTCGCCCTCGCCACGTACGGCGGCATCGAGCACATCGAGGTCCCGCGCGGAGAGCACCTGATCGTCGACTCCGGGCACCTGGTGGCGTGGTCCGCGGGGATGAAGATGAAGAGCGGGCCGCTCGGCGGACCGCTCAAGGCCGTGCTCACCGGTGAGCTGTGGGTCGGCGAGTTCCACGGCCCCGGCCACGTGCTGATCCAGAGCCGGGCGGCGGCCACTCTGCGCGGCTGGCTGTTCCCCGAGGGGAACAACGCCCATGTATGAGGTCGGAGACGCCGGCGGTTACGTCAGCCGGCAGAAGTGGAAGCGGCGCGGAGAGGGCACCCTGTACGGGGCCGCGGCGGTGGTGCTGGCCCTCGTCACGGTCGGCTCTCTCATCGGGGCCGTGTACACCGGCGTCGCCCCACTGCGGGCGCTGGCGGTCGTCGTCGCGGTGGCCGCGGCCGGCGGCTGCTGGTACACGTGGGCGTCTTCCCGGCGGGTGCTGCGGCAGGCGGGCAAGGCCGCGATCGGCGCCCGCTCCGAGCGGGAGGTACGGACGGTGATCCGCCGCACCGGCTCGATCGCGGCGGGGTACTCGATCAAGCTCGCGGACCGGGGTGGTGACTGCGACGCGGTCGTCTTCACCGCGACCGGCGGTGCCGCGGCCGTCGAGGTGAAGACCGGGCACGGCGAGGTCTTCGTCGAGGGCGACACCATGCGGGTGGGACGGCGCGTGCTGCCGAAGAACCCGACCGGGCAGGCCGCCTTCCAGGCCCGGCGGCTGTCCCGCGCGCTCGGCCGCAAGCCCGTGCTGGCGGTCGTCTGCGTCCCGGGGATGATGAACCGGCCCTTCGCGACCCCGAAGGGCGTGTGGGTCTGCTCCGCCGACGACCTGAAGACGGTCCTGGACCGCGCCCCTCGCGTCTTCGACTCGCCCGCCGAGGCGCAGCAGACGATGAAACGCCTCTGGCACGAGAACAACCCCTGACGGACCGCCCTCTCCTGGCACCGGCGGCGTACGTCTGGGCGTGTGACCGCACTCGGAGGCGTCTCGGCACCCGAGCGGTAGCGGATGCGTCACGGGAGAGAGCGTCCCGGCGGGATCACGACGTTGTCGTCGTGTCACCGCCGGGACACCCAGCGCGTTCACCCCTCCCCGGTCAGCTCAGGGAAGGGCACGAGCGTCAGCTCGTCTGCGGCAGCAGCTCCTCGCCGTGGTACCGGAACGAGGTGAGCTGCAGGCCCCACGCTTCCGTCCCGTTGGTCGCGACGGGCACGAGCATGGCCAGCTCGTCCGCGGTGATCGCCTCGGGCTCCTCGAAGCTGAGCACGATCGTGACCGCGAGCTCGATGCCGTCGAGGGACATCCGTCCGTCCAGCTCGATGACCGGACGGCCGTCATGCACCTCGACCTCGTTCTCGGGCAGCAGTTCCCGCCCCTCGTGTTGCAGGGACGTGAGCCGCACGTCCTTGGAGGTCGCGGCCCGCGTCATGTTGACCAGGAGCTCGAGCAGCTCCTCGTCGGTCGGAGTCTGGAGCTCCTCGGAGCGGACGGTCAGCGTGAACGCGACCTCGGTGTCCTTCACCATCTCCCGCCCGGTGATCCGCACGGTGGCCGTCTCGGGCGTGTTCTGGGTGCCGTACATGTTCGTCTCCCGCTTTGTCGTTCCGCGCGGTCAGCGCGGGGCCGCTCGTTTTGGAGAGGCCGCCTCGTACTGTCCGGGGACGACCGGCTCCGGCATGCGAGGCAGAAAAACGATCACGGACCATTGCGCCGGAGACCGAACCGCGCACGGTACTTCCCGAGCGTGCTGCACGTGGGCACGAACAACGCAAAGGAAGGAAACCGACAATGACGAACGGTAAGGGCGGCTCCCAGGGCAAGGGCGGTTCCCAGGGCCGCAGCGGTTCCCAGGGCAACGGCGGTTCCCAGGGCAACGGCGACCACGGCGGCATGCCCGCCCTGACCCGCCCCCCGCGCAGGCCGGGTCAGTAGCGCTGACATCGGCGACGGGTCAGGCTCCTGACCCAGCCCCCTAGCACATCGAGCGGCCCCCCTCAGGGGGGCCGCTTCTGCTTTTCGGGGGCTTGACGTCGCGGTCGGGCGTGGAGGCCGATGGGATGCCGTGACGCCGGGCGATGGGGGTCCGGCGCGCTGTGACATTGCACTAAGATCACGCCTCTTCCCACCGGGTGATCTGATCATTAAGATCGCAACACAACTGAAAAAAAGAGCATCCGGCTCTTTGTCATCCATCCATAGGTGACAGGGAGCCGGCAGTCGCCTGAGCTCCCTGCACCGTGACAACGAAGAGAGTCATCAAATGTCACGTTTCAGGGCCGCTCTGCGCGGCGCTAAAACGCGGAACCACCGGTGGCGGGACTACCGTTTCCGGCTGGTCACCGTTCCGTTGCTGCTGCTTCGCGCGGCGGTGACGGCTCAGTTCAACCTCCGGCGGGCCATGCTCGCCGGCCTGGCAGCCGCTCTGATCTCGCTCGTGTGCTCGGGGGCTGCGGGGGGCAAGCTCAGCGCCATGGGCGGCGTGGTCCCGATGGGGGCCGTGGTCCCCATGGGGTTCGCGACGCTCTTCTCCGGCATTCTGTTCTTCAGCGTGGCCGCCTCGACCGGCAGGCTGCGGGGCAAGGACTCCACCTTCTGGTGGCTCGGAGTCGGCACCGGCGTCGCGAGCGCCGCGACGACCGTCGCCTTCGCGACCGCGACCGCGATGGTCCCGGTGGGAACGGTCGTCCCGATCATGGGGCTCGGCACGCTCGTGGTGATGATCCTGCACTCGAAGGGAAGGGGCTGGGTGTTCCCGGCCATCCTGACCCTCGGCGGGTTCGCGGTGTTCCTGCTGTCGTCCAGCCAGGGGCACGGCTCGTTCAACGGCATCCTCGTCGCCGGCCTGGGAGCGGTCGCGCAAGGGACCTTCACGTGGCTCTTCCAGAAGGCGGCGAACAGGAAGGAGGGCACGGCGACCGCGGCGATCACGCATCCGGTCTGCGGGGTGCTTCTCCTGGGGGGTGCCTACATCGCGTCCATCGTCACGGGGCACCCCCTCGACTGGGGATGGACGGACTGGCGGCTGTTCGGTCTGATCGCCCTGCTGGGCTTCACCTGGATGGCGCTGCCCACGCTGCTCAACGTCTTCGCCGCGAGCCGGCTGTCCGACTCCGTGTACGCGGCCCTTCAGCCGCTGGGGTCGCCGATCAGCCTGCTCGTGCAGATCGCGGTGATCCACCAGGCCACGTCGACCTGGCCGGTCATCGCGAACCTGTTGATCTTCGTGGGGGGTGTGTCGGCGGTCTTCCTCCTGGGATCGTCCAAGACCGAGGAGGAGAACGTCGCGGCCGAAGCGGCGTCGTCCGCGATGGGGTCCATGGCGGCGGCCATCGGCTCCGAGGAGGCCGAGAAGGGCTCCGAAGGGGAGGTGGTGGCCCCCGACCAGAGGGCCACGATCAGGCCGCAGCTCGAAGAGCAGATCATGGCCCGGTACGGCGGAGGCCTCACGGCCAAGGTGCGGGCCGTGATCGACAAGTTGAAGCGCTCGCGCGGAAGGGAGGCGGCCCTGACGGTTCCCAGGGCCACTCAGAAAACCGGGGCGGGCGACGAGGAGGACACGCGCCCCTGATGGGGTGTGCGCGAAGCGTCCCCGACGGGGGACGCACGAAGCGCCCCTGACGGGGGGCGCTGAACAGAACGGCGGGGAGACGTCCCCGCCGTTCATGCTGTCGGGCTACGGTCACGCGTGCTGTGCCTGCTCGTAGATCCGGCGGACGGCGGCACCGAAATAGGGCCCGTACATCGTGGCCTGGTCGTCGGAGTACTTGAAGCTGTTGACCGAGGTGACCACGCCCGTGCCCGTCGTGGCGTTGAAACGGGCCAGCCACGGCCCTCCGCTGGCACCCTCGGACATGTCGCAGCGCAACCCCTGGTCCTGGGTCAGCCGATGCGTGTCCGGATGGGGCAGACCACTGCAGTAGGCCAGCCGCTCGCCGTCGTAGTGGCCGCCCGTCGGGTAGCCGAAGCCGTACACGAGGGAGCCCCGCGGCTGGTCGAACGCGAGGTTCTGGGCGCCGACCACGTCGGCGACGTGGCGCCCGCCGACCGTCGCCAGCGCCACCATCGCCACGTCATGGTTCTCGTCGTGCCTCGCAGACCACGCGCTCGGCACGAACATGTGCCGAGCGGTGAACGCGCCGTACGGCCGGCTGCCCTGGTCGTACCCGGGCACGTAGATCCAGTTGCGGGCCCAGACACCGGCGGCGTCCTGCACGCAGTGGCCGGCCGTGACGACGACGTCGCGGTTGGCGCCGTTGACCGTGCCGGCCGAGCACACGAAGTCGGCGCCGTTGATGGTGAAGAAGACCTTCCCCGTGGTGGCGCGCACCGCGCCGGGCGAGGCCCAGGCCGTCCCGGGGCTGCTCTGTCCGGTGTGCCGGTCCACGGTGCCGGCGGCGGGGGCCCCGGCCGCGGCCGGCGGGATCTCCGGTCGCGTCGCGGCCACCGGAGTCACGTCGGTCGCCGCTGCCGACCGGAGGCCTGCGGCCGAACGCGGCCCGGCGACCGCCGGCTCCCGGCGCACCCGCTCGGGCGGGGTGAGCGCGCGCCGCATCCGCCGGACGGTCCAGTACCGCAGGGTCGCCGACCGACTGATGGCGATCACGTGGTCGGTCACCCCGGCCACGCCCGGCCCGGGCTGGGAGACCCCGGCGCCGAGCGTGCCGAGGAGGGCACCGACGGTGGACACGGCGTAGGTGATGCGGGCGGCCTTGGACATGGGTCGAAAGTCTGCATGACCGTTCGTGGTCACATGGTGACTTCTGGTAAAGCCATGCCCTCGATCAGGTGTTCTGTGCTTTGTCGTAGAGGGCTTTGACGGCGGCGCCGAAATACGGCCCGAACATGTCCTTCGGCGCCGCGTCGTACTTGAAGGAGTTGACCGAGTTCTGCGTGCCGGTGCCGGTCCGGGCGTCAAAGCCGAGGAACCAGGGGCCGCCGCTGGACCCGGCGGTCATGTCGCAGGTCAGCCCGACGTCGTGGGTCTTCTTGTCGTCCTTGGCGGTGCCGCTGCAGTAGACCAGCCTCGACCCGTCGTACGGGGCCTCGGCGGGATAGCCGAAGGCGTACATCGGCCGGTGGCGCGGCTGGTTGAACGCGATGCCCTGACCGCCGACGACGCTCGTCAGCGTCCGGCCGTCCTGCGGAGCCACCATCGCGGCGCCCACGTCGTAGTCGAGGTCCTCGCGGGCCTCCCACTGCGGAGTGGTGAGCGTCCGCGTCGCCGTCCACTTCCCGTACGGCGCCTGACCGTCGTGGTAGGCGGGGACGAACACCCAGTCCGTATGCCAGGCGCCGTCGAGCCGGACGCAGTGCCCCGCGGTGAGCACCGTGCTCTGGCTCGCGCCGGCCACCGAGTCTCCGGAGCAGGACGCCGGCCGCCCCGCGTACGTGAAGAAGACCCGCCCCGTGGTCCGGGCGACCTTGCCGCCGGAGGTCCAGGCCGCGCCGGTGGACGGCGCCGACGCCGGGGTCTCGGCGGGGCGCCCGCCCGGGACGGGCCGTCCCGCCGGCTCCCCGGCGACGAGACCGTCGAGCGGGAGGGCCCGGCGCATGCGGGCGGGCGTCCACCACCGCATGAGCCGCTCCCGGTCCGTACGGGACTCCGCCATCAGGTGGACGGCCGGCGTCAGGCCGCCGGTGTCCGGGCTCGAAGGCGACAGGCGCGGACGGCCGACGGGTTCGCCGGGTCGGGCACGGCCGCGGGACGGTCCGGGGAGTCCGAGGCCGGGCGCCGCCTGCGGCGAGGCGATGTCGGACGGGCCCGGGCTCCCCGCTCGGTCGGCGGGGCGTGCCGCATCGGCCTGCGACGCGGGCAGCGGGGGAATGGACAGGAGCGCGCCGGTGAGCACGGACACGGCCGCGAGGCGGGGGGACTTCGTCATGACCCTGGTGCCCTTCTGCGGCCGTCATGGGGGAGGCGGCCGCGATCGTGAGACGGTCGCCGGAACCCTAGCGCGAAGCGTGTTCGGTTGACTACGTACAGGAATCGCGACATTGCAGGGTCCATCCCGATTTGCGGGTGGGACCGGTAGGTCGGTGGGGGTCGGTTGGCCGGGGCGGACTCGAGGTCGGTCGGGGCCGGGAGGTCGGTCTGGGCCGGGAGGTCGGTCGGGGTCGGTTGGTCGGGGGATGCGCGTTGGTCGGGGGACTCGGGTCGGTCGGGGCGGACTCGAGCCCGTCGGAGGCGCGGGACGGGGGACAATGGGGGCGTGATGCCCGACGACAGCCCGTCCGCAGCAGCCCGCCGAGACGTCGTGATCCTCGGCTCGACCGGATCGATCGGCACCCAGGCCATCGACGTGATCCGCCGGAACCCCGACCGATTCCGGGTGGTCGGACTGGCCGCCGGTGGCGGCCGGGTCGACCTGCTCGCCCGCCAGGTCCTCGACCTGCGACCCGACGTGGTCGCCGTCGCCCGGGGATCGGTGGCCGAGGACCTCCAGCTCGCCCTGTACGCCGAGGCACAGAAACGGGGCTACTCCGCGGGGGAGTACCGCCTGCCCAAGCTCCTCGCCGGGCCGGGAACGATCGCCGAGGTCGCCGCCTGGCCGTGCGACGTCGTGCTGAACGGCGTGGAGGGCGCGGCCGGCCTGCGGCCGACCCTCGCGGCGCTCGACGCCGGGCGCACCCTCGCGCTGGCGAACAAGGAGTCGCTCATCATCGGCGGCCCGCTCGTCAAACGACGGGCCAAGCCGGGCCAGATCGTGCCGGTCGACTCCGAGCACTCCGCGCTGGCCCAGTGCCTGCGCGGCGGCACGCGCGGTGAGCTGCGCCGCCTCGTCGTGACCGCGAGCGGCGGCCCGTTCCGGGGACGGACGCGCGCCGAGCTGGCCGATGTGACACCCGAGCAGGCCCTCGCCCATCCGACCTGGGCGATGGGGCCGCTGGTCACCGTCAACTCCGCGACGCTGGTCAACAAGGGTCTGGAGGTCATCGAGGCCCATCTGCTGTTCGACGTGCCGTTCGACCGGATCGAGGTGGTGGTGCACCCGCAGTCGATCGTGCACTCGATGGTGGAGTTCGTCGACGGGGCGACGCTCGCCAAGGCGAGCCCGCCGGACATGCGCCTGGCGATCGCCCTCAGCCTCGCGTGGCCCGACCGGGTGCCCGACGTGGCGCCCGCCCTTGACTGGACCCGGGCGCAGACCTGGGAGTTCTTCCCGCTCGACGACGAGGCGTTCCCCGCCGTGCGCCTGGCGCGGGAGGTCGGCTCGGCCGGCGGCACCGCCCCGGCCGTCTACAACGGCGCGAACGAGGAGTGCGTCGCCTCCTTCCTCGCCGGAAGGCTGGCGTTTTCGGCGATTGTCGACACGGTCGCGCGGGTAGTGTCCGAGCACATGACCGCTCCGGGTCCGCTGAACAGGGAGGATTCCGGCGGCGGGCTCACCGTGGACGACGTGCTCGCCGCCGATCGGTGGGCACGGACGCGAGCACGGGAGCTGACGTCTGGTTGACCTATCTGCTCGGAGCGCTGGCCTTCGTCCTCGCGCTGCTCCTCTCCGTGGTGCTGCACGAGGCGGGTCACTTCCTGACGGCCAAGCGCTTCGGCATGAAGGCGACGCAGTTCTTCGTGGGCTTCGGGTCGACCCTGTGGTCGCGCCGCCGGGGCGAGACCGAGTACGGGGTCAAGGCCATCCCGCTCGGCGGCTTCGTGAAGATCGTCGGCTACACCCCGCTGGAGGAGATCGACCCGGCCGACGAGGCGCGGGCGTTCTATCGCCGGCCGGCGTTGCAGCGAGTGGTCGTGATCGTGGCCGGCGTCGTGATCAACATCATCCTGGCGTTCGTGCTGCTGGTCGTCCTCGCGGCGGCGGTGGGAATCCCGGACACCGGGAACGCCACCACCGCCGTCCGCCGGGTCTCACCCTGCGTGCCGGTCAGCGGCGCGGTCTGCACGGACCGCGACCCGGTGTCACCCGCCTCGGTGGCGGGCCTGCGGCCGCGCGACCGGGTCGTGTCCTTCGCCGGGACGCCGGTCCGCGACTGGAACGGCCTGTCCCGCCTCATCCAGGGGACCCGGCCGGAGGAGAGCGTGCCGGTCGTGGTCGAGCGGCACGGTGCCCGGCGTACGGTGACGGTCCGGATCGGGCGGCTGGCCGGCCACGGCTACCTCGGGGTCGAGCCGGTGCCGCGCATCCGGACGATGGGCCCGGTCGCGGCGGTGCGGTTCGCGGGCCGGCTCACGGGTCAGATGACGGTCGCGATCGGCGGGATCGTGGTGGACGTGCCGAAGGCGATCCCGAAGCTGTTCTCCCGCGAGCGGGCCAACACGCCGGGCGGCCAGGCGGGCAGCATCGTGGGCGGAGCCGAGACCTCGGGGCAGGTGTTCTCCTCCAGCGACAGCTGGCGCGCGAAGCTCGGCATGTTCCTGCTGCTGGTCTCCTCGCTGAACCTCTTCGTCGGGCTGCTGAACCTCTTCCCGCTCCTGCCGTTGGACGGCGGTCACCTGGCGGTGGTCTGCTACGAACGGATCAAGGTATGGATCTTCCGGATACGGGGCCGGCCCGATCCGGGGCCCGTCGACCTCACCAAGCTGATGCCGGTGACGTACGCCTTCGTCGTCCTGCTGGTGGGGTTGGGCGTTCTGCTGGTACTCGCCGACCTGATAAATCCACTCAAACTCCCCCAGTAAGCCCTCGCGTGTGCAGCATCCCCGTCGGTTGCCTAGGCTTGGGACCAATGCCGAGCACCCACTGGAAGGAGGGCGCGGCGCACCGGAGCGTGAGCTCCGCGCCGCGTTGCCGATGACCGTCGATCTTGGAATTCCGCAGGCCAAACCGAGGCCGCTCGCCCCGCGTCGCAAGTCGCGGCAGATCATGGTGGGCAACGTGCCGGTCGGCGGCGACGCGCCGGTGTCGGTCCAGTCGATGACCACCACCTTGACCTCCGACGTCAACGCGACGTTGCAGCAGATCGCGGAGCTGACCGCCTCGGGCTGCCAGATCGTACGCGTGGCGGTGCCGTCTCAGGACGACGCCGACGCGCTGCCCGCGATCGCCCGTAAGTCTCAGATCCCGGTCATCGCCGACATCCATTTCCAGCCCAAGTACGTCTTCGCGGCGATCGACGCGGGCTGCGCGGCGGTGCGGGTGAACCCGGGCAACATCAAGAAGTTCGACGACAAGGTCGGTGAGATCGCCCGGGCCGCCAAGGACGCGGGCGTCCCCATCCGCATCGGCGTGAACGCCGGCTCGCTGGACAAGCGCCTGCTGGAGAAGTACGGCAAGGCGACCGCCGAGGCGCTCGTCGAGTCGGCGCTGTGGGAGTGCTCCCTGTTCGAGGAGCACGACTTCCGGGACATCAAGATCTCGGTCAAGCACAACGACCCGGTCGTGATGATCAACGCCTACCGTCAGTTGGCGGCCCGTTGCGACTACCCGCTGCACCTCGGCGTCACCGAGGCGGGTCCGGCGTTCCAGGGCACGATCAAGTCGGCGGTGGCGTTCGGCGCGCTGCTGGCCGAGGGCATCGGGGACACGATCCGGGTCTCGCTGTCGGCCCCGCCGGTCGAGGAGGTCAAGGTCGGCATCCAGATCCTGGAGTCGCTGAACCTCCGCGAGCGCGGCCTGGAGATCGTCTCCTGTCCCTCCTGCGGCCGGGCCCAGGTCGACGTCTACACCCTGGCCGACGAGGTCACCGCGGCGTTGAAGGACTTCCCGGTCCCGCTGCGGGTGGCGGTCATGGGCTGCGTCGTGAACGGCCCGGGCGAGGCGCGCGAGGCCGACCTCGGCGTGGCGTCCGGGAACGGCAAGGGGCAGATCTTTGTGAAGGGCGAGGTCATCAAGACGGTGCCCGAGTCGCAGATCGTCGAGACCCTCATCGAGGAGGCCGTCCGGATCGCCGAGGAGATGGGCGTCGACGTCACCGGCGACGGCCCCGGCGCCGACGTCACCGTGTCCTGACGCCTTTACACACGTGTTTTACGGCCCTTCCGGAATTACTCCGGAAGGGCCGTCTCCTTTTCTGATGCACCGATGAGTTGCCTTGTCCGCCGCCAATACGGATGTTTCGGTATTTGTCACGATTCTGCATCCTTGATCCCTAACTCTTGATCGCCCCACCTGTCACACGCGCACAATGCCCCGGCATCCACCGAATTGCGGGGCTCAGTGGGGAGCCGCGCGGAGGAGGGGACCAGTGAAGAAGCTCGTAGTGGTCACGGCCGCGATCGGCCTGACCCTTACCGGCGTCGGCCCGGCGGTGGCCGCCGGCGGCTCCGCGACACCGACGCCCGCCCCGGCCGGAGAGTCCGCCCAGGCAGTGGCCGCCGGAATCGCCTGGACGCCGTGCCCGGACAACGACCCGATCGAGGGCACGAAACTGCAGGGCCTGGAGTGCGGCACCCTGCGGGTCCCGCTCGACTACGCCCATCCGCACGGCCGTCAGATCACGTTGGCGCTGACCCGTGCCAAGGCGACCGACACCCGGCACTACCAGGGCGTCGTCCTGCTGAACCGGGGCGGCCCCGGCGGGCACGGGCGCGACCTGCCCACCCGGTTCGCCAAGGGGACGTACGGCCTGCCGACGTCGGTCGGCGCGACGTACGACTGGATCGGCTTCGATCCGCGCGCCGTCGGCGCGAGCTCCATCGACGGCACCGGCAAGGGCATCATCTGCGACCCGTCCTTCCAGGCGCCCGGCAAGGCCCGGCCCGACTACACGCCGGGCTCCAAGGCCGAGGAGCTGGCCTGGCGGGCGAAGGCGAAGAAGTACGCCCAGGACTGCGGCCGGCGGTACGGCTCCGCGCTGAAGTACCAGACCTCCGCCAACTGGGCGCGCGACATGGACTCGATCCGCAAGGCGCTCGGCCAGCACAAGATCAGCTACTACGGCTACTCCTACGGGACCTACCTCGGGTCGGTCTACGCGTCGCTGTTCCCGACGCACGTGCGCCGCATGGTCCTGGACAGCGTCGTACGGCCCAGCGGGGTCTGGTACGACGTCAACCTCGACCAGGACGTGGCGTTCCAGAAGCGCTTCGAGATCTTCCTGACCTGGATCGCCAAGTACGACGCGGTCTACCACCTCGGCGCCACGCACGCCGCGGTGAAGGCGAACTACTACAAGATCCGCGCGGCGCTCGCCAAGGACCCGATCAACGGGCAGCTCGGCCCCGACGAACTGGACGACACCGTCCAGGCCGACGCCTACCGCGACTACACCTGGCTCGACCACGCCCAGGCGCTGTCGGACTACTTCGTCAAGCACGACCCGCAGCCGCTGCTCGACCAGTGGGGCGGCTTCCCCACCGACGACTTCCTCACCCAGAACAGCTACGCGGTGTACGACGCCGTGCAGTGCGTGGACCGGCAGTGGCCGACGAACTGGAAGAAGTGGGACCACGACAACTGGCAGCTCTACCGGCAGGGCAACACGTTCCTGACCTGGGGCAACGTCTGGTACAACGCGCCGTGCGCGTACTGGCCCGTGCCGGGCGGCACGCCGGTGAAGATCCAGGGCAAGAAGGGCCTGCCGCCGATCCTCATCGTCCAGGCCACGAACGACGCGGCCACGCCGTACGCCGGCGCGGTCGAGGTGCACAAGCGCTTCCCGAACTCCCGCCTGCTGGTGGAGAACGGCGGCATCAACCACGGCGTGGCGCTGACCCCGAACGGCGACACGTGCGCGAACACCCTCGTCTCCGCCTACCTGGGCTGGGGCGCGCTGCCACCGAACAAGCCCGGCGTGGACGCCCGCTGCCAGGCCCCGGCGCTGCCGGTGCCGGGCGCGACCGCCGCCAAGGCCACTTCGGCGAATGCCGACGCGGCGGCGATCGGCGAACACTGATCACTGAGTAGAGTCTCGAGAGCCCCCGGCCGCGTCGGCCGGGGGCTCTCTCGCAGTTCGCGGCGGCGCTCGAATCTTGGCCGGTCCTGGCCGGTCTTCGCCGTGCCCCCTCCGGCCGCGTCCCGGAATCACCACCATCGTGCGTACGCACGACGGGGAGTTCGGTCCCGGACTCCCCGTGTGAAAGGGGTTACGTGAACAAGCTCGCCATCACGACGGCCGTCGCCGGAGCCGGGTTGGTCACGCTGAGTATCGCGCCGCTCACGGCGCGGGCCCATCCCGCCGAACCCGCCACGGGGCTTGCCTGGTCACCGTGCACCGAGGAGAGCCTCGGCGGACTCGAGTGCGCCGCCCTCAGAGTGCCGCTCGACCACGCCGATCCGCGCGGAGCGCAGATCAGCCTGGCGCTGTCCCGCGCCCGGCACACCGGGACGACGGGCTACCAGGGGGCGCTGCTGGTCAACCCCGGCGGCCCCGGCGGCACGGGCCGCGACTTCGCGCTGCGCGTCGCGAACCACCTCCCCGCAGACCTGCGGGCCGCCTACGACGTCGTCGGGTTCGACCCGCGCGGCGTCGGCGGCAGCAGCCCCGCGCTCAGCTGCGATCCGGGCTATTTCAAGCCCGTACGCCCCGACTACGTGCCGCGGACGCCGGCGCTGGAGTCCGCCTGGCTGAGCCGATCGGCGGCCTACGCCCAGGCGTGCGGGCGGAAGTACGGCTCGTTCCTGTCACACCTGACGACCGTCGACGCCGTCAAGGACATGGAGGCCATCCGCGCGGCCCTGGGCGAGCAGCAGATCAACTACTACGGCGCCTCGTACGGCACCTACCTCGGCGCGGTGTACGCCACGCTGTTCCCGGCGCGGGTCCGGCGCATGGTCCTGGACAGCAGCGTCCGGCCGAGCGGCGTCTGGTACACCGACAACCTCGACCAGGACCGGGCGTTCGAGGGCAACATCAACGCCCTGTTCGCCTGGATCGCCAAGTACGACGCGGCCTACCACCTGGGCACGACCGCGCAGGCCGTCCGGGACTCCTTCTTCGCGGCCCGCCAGAAGGTCGCGGCCGTTCCGGCGGGCGGTGTCGTGGGCGCCGACGAACTCGACGACACGTTCCTGATCGCCGGATACATCGACCTCGGGGCGTACTGGCCGTATCTGGCGAACGCCCTCGCCCGGTACCAGGCCGGTGACGTCGCGTCGCTGGTCGAGGCGTACAACCGGTTCGGCGCCACCACCGACGACAACGGCTACGCCGTGTACAACGCCGTGCAGTGCAGCGACGTGCGGTGGCCGCGGGACTGGGCGCGGTGGCGCCGGGACAACGGGCGGCTGTACACCGCGGGCTTCCGCTTCGAGACGTGGGCCAACGCCTGGTACAACGCGCCGTGCGCGTTCTGGCCGGCCGGGTCCGGGCGACCGGCCGACGTCGGCCGGACGCGCGACCTGCCTCCCGTGCTGCTCTTCCAGGCGACGAACGACGCCGCGACGCCGTACGCCGGCGGGGTCGAGATGAACCGCCGGCTCGCGGGATCGCGCCTGGTGATCGAGGACGGCGGGCGTACGCACGGGATCGTGCAGCGCGGCAACGCCTGCGTCGACGAGAAGTTCACCGCCTTCCTCGCGACCGGCACCCTGCCGCCGAACCGGTCGCACTGCGCGCGCCTGCCCGAGCCGGTCCCGCCGTCCACGGCCGCCGTCCGCCCGCTGACCGCGGACGTGTTCCCGCCGGTGCTCCGCCGTCCGTAGCGGGTGACGGGAGCGGGTCCCCGGCGACCGGGATCGCCGGGGACCCGCGTTCTCGATGGCCGCAATCCGCATCCGAGGTGGCCGGAACCCGCATCCGAGGTGGCCGGAACCGTCGGGCCGTCACGATCGAACAACGGTTACTCGAGCCTCTTCCGTCCCTTTTCTCGCACCGGACACAATTCTTCGCATTCCTACCAGTGCGGGCTTCTCATGCGCCCGTACGCGAGGGGGTCATGTGAAGAGACTGATGGTCATCACGGCAGCGGCGGGAGTCGGACTCTCCGGCGCGGCGGTGACCGTTTCGGCGCAGGCGGAGACGACACCGGCGACCGCCAAGATCGCCTGGGCCAAGTGCCCGGCCGACCAGCCGTACCTCGACAACGCCGAGTGCGGCCAGCTGTCGGTGCCCCTGGACTACCGGCACCCAAGCGGCAAGAAGATCTCGATCGCGGTGTCGCGCCTGAAGCACACCGACACCACGCACTACAAGGGCGTGCTGCTCGCCAACCCCGGCGGCCCCGGCGGCAGCGGCCTGTACCTCGCCGGCGGGCTCGCGAACTGGTTCACCGGCGTGGGCCACGCGGAGGTCCCGGCCCAGTACGACATCATCGGGTTCGACCCGCGCGGCGTCGGCCTGAGCCAGCCGGCGCTGACGTGCGACCCGCACTACTCCGACCCGATCCGCCCGGACTACGTGCCGCACTCGGCCAAGGCCGAGGAGGCGTGGAAGGCCAGGTCGAAGGCGTACGCCCAGGCCTGCGCCAAGAAGTTCGGCTGGCTGCTGCCGCACCTGCGCACCACCGACGCGGCCCGCGACATCGACTCGATCCGCGCCGCGCTGGGGCAGAGCAAGATCAGCTACTACGGCTTCTCGTACGGCACCTACCTCGGCGCGACGTACGGCACGCTGTTCCCCAAGCGCGTGAACCGGATGGTCCTCGACGGCAACGTCGACGTCCGCGAGGTCTGGTACAAGGCGCAGCTGTCCCAGGACAAGGCGTTCGAGCGGAACATCAAGCTCTTCTTCGGCTGGATCGCCAAGTACGACTCCCACTACCACCTCGGCAAGACCGAGGCCGCCGTGGAGAAGAAGTACTACAGCATCCGGGCCGCCGCGTTCAGCAAGCCGATCGGTGGCAAGCTCGGCGGTGACGAGCTCGACGACACGTTCCTCAACGCCGGGTACAGCGTCGGCTGGTACGAGCCGACCGCCGACGTGTTCGCGGCGTACGTCAACAATGGCGACGCGGGCCCGCTCGTCAGCCTCTACACGGACTACATCCAGAGCGCCGACGACAACGGCTTCGCGGTCTACAACGCCGTCCAGGCCGCGGACGCCAAGTGGCCCCGGTCCTGGAGCAAGTGGCACGCCGACGCGGCCAAGCTCTACAAGCAGGGCATCCACTACAACACCTGGTCGAACGTCTGGTTCAACGCGCCGATCGCGTACTGGCCGTTCCAGGGCGGCCCGGCCCTGAAGATCAAGGCCAAGGACATGTCCACGGCGCTCCTCGTTCAGTCCACGCTGGACGCCGCGACGCCGTACCCCGGCGGTGTGGAGATGCACAAGCTCCTGCCGTCCCGCCTGGTGGCCGAGATCGGCGGCAAGACCCACGCCAACACGCTCAATGGCAACGCCTGCCTCGACGACAAGGTCGCGGCCTACCTGAGCGACGGCACGCTGCCGAAGAACAAGCCGGGCACCGGACCGGACGCGACCTGCAAGGCGCTTCCGGACCCCGTCCCGTCCGACGCCGCCGCGGCGGCCCGGTCGATCGCCCCGAAGGTGCCCGCCCGCCCGCTCATCGGGCGTCCGTGACGCCACGGCGCGGAGATCCGCGGTCCCGCTGACCGGGACCACGCGCGGAGGACCCTCGGCTCCGGCCGGGGGTCCTTCGCGCACCCGCCGGGGCAGTCGGGCGAGGCATGCCGCACCTGATTACCGATCTTGCCGGGATCCTCCCGTACCCTTACAAGGTGAGCGGAGCGAACGTGTCGACACGCCGGCCCGCTCTCCAACGCGCCGGATCACCCGCCGGGGAGAGAACGTGAGTCCGATGCTGCGCACGTCTCCGGTGCGCCTCCTGGACGACCGCAACCGTGCGGCGGTCCTGGAGATCCTCGACGCAGACCCGGTGTCGAACGTCTTCGTCGGCTCGCGGGTGTACGCCGCCGGCGTCGACCCGGCCCGCCTCGGCGCCGAGCTGTGGGGATTCCACCGCGGCGGGCGCCTGACCTCCCTGTGCTACTCCGGCGCGAACCTCGTCCCGGTCGCGGCCGACCGGGAGGCCGCGCGGTCCTTCGCCGACCGGGCGCGTTCGCAGGGACGCCGCTGCTCGTCGATCGTCGGCCCGGTGCCCGCGGCGACCGAGATGTGGAACGCCCTACGCCCCTTCTGGGGCCCGCCCCGGGCCATCCGCGCGGCCCAGCCCGTCATGTCGACGGTGTCGCCGCCGCCCGTCGAACCCGACCCGGCCGTCCGCCGCGTCACCATGAACGACTTCGACGTCCTCTACCCGGCGTGCGTGGCGATGTTCACCGAGGAGGTCGGCGTCTCGCCGCAGGCGGGCGACGGGGGAGTGCTGTACCGCGCCCGCGTGGCCGAGCTCATCCGCTCCCGGCGGGCCTTCGCCCGCATCGAGGACGGCCGCGTGGTGTTCAAGGCCGAGATCGGTGCCGTCACCCCGTACGCCTGCCAGGTCCAGGGCGTGTGGGTCGACCCGGAGCTGCGCGGGCGCCGGTACGCCGTGCACGGCATGGCCGCCGTCGTCACCGAGGCGCTGCGCAGCATCGCCCCCGCCGTGACGCTGTACGTCAACGACTTCAACACCCCGGCCCGCGCCACCTACCGCCGCGTCGGCTTCCGCGACGTCGACACCTTCATGTCCGTCATGTTCTAGAAGGTCTGGGCCACGGCCGTAGGTGCCTCCGGCGATCGGGCGGGCCAGGCGGCCGTCGGCCGGTTCGATCGGCCCGTATGGCAATGCCTATGTCACTTGCCGCTATTCCGAGAATCCCTCCAGCGGTGTCGGAAGGCGTGGAATAGGCCACCAATACCGAGATGGTTCCGCCGGAGACGGGTGCGACGTGAGTTGACTAGCGCAATTGCGGCGGATTGAGGTCGTCAGGTCGGTGTTCGACGGCATTTATTCATCTGATATCTGTTGATCTCGGCGTAGAACGGGACGATATTCTGGAGCCGCCTGGTGACAGGTCCCGCGTGCTCCGCGCCGGCTCGTACCTCCGGCCGGTATCGCCGACGTTCACCCGACAAGTCCGTCAACTATTGGCCCAGTGCTTCTCTCACAGATTCAGGCTGAGTACACCCGTGAAGATCCTATGTCTCGAATGCCGGGCCGTCGAATACGTTCTGCAATATCCCACGCAGTCCATCGTCGAGCCCGACGACGCGGCGCTATCGTCGCTCGCATGGGATAATTGCCTGTTGCTCCTCATCACGATCGAGCCCGGAGATCTGGAGAAGATCCGCCACGCCGCGAAGGCGATACGCCGGGTCTGTGCGAAGACCGACGTGAAATCCATTGTGATCAACGGTTTCGCGCATCTCTCGCATACATTGGCGTCGCCCGAGGATTCGCATCAGACCATCGTCGCCCTGCGTGACAGGCTCGTGGAGACCACGCCCCACCAGGTGGAGGTGACCCCATTCGGGTGGCAGAAGAGCTTCACGATCGACGTAATGGGCAACAGCGGATCACAACGGTTCATCCACGTGTAGAAAGTCCTTCGCCGTTCCATTGCCTCAGGACTCCTCTAGGGGCTCGCCGCAGCCCGGTGCCGTCACCCCGTACGCCTGCCGGGTCCAGGGCGTGTGGGTCGACCCCCGGAGCCGCGCGGGCGCCGGTACGCCGTGCACGGCATGGCCGCCGTCGTCGCCGAGGCGCTGCGCAGCATCGCCCCGGCGGTCACGCTGTACGTCAACGACTTCAACGCCCCGGCCCGCGCCACCTACCGCCGCGTCGGCTTCCGCGACGTCGACACCTTCATGTCCGTCATGTTCTGACGTCTGCCCGGTGCTGTCTTCGGAGACGGTTCGAATCAAGGTTCGAGTAAATGCGTCACCCTTAGCGATCGTACTGTAGCTTTAGGTGACATGCCGTCCCCCCGACATGACACGATCAACGAGATGTTCCGCGAGCGGCCGGAGCTCGCGGTGGAGTTCCTCCGCGAGCTCAAGGGCATCGAGGTGCCCGATGCGGTGCCAGTGCAGGTCGAGTCGAACGACTTCAATGACCGGCCGTCGCAGGACTTCCGGCCGGACACGGTGATCACGGTGGGTCCTCCCCAGGGGCCACGGCACGGGATAATTGTGGAAGTCCAGCAGGAGAAAGCCGATTCAAAGCGACGGCAGCTACCGCGGTATGCCGCGTCGCTGTGGCTGCTGTTGCGTCGGCCGGTGACTGTGCTCTGCGTGTGCGCCGACCCGAGTACCGCCTCCTACTACGCCGCGCCGATCGAGACCGAGTTGCCCGGCTATGTGTTCCGTGCCGCGGTGCTCGGCCCGGACGACGTGCCGGCCATCACAGATCCGGACGAGGCGGCGGCCCATCCGGAGCTCGCCGCGATGGCGGTGATGATGCACGGGCTACAGCACAAGCCCGTGGTGAAGGCATTCGTCGACGGGTTGGCTGCAGTGGAGCCCGGCTACGGAACGCAGTACTATGAATACGCTCACGGTATGGCCGCGCCAGCCGTCCGACGCATGCTGGAGGAGCTCGTGTCCGCAAAGACCTGGCCTGTCTACAGCCCCTTCGCAAAGGAACACTTCGGCCGCGGCAAGGCAGAAGGCCTCGAGGAAGGCCGCGCGGAAGAAGGGGTCCACGCCGTTCTCACGGTCCTAGAGACCAGGGGCATCGAGGTGCCGGAAAGCGCTCGTGTCCGCATCCAGGCGTGTAGGGATGCTCAGGAGATCGAAGCATGGCTCAAGCAGGCCGTCGTCGCGGAGACCGTCGACGAACTGTTCGGCTGAGCCGCACTTTCAGCGACGTGTTCGGCTGATCGTCGTCTCGCGCGGCCGCCTCAGCGATCGATCAGCTGTGTCGGCCTGCCTCGCGGAGCCAGTGGCGGGCTTGGCGGGCCGTGTGCAGGTGGATGACGATCACGTCCGGGTGGCGGGTGGCGCGTTCGGCGGTCGCCGCTCTTCTCCCGCCGAACTGTGACCAGGCCCAGCGGATGGGGTGGTCCGCTTCGAACCAGTTGCGGACGCTCTCCTTGTTGCCGTTCCACAGGGGGCGCCGGTCGACGGCGCGGATGACCGAGCGCCGTATCACCCGCCACATCACCGCGCGGCGCGGCAGGTCGAGCCAGATCACCGTGTCGGCGCGGTCCCACAACAGATCGCCGAGGGCGCGGTGGTACTGGTCCTCGGTCACCCACCGGTCCTGAGCGCTGAACTCCTTCACGTCGGCCTCGAACTCCGGGCGTGGGACCCAGCCCGGCCCGTGATGCAGCGCGTCCAGCTCGTAGCGGGGCAGCCCGTACCGCTCGGACAGCTTGCGGGCGAGCGTCGTCTTGCCGGCCCCCGAGATGCCCGCGATCAGCACCCTGTTCATCGCTTCGGCCACCGAAGAACGCTACCGGCCGCGTGCGGTGGCGATGCCGGGTGCCGGGGAACCATTGGTGCTAGGTCCGATTTCTCCGCTGATGGGAGACGACATGGCTGACGGCGCGCTCGCCGGCGTCCGGGTGCTCGAACTGTCCCGAATCCTCTCCGGCCCCTTCGCCGGCATGATCCTGGCGGACCTCGGTGCGGAGGTGATCAAGGTCGAGGACACGCGGAAGGGCGACGACACCCGGCAGTGGGGGCCGCCGTTCCAGGGGGACGACGCCACGTACTTCCTGTCCATCAACCGCAACAAGCGCTCCATCAGCGTCGATCTGAAGACCGACAAGGGCCGGGAGGCCGTCCAGCGGCTCGCCGACCGGGCCGACGTCGTCCTGGAGAACTTCCGGCCGGGTACCGCGGCCCGCCTCGGCTTCGGCTACGAGGAGCTGTCGGCCCGCAACCCCGGCCTGGTGTACGCCTCGATCAGCGGGTTCGGGCAGACGGGCCCGTACGCCGAGCGCGCCGGGTACGACCTCATCGCGCAGGCGATGAGCGGGATCATGAGCGTCACCGGGGCGGCCGACGGGCCTCCGGTGCGGATGGGCACGTCCGCGGCGGACCTCGGCGCCGGAATGTACGCGGTGATCGGGATTCTGGCCGCGCTGCACGCCCGCCGCTTCACCGGTCGCGGCCAGCACATCGACATCTCGCTCCTGGACGGGCAGATCTCCTGGCTGACGTACGTCGCCGGAAACCACTTCGCGACCGGCGAGACCCCGCGCCGGTACGGCTCGGCCCACCCGTCGATCGTGCCGTACCAGGCGCTGCCCACCGCCGACGGTCACCTCATGGTCGCCATCGGGAACGACGGGCTCTGGCGCCGGTTCGCGACGGCGGTCGGGCGCGGCGACCTGGCCGAGGATCCGCGCTTCGCGACCAACGCCGATCGGGTGCACCACCGGGAGGAACTGCTGGGGCTCCTGCGAGCGGCGCTGAGCTCCCGGACCAGCGCCGCGTGGGCGGAGGCCCTCACCGAGGCGGGGGTGCCGGCGGGGCCGATCAACACGGTGCCCGAGGCGCTGGATCACCCGCAGGTGCGCGCCCGGGACATGGTCGTCGAGGTCGACCACCCTGGGGCGGGCCGGCTGCGGATGGTCGGCTCGCCCCTCAAACTGTCCGCGCATCCGCCGGCCGTACGCTCGGCGCCGCCCGGTCTCGGCGAGCACACCGATGAGGTCCTCGCCGAGCTCGGCCTCGGCCCCGATGAGATCGCCGCGATGCGCGAGGAGGGAGCCGTTCGATGAAGATCAGAACGCAGCGGGACGTCGAAGTCGCCGAGGTCACGGTCGGCGACGGGCATCGCGGGAACGCGCTGTCCAGCGCGGACTGGCGCGAACTCGAGCAAACGTTCCGGCGGCTCGCCCGCGAGGCCGAGCTGCGGGTGGTGGTCGTGCGAGGCCAGGGCGGCATGTTCAGCTCCGGGTCCGACGTGCGGGAGTGGGTCGAGGCGGACGTCACGGACGTGGCGGACAGCTTCGCCGCCATGGAGGCGGCGTGCACCGCGATCGAGGACCTTCCCGTACCGGTGATCGCGCAGGTGGAGGGCGTCGCCGCCGGGGCCGGGTGTCAGCTCGCGCTGGCCTGTGACCTGCAGGTCATGGCGGAGAGCGCGCGGATCGGGATGCCGATAGCGCGACTCGGCATCCTCGTCAGCCCGGCCTTCGCCGCCCGGCTGGCCGTGCTCGCCGGGCCCGGCGTCGCGCGGGAACTGCTCTACACCGGGCGTCTCGTCCCCGCCGCCGAGGCCGTGAGCCTGGGACTCGCCACCCGTTGTGTCCCGGACGAGGAACTGGCCACGGCCACCCGCAGGCTCGTACTGGCCATCAGCCGCCACCCGGGCGCGGCCGTCCGGGCCGCCAAGCACGCGGTCGGGGCCGTGCTCACGCCGGCGTGGGCGGCGGCGAAGGCGCAGACGGGCGGGCCGCCCGTCGAGTTCGACGACTTCCAGCGGGGGATCGCGACCTTCCTCCGCGACCCGCGGGCGGCCTCCCCGTGACGGATCCGTGGCGGCCTCCCCGTGACAGGCCTGCGCGTGGCCTTCCCGTGACGGGACCCGTGGGCGGCCTCGCCGTGGCGGGCGTGCGCGCCGTCCTCGTGGGCGGCGTGCCCGTGAGACGGCTCAGCGGACGAGGACGTCGAGGAGGCGGTCGAGTTCGGCGGCCGGGTCGGCGGTGAGGCCCGAGTGGACGGGGCCGGGCTGGACGACGGTGCTGCGCGGCGCGGTCAGCCAGCGGAACCGCGAGCCGAGGGACTCGCCCGCGGCCTGACCGGCCCGCGGGCCGCCGCAGCAGACGCCGTCGACCGCCTGCAGCGCGGCGCGGACGCCGTCGACGTCGAGGTCCGGGGCCAGCGCGCGGAGCCGTACGTCGTCGACGTGGGTCCGGCAGCCGAGGAAGTCCTCGGCCTGGCAGTAGAGGATCACCCCGACGTTCATGGTCTCGCCGCGTTCGACGCGGGGGATCACCCGCAGGACGGCGTACTCGAAGATCTTCATCCCAGCCAATTCGGTCGGGCCGACGGGCGGTGCTCGGTCCGGGGCGTCGCCGGCCTGGCCTCGCCCACCGCGGGCAGCCAGATCTCCGGTGTGGCCGCGCGGGTCCCCAGGTGTGCGACGTACGCGGCCGCGACCTCGGCGGGGGAGCCGAAGCCGGGCTCGTCGGCCAGCCACTCCTCGGGGACCAGGGCGACGACCTCGCGGAGCAGGTCCTCGGTGACCTTAGGACCGAGGTCGCGGCAGGCGCGGGCCAGTCCGGCATCGTCGACGAAGGTCGCCAGCACGTGGTCGCCCGCGTCGTACGGCCGGGAGATCAGCTTCTCCGCCGAGGCCCACGCGTGGTGGAAGTAGAGACTGGCGCCGTGGTCGATGAGCCAGACGTCGCCGTGCCAGACCAGGAGGTTGGGGTTCCGCCAGCTGCGGTCGACGTTGCCGATCAGCGCGTCGAACCACAGCACGGCCGCGGCGAAGTCGGCCTCGGGCGTCCAGGCCAGCGGGTCGAAGCCGAGGGAGCCCGGCAGGTAGTCGACGCCGAGGTTGCGACCGGGGCTGGCCTTGAGCAGGTCCTGGATGTCGGGGTCCGGCTCGTGGCGGGCGATGACCGGCTCGACGTCCACGGTGACGAGGTCCGGCACCCGCAGGCCGAGGCGCCGGCCCAGCTCACCGGCGATGATCTCCGCGATGAGGGCCTTGCGCCCCTGCCCGGCGCCGTGGAACTTCACGACGTACGTGCCCAGGTCGTCGGCCTCGACGATGGCGGGCAGGGACCCGCCCTCCCGTAGGGGTGTCACGTAGCGCGTGGCGGTGACGTTCGGCAGCACGGGCCAAAGGTACCGGGCGTGTGGCGGCATGCGAGCACGACGTGCGCGCATGCCGGCCCCCGCCGCTGACGCGCACACGCTCCGGTGATCGGGAAAATCCTATGAACAGGGAGGTCGGCGTGATGATGCAGATGTCACAGACGGTGTTGACGCGGTGAACAATGCAGTATCTAATATATTGCATGCCATCTGACCGCCTCCCCCGCCTCGATCGGTCTCTCCTCCGCGACCAGGCGTACCGCATGCTCCGCGACGCGATCGTCGAGGGCGACCTCGCACCCGGCGAGATCATCCGGGACGGCGAGCTGGCCGAGCGGGTCGGGCTGTCCCGCACGCCGGTGCGCGAGGCGCTCGCCCGCCTCGCCGACGAGGGGCTCGTGGAGACCAAGCCGCACGCCTACACCCGGGTCACGCCGCTCGTCGTCCGCGACGTGCGAGACGCGTACGTCGTCGTCCGGGCCATGCACGAGCTCGCCGTGCGCGCGGCGGTGCCGGTGCTGACCGAGCGGCACATCGAGGCGATGCGCGCGGCGAACGCGCGGTTCGCCGCCGCCCTCGACGCCGGGGACGTCCCCGCCGCGCTGGCGGCCGACGACGAGCTGCACGACGTTCCCGTGGCCGCGGCGGGCAACCGCGCGGTGGCCGCGACGATCGAGCGGTACGTGCCGCTGATCCGGCGGCTGGAGCGGCTGCGGTTCGGCTCGCTCCCGGGCCGGCGCTCCATCGCCCTGCACGATCGCCTGATCAACGCGTGCGCCGCACGCGACACCGAGGCGGCCGTGGCCGCCACTGCCGAGATCTGGGCCACGCTCGGCGACCTTCTGGACAAGGAGACCTCGTGACGACACTGGACGACTTCCCCCGCGAGCGGCTGCTGTTCGGGCCCTCGCCCGTGCACCCGCTGCCCCGGCTGACCGAGCACCTCGGCAACGGGGTGAAGCTGTGGGCCAAGCGCGAGGACTGCAACTCCGGCCTCGCGTACGGCGGCAACAAGACGCGCAAGCTGGAGTACCTCGCCGCCGACGCGCTGGCTCAGGGCTGCGACACCCTCGTCTCGATCGGCGGTGTGCAGTCCAACCACACCCGGCAGGTCGCCGCCGTGGCGGCCCGGCTCGGCCTCAAGTGCGTGCTGGTCCAGGAGAGCTGGGTCGACTGGCCCGACGCCGTCTACGACCGGGTGGGCAACATCCTGCTGTCCCGCCTGCTCGGCGCGGACGTGCGCCTGATCGAGGCCGGGTTCGGCATCGAGTTCAAGGAGAGCTGGGAACAGGCCCTGGAGGACGTACGGGCCCGGGGCGGCCGGCCGTACGCCATCCCGGCGGGCGCGTCGGACCACCGCCTCGGCGGGCTCGGCTTCGCGAACTGGGCGCGCGAGGTGGAGGAGCAGGAGCGGGAGCTCGGAGTCCACTTCGACACGATCATCGTCTGCTCGGTCACCGGGAGCACCCAGGCGGGGATGATCGCCGGGTTCGCGGGGAAGGGCCGCCGGATCATCGGCATCGACGGCTCCGCCAAGCCGAAGGAGACCTGGGAGCAGATCGCCCGGATCGCCCGGAACACCGCCGAGCTGATCGGGACGGCGGTCGCCGACGACGAGATCGTCCTGGACGAGCGCTATCACGCCGGGACCTACGGGATCCCGGACGAGCAGACCCTGGAGGCCATGCGGCTGGCCGCGCGGCTGGAAGGGATGATCACCGACCCGGTCTACGAGGGCAAGTCCATGGCCGGGCTCGTCGATCTCGTGACGAACCGGGAGATCGAGTCAGGAGCAAACGTCCTTTACGCTCATCTCGGGGGGCAACCCGCGCTGAACGGATACAGCGCGCTCTTTCGCTGAGAGGCTGACATGCAGGACGTTCGTGACAATGAGGTCGCGGGTGTGGACCTGGCCGGCGTCGACCTGAGTGTGCTGGAGGAGATCCAGCGCCGGGTGCTCTGGCTGGCCGTGCGCATCGTCGACGCGGCCAACCGGGAGCGCCGGACCGGCGACGGCGTCAAGGTCGGCGGGCACCAGGCGTCGAGCGCGTCGCTGGTGACGGCGATGACCGCGCTGTGGTTCGCGCACCTGAACGCCGAGGACCGGGTGAGCGTGAAACCGCACGCCTCCCCGGTCTTCCACGCGATCAAGTACCTCCTCGGCGACCTCGACCGCTCCTACCTCACGACCCTGCGCGCCCGCGGCGGCCTGCAGTCCTACCCGAGCCGTACGAAGGACCCCGACGACGTCGACTTCTCCACCGGCTCGGTCGGCCTCGGCGCGGCGGCGCCGCTGTTCGCCGCCGCCGTCCGCCGCTACGTCGACGCGCACTGGCACGGCGGCGCGGGCCCGAAGGCGCGGTTCGTCGCACTGCTGGGCGACGCCGAACTCGACGAGGGCAACGTCTGGGAGGCCATCGCCGACCCGGCGACCCAGGGTCTCGGCAACGTCATGTGGATCGTCGACTTCAACCGGCAGTCCCTGGACCGCGTCGTGCCGGGCATGCGGATCGCGCAGTGGCGCGGCCAGTTCGAGGCGGCGGGCTGGCACGTCGTCGAGGTCAAGTACGGCCGGCGGCTCCGCGAGGCGCCCGCCGCCGTGCGCGGCTGGATCGACGCCATGCCGAACGAGCACTACCAGGCGCTGTTCGGGCTCACGGGCGCCAAGCTGCGCGAGACGTTCCTGGACGGGGCGCCGGCCGAGGTCACCGAGGCGGTCGCCGGCCTGCCCGACGACGAGCTCGCCGAACTCGTGCAGGACCTGGGCGGCCACGACCCGGTCGCCATGCTGGAGGCGTACGCCGAGTGCGACGCCGTCACCGACCGGCCCAGCGTCGTGTTCGCGTACACGGTGAAGGGCCACGGCCTGCCGATCGCCGGCAATCCCCGCAACCACTCCGCGCTGCTGACCGGCGAGCAGATCGACGCGCTGCGCGCCTCGCTGCGGCTCACCGACGACTGGGAGCGGTTCGATCCGGCGACGCCCGAGGGCATCCTGTGCAACCAGCGGCGCGAGGCGCTGCGCCGCACGCCCGCGCCGGGCTCCCTGGGCGTCAAGGTGCCGGCGGCGACCGGGGTGCGGACCTCGCGTCCGGTCTCGACCCAGGACGCCTTCGGCAAGATCCTCGTCGACCTGTCCCGCGCGGAGGAGGTCGCGCCGTACCTCGTCACGACCGCGCCGGACGTGGCGACGTCGACCAACCTCGCCGGGTTCATCAACCGCAAGGGCGTCTTCGCGCCCGCCGAGCAGCGGGCATGGAGCGTCGACCCGCTGCTGAAGTGGACCGAGGGACCCTCCGGCCAGCACATCGAGCTCGGCATCTCGGAGATGAACCTCTTCCTGCTCCTCGGCCAGCTCGGGCTCGCCGGCGACCTGCACGGGCAGCCCCTGCTGCCGGTCGGCACGGTGTACGACCCGTTCGTCTGCCGCGGGCTGGACGCCTTCATCTACAGCGTCTACTCCGGGGCGCGGTTCGTCGTGGCCGGCACGCCGTCCGGGGTGACGCTCGCACCGGAGGGCGGGGCGCACCAGTCGACGATCACCGCCTCGATCGGGCTCGAGCTGCCCAACGTCACCTACCTGGAGCCGGCGTACGCCACCGCCCTCGACTGGCTGCTGTGCGACGCGCTCGGCCGGATCGCCGCCGGCCCGGCCGAGACGACCACCGCGGTTCCGGCCGAGGACGGCGCCTACTACTTCCGGCTGACAACCCGGCCGCTGGACCAGGCGCCGTTCGAGGAGGCGCGGGAGCGCCTCGGCGACGCGGTGCTGCGCCGGCAGGTGCTCGCCGGGGCGTACCTCCTGCACCGCTCGGACGTCGAGGGCCCGGCCGTGCAGCTCGCCGCGTCGGGCGCCGTCCTGCCCGAGGCGCTGGCCGCCGCCAGTGAGCTGGAGGAGGAGGGCATCGCCGCGCACGTCATCGACGTGACCTCCTCCGACCGGCTGTACTCCGCGTGGCAGCGGACCCTGCGGCAGGGCGTCCGGACGGCGAGCACGCCGTCCGAGGCGGGCGTGCTGCGCGCGGCGTTCCCGGTCCGCGCGCCGATCGTAACCGTGCACGACGCCGCCTCGCACGCCCTGGCCTGGCTCGGCTCGGCGTTCGGCGTGCCGTGCGTGCCGCTCGGCGTGGACCAGTTCGGTCAGTCCGGCTCGATCGCCGAGCTGTACGAGCTGCACGACCTGCTCCCGGGCTCCATCGTCAACGCCGCCCTGGCCGCGCTCGCGCTCGGCTGACCGCGCCGATCCGCCGGCCCGGTCGACGGGCCGGCGGATCGGCGGACGCTCAGCGAATCGGCGGACGCTCAGCGAATCGGCGGACGCTCAGCGGATCGGCGGACGCTCAGCGGATCGGCGGACGCTCAGCGGATCGGCGGACGCTCAGCCGAGGCTCGGCGGAGGCTCAGCGATCCGCCGAGACGTAGGCCGGCTGCGGCGCGGTGGGCGCGGCGGCCGGCGCCTCGCCGTGGGACAGGCCGGGAAGCCAGGACAGCGCGCGCGGGAGGTACCAGTTCCGCTCGCCGAGCAGCGTCATCACCGCCGGGAGCAGCACCGCCCGTACGATCGTGGCGTCCAGCAGCACGGCGATGGACAGCCCGACGCCCATCTGCTTGAAATCCTGCATCGAGAGCGTGCCGAAGACGGCGAACACCGCCACCATGATCACCGCTGCGCTGGTCACGGCGCCGGCGGTCGCCCGGATGCCCTGTGCCACCGCCGCCGTGGTGGGCGTGCCGCGGTCGTACGCCTCGCGGATCCGCGACACCACGAAGACGTGATAGTCCATCGACAGCCCGAACAAGACGACGAAGACGAACAGCGGCAGCCACGCCTCGATGGCGCCGACGCCGTGGGTGCCGACGAGGCCCGCGCCCCACCCGTGCTGGAACATCGCGACCATCACCCCGTACGCCGCGCCGACCGACAGCAGGTTGAGCACGATGGCCGTGGCGGCGATGGGCACGGATCGGAACGAGATCAGCATCAGCAGGAAGGTGACGCCCAGCACGAACACGAAGACCGGCACGATGCCGCCGCGCAGCCGGGCGTTCCAGTCGGTGGAGAAGGCCAGGGTGCCGCCGACGCGCGCCTCCGCGACCCCGCCGAACGCCGCGGGCACCAGGCGCTGCCGCAGAGTCGCCAGCGCGTGCCGTGAGGTGGCGTCCGAGCCGTTGCCGGCGAGCGGCACGCTGATCGTGGCGACGTTCGCCGCCGTGTGGACCTGGACGCGGACCGGCTGCCCGAACTCCCCGTCCCGTCGCGCGGCGTCCCGCAGCGACTGGATCGCCTGCCGTACCCGGGGCGCCTGGACATCGGAGGCCTTCACCACGACGAGGGCCGGGTCGGGACCGCCGGGGAACGCCGCGTTGATGCGGTGGTAGGTCACGATCAGGGGCGTGTTCTTCGGGAGTTGCTGCTCCATCCGCAGCTTCTCGGTGTGCATGCCGAGCGCGGGCGCCGCCAGCGCCAGCAGGAACGCCGCGGCCAGCGCGGCGGAAACGCCCGGACGGGCCAGCACCGGGCGCAGGACGGCGTTCCAGAATCGCCCGGTCGACCGCCTGCGACGCAGGAACGGGATGCGCCCGAACTCCACCTTGTCGCCCAGCATCGACAGCAGCGCGGGCAGCACCGTCACCGAGCCGATCACCGCGATCAGCACCACGAGGATGGTCGCGACCGCGAAGCCCTCGAAGATCATCATTCCGGACAGGAACATCCCGGCCATCGCCACGATGACCGTCAGCCCGGACACCAGGACCGACCGGCCGGAGGTCGCGGCGGCGATGCGCAGCGCGGTCTCCCGGTCCCGTCCGGCGGAGCGCTCCTCGCGCTCTCGGCGCAGGTAGAACAGGCAGTAGTCGACGCCGACGGCGAGGCCCATCAGCAGCATCACCGAGCTCGCCGAACCGTCCATGTGCATGGCGTGACTGATCACGGCGAGCAGCCCGTTGGCCGCCAGGAACGCCGTCAGCGCGATGGCCACCGGAACCACGGCGGCCAGCAGCGCGCCGAAGGCGACGAGCAGGATGCCCAGCGCGAGCGGCACGGCGGTCAGCTCCGCGCGGGAGAAGTCCGCGCCCATCGTCTTGTTGAACCACCGCTCGCCGGACGCGTCGCCGAACTCCTCCACCCGGACTCCGGGGTGGCCCGCCCCCGCCCGCGCCACCGCCGCCTGAACGGGCGCCACCCGGTCCGCCGCCGTCTTCGGGTCACCGGCCAGGTCGAACTGCACCAGCGCGTCGCGGTGATCCCTGGACACCAGGGGCTCGCGCACGGTCGCCGCCCGCCCGCTGTCCCGGATCGCGCGGGTCACGTCCGCGGCCGCCGCGCGGAACCCGTCCGGGGCCGCGCTGTGGATCAGCACCATCTCGGTGGCCGGGCTCTTGATGCCGGCGTCCTCGAGGATGCGGATCGCCCGCCCGGAGTCACCGGTGCCCTCCTCACCGTTGGTCAGCTGCCGCTGCCCTGCCATCCCGCCGATGAGCACGGCCGCGACGACCAACAGCAGCCACCCGAATATCGCCGTCTTCCTGTGGCGTGCGCTCCAGCCGCCCAGCCGAGCGGCCAGGTTCTCCTTCATCCGCGTTCCCCTTCACCGTCCGGCGGGTACGTCTCTTCGTTGAAGACGCTAGAAATCCGGGGGCCCGAACCCCAGCCGGTGAGCACCCGGCCGGGCCCGGGGGGTGACCACCCTTGGACGGTGACGCCAGCTACACCTTGACGCGAGCCGCTGTCCCTATTCTTGACTCATGAGCGCACAGTCCCAGTTCGACCGCGGCCACACGGACGACCTCGCCGACTTCATCACCGCCAGCCCTTCGCCGTACCACGCGGTCGCCAGTACCGCCGAGCGCCTGGAGAAGGCCGGGTTCCGCCACGTGGCGGAGACGGACCCCTGGACTGGGGAGACGGGCGGACGATACGTCGTACGCGGCGGGGCGATCGTCGCGTGGTACGTCCCGGAGGGGGCGAGGCCGGAGACGCCGTTCCGGATCATCGGCGCGCACACCGACTCGCCCAACCTCCGCGTCAAGCCGCGTCCCGACTTCGCCGCCCAGGGCTGGCGTCAGGTCGCTGTCGAGATCTACGGGGGGCCGCTGCTCAACAGCTGGCTCGACCGGGACCTCGGCCTGTCCGGCCGGATCGTGCTGCGCGACGCCACCACGCGGCTGATCGCCGTCGACCGCCCGCTGCTGCGCGTGCCGCAGCTCGCCATCCACCTCGACCGCGGCGTCAACGAGAACGGTGTCGTCCTCGACCGGCAGCGGCACACGCAGCCGATCTGGGGCATCGGTGACGTCCACGAGGGGATGCTGATCGAGTTCGTCGCCGAAGAGGCCGGAGTCGACGCCGCCGAGATCGTCGGCTGGGACCTGATGGCCCACGACGTCCAGCCGCCCGCCTACCTCGGGCGGGACCGGGAGCTGCTGGCCGCCGCGCGGCTCGACAACCAGTTGTCGGTGCACGCCGGCACGGCCGCGCTCGCCGCGGTCGCCGGCTCACCCGGCCTGTCCTACATTCCGGTCCTCGCCGCCTTCGACCACGAGGAGAACGGCAGCCAGGCCGACAGCGGCGCCTCGGGTCCGCTGCTCGGCACCGTCCTCGAGCGCTTGGTCTTCGCCCGCGGCGGCTCGTACGACGACAAGGCACGCGCCTTCGCCGGGACGATCTGCGTCTCCGCCGACACCGGCCACGCCGTCCACCCGAACTACCCCGAGCGGCACGACCCGACCCACCGCCCGATGCCGAACGGCGGGCCGATCCTCAAGATCAACGTCAACCAGCGGTACGCCACCGACGGGGTCGGCCGCGGCGTCTTCGCCGCCGCCTGCGACCGGGCGGGCGTCCCGTGCCAGGAGTTCGTCTCCAACAACGCGATGCCGTGCGGGACCACGATCGGCCCCATCACCGCCGCCCGCCACGGGATCACCACGGTCGACGTCGGCGTTCCCTGCCTGTCCATGCACTCCGCCCGCGAGCTGTGCGGGGCCGACGACCCGCACCTCCTGGCGAGCGCACTGAAGGCGTTCCTGGAGACCTGAGACCGGCCCGGCACCGATCACGATCACACCGAAGCGCCATCCCCGTCCGCCACGAGCCTCGCCGATCACGGTCGGCGTGGATCGGGGCCGTGATGGGACCTGTCCCGATCCACGGCAGCAGACGGAGAACGCTCCTCGGGAATTCTTTGACGGCCGCGGACGCCGGACGGGATGGGCGCGTACTGCTCGGCGAACGCCGCTCGCTGCGGCCCGCCGGTCAGTCGTCGCGGGTGAGTGCCCTGACACACTGCCGCAGCGCGTAGGCGCCGAAGTCGTCGGCGAGCCGTTCGGGCCCATCGCGGTCGTTCGATCCTGGATCCCAGACGACGACCGGATACTCACCCGCGGCGTTCCGGTGTGAGACGTCGAGCGAGGCGAGGCCGCCCATCCCGTCGTACTGGATCACCAACAGGTGCGGCGGGAAGCGAGGGTCCGTCCGCGCGTCGAGCGTCTCGCTGACGGTGCCGAGGAGCCGGTCGCCCATCGCGGGCGTCCGGTAGCCGCCGAGGAATTCCGTACCGTCCACCTCGCACGAGCCGAGTTCGGCGAGGAAGTGCCGATAGGAGGGCGGGAAGGAGGTCCCGAGTTCACACTCGGCCCGCCAGATGTCCTGCGGACCCAGCCCGCCCGTCCAGCGACAGCACCCGGGATGGTTCCGGCACAGCCGGACGAGCGTCACCACGGACGCGACACCACTCACCCGCCGGACCCTACTCCGCCCCCATCCGCCCGGCGCGACCCGTGGGGCAGGATGCTCGTTCCGCGGCGCCCACTGAGACGAGAAAGTCGCTAGTGCTGCGACCGCGAACCTTCGCCAGGGTACTGGGCCGGTGATCAATGGGAGGGGTGGCTCCGTCTGGTCGCGGTACGGTCCTGCCATGTCCCGATCAGCCGATGTCAGCCTCTCCCGGCCCCCCGTCACCGCGGATGACCTCGACCTCGCTGTGCAGCTCGCTGTGGCAGTCCTTCGCGAGGCGCCCCCAGGCGCTTGGGAAGGCAAGGCCGGTTCGCTTGAATGGGACTGCTGGGAGACCGTTGAGCACCTCAGCGACGACCTCTTCGCTTACGCTGCGCAACTGGGCCCCAGAAAACCGCCCTTGGACGGCGAGGTGCCCTTCGTATGGGAGAGCCGACGACCCGGCGGCCCAGCGAACGCCATTCACGCGAACCGCGAGGCGGGGCCCGCCGGCCTGTTGCAGGTCCTGGAAGCGAGCGGCGCCCTGCTGGTCGCCATGGTGCGCACGACGCCTCCGCAGACCCGCGCCCACCACGTCTTCGGCGTCTCAGACCCCGAGGGCTTCGCCGCGATGGGGATCGTTGAGACCCTGGTGCACACGCACGACCTGGCACAAGGGCTCGATCTCGCATGGAGCCCGCCTGCCGATCTGTGCTCTCGGGTGCTCGCCCGGCTGTTTCCGGATGCGCCGTCGTCCACGGATACGTGGCCCACCCTCTTGTGGGCCACTGGACGCGCCGAACTACCCGGACATCCTCGTCTCAGCACATGGCGCTGGGACGGCACACCCCGGGCATAGGCTCAGACGTCTCCGCCGCGAAGGAGAGGTGAAGCGCAGTTCGACCTTGTGTTTCTTGGCCCAGCGGCGGATTTCGGCGCCCTTGTGGGCGGACAGGTCGTCCAGGCGCTTGTGACCTCGGCGAGGATGCGGGTCCTGGGGCGTGCAGGTGCTGCGTCAGGCGGCGTGAGCGATGTGAGACGTCGTGGTACGTTTGGCGCCGCCGTGCACCATTGCGAACTGAGGAGGTGAGACCGATCAACGCTGTGACAGGTCGGGGCTCCCTCCCACGCATGGTCTAGGGAGCGCCCGCAGAAGGCATCCCGAAAGGCTTGAAACGCTTTGCGCTTCATCTCTCAGACGTCGTCGGACGGCGTCACCGAACAGCTGTTCACCCTCGACGAGGTTCCCGGCGTGCTGTGGACGCCGGAAGACGCCGCCGGAGCTCGCCCCCTGATCCTGATGGGACACGGCGGCGGGCAGCACAAGAAGGCCCCTGGCATCGTGGCCGGCGCGCACCGCTTCGTCACCGAGGGCGGCTTCGCGGTGGTCGCGCTCGACGCGCCCAACCACGGCGATCGGCCGAAGACCGAGGAGTTCACCCGGATCGTGGCCGAGTTGCGGGCCGGCATGGTCGCGGGGGAGGACGTCGCCGCGCGGCTCGCCACCATGCACGAGTTCCTGGCCGAGCAGGCCGTCCCGGAATGGCAGGCGGCCCTGACCGCGGTCCAGGCACTCGACCTCGTCGGCGCCGGCCCTGTGGGCTATTGGGGCATGTCGATGGGCTGCGGCCTCGGCGTCCCCTTCACCGCCGCGGAACCCCGGGTCCGCGCGGCGGTGCTGGGCCTACTCGGCCTGGACGGGCTGGCCGAGGCCGCCGCCCAGGTCACCGCCCCGGTGCAGTTCCTGCTTCAGTGGGACGACGATCGGGTGCCGCGGGCCGAGGGCCTGGCGCTGTTCGACGCCCTGGCGTCGGCGGACAAGACGCTGCATGCCAACCCCGGCAAGCACGGGGAGGTGCCCGAGTTCGAGACCGGCAGCGCGCTGCAGTTCTTCGCCCGGCACTTCGGTTAGCACCGCCGCCTCGTAGTGCGCGACGCGCCGGTCGGGCCTTGTTCCCGGCCGGCACGTTCGCGCCAGGCCGTTCCGCGTGACCGTTCCGCGTGGCCGAGCGTCGGCGTCGGCGTCGGCGAGGTGCGCGGACGGGCGGCCCGCAACTCGGCAACGCCCCGGATTTCCGCTGCTCACGGCACCGAAATCCGGGGCGCTATCCCGGCAGGGATCTCAAACCGTACGCGGCCGCCACGACGGCGACCTCGACACAGTCGCCGTCGTTGGAAAAGCTGACCGTGCTCCTCCGGCGTTGCTTCCCGGACACCGTGCGGTGGCCGGTCCCCGCCCTCGGCGCTGGTGGCGATGCTCCCCGTGCGGAGCGGGTGGAGTCTCGTCGAGGCGGCGGACCCGGAAGAACTCACCGGCGCGGTCGTCAGGACGCGGACCTGACGGGGACGGTCTCGGTCGTCAGGGTGCGGACCTGATCGGGGCGGTCTCGGTTGTCAGGGGGCTGGCCGCGATGGTGTCGATCAGGGTGTGGGTCTGGCCGGGGCGGTCTTGGTCGTCAGGGCGCGGAGGTGGCGGGGATGGTCTCGGTCAGCAGGGTCTGGACGGCCTGGATCGCCGGGGAGGCCCAGCGGGAGCGGGGGCGGAGTAGCCAGAGCCGTTGCTCGGCCAGGTCGGGAGGCCGCAGCCGTACGAGACGGCCGTCGGCGAGTTCTTCGGCGACGGTGACGGTCGGCAGCAGGGCCAGGCCGAGACCGGCCGCGACACAGCGCTTCACCGTCTCGACGCCGCCGAACCGGGGCTGGGCCACCGGGGTTCCGGCGGCGGACATCAGGGCGGCGAGGTCGTCACTGTACGCGCAGCCCTCCTCCAGCAGGAGGACGCCCGTCGCCGCGAGTTCCGCGGGGGTGATCGGGCGGTCGCGGGGGAGGTCGCAGGCGGTGGACCCCACCAGGGACAGCTCGACCCGGCCCAGGTCGGCCACGTCGGCCTGGGGCGGGTCGACCGACGGTTCCAGGAGGAGGGCGAGGTCGGCGCGGCGTTCCGTGATCGCCGTCAGCGCGGTACGGGTGTCGGCGGGGAAGAGCGAGAGGCGGACCTCCGGCAGCCGCTCCCGGAACGTGGCGAGGAGCGGTGCCAGGTGGTAGGCGCACACCGACTCCGGGGCGCAGAGCCGTACGGGACCGGTGGGCCGGGCGGCGTCGGCGGCCAGCTCGGCGAGCATGCGGTCCTCGAGGTCGAGGATCTGCTGGGCGCGTTCGGCGAGCAGCGTGCCCGCCTGGGTGGGGGAGACGCCACCGGGGTGCCGGTCGAGCAGCGGGGTGCGGGTCAGGCGTTCGAGCGCCTGGATGTGCGTGGTGACCGTCGACTGGACGAATCCGAGCTCGGCGGCGGCCGCCGTGATCCCGCCGGCGCGTACGACCGCGAGGAAGCTGCGGAGCAGGCGCGTGTCCATCGGAGTTCTCGATCCCTCTGATCGATCTTTATCGTTGGACGCGATGGTACCCGGGCCCGCAGAATCATGGCCATGACGAACACCGCATCACAGACCCAGACTCAGGCAGCTCCGGCGGCCGTCCTTCGGTACACCGCCTTCGACGTGAACGGGGCGGGCGGCAATCCGGCCGGTGTCGTGCTCGACGCCCGTGGGATGGACGAGGCGCGGATGCAGGAGATCGCCGCCGAGGTGGGCTACTCGGAGACCGCGTTCCTGATCGAGGAGGCGGCGGATGAGCGCCGCTACCGGATCCGGTACTTCAGCCCGCTGGCCGAGGTGGCGTTCTGCGGCCACGCGACGATCGCCACGGCCGTCGCGCTGGCCGAGCGCGAGGGGGCCGGCGACGTCGTGTTCCGTACGTCCGCCGGAGAGGTGGCGGTCGGGACCCGCGAGGAGGACGGCCGGATCATGGCCACCCTGACCAGCGTCCCGCCCGCCGTTCGCGCGGCGGACGACGCCGACCTCGCCGCGGCGCTGACCGCTCTCCGCTGGGACGTGGCCGAGCTGGACCCGGCCCTTCCGCCGCGGATCGCGAACGCGGGCAACGACCACCTGGTTCTCGCCGCCGGTTCCCGCGAGCGGCTCGCCGATCTGGACTACGACTTCGAAGCGCTGGGCGACCTGATGGCCCGCCGGGGGTGGACGACCGTTCAGCTCGTGTGGCGGGAGAGCGAGACGGTCTTCCACGCGCGCGACCCGTTCCCGCCGGGCGGGGTCGTCGAGGACCCGGCCACCGGCGCTGCGGCCGCGGCCTTCGGCGCGTACCTGCGCGACTTGGACCTCGTCGTGTCGCCGGCCCGGGTGACGATCCACCAGGGCGAGGACATGGGTCGGCCGAGTCGTCTGGTCGTGGACGTGCCGTCCGGGGCGGACTCCGGGATTCGAGTGAGCGGTACGGCGGCTCCGATCGGCGGCTGAGGTCCGCGCCGCTCGTCGGAGGCCTGTCCAGGCGCGCGCCGCGGACACGGTGGCGCGCGCCTGGTGAGGCTCCGTCGACGAGCGGGGAATCAGCAGGCCGGTACGGCGTGTCCGCCCTTGACGAGGCTCAGCGCACCGGCCTTGACGTATCCGGCGTGCCCGTGGATGCGGACGCGGTACCAACCCGCGTCGGAACCGGTTCCGTCGGCGCAGTAGACGAGGCCTTTGTCACCCACGTCGAAGGGTCCGATGGCCGTAAGCGCGGTGGGGCCGAGTGGCGAGGGGTTGGACACGACCGTGCCGTCGGCCGTGGCGATGACGTACGGGAGGGTCTGGCCGGCGGTCAGCCGCGGTCTGACGTGGAAGCCGTCGGCGACCCAGGCGTCGGTCCGGTCGGTCGCCGCCCGGGTCACCGCCTGGGCGAGGTCATCTCGGGTGAGCCGGTCGGGCTTCGCCTTCTTGTAGAGGCCGATGCCGACCTGGACCGAGAGGTTGTCCGCCGGGTCGTTGTTGTCGATCTTCTGCTGCGTGTCCTGGGCGGTGGTCTCGTCGAAGCCCGCGGCCATGCCCACGTAGCCGTAGTGGATGTTGGACCAGACGTCGTAGTTCACGCGGACGTCGGTGCCGGGAACATCGCTGAACAGCCCGGTGCCATCCTGGAGCCGGTACATCGCGGCGAGCTTCGGCTTGTGGTCCCACTCGCAGTTCGGGCAGACCAGGGCGCCGAAGGACGTCAGGGCCGGCGTCGGATCCGGGTTCGTCCCGAGCTCTGTCTTGATCGTGTCGATCCGGTCACTCGTGGCGTTCTGCGTCATCTCTCGCCAGATGTAATCGACGATGTAGGCGAAACCGGTCTCATCGGCGGTGAAGCCGTCCTCGGAGAGCCGAAGCTCGCCGGCCGGGGCGTCGGGCTGGGCGTGGGCGGGCTGTGTCCCGAGGGCCGTCACGGACATCGCCAGGGTCGTCGTGATGGTGATGGCGAGCGCCAGGACGAGGCGGCGCAACGGAGTGCGGGTGGTCGGAGCCGGGAGACGTTTCACGGCAGATCCTCCTTCTGCGGAAGCGGTCATCCCAGAAGTAGGCTCTGCGTCTTTGTTCGTCACCGTGCAGGTCATGCGGACAATCAATGGCGAACAATCCGGATCGGCCTCCCCGAGACGGCCTTCGGCGCGCGAGCCGTTTCCGGAGTTGAGGCGTCAGGTCGGCGGGACCGAGAACCGGAAGGTCAGGCAGCCTGGCCCGGACAGATCGGTGTGCAGAGGACGTGACCGGCGGCGGATGAGGAGCCGCAGCAGGCCACCGCGGTGGTGAGCACCGGTCCGGCGGCCGCGAGCGGAGCGGTGAGGACCGCCGCCGCGACGGCGAACCCCAGCAGGGTGCGGACGGGGCCGAGCGGCCGGGTGCCGGCGATGAGGCGGCGCGCGCGGGCGCCCGTCGCCGAACCGCCTGCGGCCAGTACGGGCACCGGTGTCCCGGCCGGGACCGTGCCGGACAGCGTGAGCAGGCTCTCGGCGACGGTGAGACGGCCGGAGCGCTTCGCGGCGGCGTCGTCGGCGGCCAGTTCGACCAGGAAGGCGAGCTGTTCCCGCGCGGTGGTGAAGGGCGGAAGCGGGCCGAACGCCCGGACGAGGGCCTGGCTCGCGGTCAGCGCGAGGTGGTGGCGTTGGCGCAGGTGAGCCCGCTCGTGGGCGAGGACGGCGGTCAGCTGCGCGTCGTCGAGGGCCGCCAGCGCGCCGCTGGTGACGACGATCCGGCCCCGCCGGCCGGGAACGCAGTACGCGGCCGCCGTCGCGTGGTCGACGACGGTCACGCCGAGCCGGGTGTCGGCGCGGCCCACCAGGGCCAGCGCGTCGAGCCGCAACCCTCGCTCGCGGGCGGCGGTACGGAACTCGGCGATCAGGCACCACGTGACGCGGGCCGTCACGGCGAGGGCGGCGACGGCGCCGGTCGCGGCCAGGACGCCCATCTCGGAGAAGGCGTCGGGGGCGCACGGCCAGTGCACGGGCCCGTAGCACCGGCCCGGGGCGACTCCGGCCCTCGTCGCGGCCGTGGTCGCGTTCAGCCCGGCCAGGATCAGCGAGCCGACGATGGAGGCGGACATGCCCAACCAGGCGGCGATGGCGAGGCGGGGAGCGCGCGACGGCCACCCGGCGCGCCGGAGCGCGGCCGTGCCGGCGGTCGCCAGCAACAGGGCGTGCCCCAGGAGGAGCAGCGTGACGATCACCGCGGCCGCCGGTCGGCGTCCTTGGCGGCGTCGAGCGCGCGGCGGGCGGCGGCCGGCTCCATCCTCTCCTTGACTTTCCTCCCCCTCGTGAACGAGTGGGATTCCTACGGATTGCGCCGCAGGTTTTCCTGCTTCAGTGTCGACGGCCTGGGCGGAATACTCCGCCCAGGTCTTACACCGGCTCCACAGGCCGACACCGCCAGCCCGGCGGCCAGAATGTTCTTAGCTGCGTTCACGTCCCGGTCGTGGGTCGTGCCGCAGTGACACGTCCAGGTGCGGACGTTGAGGGGCATCTTCTCCTGCACGGTTCCGCAGGCCGAGCACAGTTTGGAGGAGGGAAACCAGCGGTCGACCGGGATCACTTTACGGCCGTACCAGGCGGCCTTGTACTCCAGCATGCTCCGGAATTGCGCCCAGGCGGCATCGGAGATGGCGCGGGCGAGTTTGTGGTTCTTTACCATGGTGCGGACGGTAAGGTCCTCGATCACGATCGTTTGGTTTTCACGAACGAGCCGAGTGGTGAGCTTGTGCAGGAAATCCTGGCGTCGGTCGGCGATGCGGGCGTGGATGCGGGCGACCTTCCTGCGGGCCTTGACCCGGTTTGCGCCGTTCCCCTTGGCCTTGCGGGACAGTTCCCGCTGAGCCTTGGCGAGCCTGGCGCGGTCTCTGCGCTCGTGCCGGGGGTTGGCGATCTTCTCCCCGGTCGACAGGGTCAACAGGTGATCCAGTCCGGCATCCACCCCGACCGTCGTGGTGGTGCCGGGCAGCGGCTTGACGCCGGGATCTTCGCACAGCAGGGACACGAACCAGCGGCCCGCCGAATCGCGGGAGATGGTCACCGTGGAAGGCGCCGCCCCCTCGGGCAGGGGCCGCGACCAGACGATGTCCAGCGGTTCGCTCATCTTGGCCAGGGTCAGTTTTCCATTGCGGAAGCGGAACGCGCTGGCGGTGTACTCCGCCGACGCCCGGGACCTCTTCTTCGACTTGAAACGCGGATACTTCGCCCGCTTAGCGAAGAAGTTCGCGAACGCTGTTTGCAGGTGCCGCAGCGCCTGCTGAAGTGGAACGGAGGACACCTCGTTCAGATAGGCCAGTTCCTCGGTCTTCTTCCAGGCGGTCAGCATCGCCGAGATGGCGTTGTAGGTGATCCGCTCCTGCCTGAGCGCCCAGGCATCGGTGCGGGCCCCAAGCGCCAGGTTGTAGACCTTCCGGACGCATCCGAACGTGCGCGACAGCTCGGCTGCCTGCGCATCGGTCGGATAGAAGCGGTACTTAAAAGCACGCTTCACGCCAGTGGTCATAACCAGCAAAGTATCATGTCAATGTCTCGCAAGTGCTGGGGACACCGAATCGCCGCGGCAGGGATTCGGCTATCCCTGCCCTGCTGCACAGATGTCCGATTCCTCCCCGCCCTGAAGCGTCGGGTCCCCTCGGGCGGACTCTGATGCAATGAATGAGGGCGCACGGCCGGGCGCTCACACCCGGGCGATGACCTCCTCGGCGAAGCGCTCCATGGTCGCGATCTTGAGGGCCAGGCCGGAGCAGCGCCGCTTCTCCTCCTCCGTGGCGAGCCACCAGGGGGCGGCCATCGTCCCGTCGACGCCACGCTCCCGCCACTTCCGGTACAGCGACGGGCTCGGCATCGCCCCGATCGGCGCGATGACCCGCAGGTCGTCGAGCTTGCGACCGTGGTCGGCGAGGTGCGCGGACAGGCGTTCGAGCAGTTCGGCCAGCCGGTCCTCCGAATAGATCCGGTTGCCGATCCACCCATCGGCGAACCGGGCCGTACGGCGCAGCGCCGCGTCGCTGTCCCCGCCGACGTACACCGGGATCGGATCGGAGGGGGCCGGCGCGATGCTCAGCGGTCCGAAGTCGTACCGGTCGCCGTGGTGCTCGACCGGCCCGCCGCGCCAGAGCGCACGCAGGGCCGGCAGCATCTCGTCGAGCCGGCGGCCGCGTGTGTGGAAGTCCTGGCCGGTCTGCCGGAACTCGTCCGCGCACCAGCCGACGCCGACGCCGAACCGGACGCGGTTCCCGGACAGCACCGCCGCGGTCGACACGGCCTTCGCCACGGTGAACAGGTCGCGGGCCGGGGCGATGTAGACGTTCGTGGCGAAGTTCAGCCGGGAGGTGACCGCGGCCATCGCACCGATGGTCACCCAGGCGTCCGGCCAGTGCGTCGCCGCGTCGTACGGCGGCTCGCCCGTCCTGGAGTACGGGTAGCGGGACTCATAGCGGGCGTGGAACAGGTGGTCCGAGACGGTCAGGGTGTCGTACCCCAGCCGATCGGCCGCCTGCGCCAGCCCGACGAACTCCCCGGTCTCGTGAAATCCGCCCAGCCAGAATTCCACGGCCGATCAGTCCGCGAACTCGGGGATGACCTTGGTGGCGAACAGCTCCAGGTTCCGTTTGACGGTGTCGAGCGGCAGCACGCCCTGCTGGCCCTGCATGTACAGGCCGAACCACTCCAGGTCGGGCATCCGGTCGAGCATCCGCTGGATGCCGCGCTTGACGTCGTCCGGCCCGCCGAGCAGCGCCATCTCGACCTCGTTCATGCGCTTGAAATCGCCCTTCTCCGGGCTGATGGGGACGTGCTTGTCGTCCTCCTTCTTGCGCATGACCTCGAGGTACCCGAACGGCCCGAAGAACGCGGCGAAGTCCTTGGGCATGTTCCGCCCGTACGTCTCGATGGCGTCCTCACGGGTGTCCGCCATGCCGACGATCTTGAGGATGCCGGTGTGCTCTCCGAGCTTGTAGTCCCGGCCGCACTTGGCCGACTCCTCCTGGTAGAGCCGGGCCTTGGCGGCGTGGTCGTCGGGGTTCGGCGTGAACAGCCACGGCAGGATGCCCTCCTGGGCCGCCCGGATCACGGACCGGTCGCTGATCGTGAACGGCTGCCACAGCTCCGGATAGGGGTTCTGGTACGGCCGCGGGCACACCGCCACCGAGCGGATCACGCCCTCGTCGTCGATCTCGCCCGGCGCGCCGAACGTCTTCGTCCACTCGGTGGCCGGCCACCCCTCGATGCCGTCGTACGGGAACGGCACCTGATAGTCGAGGACATCGCTCTTGTACTTCAGCGTGTCCTGCGTCCACGCCATCTTCATGATCTTCAGGACTTCGCCGAAGACGTCGAAGTTGCGGTTGTCGGACGCCGAACCGTCGGACCGCGCGGCCGCGGCGTGCCAGCGCTGGCCGAGCACGTTCATCCAGCGGTTCTGATAGCCGCGGGCGACGCCGAGGCGCAGCCTTCCCTTGGAGAACTGGTCGAGCAGCGCGACGTCCTCGGCGGCGCGGATCGGGTCCCACGCCGGCAGGACCAGGCCGAGCGGGGCCAGCAGGATCCGCTCGGTGCGGGCCGCCAGGTCGGTGAGGAACATCAGCGGGTTGACCGAGAACTCCATGCCCTCGGAGTGGAAGTGGTGCTCGGTCATCATGAGGGCGTCGAAGCCGACCCGGTCCGCGTGCACCGCGATCTCGCGGACCTCGTGCAGCAGTCTCTGGTACGACTCGGTGTCCCGCCCGATGGGCCGCTTCGCCCTGGCGTTCGCCTCGGCGCTGTAGCCCGACCCCGGAATCTGCGGATTGAGGAAGATGGCGAACTTCACTGCGTTACCCCTTTGATCCATCGGTTCATGACGAGCAGGAATTCCCTGGGGCGCTCCTCATGAAGGCGGTGGCCCGAGCCGGGCCAGGTCACGGTCGTCGAGGCGGGATGCGTGGACAGCGACTCGTCCCAGGCGGACAGGGCCGGGTCGAAACGGAAGGTGAGCACCGGGCACTCGCGGCGCTTGAGGTAGTCGTCACAGGCCGGCCGGCTGCCGATCTGGTCCTCGCCGGTGAACAGCCCGGCGAACGCCTCGGCCAGCACGTGCGGCGGCATGGCGAGCAGCCGCCGGGCGTGCCACACCTTGATCATCGGCGGGGTGACCGGCGTGTAGCACCACGCGTCGATCCGCAGCGCGGCGCCGGCGTCCGCCCGCAGCGCCCGTACCTGCGCCGGAGCGGCCGCCGAGATCTCGGGGGGATGGCCGTAGCCCGGATCCACGCAGACGAGCGCCTTGACCCGATCGGGGTGCTCGACCGCGAGGATGCTGACGATCTGGCCGCCCATCGAGTGACCGACCCCGATGACCTGCGGGATGTCCAGATGGTCCAGCAGTCGTACGAGATCGGCGGCCATGTCGCGCGGGTGGAACCCGCTCGGCGGGACCGAGGAGTTGCCGTGGCCGCGCACGTCGACGGAGATGACGCGGTGACGCGCCGCCAGGTCCGGCAGGTGCCAGGCCCATTCCTGGGAGTCCGAACCCCAGCCGTGCACGAGGAGGAGCGGCAGGTCGCCGGTTCCGTCGTCGGTGTAGAAGAGCCGAACGTCGCCTCCCGGCCGGCCCGGGTCCGCGAGGTCCGCGAACGGCATGGCGCGCCCCTTTCCGTCGTGCCCGGCTGCACCGAACAAGCGCACGCTACATCAATCTATAATTACCGAGCAATCGCTTGGTTGAACAACCTTCGGAGGGACGATGAGGCTTGGCGTCACGATGTTCGCCACCGACCGGGCGATGGCCGTCCCGGAGCTCGCCGTCGAGGCCGAGCGGCGCGGGTTCGCCTCCCTCTACCTGCCCGAGCACACGCACATCCCGGTGAGCCGCGCCACCCCGCCGCCGACCGGCGACCCGGTCCTGCCTGAGGAGTACGCGCGGACGCTCGACCCGCTGGTCGCCCTGGCCGCCGCCGCGTCGGTCACCGAACGGATCGTCCTGGGCACCGGCGTTTCGCTCATCGCCGAACGCGAACCGATCGTCACCGCCAAGGCCGTCGCGACCATCGACCACCTCAGCGGTGGACGGGTCGCCCTGGGCGTCGGCTTCGGCTGGAACCGCGAGGAGGCCGCCGACCACGGGGTGCGGTGGGAGACCCGCCGCGACCGCGCCCGCGAACACGTCCTCGCCATGCGCGCCCTGTGGGAGCGCGAGGAGGCGTCGTACGAGGGGGACTTCGTGCGCCTCACCCCGTCGTGGGCGTGGCCCAAACCGGCGCGGCGGATCCCGGTCCTGCTCGGCGGCGCGGCGGGCCCGACGCTCTTCCGGCACATCGCGGAGTACGGCGATGGCTGGCTGCCCATCGGCGGCGCGGGCGTCCGCGAGGCGCTGCCCGCCCTGCGCGACGCCTGCGCCCGCGCCGGCCGCGACCCGGTCCCGATCATCCCCTTCGGCACCGACCCGACCCCCGGCAAGCTCGACTACTACGCCTCCCTCGGCATCGACGAGGTCGTCCTCCGCGTCCCCTCGGGTCCGAGAGAAGCGGTCCTCCCGGTCCTCGACACCTATGCCGCCACCTACGTGAGTGCATTTGAACAATTGCGCCCAACGGCACCGGACGCAGGGCTCGGATAAAGATGCTGCCAGCGTTCCGTTAGAGCGCTTTTGTCGGTTTTCGCGCCGTGGTGCCATCCGGCGGCGGATCGCCTTGCGGGGAGCCTTGAGCGGCTAAGCGGCGTCTAAGGCGGAGTACTCCGCGATAATGCGCTTCGGGCTGTCTTGGGAGGCTTCGCATGGCACTGGAGGCCGTGGCCGTCGCCATCGGTAAGGCGCTGGGTCACCACCTGGCCCAGACCTGGCTGACCGGGTGGTCCGCCGAGCGCGAGCGGACGCGAGACCTCGTCGACCTGATGCAGACCAGGTTCCCGGATCGGATCATGCGCCGCCGGTTCGAGCGGCAGATCGACGACATCGCCGACCAGGTCGCCGAACGGCTGCTCACGCTGTGCGGGCATGAGTACGGCGGGCTGCGCGAGAACGACAAGGCCGCCGCGCTGGCCGAGGTCGCCCAGACCTTCGCCGACGCCGACCTGTCCGACCGGGCGCTGCTGGCGACCGACCTGGACCCGGCGCGCCTCGCCGCGCACGTACGGGCCGGGCTGCCGCATCGGGCGCTCGACGGGCAGCTCGGGGAGGCCGGAGCGCGACTGTACGACGTGGTGCTGGACGAGTGCTGCGACTGCTTCGCGCGCATCGTCCAGCAGCTGCCGCAGTTCGGGCCTAGGGCGTCCACCGAGACGCTGGCGCGGCTGACGGCCGTCGCGGACCAGGTGTCGCTGCTGCTCGCGCGGCTTCCGGTCCGCACGCTCGACGCGCCGGAGGGGATGGCCACCGACGAGGCCTTCCGGCGGCGTTACCTCGAACACGTCAGCACGACCCTGGACGTCCTGGAGCTGTTCGGCGTCCGGGTCGAGCGGTACCGGCCCCGTACGACGCTGAGCGTGGCCTACATCAGCCTCAGCGTGTCCACGGACGAGGACCCCGCCGAGCACGGCCGGTCCCGGCGGTCCGCCGCCCGGCCGCTGCCGATCGAGGAGTGGCGCGGGGACGAGCCGCAGGCCGCGGAGGCGACGCTGCGGGTCGAGACCGCGCTCGGGCGGGCGCCGCTGACGCTGATCCGCGGGGAGGCGGGTTCGGGCAAGAGCACGCTGCTGCGCTGGCTGGCGATCTCAGCCGCGCGAGGCACCTTCACCGGGGACCTGGCGGACTGGAACGGGTGCGTGCCCTTCCTGATCAAGCTGCGCAGCCACACCGGCGGGACACTGCCGACGCCCGAGCGCTTCCTCGAAGGCGTCGCCGACCCGATCGCCGGGCTGATGCCCGCCGGCTGGGTGCACCGGGTGCTCGGCAGCGGCCGGGCGCTGCTGATGATCGACGGGGTCGACGAGCTGCCGGGCGCGCGCCGCCGGGCACTACGGCCGTGGCTCAGCGGGCTGCTCGCCGCGTACCCGGGGCTGCGGGCCGTCGTCACCTCCCGGCCCGCGGCGGCGAGCGCCGACTGGCTGGCGGGGGAGGGGTTCGCCACCGCCCTGCTGGAGCGGATGACCCCGGCGGACGTCAGGGAGCTGATCCGGCACTGGCACGAGGCCGTGCGCGACGCAGGGGACCTGCCCTGCGCTCCTGAACAGCTGCCCGGCTTCGAGGCCGCGCTGCTGGCGCGGCTGGAGTCGGCGCCGCACCTGCGGTCCCTCGCCGGCAGCCCGCTGCTCGCCGCCATGCTGTGCGCGCTCAACCTCGACCGGGAGAAGCAGCTGCCGCGCGACCGGATGGGCCTGTACGCGGCGGCGCTGGAGCTGCTGCTCGAACGCCGCGACGTCGAGCGGCAGATCGCGCTCGACGACGCCATCGTCCTCGAACGCGCCCAGAAGATGCTGATCCTGCAGGACCTGGCCTGGCGGCTGTCGGTCACCGGGCGAACCGAACTGCCCAAGGACGCGGTGATCCGCTGGATCGGCACGCGGCTGGCGACGATGCCGAGCGCGCCCACCGACGGCGCAGCGGTGCTGGATCACCTGCTGGAGCGCAGCGGCGTGCTGCGCGAGCCCGTCCCCGGGCGGATCGACTTCGTCCACCGCACCGTGCAGGAGTACCTGACGGCCAAGCAGTTCGCCGACGACGGCGACCTCGAACCACTGCTGACCCAGGCCCACAAGGACCAGTGGCGCGAAACGATCATCATGGCCGCGGGCCACGCCAACGCCCCCCAACGCGCCGAACTGCTCGGCGGCCTGTTCCGCCGAATCGACGGCGAACCGCGCCACGCACGGCGCCTCAAACTGCTCGTCGCCGGCTGCCTGGAGACCCTGCCCGCCATCCCGGCCGAGCTGCGACAGGCCATCGACGCCTGTCTCGACGACCTCGTTCCGCCACGCGACCTGGCCTCGGCGCGTTCCCTGTCGAGCGTCGGCGAGACGATCCTCGACCGCCTGCCCAAGAGCCTGGACGCCCTGACGCCCGCCGCCGCGCGCGCCGTCGTTCGCACCGCCTGGCTGGTGAACGGACCGCACGCCCTCGACCTGCTCGCCGGCTACGGCGCCGACTCCCGCTTCCTGGTGCAGGAGGAGCTGATCAAGGGCTGGGAGTACTTCGACCCGGATGAATACGCCCGGCGCGTACTGGCCGACACCCCGCTGGCCGACCGCTGGGTGACCGTCCCGCCGCGGCTCCTGACCGCGGCTCGGCACGTCCGACAGCTGAGATCGCTGAACTCCGCCGGCGAAGGGCTGGCCGACCTCTCGTTCCTCCACGATCTCGATCAACCGATCAGCGATCTCATCCTCGGCCGGATGGAGTCGGGTGATCTGAGCCCTCTCACAGCCCACGCCGACAGCCTCACCTGGGTCAACATCTCGACCTCGGCCGTCGTGCGCGACATGGCGCCGCTGCGCCGGCTGCCGAACCTGCGAAATCTTCGGCTGTCGTCGTCCGGCCTGCGCGACCTGGAATTCGTTCGCGACCTCCCGGCGCTGAACGCGATCGGGCTCGTCCACCTGGAGGAGGTCACCGACTTCTCTCCGCTGCATGCGCAGATCTCGCTCAGAGACCTCACGCTCGAAGAATGCCCGGCGTTGACCGATCTGGACGCACTTCCTCCGCTGGAGGGCCTCCGTAGCCTGCGCCTCATCGGTTCATCTCTCGAGTCAGGGCTGGAGGATCTGGTGAGACGGGCGGCGAACTTGCAATTCCTGCACGTCAACCACTCGCCCTGGGTGACCGACCTGCGTCCCCTCGCCGGGCTTGATCTCGAGGAACTCGGTATCTGGGGCTGTCGTGGCGTCACCGACTTCACACCGATCACCGAGTTTCGCCGCCTGTACTTCCTCGACCTCGAGGACACGGGCATCGACGACCTCGACCCGCTGGCCGGACTGACGGAGTTGCAGACGCTCTGGCTCCGTCACTGCAGTGATGTCACCGATCTCAGCCCGCTCGGCGGCCTGCGCAAGCTGCGGCGGCTATTCCTGAAGGGCGTCGCGCCGGGGATCGACCTGGCGCCGCTCGTCGGACTGCGCGGGCTCACCGTCTACCTCGAGCCTGGTCAGGACGTGCGGAACGGGCACCTGCTCGGGCGTCGGCTGCAGGCGGGCTGATCAGTCGAAGACGATCACCGAGCGGGCGACGGCGCCGGAGCGTACGTGGTCGATCGCGTCGTTGATCTTGTCGAGGGGGACGCGTTCGCTGACGAGGCGCTCCAGGTCAAGGCGGCCGCGGCGGTGCAGGTCGGCCAGGAGAGGGAGGTCGCGGCGCGGCACGGCGTCGCCGCCCTGGGTGCCCAGCAGGCGCCGGGAGGCGAACAGCGTCTGCGGGGGGATCGACAGCGGCCGGCCGGCGGGCGGGCTGCCGACCATCACGGTGGTGCCGCCCGGCTGCGTCGCCGCGAACGCCTGAGCGAGCACGTCGACGTTGCCGGTGACGTCGAAGGCGTAGTCGGTGCCGCCGCGTACGATCTCGCCGACCTGGGCGGGCAGGTCCTCGGCGAGGATCGTGTGCGTCGCGCCGAACTCCTCGGCGAGCGCCAGTTTGGCGGGTACGACGTCGGCCGCGATGACCGTCGTGGCGCCCGCGAGGACCGCGCCCTGGACGACGTTCAGGCCGACGCCGCCGCAGCCGACGACGAGCACGCTCGCCCCCGTCTCGACGCGGGCGGTGTTCAGGACGGCGCCGACGCCGGTGACGACGGCGCACGCGGTCAGGGCGAGGAGGTCGAGCGGCGCCTCGGCGCGTACCTTGACGCAGGCGGCCTCGCCGACCACGGCGTATTCCGCGAACGACCCGATGCCGATCATGGGCCGGGCGGGGACGCCGTCGACCGTCAGGCGGGTGGTGCCGTCGCCCATCAGGCCCATGATCGCGTTGAGTCGTGCGGGGCCGGAGCACAGGTGCACGCGGCCGCGCGAGCAGTTGCGGCAGCGCCCGCACGGGCCGTTCATCGCGATGACCACGTGGTCGCCCGGCCGTACGCTCGTGACGCCCGGCCCCACCTCGGCCACCACGCCCGCGCTCTCGTGACCGAGCACCAGCGGCGGCTGCCGCGCGACCGGGCTGTGCCCGTCGAGCGCCTTGATGTCGGAGCCGCACACTCCGGACGCGGCGATCCGTACGAGGACCTCGCCGCTCTGCGGCGGCTGGACGCGTATCTCGGTCAGCTCCATCGGAACGCCGAACTCCCGGACCACCGCCGCGCGCGCCACCCGTTCTCCAGCCATGGAGGGGACGGTAACACCAAGCATTTGCTTGGTCGAGTGACCGCCGAGGATCGTCGGTCTAGAATCCAGTTCGGCAGCGAGGCGGGGAGGCCGTGTGAGTGAGCGGAGCGAGCGAGCCATGAGCGCAGCACCTTTGGTCACTTCTCCGACGAAGGAGGTCCCGTGACCGGAGCGTGGACGGCCATGCAGCGGGTGTTCGAAGAGCGTGACCGGCAGGATTTCGATGAGGTCCGGATCGCCGGCCTCGCCGAATTGGCCGCGCGCGTACGGGAGCTGTCGGAACTGGTCGTCCTGACCCGCGCCGACCAGAGCGAGGTCGCCGTCGTCGCCCGTGAGGTCGAGCTGCTGACCCGGCGGCTCGCCGAGGCCGGCCGGGGCATCCCGCCGGGCGCCCAGGTGGGCGAGGGCGGGATCGTCCGCCAGCTCGGCAGCCCGGTCACCGGCGCGCTGAACCCCCTCGCCCCGCCGATCGAGATCAGCGTTTCGCCCGACGGGACCGCGCGCAGCGAGTTCACCCTCGGCGTGCTGTACGAGGGGCCGCCGGGCTTCGTCCACGGCGGTGTGTCGGCGATGGTCCTCGACCACCTGTCCGGCGTCGCGGCGTCCGCCAACGGCACACCCGGCATGACCGCGGGACTGGACCTGCGTTACCGGCGGCCGACGCCGCTCGGCGTTCCCCTGTCCGCCGAGGCGAAGGCGGTCCGCGTGGAAGGCCGCAAGACGTTCGTCGAGAGCCGCATCCTGGGGCCGGACGGGCGGGTCACCGCGGAGGCGACCGCCGTCTTCGTCATGCCGACCCGCTGAACGGGTGCTCAGCGCGGTGGGGTGAACGACGGCCCGCCGCCCGGCCGGCCGGGCTCGGTGTAGGCCTCCAGCTCGGCCGCCATGCCCGAGAGCTCGAGACCCTGCCGGCCGAGGTTGCGGCTCAGCGCGTCCATGATGGTCAGGGTGACGTGCAGGAAGACGTCCGGGGCGAGCCGGCGGACGTCGTCGGCGTACACCCGGTGGGACTCCGGGTTCCCGGTGAGCGCGGCGAACACGCCGGTGCGGACCCGCTGGCTCATCGACCGCCAGACCTGCTCCTGCTCGGGGGTGGCGCCCTTGCGCCAGGGGCCGTCGTAGTCGAGCGTCCGGATCAGGTCTCCGGCGGGTTCGCCCGCGCGCAGGTCCCACAGCACCGCCCAGAAGGCGATCAGCCAGTTCATGCCGGTGAGGACCCGCAGCGGGTCGGTGTCCAGCGCGCCGAACAGCTCCGCCTGCGGCCCGGCGCTCTCCCGGAACGCGAGGGCCTCGAGCCGGACGATGTCGTCCATGGCCAGCAGGTCGGAAGGGGGGCGGCGCAGCACGGTGGAGCGTCCGGACACGAGATCGCGCAACTCGACCACGTCGGCCTCGGACAGGCGCGACCATGTGTACGACCCCGGCACGATCACCATCGTAAGACGCGGCCACGACGGTATGGGTTTCCTCGACCTCACGTGAACAGCTGACCCCCGTTGACGTCGATGGTCGCACCGGTGATCGCCTTGGCCCCGTCGCCGGCCAGGAAGATCACCGCACGGGCGACGTCCTCCTCGGTCGCGATCCGCCGGAGCGCCATGCGGTCGACGTCGTGGTCGTACACGGTCTGGAACGTCGTGCCCTCGTCCCGCGCGCGCGTCTCCATCCACGTCGTGAGCGCGTCACTGGCGATCCAGCCCGGCGCGACGCAGTTCACCCGGACGCCCAGCGGGCCGAGCTCGTCGGCGAGGCAGTGGGACAGCAGGTGGACGCCCGCCTTGCCGGTGGCGTAGTCGCTCCGGCCGGCATAGCCGGTGCGGCTCGACAGAGAGGTCACGTTGACGATGGATCCGCCGCCGCCCTCGACCATGTACGGGGCGAGGTAACGGCACGCGAGGAGGGTGCCGTACGTCGCCGTCTCCACCGCCGAGCGCCAGAGCTCGAGGTAGTCGGGGTCCATGTCGAGGACGTTCTTGCGGTGGGTGCCGGGGAACGCCGCGTTGACGAGCACGTCGATCCGGCCGAACCGGTCGACGGTCGTGCGGGCCAGCGCCTGCACCTGGTCGGGGTCCCGCACGTCGGCGGGCACCGCGAGTGCTCCGCCGGCGGCCGCGGTCTCCTCCAGGGCGGCCCGCGAGCGCGCGGACACCACGACCCGCGCGCCCTCTTCGACCATCAGCCCGGCGAGCGTGCGGCCCAGGCCCGGACCGGCCCCGGTGATGACAGCGACCTTTCCGGACAGCACTGGACCTCCCGAGGTAGCGCGACGCCGCATCGTACCAAGCGGACGCTAGCTCGGTGTCACTCTCACGAATCAACCGGAGAAGCGGAATTGCGGTAAATGTCTGCCCGGGAAACATGTGAACGCGCCTTCCGGGATTTCTGTCGACCCCGTGTTACCGTCGGCCCTGGGAAAGAATTGATCTTCGCCTACGGTATTTATCGCGCAATGCTGCGTTCCAAGGGAATGGTGCACCAATGCGTAATCCTCGGATGAGCGCCGTGGTTCCATCTCCTCTGGCGACGGTGACGGCCTCGGCCGCCATCGGGTCCCTGTGCGTCCTCGTCGCCGCGGCCGTCTCGTCCCTCGCCCCCGCCACCGCGTCTCCGGACCGCGGCGGCGTCACCGCGTCCGCGGCCGGCCGGGATCCGTGGCCGGCCGCCGGCGCGCCCGACGGTGCCGGGCCGAGACGGCGCGAACCCCGCCGGACCGTGAGGGCCCCCATGGCCGATCCCGGGCCGCGTCCGCGGCCCACCCCCGCCCCGACCGCGACCGCGACCGTGTCTCCCACCGCGACCACGACGCCGACCGCCACGGCCACCGCGACTGCGACCGCCACCGCGACCGCGACTGCGACCGCCACCGCGTCCCCCAGTGCGACCGCGTCGGCCAGTGCCACCACGTCGGCCAGTGCGAAGTCCGACGGCATCAACGTCTCGATCGGCGCCAGTCCGTCGGCGTCCGCCTCGCGGACGCCGACCGCCTTCCCCCGGCCGCGCCGTACGCCGCTGAAGAACTTCATCGCGGGGTGCGATCCGCGCGTCTACTTCCGCCTCCGATTCCAGAAGCCCGTCGACCTGTTCGTGCCGGACTCCTATTACGTCGACGGCCCCGGCGGTGACATCCAGGTCTGGATCAGGCGGGTCCACCTCGTTCGGCTGCACGTCGAGCTCGAGAAAGAGGTCGACACCGACGTCACCGTGCAGAACTTCCTCGCCCGCGTCAGAAAGGAATTGCGGCCGGAGGTCGAGCAGGAGCATTCCGTGGAGAGCGGGCACCAGTACACCGTTCACGTCACCAAGGGAATGATCGGACATGTGCGGTACCGGGTGTTCGGCCTGAAAGTCGGCTTCGACGAGTGGAAGATCTTCCATAACTGCGGCCGGTTGAGGATCAACACGGGCGTCGCCACGTTCCCCACCATCCGGGAGGGCTGGAAGTTCTGGGAGACGAAGGCCTGGCCGACCGTGGGAGAGGGGCGAAAGACGGGGCGAGGAGCGCGAGAAGCGGGGCAGAGGCCTGGCCGGGCCAGGGTCGGGAGGCCCACTCGTGCGATCACGGGGCGCGAGCCCAGGCTGGAGCGCGAGCTCACCGAGGGGCATGGCGGGCAGTTGCGTCGCCACGAGGGGGAGTCTCCGAGCAAGACCGCGGGCGAACGGAAGTGACCTCCGTCTGACGGGCGGAGGTCCGTTCGAGCCGTACGACCCGCTGCCGTACGACCCCTGCCGGGCGGGGACCGCCGTTGACAGCGGCCGGACCGCTTTCTACGCTTCACCAAGCGGTCGCTAGGTTGGGTGGAGGTCGTGTGACGGCACTGGCCACGGACATCGGCGGCACCTTCACCGACGTGGTCCTCGTCGCGGACGGCCGGGTGCACGTCGCCAAGACGCTGACGACCCCGGACGACCCGACGGAGGGGCTGCTGCGCGGCGTCCGCCGGGTGCTCGCCGACGCGGGAGTCGCGCCCGCGTCGGTCGACCGGTTCACGCACGCGACGACGCTCGCCACCAACGTCATCCTCGAACGCCGGGGCGCCGCCGTCGCGTTCGTCACGACGCGGGGCTTCCGCTCGATGCTCGCGCTCGGCCGCCAGGCGCGCGTCGAGGAGGAGCGGTACGACCTGGCGTACTCGCCGGGCGAGCCGCCGGTGCCCCTGACCCACACCTTCGAGGTCCCCGAACGCCTCGCCGCCGACGGCACCGTCCTGACCCCGCTGGACGAGGACGCCGCCCGGCGGGTCGCCGAGCGCGTCGCGGACCTCGGCGTCGCCGCCGTGGCGATCTGCCTGCTCCACTCCCATGCCAACGACGCCCACGAGCGACGACTCGCGTCGATCATCGCCGAGCGGCTCCCGGCGGGGACCCCCGTCGTGGCCTCCTCGGAGGTCTGGCCGGAGGTCGGCGAGTACGAACGGGCGACGACCACGCTCATGTCCGCGTACGTCGGTCCGGTCATGGGCGCCTACCTTCGCCGGCTGCGCGATCGCCTGGCCGAGGCCGGCATCACCGCGCCGGTGCACGTGATGGAGTCGGCGGGCGGCGTGCTGCCGGCGGGGCTCGCCGCGTCCCGCGCCGTCTACACGATCGAGTCCGGCCCGGCCGCCGGAGTGGTCGCGGCCGCCCGCGAGGGCGCCCGCCACGGGCTCGCCGACCTCATCTCCTTCGACATGGGCGGCACGACCGCCAAGGCCGGGCTCGTACGGGACGGGCGCCCGGGCGTCACTCATGAGTTCCAGGTCGGCGGCAAGGGCAGCTTCGGCGGGCGGCGGCCGGGCACCGGCGTGCCCATCAAGGTCCCGGCGATCGACCTGGCCGAGGTCGGGTCGGGCGGCGGCTCGATCGCCTGGGTGGAGGCCGGGGCGCTGCGGGTCGGCCCGCGGTCCGCCGGGGCCGCGCCCGGCCCGGCGTGCTACGGGCGGGGCGGCACGCTGCCGACGGTCACCGACGCCGACCTCGTGCTCGGCTACCTCGACCCGGACGGCTTCGGCGACCTCCGCCTCCGGCCCGACCTCGCCGAGGACGCCCTCGCCCGGCACGTCGCCAAGCCGCTCGGCGTCGACGTCGTCGAGGCGGCCGCGGCGGTCCACGACATCGCCGGCGCGCAGATGGGGACCGCCGTGCACGTCGTCACGGTCCGGCGCGGCATCGACCCGCGCGGCTTCACCCTGGTCGCCCTGGGCGGCGCGGCCCCGACGCACGCCGCCGGGCTGGCGGAGCGGTTCGGGATCCGCCGGGTGCTCGTCCCGGCGCGCTGCGGCGTCGGGTCGGCGGTCGGGCTGCTGCACGCCGACCTGGCGATCGAGCGGTCGCGGTCGTTCCTCGCCCCGGCCGCCGCTGCCGACCCGGCGGCGCTGGAGACGGTGCTCGCCGACCTGGAGGCGGCCGGCCGCGCCGACCTCGGCCTCGGCGACGCGCGCGGCCGGGTCACGCGTTCGGTCGGCCTCCGGTTCGCCGGGCAGGCGCACGCCTTCACCGTCGAGCTCCGCCCCGGACCGGTCACCCGCGACGTCATCGAGGCCGCGGTGGAGGAGTTCTACGCCCGGTACCGCGAGTCGTACGGCATCGACCTGCGCGACCCCGCGGAGCTGACCGTCGCCCGGGCGCGCGTGTCCCTGCCCGCCGGAGCGGCGGACCCGGGCGGGGCGGATCCGCCGCGCCCGGCTCCGGACCGGACCCGGCGGGCGTGGTTCGGCGGGGCGTTCCGCGAAGTGCCGGTGCGCGAGCGGACCGCCTGCGTCCCCGGCGAACGGTTCACCGGCCCGTGCGTCGTCACCGAACCGCAGGCGTCGCTGGTCGTGCCGCCCGGCTGGAGCGGGGTCCTCGACGACCACGGCGCCGTCTCGCTGGAGAGGGAGGACGCGGATGCGTGAGGACCTGACCGCCGAGATCCTCCGCAACGCCCTTCGCGTCGCGGCCGAGGAGGCGAGCATCGTCGTCGTCCGCTCGGCGTACTCCACCTTCATCGTCGAGGGGGCGGACGCGGCGGCGGCGATCCTCGACGCGAGCGGGCGCCTGGTCGCGCACTCGCTGTCCACCGCGCTCGTGCAGTGCGCGAGCCTGCGCAGCGCCCTCCCGTATGTCATCGACGCCTACCCGCTCGCCGGCATGCGCCCGGGGGACGTCTTCTGCTCCAACGACGTCTACCAGGGCGGCGTGCACGCCAACGACCTCCTGGTCTTCCGGCCGGTCTTCGTCGACGGGAGCCCGGCCTACTTCACCGGCACGCTCATCCACGTCGCGGACCTGTCGGGCCTGTCCGCCGGCGGCATGGCCAGCGACGCGGCCGACGTGTTCCTCGAGGGGCTGCAACTGCCGCCGGTCCGGATCGCCACCGCCGCCGGGTGGGACGAGGGCCTCACGCGGGTGCTCGCCGCCAACAGCCGCACGCCCGACCGGCTGCTCGGCGACCTGCGGGCGCTGGTCGCCGGGGTCAACGTCGCCGCGCGCCGGGTCGAGGCGCTCGCCGCCGAGCAGGACCTCGCGGCCGGGATCGACGGCTATCTCGCCCATACCGAGGCGCGGATGCGCGAGGAGCTCGCGCGGCTGCCGAGGGGCGGCTATACGGGGGAGTACGCCGTCGAGGACGGCAACGGGCGGCACTGGGTCCGCGTCGCGGTGACCGTGCACGACGACGGGGTGCTCGTCGACTTCGCGGGCACCGATCCGCAGGTCGCCCGGCCGGTCAACTCGGGGTTCTCCCAGACACTCGGCGGCGTGATGTACGCGCTGCGCTGCTTCGTCGATCCGGCACTGCCGATGAACGAGGGCTGCTTCGCGCCGGTCGAGGTACGGATGCCCGAGGGGAGCCTCGTCAACTGCACGAAGCCGTACCCGGGCGGCGGCCGGTGGGCCACCGTGGCGGCGGCCGAGGAGGCCGTCTTCGCCGCGCTCACGCGGGCGCTGCCGGGCCGCGGCGCGGCCGCCTCCGGCATTCTGCAGGCCTTCAGCGTCAGCGGCGCCACCCGCCCGTGGTTGCACATGGCGTTCGAACTGGGCGGCATGGGCGCGCGGTACGGCCGCGACGGGCCGGACGCGACCGGTGCGCTGTTCGGCGGCGGCCGCAACATCATCCCGCAGGTCGAGCCCATCGAGGCGCGGCTGCCGGTGCGGATCGAGGAGGTCGCGCTGATCCCCGACTCCGGCGGACGGGGCCGCTGGCGGGGCGGGCTCGGCACGCGCACGGTGATCCGGGTGCTGGAGGACGCGCACGTCGACACGCGCGGCGACCGGTTGAGCCACCCGCCCGCCGGGGCGGAGGGCGGCGCTCCCGGCCGGGCGGGCGGCTACTTCCGCGAAAGTTCCGACGGCACCCGCGAGCCGCTGCCGCCCAAGGCGACGCGCTCTCCGCTGCGCGGGGGCGAGGCGTTCGTGGTCGAGACGTCCGGTGGCGGTGGCTACGGCGACCCGGCCGACCGCGATCCGGACGTCGCGGCGCGGGACCTGCGCGACGGGAGGGTCACCCGGTGAGATTCGGCGTCCCCCTGGGGCTCGTGCATCCCGGGATCTGGCGGGACCTGACGGTCGAGGCCGACCGCCTCGGCTTCGAGTCGGTGTGGATGCCCGAGCACCTCGTCTTCGCCACCGACCTGTCGACCGCCGCGTACCCCGGGACCGGCCGACCCGGCATCGTGCCGTCCACCCCGCTGTTCGACGCGCCGGCCCACCTGTGCGCGCTCGCCGCCGTCACCGAACGGATCCGGCTCGGCACGGCGGTGTACCTGTTCGCGCTGCGCCACCCGTTCGTCGCCGCGCGGGCGTTCGCGACGCTCGACCACGTCTCCGGCGGGCGTGCCATCGCGGGCGTGGGCGCGGGCTGGTACGCGGGGGAGTGGCAGGCGGCGGGGATCGACTTCGCGAGCCGGGGCCGGCGCCTCGACGAGGCCATCGACGTGGCCCGCCGCCTGTGGAGCGAGGACGTCGTCGAGCACCACGGCGAGTTCTTCGACTTCGGTGAGGTCGCCTTCGAGCCGAAGCCGCGCGGCATTCCGATCCTCGCGGGCGGGGAGTCGCCCGCCGCCCTGCGCCGCGCGGTCGCACGGTGCGACGGCTGGATCGGCATGCCGCACACCCTCGAGTCGGTACGCCCGCAACTGGACCGGCTCCGCCGCCATCTCGGCGACCGCGACCGGCCCTTCGAGATCACCGTGCACGCGTACGAACTGGCCGGGCCGGAGGAGGTCGGCGCGTGGGCCGCGCTGGGCGTGGACCGCATGATCGTACGGCCGTGGACACGCACCAGCGAGGCCCTCGACGCGCTACGGCGCTTCGCCGTCGACTACGGAGTCGCCCGCCGTTGACGCGGCGGCGTCACCACGACTTGGTGCACTTGGTGTTGAGCGTGTCGGTCGTGGCGCAGGAGTGCGACTTGTAGCCGGAGTCCTTGTGCCAGCCGCCGTACACCCAAACGTTTTGCCCCTTGTCGTGGTAATGCCAGCTGTAGGAGCTGTGCGACGACTTGCGGACCAGCGCGAAATAGCACGTGGAGGCGCCCGCGTACCGGTAGTAGCGGCCGCGGACGTACCACTTGCCCTTCGACTTCTTGGCGTCCATGGCCGCGTAGCAGCCGTAGCTCCTGACGCCCTTGACGATGTTCCAGTGGATCGTGCTGTCGGCGTGGACAGTGCCGGTCGGGCTCGCGGACGCCGGGGCGCTCAGCGCGACGACCGCCGCCGCGCCGGCCAGCCCGGCCACGAGTATCCGCCTGATGGGTGTCATTTCCCGTGTCACCTCGCTGGATTTCTCGATCAGTAAGGAAAGACCACGGGATGCTAGCGAGATGGCCTGCCGGTATTTGTGACTTTCGCGGCAGAAGGTCACCGCAGGAATGGATTGGTCCGGATGAAGGAGCGTCCGGGGACGCGCTTGCGTGCCGGAGGGAAGGGCGGGGTGGGCCCCGCTGCCACTCGGGGCCCACCCCGCCGCCGTCTCGTTCAACCGGACGCGCTCGGCCGCCGAGACGGTTCACCCGAGGACCAGCCCGCGATGGCTGCCGCAGGAGCGCCGGCCCATATGTCTACTATATCGATCGGGATTGCAAAGTAAACCCCCTGTCGTCGTCCGCCGGCATCAGCGGGCGGAGAGAGCGGCCAGCACCGGCTCGTACATGGCCGTGCGGATCTTGCCGACCGTCGCGCCGTCCTTGGCGGCCAGGGGGGCGGCGACCTCGAGTGCGGTGGCCAGGACCTCGGCCTCCGGAGCGGTCTGATGGACGATGCCCGCCTCGCGCGCATCCTCCGCACCGTACCGTCGGCCCGTGAGCATGGCCTCGTGCGCGACGAGGTTCGACAGCCGTGCCTGGACCAGGGCGGCCATGCCGGGCGTGAAGGAGAGCCCGAGGTCGACCTCGGGCAGGCAGAAGTAGCCGCGGTCGCTGCGCATGACGCGGTGGTCGTGAGTCAGGGCGAGCATGGCCCCGGCGGCGAACGCGTGACCGTTGATCGCGGCGACCGTGGGCATCGGCAGGGTGAGGAACCGCGCGAACACCGCGTGGACCCGGTGCAGGTAGGGCTCCAGCCGGTCGGGGTTCTCGGACAGCCATTCCAGGTCGAGGCCGTTCGAGAAGAACTTGCCGGTGCCGATCGTCACCAGGGCGCGCCGCCCGTCCGCGGACTCGAGTTCGCCGAGCGCCTTCTCGAGCTCGTCCAGGAAATCGGGGCCGAAGCGGTTCTCGCCCGCGTCCATGCGAAGGATCTGAACGTCCCCGTCCCGCCGTAGCTCGATCATGCCGTCTCTCCCATTGCTACTGATGAGTAACTGCTTGGGACGAGCATCTCATCTCCGCGCCCGTCAGGGCAGGGGCGTGGCGGCGCGAACGGACGGAGACCGGGACGTCCGGGTCCGGCCCGGCTCCACCGGTATTTCGGCCTCGCGACGACGCGCACGCCCGATAGCCTGGAGGTCAGTCGCGTCCGGCGGGAGCGTTCCCCCGAGCACCCGAGCAGAAGAGGGACGGCATGAGCGAGCAGTCCGGATCCGTCGAGATCCTGTTCGTCGACGGCGCAGACGTGCCCATCAAGCACAAGCACGCCGACCGCATGATCGTCATGCGCGACGCCGCCAAGCCCGACGGCGACGCGCTCTACTACACCCCCGCCGAGTGGGAGGCGTTCATCCTCGGGGTCAAGGACGGCGAGTTCGACGACATGGTGGAGGACGCGCCGAAGCCCCCGCAGAGCTCCTGACGGAGCCGTCCGCCGCCGCGCGCGGACGGGAGCGGCGGGCCCGGTGGTCAGCCGTCCTGGAGGGCGCGGTCCCGCCGGAGCTGCGCGGAGACCCGCCGCGGATCGCCCGGCGGCAGCACCGCCGCCAGCTTCATGAGGATCTCCAGGTCGTCGGCCGCCGCCTGCGCGTAACACCACAGCGCCTCGGAGTCGCCCCGGTGCAGTAGCTGCCGGCGGAGCTGCGCGGTCAGCTCGTCCCGCGCCGCCTGCACGGCAGGGGACTCCGAGCGGGGCAGCAGCGGCCCCGGATACAGGCGTACGGCCGCCGCGACGTCTCCGGTCGCCAGCAGCCGCCGTACGGTCAGGAAGTCGGCCTCCACCTCGCAGTCGAGACGGTACGGCTTGGCCCGGACGATGTTCCCGAGCTGGCCGCGGAGCCGATGGATCTCCGCGCGCACGGTGACCGGATTGCCCTCGTCCCCGTAGAGGTACAGCGACGACTGTTCGCAGGACAGACCGCTCGGATGCAGCGCCAGCAGCGCGAGCAGCTCGGCGTGCCGCAGGGACAGGGGGACGCGCCGGCCGTCGAGGAAGGCGCACGGCTGTTCGTCGCCGAGCAGCCGCAGGGTGAGCGAGCACCGGTTGTCGGAGCCGGTGGCGCGCAGGAGGTACGCCTGGCCCATCGTCTCCGCCACCGCGGTACGGCCGTCGGGCAGCGCGACCCGGGCCCCGGCCTCCGGGACCATGACCCGTCCGCCCCGCCACCCGTCGGGATCCGCGGCCAGGATCCGCCCGGTCGTCGTCACCAGGGCACGGGTGTCGCCGCGCACGTGCCGGAGGTACCGGGCGCGCAGGCACTCGTCGCGGTCGTTCATCTCCAGCGTCAGCCAGGCCTCGGCGAGCCGGGCCGCGGCCTCCACGAGCGCGACGACGGCCGGGTGCAGTTGGTCGACCGTCGCGCTGATGTCCACGCACCCGATCACCTCGTCGGTGTCCGGGTCGACGACCGGCGCGCCGGCGCACGACCAGGGCTGAAGGACGCGCACCAGGTGCTCGGTGGCCTGGACGTAGGTCGGGGCCCGGGTGCTGAGCGCCGTGCCGATGCCGTTGGTGCCGATGGCCTCCTCGGACCAGCGGAACCCCTCGATCAGCCCGACGGCGTCCGCGCACCGCCGTACGTCGCTCGGGCCCTCGCTCCACAGCACCCGGGCGTCGCCATCGGTGATCACCATGAGCTGGGTGGTCGCGTCGGCGACGCCGCGCAACGTGTCCCGCAGCCGCGGCAGGTGCCGGTCGAGGGGATGGGCCGCCCGTACGTCCGCGACCCGCGCGGCGTCGATCGCCTGCGGCGCCGCGCGCATCTCCGGGTCGACCCCCGCGTTCAGCGAACGACGCCACGACTCACGGATCAGCGTGCGGTCGGTGCGGGCCTGCCCGGCGCCGGCCGCCTCGTGCAGCACGGCGGTCCGGAGATCGCAGTCCGCGGGGTTGTCGCACACGTGGCTGCTTCGCATGGCGCTTCTCCACTGGGGGCGTGTCTGCCCCGAGCATTGGGGCTGCGGCCCCCGGCCGCAAGCGATTCGGCCAAACTGGCGACCTGCGATCATCGCCGTGGGTCATCGGCCGGTTGCAACGTGTTTGCAACCCTGCTTCGTCTACCGTACGTTCCGCGACCGCAACGGGGCGTCACCTTTCCGCTCCGGGCCGCGGTCGTCCGTGGCGGTCAGCCCGGACCCGTGAGAGGGGACGGATCCGGTGCGCCGTACACGCGCCCGCCGCCGTTGGGCCCGCCGGGAGAGGAGCGCCCCGGCGGCGGGCGGCCCATCCCCGGTCACTCCGGCCGGGGGAGGAGCGCCCCGGCGCGGGCGGCCCATCCTCGGGTCACTCCGGCCGGGGGAGGAGCGCCTCGCGGCGGGCGGGCCATCCTCGGGTCACTCTGGGCGAGGCCCCGCCGCGCCGTACAGCAGCAGGCGGAGCGCCTCGGCGGTGCCGGAGGGGTCGCCGGTCGCCAGGCGGCGGACCGCGAGGCCGTACAGCAGCGCGACCACGGTGGGGGCCTTGGCCTCCGGATCGGGAATGTCCAGGGCCGTCAGGATCGCCGTCGCCAACTGGTCGTAGGCCGCCACCGAACGGACCGCGGCCTCCCGGACCAGCGGGTCGCGGGAGGCGTGCAGGTGCAGTTCCAGGGTGGCGACCTCTTCGGGGCCGTCCGGCAGGTCGGCGATGGCGCGCTCGGTCTCGACGACGGCCTGTTCCGGCCCGATCCCCTCGAGCCGCGCGGCGATCTCGCTGATCCGCCCGATCTCCTCGTCGACGTACCGGTTGAGGGTCTCGCGCAGGAGTTCGGCCTGGTTGGGGAAGTGGTAGGTCAGCGAGCCGAGCGCGACGCCGGCGGCGGCCGCGACGCGCCGGTTGGTGACTGCGCCGACGCCGTGCTCACCGATCAGGCGCAACGTGGCGAGCAGGATGCGTTCTCGTGTGTCTTCCATCGCGGGGCAAGTCTGGCGTATTCCGGCCTTCTCCTCGAGGCCCTTCTCGGATTATCGTTCGTTCGAACGAACGAATCCAGCCTTCGGGGGGATCCTGTGATCGAAGGACTCACCGCGGACGCCGCCCGGCTGGCCAGGGGAGAGGTCTCCGCCCGCGAGCTGGTCGAGTACTCCCTCGACCGCATCGAGCACGACACGCTCGGCGCCTTCCGTGTGACCTGCGCCGAGCAGGCCCTCGACGAGGCGGACCAGGCCGACCGGTGGCGCGGACGGGAGCGCCCCCCGCTGCTCGGCGTCCCCGTCGCCATCAAGGACGACACCGACCTGGCCGGGCACATCACGCCCTTCGGCTGCCGCGGCAGCCACCAGCCGAAGACCGCCGACAGCGAGGTCGTGCGCAAGCTGCGCGCGGCCGGCGCGATCATCGTCGGCAAGACCAACACGAGCGAGCTCGGGCAGTGGCCGACCGGGGAGACCGGCTTCGGGACCGTGCGCAACCCCTGGGACCGCGAGCGCACGCCGGGCGGGTCGAGCGCGGGTTCGGCGGCGGCGGTCGCGGCGGGCATGGTCTCCGGCGCGGTCGGCTCCGACGGCGCCGGCTCCCTGCGCATCCCCGCCGCATGGACCGGGCTCGTCGGCCTCAAGCCGCAGCGCGGCCGCGTCTCCATCTGGCCGCACATCGACTCCTTCTACGGCATCGCGGTCGCCGGCCCCCTGACCCGTACGGTCGAGGACGCCGCCCTGCTCCTGGACGTGCTCACCGGCAACCACCCCGAGGACATCCACCGCCCGCCGGCCCCCGCCGAGCCGTACCGGCGAGCCGTCGAGCGTGAGCCCGGGCGGCTGCGGATCGCGCTGTCGTTCCGCACGCCGTTCGGCGTGCCGTCGGCGGTCGACCCGGAGATCCGGAGCGCGGTGCTGCGCCTCGCGAACGCGCTCACCGACCTGGGCCACGACGTGTTCCCCGCCGACCCGGACTACGGCCTGATCGGCCTGAACTTCCTCCCGCGCGGAACCGCCGGGGTGGCCGACTGGCTCGAGGCGACGCCCGACGCCGAGCCCGAACCGGCGACCATCACCGAGGCGTTCCTCGGCCGGCACTTCGGACGCCGGCTGGTGCCGATCGCGCGCCGCCTGGAACCCCGGACGGCCCGCCGCATCGGACGGATCTTCGAGCGCGCCGACGTCGTGCTCACCCCGGCCACCGCACGGCTTCCGCTGCGCATCGGCGCGCTGACCGGCCGCGGCTGGCTGGCGACCGGCCACCTGGCCGCCGGGGCCTGCCCGTTCTGCTGGGCGTGGAACGTCCTCGGCTGGCCGGCCATCGGCGTCCCCGCCGGGCTCAGCGCGGGCGGCCTGCCCATCGGCGCCCAGTTCCTCGGCCGGGAGAACGACGAGGCCACCCTCCTGTCCCTCGCCGCCCAGCTCGAGGCCGCCGAACGCTGGCCCGACCGCCACCCCGCCGACACCGAGAAAACCGCCCACGGCGTGGCGTAGCGCCGGAACCCGTATCCGTTGATCCCTGGCGTCCGCTGTCCCCTAAAGGCAGCAGACCCCAGGGATCAAGGCGGCGACTATTCGGTCTTGTCCGGCTTGGGGGTGCGTTTAAGTGATCTGTTCCTTCAGCGGGTAATCGCCGGGCTTCGGCCGCGTAGCTTGGCGGATATGGCGACCTTCAGCGGTCGGAGGCGGTCAAGGGAGCTTGCGTGGGCGGCCTTCCGGCCGTCCGTCGGGGCGCTCGCTCTGATACCGGGCATGGTGCTCGTCGGCTGCGGGTCGTCGGGCGTGCGGCCGGCGGCGTACGGCCGGACGGCGGGTTCCTCGCATCCGGCCGGTGCGCAGCACATGATCACGGTTCCGGGCTCCTTCGACGACTACACGCGGATGACCGGCGCGGACGCCGACCGGGTCATCCAGACCATTCGCAACGCCCAAGCCCAGCAGAACTCGGTGTACGCCGCGAAGATGAAGATCGGCGTCTATCAGCGGCGTGGGGACGCCCGGCAGCGGCTCGCCTTCCTCGGGCTGGCGGCCGGCGACCACCCGACCATCGCGCAGGAGCTCCGGACCAACCCGCCGTCCTTCGAGGTGGACTCCGCCCTCGCGGCCATGCCGCTGATCGGCCCCAAGGACTACCCGCCGGGACCGCTCGGCGGCGTCCTGCGCTGTGCGCCGGGATCGCACGGCGGCGCCGGCTGCGCGTGGGGCGACGGCTCCACTGTGGGGGTGGTCGCCAGTTCGATCGCCTCCGCCGACGAACTGGCGCGAGTGACCCTGGCCTTGCGCAAGGCCGCCGAGCGCTGAGCAGCGCGTCCGGCGCCTCGACGACGTCGTCTCCGGGGTCCGGCGTCCGCCAGGGCCTCCCACGATCTCAGTGGCCGTCGCCGGCCACGAGGCCCGCCTCGTACGCGAGGATCGCGGCCTGGACGCGGTTGCGTACGCCGAGCCGGGTGAAGATCGCGCTGACGTACGCCTTGACCGTGCCCTCGACCAGATGGAGGCGCCGGGCGATCTGCGCGTTCGACAGGCCGCCGCCGACCAGGGCGAGGACCTCGCGTTCGCGGCCGGTGAGGGTGCCGAGGCGCGACCGGGCCTCGGTCCTGCGGGACAGTCCTTCGCGGTTCAGTTCGGTGATGACCCGCCGGGCCACCTGCGGGGACAGGCACGCCCCGCCGTCGGCGACGGCCCGTACGCCGGCGATCAGCTCGCGGGGGTCGCCGGCCTTGAGCAGGAAACCGGCGGCGCCGTCGCCGAGCGCCCGGACGATCGGCAGCGAGGGGGAACCCCTCCTGCTGGTCACGGGGCTCGGGGCCTCGCGCCCGGTGGATGCCGGACGGACTGTGCGAGCTGCTGGCCGCGCAGGGCTTCGCCGTAGCCCGCTATGACCAGCGCGACGCCGGAGAATCGACGCACCTGCCGCCCACCCGCACCCGTAACCCCTTCGCCGCGCTGTTCGGCAGGCGCGGGGGCGCCTACACCGCCGAGGACATGGCCGATGACGCGATCAGCGTCCTGGACGCTCTGGGATGGTCATCGGCGCACGTGTTCGGCCAGTCGCTCGGCGGCGCCATCGCCCAGCGCATCGCCCTGCGCCATCCCGGCCGGGTTTGCACGCTGACCTCGATGTCCGCCCTCCCCGGTGACGCCGCCGGCCTGGGGACCCTCCGCTACATGCGCCTGAGCACCCTCGCCAAGTTCGCCCGCCTGAGGTTCCCCGACACGCCGGAGGGCACCGTCGAAGCCGGCGTCGCCGTCGCTCGCCTCTGCGCCTCGCCCGGCTATCCGTTCGACGAACAGGCGGCGCGCGAGGTGGCCGAACGCGTCGCCGACACCGGTATCCACGACCCGCAGGCGCAGAGCCGCCAGATCGGCGCGCAGTGGCACGGCCCCGCGATCGGCTCGATCGCCGTGCCCACGCTGGTGCTGCACGGCGACGGCGACCCCCTCATCCGGCCCCGAGCCGCCCGCAGGACCGCGGCACGCATCCCCGGTGCGCGGCTGGCCATCCTGCCGGGCGTCGGCCACGACGTCCCCAGGCCCATCTGGATCGAGATCGCCGCCCGGATCCGCCAACTGGCGGACACCGCGTCCAGGCGGCCGGAGTGAACCTCGTCGACCACGGCCGGCAAGGCTCCGCCGCGGGTCCTGCCGGCGGCATGGACGCCGACCGCGCGCATCCGGGTGCCGAGCCGGCCGAGCGCGACTCGGTTCGGAGTCAGATCTTCGCGGCGAGTGATCGAAGCTCGGCGATCACGTCCGCGCCGCTGGGCGCGTGGTCGGGGTCCACCAGCCACTGCAGCATCAGGCCGGTCAGCAGGGCGAGCGCGCCACGGCCTCACCCGCCCTGGACCGGCGCGGCCGGCAGGAGCAGGAGGAGGCGGTGCGCGCCGCCTTCGCCGGGCACGGCTGGGAGGCGCCCCGGTTGCTGGAGGCGATGAGCCGGGCCGACGACTTCTACTTCTCCTCGTCCTGCCAGGTCCACCTGGACCGCTGGTCGACCGGCCGGGTCGCGCTGGTCGGGGACGCGGGGTACTGCGCCGCGCCGACCAGCGGAATGGGCACCTCACAGGCGCTGATCGGCGCATGGACGCTCGTCCGCGCCCTGGCCTCGGCGGGCGGCGACCCCACGGCCGCGTTCGGCGCCTACGAGGCGGAACTGCGACCGTACGTCGCCGAGAACCAGGCGAACGGCCGGCAGGCCGCGGCGACGTTCGGCGGTGCGGCCGACCTGGCGGATCCGCCCACCCGGTAACGCTCGATCGGGAGCGGCACCTCCTATTGATCTTGACGGCCGGCGGGTGGTAGAGGTGGATCGGCGCGATTCCAAGGTGCGGCGGTGACAGCCCGCCGGTTCCGCTGATCGAGGCGGGACGACTCGGTGCGATTCCGGGCCACGCGGTGACACCCCGCCACCTCTCGGGCCCCTGCTCGCGGCCCCTGATCCTTCGCGGCCAGGACCGTCCTGCCGCTGTCGAGAGGTGGTGCCGGATGTTCACCGGGCATGTGCGCGAAGTCGGAACGGTGGTCGCCGCCGACCAGGCCCACATCGTGGTCAGCGCGCCCGAGGTCGCCGCGGCCGCGCCGGGCTCGATCTGCCTGAACGGCGTCGGCCTGAGCGTGGTCCGGTCCGGCCACGAGCCGGACCTTCTGGAGGCCGGGCTCTCGGCCGAGACCCGGCGCCGATCGACCCTCGACCGGCTGGAGATCGGCCCCATCCCCGGGCCCGGTGACCGGCACGGCACCCGGCCGCACGTCCCCGTGGACCTGGCCGCCGGAACCGGCACCGGCGTGTCGGCGGCCGAGCGCGCCGCGACCGTACGCCGCCTGGCGCACCCGCGGTCCAGACCGGACGACTTCCTGCGGCCGGGGCACGTCTTCCCGCCGGCCGCACGTCCCGGTGGTCTTTCCGAGCGCGCCGGGCACACCGAGGCCACCGTCGCCATGTGCGTGGCGACCGGGCTGCCGCCGGTCGGGGTGTGCCGCGAGGTCATGAACTCCGACGGGACCATGGCGACGGCCGCCGACCTGGAGCTCGCCGCGCTGCGCTGGGGGCTGCCCCCGCTCGACGTGGACGACCTGAGAAGGCACCTTTAGGGAACGGGAGGGAACGCGGTGATCGAGGTCGACGTGGTGGACGGCGTCGCGGTCGTACGGCTCGCCCATGGCAAGGTCAACGCCCTGGATCTGGAGCTGTGCCGGGCGATCGAGCAGACGATGCGCGAGCTGGACGACCCGGAGGGACCCGCCCGGGCCGTGGTGCTGACCGGGACCGGACGGGTGTTCTCGGCGGGCGTCGACCTCAAGCGCGTCGTGGACGGCGGCGCCCCGTACGTGGCGGAGTTCCTGCCCGCGCTCGGCGGCGCGTTCCGGTCCGTCTTCGACCTCGGCAAGCCGGTGGTCGCCGCGGTCAACGGGCACGCGATCGCCGGTGGCTGCGTGCTCGCCGCGGCCTGTGACCGCCGGATCATGGCCTCGGGGACCGGCCGGATCGGGGTCCCCGAGCTGCGGGTCGGGGTGCCGTTCCCGGCCCCGGCGCTGGAGATCATGCGGTTCGCGCTGGGACCGGTCCGCGCCCGTCAGGTGATCTTCGACGGTGCGAACCACGAGCCGGACGCGGCCCTGGCGCTGGGCCTGGTCGACGAACTGACCGATCCGGACGCGCTGGTGGACGAAGCGGTGGCCGTCGCGGGCAGGACGGCCACCGACATCCCGGCCGACACCTTCCGGTACACGAAGGCGCAGCTCCGGCAGGAGGTGAACGAACGGCTCGATCGCGTCGCCGAGCCGACCACCGTGGAGCTGTGGACGAGGGCGGCGACCGACGGCCGGATCCGGGCCTTCCTGGACCGTACGGTGGGTTCGCGCGGTCAGTAGCCGGCGCCGGTGAGCATGCCGCCGTCGATGAGGACCTCGCTGCCGGTGCAGTAGCCGGACTCGTCCGAGGCGAGGTAGACGACCAGCCCCGGCACCTCCTCCGCCTTGCCCATCCGCTTGAGCGGCAGAGCGTTGAAGAACGCCTCCGCGCTGCTCGCGGTCGCCGCGACGACGTCCGGGTCCATGGTCATCGCGGTGAGGATGGCACCGGGGTGGATGGAGTTCACCCGGATGCCGTACTGGCCGAGCTCGCGCGCCGCCGCCTTCGTCAGTCCGCGGACGCCGAACTTGCTGGCGCTGTAGGCGGCCAGCCCGGCGGCGCCGATGAAGCCCTCGGTGGAGGAGACGTTCACGATCGACCCGCCGCCGGCCGCCCGCATCGGCTCGATGACGGACTTGACGCCGAGCCACTGGCCGATGAGGTTGACCTCGATGACCCGGGTGCACTCCTCCAGGGACATGTCCTCGATCGGCTTGTGCCTGATGATCCCGGCGTTGTTCACCAGCACGGTGAGGCCGCCGAAGGCGGTGACGGCGGTGTCGACGGCGGTCCGCCAGTCGTCCGGACTGGTCACGTCCATCGGCACGAACCGCGCCGCGTCACCGAGTTCGGCGGCGAGCTTGCCGCCCTCCTCCTCCAGGACGTCGCCGAAGACCACCTTGGCGCCCTCGGCGACGAAGCGCCTCACGTGCGCCCGGCCCATTCCCCGCGCGCCGCCGGTGATCAGCGCGACCTTCTCGTCCAATCTGCCCATCACACACACTCCCGCCGCTGGTCGCGGACCTTGGCGGCCGCGACCGCCGTGGCCGCCGCCTCGATGCTCCGATAGGTGGGTACGCCCGCGGCCCGGGCGATCGCCCGCAGCTCGTCCTCGATGCCGGGCGGGGCGTACTCGGCGTTGCGCAGCACGAGGGTCACCCTCGTGCCGGTCAGCCCGCGCTGCAGCTCCCCGACCGCGTGCGCGTACGCGAGGAGCGGCTCGGCGCTGTCACCGAACGTGAAGAAGCTCTGCACGTTCACGTGGGTGATCACGTCCGGGTACGGCCGCCGCGCGGCCCGCTGGATCGCGGTGACGACCTGCCCGACGAGGTCCGGCCTGCCGCGCGGGCCGACCGGGATCTCCAGGGGGTTGCCGGGGACGGCGCCGACGGGCAGGCCGAGGTCGACGTCGGGCAGCGGGGCCAGCCGCAGCCCCGCGCGGTCGAGAGCGTCGGCGGCGAGCACGCCCGCCCCGCCGCTCGGTCCGATGACGAGGACGTCGGGGGACGCGGGCACGTCCCGCCCGGCGTGCAGGTCGAGGAGGTCGAGCGCGCCGATCAGGTCGTCCTGGGCGGTCACCAGCGGCAGCCCGGCCTGCCGGCCGAGGGCCGCCCAGATCCGCGCGTCGCCGACCATCGCGCCGGTGTGCGACGCGGCGGCCCGGTGGCCCTGCGCCGAGCGCCCCCCGACGAGGGCGACGACCGGCTTGGACACCGCCCGCAGCGCCTCGAACAGCGCCCTGCCGTCCCGGGGGTCCTCGAGGTAGAGGCCGATCACCGAGGTGTCGTCGTCGGCGGCGAGGTAGCGCAGGAGCTCGGCCGGTCCGACGTCGGCGCTGTTGCCGACCGTGGCGACCTTGGAGAACGCCAGGCCGCGGCGTTCGCCGACCCTGACGACCTCGCCGGCGAGCCCGCCGCTCTGCGAGACCAGCGCGATCCGCCCGGGCGGGCCCGGCCGCCCGCCGATGAACGTCTGGCCGCCCGCCGGGGAGTACACGCCCATGCAGTTGGGACCCAGCAGCCGTACGCCCGCCGCGCGGGCGGCGGCGACGAGCTCCTCCTCCAGGCCCGCCGCGCCGGTCTCCCGGAAGCCCCCGCTCATCACCTGGACGAACGGGACGCCGCGGGCCTCGCGTACGACGTCCGGGCAGCGCTCGGCCGGGACGGCGACGAGCGCGTAGTCGACGCCGGACCCGTCCAGGGAGGGCACGCAGGGCACCCCGTCGATCTCGTCGGCGGTCGGGTGGACGGCCACGAACCGGCCGGCGTACCCGGCCGCGCGGTAGAAGCCGAGGAACATGTTGCCGAAGTTCGGCCGCTTGGTGGAGGCGCCCACCACCGCGACGCCGCGCGGCGCGAACAGCCGGGCGAAGTCCTGCGGCGTCGCCTCCGGGCGCGGCCGCCCGCCCTGCTCGGCGGAGGCCGGGCGCGGCAGCCGGGCCTCCACTGAGGCCGGGGACGGGAGGTCGGCGTCCACTACGGCGGGGCCCTGGCGCGGCAGCCGGGCCTCCACTGTCGCGGGGGCCGGGCGCGGGAGGCGGGCGTCCGCTGTGGCAGGGGCCGGGCGCAGGAGGCGGGCGTCCACCGCGACCGCGCCCTCGGGCGTGCAGATGACCGGGTTCAGCTCGAATTCGCGGAAGTCCAGGCTCTCGGCGACGCCGCCCGGCCCGCCGACCGCGAGGAGGACCTTGACCAGGGCGTCCCGGTCGACCGCCGGCGAGCCGCGGAGGCCGTCGAGGAGGGCCGCGCCGCGCAGCTCCGACAGCATCTCCCGGGCGTCGTCCTCGGTGATCGGGCACAGCCGCAGGGCGGTGTCGTGGAGGACCTCGGTCCAGACGCCGCCCAGGCCGACCAGGACCACGGGCCCGAACGACGGGTCGCGGACCGCTCCGACGATCACTTCGACGCCCGGCGCCGCCTGCTCCTCGACCAGGTAGCCCTCGATCGCGATGCCGGAGCCGGCCGGCGCCGCCCGGATCTCGGCGGCGGCCCGCGCGGCCTCGACCGGTGAACCGAGCCCCAGCCGCACGGCCCCGGCGTCGCTCTTGTGCACCAGCCCGGGGCCGTACGCCTTGACGACCAGCGGCGGGGTCAGCCCGCTCGCCGCGGCGGCGACGTCCTCCGCGGCCCGGGCGGTCGCGCCGCGCGGCACCGCGATCCCGAACCCGGAGATCAGGTCCTTGACGACGTGCTCGGCGACCACGCCGGGCTCCTCGACCTGCGTCACGGGCGCTCCAGGAGGTCGGCGTAGCGGGTGCGGATCTCGCGGCGCAACAGCTTGCCCGGGCCGCCGGAGGCGTCCTGGGTGTGCGGCAGCTCGTCCGCGACGACGACGAGGTCGGGTGCCTGGTGGGCGGGCAGCCGGGCGGCGAGCCGGGCCCGGACCTGCTCGGCGTCGAGAGTCGTCCCGGCACGGGGGACGACCGCCACCAGGACGCGCTGCTCGACCGCGTCCTCGCCCTCCGGCTGCGCCGGAACGCCCACGACGCCCGCCTCCGCGACGCCGTCCAGCTCGATGGCCGCGTCCTCCAGGCCGCTCGGCTGGGACCAGACGCCGCTCTTGAGGATGGCGTCCTCGCGGCGGCCGAGCACGGTCAGGAAGCCGTCCTCGTCGAGGATGCCGAGGTCTCCGCCGACGTACCAGCCGTCGCGGAGCACCTGCGCGGTCCGGTCCGGCGGCTTGTCGTAGCCCTGCATGAGGTTCGGCCCGGTCAGGTTGATCTCGCCGACCTGGTTCACGAGCCGCTCGCCGTCCGGGCCGGTCACCCGCACCGCCGTGGACGTCCGGGCCCGGCCGACGGAGGCGATGTCCTGACTGCCGTCGTCCTGGCGGCCGATGCAGGTGTACGGCGCCTCGGTCTGGCCGTAGTAACTGAAGATCGCCGCTCCGGGCAGCCGCTTCATGATCTTCTCGCGGAGGGAGGGGAGCAGCGGCTCGCCGCCGAGCACGATCGCGGTCAGCGAGGACAGGTCCACGTCGGTGTGCTCGTCGGAGCCGAGCAGGGCCGAGAAGAAGCTGGGGATCAGGCTGACGTGGGTGACGCGCTCGCGTGGCACGACCTTGAGGAAGTTGGCCGGACCCCAGTCCTGTTCGAGCACCAGCCGCATGCCCGCGTAGAACGCCGGGCCGACCAGCGCCGGGAAGCCGATGCCCCAGATGATCGCGCCGGTGCCCATCACCGAGTCGGCGCCGTGCGGGATGTTCAGCCAGATCTGCGCCGACGCCAGGCTCGAGGCGTGGGTGTGCCGGACCGCCTTGGGCAGGCCGGTCGTCCCCGACGTGTAGAACAGCGCCATCAGGTCGTCGCCGTGCCCGCCCAGCGGCGGCTCGTCCTCCGCCGCCGCGGTCGCCAGCGCGTCCAGGTCGGTGGCGTCCTCGGCGGCCCCGCCCACCCGGAGCCACAGCCGCACGCCCGGGAGCCTCGGCCGTACGGCCGCGACCAGCTTCTCGACGCTCGCGTCGTACACGAAGGCCGTGCACTCGGAGTGCTCGACGACCTGGGCGAGCGTGTCCTCCGGCCAGTAGGGGTTGAGCGCGCAGACCACCGAGCCCAGCTTCATCTGCGCGAGGTAGACCTCGGCGACGTGCAGCGTCTCGTTCAGCAGCGACGCGACGCGCTCTCCGGGGCGGATCCCCGCCTCCAGCAGCGCGTGCGCCACCCGGTTGACCTTCCGGTTCAGTCCGTCGTAGGTGAGGCCGGGCCTGCCGCAGTAGGTCAGCGCCACCTTTTCGGGGGCGCGCAGCGCGCCGGCGGTGAGGATCGCATGCCCGTAGTTGCCGAATGGTGATCGCGCCACTGGGGTCTCCTGGTGCGGGGAGGGTCCTGGTTCGGGGGTCGAGCGGTCAGCGGGGCGCGTAGACGACGAGGGGGTTGCCGTCCGGGTCGAGCAGCACGGCGCGCGTCTCGTGCGGCCCCTCGTCCGGGCCGCCGACGAGTCGCGCGCCGGCCGCGGTGAGCCGCTCCACGGCGGCCGTGACGTCGGGCACCTTGAACGAGGCGGCCGGGTGCCCGCCGGTGACGTCCTCGGCCGGTCCCGCCAGCGCGAACGTCGTGCCGCCGGCGTCCAGCGCGGCGAACCGGCCGCCGTCGGTGAACTTCACGGCGAGCCCGAGCCCGTCGCGGTAGAAGGCGACGGCCCGGTCGACGTCGCGCACCGGATAGAGGACGTTGCCGATCTTCACGCTGGCCTCCAGTTGGGGATGCGGCCGAATCCGGGGAGGTCGTCGAAGCGGACCCGCACGGGCATGCCGATCCGCACGTCCTCCGGCGCGAGGTCGCCGACGATGCCGCCGAACGCCCGGACGCCCTCCTGCAGGTCGATCCAGGCGATCACGTACGGGACCTGGAACCCCGGCAGGAACGCGCGGTGGACGACGCTGAAGGTGTGCACCCGGCCGTGCCCGGACACCGCCTCGTACGGCAGGTCCGCGCCACCGCAGTGCGGGCAGGCGGGCTCGGGGAGGTGGACGCGGCGGCCGCAGTCGCGGCAGCGCTGAACGGCGAGTTCGCCACGCTGGCACGCCTCCCAGTAGGGCGCGGTCAGCGCGCTCGGCCGGGGCAGCGGGCGCGGGTCCATCGTTCGCCAAGCTAGCGCACGCTTGGTTGGTCGGCAAGAGATGTGGTTCGCCCATCCCCGGACCGCTTTGACGGGGGCCACTACGATTGTCCGCGCGGGGCAAACGTAAACGCAGTGAAAAACGGGGCTGATGGGAAACAAAAAACTCTGGCTGATCATTGCCGCTGCGCTGGTCGTGGTTCTGGGCGTCGCGGGCGGCGGGGCGTACGTCCTGCTGCGTACGAAGGGCAGCCCGGCGCAGACGGCCGAGGACTTCCTGGCGGGCTGGCGGCGCGGCGACCTGGCGGCGATGCGGGCCGCGACCGTCACACCGCCGGCCGACTTCGACCGGTACTACCAGGGGTTGCGCACCGACCTGGGGACCACGAAGGTCGGGGTCTCACTCGGGACGGTCACGAAACACGGCAAGCAGGCGACCGCCCCCTTTACCGCGACGCTCACGCTGCCGGCCGGGGACTGGAAGTACCAGGGGAGTCTCCGGCTGGTCACGAGCCACCGCGAGTGGAAGGTCGCCTGGGCGCCGGAGGCCGTCCATCCGGAACTGCACGCCGGTCAGCACTTCACGACCTCGTCCAAGTGGCTCAAGCGTGGCAGCGTCTTCGCCGCCGACGGCACGCCCATCGACGGCCCCGACGTCTCCGGCTCCGTCCAGCAGCTGGTCGGCGGCACCGCGCCGCTGACCGACAAGCAGGCCAAGAAGCTCGGTACGCCGTACGCCAAGGGTGACGTCGTCGGGCAGTGGGGCATCCAGCAGCGCTTCGACAAGCGGCTGGCCGGCACGCCCACCACGACGATCTCGACCGCCGACGCGTCCGAGCACACCGTGAAGTCCGTCGGCGGCTTCACCGGCAAGCCCGGCCAGAACGTCAAGACCAGCCTCGACCTGCACGTCCAGCGGGCGATGTCGAACGCGCTGCAGGGCCAGGGCAAGCCGACGTCCATGGTGGCGATCCGCCCCGCGACCGGGCAGATCCTCGCGGTCGGCAACATCCCGGGCGGCTTCGACCGCGCGCTGCAGGGCACCTACCCGCCCGGCTCCACCTTCAAGGTGGTCACCGCGTACGCGCTGCTGCAGGCCGGGCTCACCCCCTCGTCCCCCGTCCAGTGCCCCAAGACCGCCAACGTCGGCGGGCAGGTCATCCACAATTCCGAGGGCGAGGGCGGCGCGGCCAGCATGACGTTCAAGGACGCGCTCGCGGAGTCCTGCAACACGGCTTTCGCCCTCCAGACCCAGAAGCTGCTCAGCGCGGCGAAGCTGAGCAGCGCGGCGACCGCGCTCGGCTTCAATCAGAAGATCGATCCCGGTGTCACGGCCACCGCCGGCAGCTTCCCCACGCCGACCAGTGACGCGGAGAAGGCGGTCGCCGGCTTCGGTCAGGGCCGTGACCTGGCCAACGCGCTCAGCATCGCGGGCGTGGCGGCCGGCGTCGCGGACGGCACTTGGCGGCCGCCCGTGTTCGTCACCGAACCGCACGTTCCGCAGAAGGCCAAGGCGACTCCGCTGAACTCCACGGCGAGGAGCCAGCTGGAGGGGATGATGCGGGCCGTGGTGACCTCCGGCACCGCCAAGCCGGCCGGGCTGCCGTCCGGTACGGCGGGCAAGACCGGCACGGCGGAGTACGGCTCGGCGCAGAAGGGCAAGGAGCCGCCGACGCACGCCTGGTTCATGGGCTACCGCGGTGACGTAGCGTTCGCCGTCGTCGTCGAGGGCGGCGGCTTCGGTGCCAAGGCCGCCGCGCCCATCGCCGCCCGCTTCCTCAAGGCGCTTTAGGGGCCGCGCGGCCGGACGAAGATCCTCCGGACGGGGCTGGGGCGCCACCGCGTCCTCGCCGCCGGGCCGGGGCGCCCGGCCCGGCCCGGGGCTCAGCCCGCCGCGAGCGCGCTGCGGGAGAGGTGGTCGGCGCGCCGGGTGCTCTCCGGCAGGCGGTAGCGCGGCGTCAGTCGCAGGGTCACGGCGCACGCCGTGTCCAGGTCGACGCGGTGACCGACGGAGACGAACACCGGCCGGACGCCCGTCTGCGTGCGCAGCGCGCGGCCGACCACCTCGTCGCCCTCCATGACGGCGCTCCAGGATCCGCGGTCGGCGCCGGGCCGGTCGTACGCGCCGACCAGCCGCGTCTTGCCGACGCCGATCGCCGGCAGGCCGGTCAGCACGCCCAGGTGGCAGGCGAGGCCGAACCGCTTCGGGTGAGCGAGCCCGTGGCCGTCGCAGATGAGCAGGTCGGGGGTGACGTTCAGCCGTCGCAGTCCCTCGACCAGCGCGGGCAGCTCGCGGAACGCGAAGAGCCCCGGCACGTACGGGAACGTCGGCCGGTCGAGGACCACGGTCTCCTCGACGACCTCGAGGGCGTCCAGGTCCAGGACGACGACGGCGGCGGCGAGCCGGTCCTCGGCGTACGCGACGTCGAGCCCGGCGACGGTCCGTACGGACGGCGAGTCCGGGCAGGTCAGGTCGACGCGGGTACGCAGCCGGTCCTGCACGGCCTCGGCCTCACGGACGGTGGCCGGCCACGGGGGGAGATCCGGTACATCCACGAGGGGTCACGCTACCGGCATCCGGCCGGACCGCCGATCGGGCTACCCAAGCAAGTGCTCGCTCGCTTATCGTTGCGGCATGCCGATCACCCTGACCGAACTCGCGGCGCCGCGGCACAGTGCCGTCCTGGTGATGGAGATGCAGCGGGGCGTGGTCGGCGACCTGACGAGTTTCCCCGCGCTCGCCGAGGCCTGCGCCGAGCGCGACGTCGTCGACAACGCCGCGCGGGTCGCCGCGGCGGCGCGGGCCGCCGGCGTCCCGGTCGTGCAGTGCACCGCGGCGTTCCGCGCCGACCGCGCGGGCAGCCACACCGACAACGCCCCGTTCATCCGCAGGCTGCTGCGCGACCCCGCGCACATGCTGGAGGGGACCCCGGCGATCGAGGTCGTGCCCGACCTGGCCGACCCGGCGGACCTGGAGTCGCGGCGTTACCACGGCTTCTCGCCGTTCACCGGCACCTCCCTCGACCAGACGCTGCGCTCCCTCGGCGTCCGCACCGTCGTCGCCGTCGGCGTCTCGCTCAACCTCGGCGTCCCGGGCCTGTGCCTCGAGGCGGTGAACCTCGGCTACCGGGTCGTGGCGGTCACGGACGCGATGGCGGGCGTCCCCGCCGACTACGCCGACGCCGTCCTGACCCACACGGTCGGCCTGCTCGCCGCCCGCGCCACCGCCGGTGAACTCGTACGAGCCTGGAAGACCCCCTAGGAGGCCGGATGGAAGGGCTGTCGCTCGCCGGGCGCACCGCACTGGTGACCGGAGGCGCGGGCGGGATCGGCACGGCGATCTGCGCCGACCTCGCGGGGCTGGGCGCCCGCGTCGTCGTCGCCGACCTCGACGAGGACGCCGCCCGTACGACCGCCGCCGGCCTCCCGGACGCGGTCGCCGAGCGGGTCGACCTGGCCGACCCGGGGAGCATCGACGACCTGGCGGGCCGCGTCGGCGCGGCCGACATCCTCGTCCACAACGCCGGGATCAGCATCGTCGAGCCGTTCGTCGACAGCGACCCGGCGTCCTGGGACCTGATGTGGAAGATCAACCTGCGCGCCCCCATGTACCTCACGCGCCTGCTGCTGCCGGGCATGCGCGGCTGGGGGCGGCTGGTGTTCATCTCCTCCGACGGCGCGCGGGCGGGCTCCGGCGGCGAGGGGGCGTACGCCGCGACGAAGGCGGGGCTGTTCGGGCTGGCCAAGACCCTGGCGCGCGAGGCCGCCCGGCAGGGCGTGACCAGCAACGTCGTCTGCCCCGGCCCGACCGACACCCCGATGGTGCGCACCGTCGCCGACCGCCATCCCGGGCTGGTGGACAAGCTCGCCCGGCAGATCCCGCTGCGCCGCATCGGCCGGCCCGCCGACGTGGCGGGCCTCGTCGCGTTCCTCTGCACCGACCGGGCCGGCTACATCACCGGCCAGACCCTGTCCGTCAGCGGCGGCATCACCATGTTCTGACGTGGACCGCCTACAGACTCGCGTACGCCGCCTCGAGCAGGCGGTAGGCGCGGACGCCGCCGGAGACCTCGTCGCCCATGCGGTTCGGGATGTAGGCGAGGGCCAGGCCGCTCTCGATGTCGCCGAGGCTGATCGAGCCGCCGAGGCCCGTGTGCCCGAACGCCGAGTCCCAGCCCGCCTTGGGCGTGAGGAAGACCAGCGACGGCCGCATGAACCCCAGGCCGAAGGAGCTGTCGATGTACATCACGCGGTCCGGGCCGGCCACCCGGCGTACGACGGCGTCGCGCAGCGTCGTACGGGAGACGATCTGGCCGGCCAGCAGGTCGCGGTAGAAGCCGGCGAGCGCCCGGGCCGTCGTCACCATGCCGAGCGCGGGCCAGCCGGCGCGCAGCATCTCCGGGTTGTTGTTGCCGCCGGGCAGGCGGTTGATGTCGGGGTTGCCGAACGTCCGGTTCAGCAGGCTGTTCGGGTCGCGGAACCCGGCCATCATCTTGGCGAGGGGGTCGTTCGGGTTCATCGGCCGGGGCACCTCGCCGGTAGCGCTCGGGCCGCCCTTGCGCGCCGACGCGCCCTTGTCGACCTTCCGGCCCGCGCTGAGCCGGGCGGTCCGCTCGATCACGTCGTCGGGCGCGCCGACGTGCAGGTCCAGGCCGAGCGGCCCGGCGATCTCGTCGCGCACGAACTCGCCGACGGTACGGCCGGAGCAGCGGCGGACGATCTCCCCGGCCAGCCAGCCGTACGTCAGCGCGTGGTACCCGTGCGCGGTGCCGGGCTTCCACTCCGGCGCCTGCGCCGCCAGCAGCGCCGCGACCGCGGCCGGGTCGTGGGCCTCGGCGACCGGGACGTCGCGGCTCAGCGCGGGCAGCCCCACCTGGTGCGACAGCAGGTGCTCGGCGGTCGCGGCCTCCTTGCCGGCGGCGCCGAACTCCGGCCACCACGACGTCACGGGGGCCGCCAGGTCGTACAGGCCGCGCTCGGCCAGCAGGAGGGCGGACGTGCCGGTCACCGCCTTGGTGCAGGAGAAGGCCAGGCACGGGGTGTCGCGCTCCCAGGGCCGGCCGGACCTGCGGTCCGCGACACCGCCCCAGAGGTCCACGACGCACCGGTCGCCCAGGTAGACCGCCACGGCCGCGCCGAACTCCTCACCGCGTTCGAAGCCGTCGGTGAACGCCGTCCGGACCGCCTCGAACGCCGGATCGCAGTGACCTTCGATCATGTGCCTCACTCCTGGAGGGAACAATTGTGAGCGAGTCTAATTGGGGCCGATGGGGGACCGACGACGAACGGGGTGCGCTGAACCTCCTCACCCCGGAGGTCGTGCGGGCCGCCACGGCCTGCGTCCGGGAGGGCCGGCCGCTGAGCCTGTCGCTGCCGATCCGCGGCGCCACGTCCTCCCCGGCGCCGACCACCGTCCCGCACCTGCGCGGACGGCCACTGCCCCAGCACTTCATGTCGGTCGACGCGGGCGACTACGCCGCGGGCGCCCGCCCGATCGGCGCGGGCCTGCGGATGGCCGACGACGCCATCGTCGTCACGCCGCACGGAACGACCACGCACATGGACGCGCTGTGCCACATGTGGACCGGCGACCGGCTCTACAACGGGCACCCGGCCGGGCGGGTGCGCTCGTACGGCGCGACGCGGTGCGGCATCGACAAGGCGGGTCCGGTGGTCGGCCGCGGGGTGCTGTTCGACGTCCCGCGGCTCCGGGGCGTGCGTCACCTGGCCGCCGAGGACCGCGTCTCGGCCGAGGACCTGGCGGCGTGCGGGGTGGAGGTCCGCCCCGGCGACATCGCCGTCGTCCGTACGGGCTGGCCGTTGACCTGGCAGGACTCCCCGGAGGCGTACTGGGCCGGGCAGCCGGGCCTGTCGGCCGGCGCCGGGCGCTGGCTGGCGGGCCGGGACGTCGCGATGGTGGCGTGCGACAACGCCGCGATCGGCGGCCTCAACGAGCGTCAGCTCGCCGACGAGGACCTCGACGACGACCTCCACCTGATCTTCCTGTGGCGGCACGGGATCCACCTGGCCGAGATGCTCTGGCTGGAGGAGCTCGCCGCCACCGGCCGTACGGACTTCCTGTTCGTGGCGGCGCCGCTGGCCATCGAGGGCGGCACCGCCAGCCCGATCAACCCCCTGGCCGTCTTGTGACCGTTCCCCGAGCTCACGCCAGGTAGCCGCCATCGACGTCGAGGACGGTGCCGGTGATGAAGGAGGCGTTCGGACCGGCCAGGAAGGCGATGCCCGCCGCGATCTCCTCCGGGGTGCCGAAGCGTCCCATCGCGTTGGCGGCACGTTGAACGTCCGCGAAAGGACCGTGCGGTGGGTTCATGTCGGTGGCCACCGAGCCGGGTTGGACGACGTTGACCGTGATGCCGCGAGGGCCCAGGTCGCGGGCGACTCCCTTCGTGTAACCGACGATGGCGGCCTTGGTGGCGACGTAGTCGGCCACGCCCGGGAACCCGGGCCGGGTGGCCTGCATGGAGCCGACGGTGATGATGCGGCCGTCGTCCCGCAGGACGGCGGCGGCGGCTCGGACGGCGGCGGTGACGCCGCCGAGGTTGACGGCCAGTTGCCGGTCGAGGGCGGCCAGGTCGGCCTCGGTGTCGTCGACTCTGCCGGTGACGAACACCGCGGCGTTGTTGACCAGGATGTCGAGTCGGCCGAAGCCGGCGGCCACACGGTGCACCAGGTCGGCGACCTGGCGTGGGTCGCTCTGGTCGGCACGGTGGGCGGCGGCGCGCCCGCCCGCGCGTTCGATGGCGGTGACCACGTCGTCGGCCTTGCCGGCGGAGGCGGTGTAGCTGATCGCCACCGCGGCGCCGCCGGCCGCGAGCGCGCGGGCGGTCGCCGCGCCGATGCCTCGAGATCCGCCGGTGACCAGGGCGACCTTGCCGTTCAACGGCCGTTCCGTCGTATGCATGGATGATCTGTTTCCTCGTGCGATCGTCAGTGGTGGGCGGCCGGTTCCTGGGGAGTGGGCGCGGCGGCGGGACGGCGGTCGCGTCGTAGCGAGTAGAGCGCGATGAGCAGGCCCACGATGGTGAGGGCGGCGGCGACGGGGTAGATCGAACGCGGTCCGGGACCGTCGATGAGCCGTCCACCGAGCCATCCGGCGAACGCGGCGGCGAGCTGGAAGCCGGAGGCGTTGACGGCGATGGCGAGAGTGGGGGCGGCCTGGGCGGTGGCCAGCACGCGGGTCTGCATGCCCGGGATGATCGCGAACGCCAGGACGCCGAGCACGAACCACAGCACGGCGGCGGGCAGCCGGTGACCGCTGATCGCCCCGCCCACCGCGAGCACCCCTGCCAGGACGGCCAGCAGGCCGGCGAGCGAGGGCATGAGTGCCTTGTCGGCCAGCCATCCGCCCAGGAAGTTGCCGATGACGGCGCCGGCTCCGTACACCAGCAACAGCACCGGCACCGCCTCGTCGGAGAACCCGCTGACGTCGGTGACCAGGGGCGCCAGGAAGCTGAAGACGGTGACGACCCCGAGGTTTCCCGCCGCGGTCAGGGCGATGGCCAGCAGAACGTCCCGTCCGGTGAACACCCGCAGCTCACCCGCCAGAGAGCCGACGGTCGGGGCGGGCCGGTCGGGGACCGACCGCAGTACCAGGGCCAGGGCGGCGGCGCTGAACGCGGCCACGGCGGCGAAGGTCGCCCGCCAGCCGAGGTCGTGGCCGATGACGGTGCCCAGCGGAGTGCCGGCGACGATCCCCAGGTTCATGCCCAGCGTCAACCGCGCCACGGTTGAGGCCTGCCTGCCGGCGGGGGCGGTGGAGACGGCGGTGGAGATCGCGACGGCGAAGAAGGTGGCCACCACCAGACCGGCGACGAAGCGCGCGGCCAGCAGGACCGGGTAGCTGGGCGCGAGGGCCGAGGCGGCGTTCCCGGCGATGGAGGTGACGATGAGCCCGACGATGAGCGGGCGGCGGGGCAGCCGCGCGGTCAGCGTCGTGACCACCGGTCCGCCAACGATCATGCCGAGGGCGTACGCGCTGACCAGCAGCCCCGCCGCCGGAATGGACACCGACAACTCGCGCGACACGTCCGGCAGGATCCCCGCGATGACGAACTCCCCGGTGGTCAGGCCGAAGACCACCAGCATGAGAGAGAAGACCAGAAAAGGCATGGCATCGCCTCAAAGTGTTTCGAACTCGTATGTTGCGAGTCATAACTATCATGACTCGAAACAGTTCGACTAGACTGCTGGCATGGCGGAGCGGCGTGATGCGGTGGCGGACCCGGTGACGGAGGGGCAGATCGACCGGGACGTGTGCAAGCTGATCCACCGGTTCACCCAGAAGCTGGACGTCCACGTGCGCGCCGTCGCCGACGAGCTGGGTCTGACCCCCACCCAGGTGATCGCACTACGAGAGCTGTCGGAACCGATCACCGCGCGGGAGTTGGCCAAGCGGATGGTCTGCGAGGCCTCCAACGCCACGTTCGTTCTCGACCGGCTGGAAGAGCAGGGGTTGATCGAGCGGCAGCCTCACCCGACCGACCGGCGCGCCAAGCGGATCGTGCTCACACCCGCGGGCGAACGCCGCCGGGCCGACGTTCTGGACCGGCTGAACGCCCACTCGCCGCTGGCCGCGCTCGACCCCACCCAACAGGAATCCCTGCGCGACCTGCTCCAGGCCCTCGTCGGCTGACCACCGAACAGGACGGTCAGCGGCCCGGGTAGCCGCCTCCGCCGTAGGCCGCGTCGAGGGCGTCGTAGTCCGGCGTGTAGCCCTTCTTCGGGATGGACGCGGCGAACTCCACGTGCCGCGGTTTCTTGTACGAGGCGATCCGCGACCGCACGTGCTCGACGACCTGCTCCCGCGTCAGCGACGCGCCGTCCTTCAGGACCACGATCGCCTTGACGTTCTGGCCCCACTCGGGGTCCGGCACGCCGATCACGGCCGCGTCCGCGACGGCCTCGTGCTCCTTCAGCGCCCGCTCGACCTCGGCGGGGTAGATGTTCTCGTTCGCCGACTTGATCATTCGTAGCCGCGGGCCGATGAACGTGATGGTGCCGTCCGGCTCCCGGCGGCCGAGGTCGCCGGTGTGGTGCCAGCCGCCGGCCGCCTTGGCGGCGTTCAGCTCGGGCCGGTTCCAGTAGCCGCCGAACATCGTGGCGCCCCGCGCGCAGATCTCGCCGGTCTCGCCCGGAGGGACCTCGTCGCCGGCCGGGTCGAGGATCCGCACGTGGACGAGCGGGGACGGCCGGCCGGCGTACCCCTGCCCGCCCGGCGCCAGGCCGAGGAACGTCAGCATGCCGCCCACCTCGGTCTGCCCGTACCCGCCCATCGTGGACGCGCACCACGGGCTGTCGTCCACGGTGATCATGGCGTCCCACTCGGGGGAGTGCGCGACGAAGCGCAGGGACGACAGGTCGTAGGTGCCGCCGGCGTTCGCCTCGACGAGCTGGTCGATCATCGGTCCGAACAGGAACGCCTGCGTGCAGCGCTCGGCCTCGATCAGCCGGCAGACCTCCTTCGGGTCGTACGCGGGCGTGAAGACGTTCGTCCCGCCGAGCTGGAAGGTGGCCAGGCAGAACATCATGGTCCCGACGTGGAACAGGGGTCCGCAGTCCAGGTAGGTGAACCCGTCCTCCATCTGCCGGATGTGCAGCATCGCCATCGCGTGTGCGATCAGCGCCGAGTGGCTCAGCAGCGCCGCCGCGGGCCGGCCGTCGAACGCCGCCGTGTAGAGGGCGAGGACCGGCAGGTCGGGCGTGACCGCGACCGTCGGCTCCTCGGGAGCTCCGGCGGCGGCGTAGGCCTCGTACTCCTCGCCCGCCGCGATCCAGCGCGCCGGCGCGGCGGCACGGGCGCGGGCCTGCATGGCGGCCTCGGACTCCTCGAACACGACGACGGCGGGCCGCAGGTCGTCCAGCACGAAGGTCAGCTCGTCGGCGCTCTGCCGCCAGTTGGCCGGGCAGAGGATCGCGCCGAGCCGGGCGGCGGCCAGCAGCAGCTCCAGGATCCGGAAGGAGTTGCGGCCGAGCCACAGAACGCGCTCGCCGGGACCGACCCCGTCGGCGGCGAGCGCGTTCGCCAGCCGGTTCACCCGTTCGTCGAGTCGCGGATAGGTCAGCCGGACGTCCGCGTCCACCACCGCCAGGCCGAGCGGCCGGCCGCGCCGGTGCTCACCGAGGACGTCTCCGAGGGTCAACCCGTGTACGGACATCACGTCTCCTGTCGAGGATCCCGAGGGCGGGCGGGGTTTCGCTGCGGGGAGGCGGCTCCTCAGCGGAAGGCCGGCATCACCTCGGCGGCGAAGAACCTCAGGACCTTCCTCATCTCCTCGATCGGCACGGGCCGGGTGCTGCCGAAGTCGCACATCAGGTTCGTGAAGCCGAAGTCCGCGATCATCTTGATCTGGTTGATCACCCGGTCGGGGTCGCCGATGACCTCGAGCTGCTCCCAGCGGAAGTCGGCGCCGACCTCGCCGCCCTTGAGATAGCGGTCCTGCCAGTACTCGAACCCCTTGGCGACCTCACCGGTCCTGGAGTCGATGGGCGCGCTCTGCCGGTTGAAGATGCGTGACCGGTCGAAGGAGCTCTCGAAGCGGGCCTGGTCGGCGCGGGCCTGCTCGACGGTCGGCGCGACGTACACCGAGCGGCTGGCCACCAGCTCGACCCCCTCGGTGTCGACGCCGTTGGCCCGCGCGGTCGCGTGCCAGGTCTCCGCCGCCTTGGCGATCTTCTTGAAGGGCGCGGCGGGGTCGGCGAGGATCGGCAGGCCGCGCGCGGCGTACAGCTCCACCGTCTCCGGGCTCACGGCCGCGACGTGCAGGGGCGGGTGGGGCCGTTGCACCGGCCGCGGGGTGAGGGAGACCTCGTTGCCCGTGCCGTAGTACTTGCCCTGGAAGTGCACGTCGTCCTGGGTCCACAGCGCGATGATCATGTCGAGCGCCTCGTTGAAGCGTTCGCGGGCCTCGCCCAGGTCGACGCCGAAACTCTCGAACTCCACGCTCTGGTAGCCGCGGCCGACGCCCATCTCCAGCCGGCCGTCGGACAGCAGGTCGACCATCGCGGCCTCCTCGGCCACGTGCACCGGGTTGTGGAGGGGCAGCACGACGATCCCGGTGCCGAGCCGGATCCGCTCGGTGCGCGCGGCGAGGTTGGCCAGCAGCGTGAAGATGTTCGGTACGACGCCGTAGTCGCGGAAGTGGTGCTCGGCCACCCACAGCCCGTCGAAGCCCAGCTCTTCGCAGAGCTCGGCGATCTCGATCTGGTAGTCGTACACCTCCCGGACGGTCTGCCCCTCGAACCGGTGGAAGAGCTGGAAAGTGGAGAACTTCATGCGGACGGCACCTCCGTACCAAGCGCTCGCTTGGTAGCGTATCAGGCTTGGCGTCCGCGATGGAGTCCCGGCGAAGGCCGAATGGTGGAATACCAGCGGTGAATTGCCGCATACAGGCGGTGATCGCCACAAAATATGTCAAACGACGTATTTGCCCGCAGTGATCGTTTCCTTAGCATTTATGTCCACGCACACGCTCGGGGGAGCGGCGACCCTGATAGGCGGTCGGGGAAGGAGGCTGCGATGGGCGGCGTGTCCTGGGCCTGATAGGCCCCGCGGTGGGGCGGCCGGGCGACGACCCGGCCGCCCTTCATCTTTCCTTCCGAGCCGCCGGCCAGGCCTTTCCTCTCGAGACGCGGGTCCGGCCGGTCCGCTCGAGGCGCCGGTCAGCGCTTGCGCGGTGCCTCGTCGCCGAGGGTGAGGAGGACCTCGCGAAGGAGGTCCGCCAGTGCCCGTCCGGTCTCCTCGGTGACCCCTCCGAACAACGCCTCGTGCTCCCGGCCGGTCGCGGCGACGATCCGGTTCGTCAGGTCGAGACCCTCCGGGGTCAGGCACACCCACGAACTGCGCCGGTCGTCCGGGTCCGGCTCGCGTCGTACGAGGCCGGCCGCGCCGAGTCGCTGCAGGATGTTGCTGGTGCCGCCGGTCGTCAGCATCGATGACTCGGCGAGCGTGCCCGGCTTGAGTCGGTACGGCCGGCCGGACCGGCGGAGCGTCGCCAGCACGTCGAACTCCGCGTAGGTGACGCCGAACTCCTCCAGGGCCCGCTGAGTGGCCTCCGAGCACAGCGCGGCCAGGCGTCCGACGCGCTTGGTGAGCTCCAGCGTCAGCGTCGCGACCTCGGGGTCCTCCGCGCGCCAGGCCGCGAGCATGGCGTCCACGCGATCCGGCCGTTCCATGGCCGTTGAGCCTAGTCGGTCACCGTGATAGCTTTCAGAAAAGCTTTCTAGAAAGGTATTCTCATGTCCCGGATCCTGATCCGGCACGGGCTCGTCATCGACACCGAGCCCGCGCCGCACGCCACGCCCGCGACCGACCTCCTGATCGAGGACGGTGTGATCGCCGCGGTCGGCCCCGGCCTGCCCGCCGAGGGCGCCGAGGTCATCGACGCGCGAGGTCACATCGTGCTCCCCGGCTTCGTCGACACCCACCGGCACACCTGGCAGAGCGTGCTCCGGTCCACCGCCCCGTACCCCTCTCTCGGCGAGTACCTCGAGGCGATCGTGTACGGGGCCGCGCCCCGCTTCCGCCCGGAGGACGTCCACGCGGGCAACCTCGCCGGCGCCCTCGAATGCCTGAACTCCGGGATCACCACGCTGCTCGACTGGTCGCACATCCAGCGCTCGCCCGAGCACACCGACGCGGCCGTCGCCGCGCTGCGCGACTCCGGCATCCGCGCCGTCTTCGGGTACGCCCATCCGGCACCGGACGCGCGGCGGCCCGACGAGGTGCGCCGGGCGCTCGGCCTCGTCGGTGGCCGGGTCTCGATGACGCTCGCCGCCTGGGGACCCGGCTTCTCGAGCATCGAGGACACCGAGGCCGACTGGCGCCTCGCCCGCGAGCTGGGCCTGCGGATCAGCGTCCACGTCAACGGCCCCGGTCCGATCGAGCGGCTGCGCGACCGGGGCCTGCTCGGCGCGGACACCACCTACATCCACCTGAACGGGGTCACCGACGAGGAGTTCACGCTCATCGCCGACAGCGGCGGCACCGCCTCGGTCTCCCCGGTCCTGGAGGACCAGATGCGCCTCGGCCGCCCGGAGCTCGCCCGCCTGCGCGCCGCCGGGGTCCGGACCACGCTCGGCGCGGACGCCGTGACCAGCGTCGCGGGCGACATGTTCGGACTGATGCGGGCGGCCTTCGCGGCGACGCGCGCCGACGACCCCACCGTCTCGGCGGCGGACGTGCTGCGGATGGCGACGCTCGACGGCGCCGTCGCGCTCGGCCTGGGCGACCGCATCGGGTCGCTGCGGCCCGGCAAGCAGGCCGACCTCGTCCTGCTCCGCGCCGACACCCCGAACCTGGTGCCGCTGGGGGACCCGATCGCCGCCGTGGTGACGGCGGCCGACCTGAGCAACGTGGACACGGTCCTGGTCGGCGGGGAGATCGTCAAGCGGGGCGGGCGGCTGGTGCGGGCCGACCTCCGGCAGGCCTTCGACCTGGCCGAACGTTCGGCGGCGCACCTCGCCGCGTGAACCGGGTGGCGCGCGCCGTCCGCCAGAGCCCTTCTCGTATCGTCGTCGGCGAAACATCGATCGAGGAGGCGACATGGCCGGATTCCGGCACGTGGTGATATTCCGCTGGAACGAGAACGCGACGGACGAGCGGAAACGGGACCTGGTGGAGCGGCTGACCGCCCTGCCCGGCGCCATCCCCGAGATCGAGGACTACCACGTCGGCGACGATGCCGGCGTGAACGCCGGCAACTTCGACTTCGCCGTGGTCGCGGACTTCGCCGACCGCGACGCCTACGCCGTCTACCGCGACCACCCGGTGCACCGCGCGGTCATCGACGAGTACGTCACGCCGATCCTCGCCGAACGCGCCGCGGTCCAGTACGAGCTCTGACCTGCGGCGCGTCCGCGTTCCCTCCCGCGCGCGCCGAGCGCCGGGAGGGGCGCCCGGGGACCGAGACGACCGCCAGCCCGCCCAGCAGCAGCACGGACCCCGCGGCGACCGGCACGGACATCCGCTCGCCGAGGAACAGGACGGCCAGCGCCGTGGCCACGAGCGGCTCGGCCAGCGACAGGGTGCCCGCCGTCGCCGCGGTGACCCGGCGCAACCCGGCGACGAACAACGAGTACGCCAGCGCCGCCGTGACCGGGCCCAGCCAGCCGACCACCAGGAGAGAGCGCGCCGTGCCGAGGGCCGGCGGGCGTGACAGCGTCCACGGGGCCAGGAACGAGCCGCCGATGAGGAGCGTCACCGACACCGCCGCCGGCATGTCGACGCGACCGCCGGTGAGCCGCTTGGCCGCCACCGTGTAGACGCCGTAGCAGCCGCCGGAAACGACGCCGAGCAGCACGCCGTACGGGTCGACGTGCACCGGTCCGTCCGGCGTCATCACCAGGGCGCAGCCGACGACGGCGGCGCACGTGCCGACCGCCCAGCCACGCGACAGCCGGGTGCCGAGCGCGATCCGCTCGACGACGCCGGTGCTGACGGGCGCCACGCCGAACGCCACCGCGGTGGCCACGGCCGCGCCGGTACGGGCCACCGAACTCATGAACGCCGCCTGGAAGATTCCGGTGGCACAGGAGGCGGCCAGCAGAGACGGCCACGCGCTCCGCGTCAGCGTACGGAAGGCTCCCCGGCGCGTCGCGAGGACCGCCAGGGCCAGCACCACTCCACCCGCCAGGATCCGGGCCCCGCCCAGCGCCACCGGCCCGGCCGCCGAGTCCGCGAGAACCTGCGCGGGCCCCACCGTCGCCCACAGCACGCCGGCCGCCAGCACGAGTCCCACCCCGGACAGGTCATTTCGTTGCTCCATGCGGAGAACGCTAGGCGGAAGTGCGGAGAGACGGCCGTTCAGCCGACGATCGTTCGATTGAGAGGGTTCAGGCCGAGCATCCTTCGGCCGGGATCGTCATGGGAGTGATCCAGGCGTACGGACTTCGGCGATGACGGTCTTACGCCGACGGAAGTTCGGACTGCTCGACCGGCTGGACGTAGTCGAAGACCACCGTCGTACGGACGTCCACGAACTCCTTGCGCCGGGCCAGCCGGTCGAGCACGAAGTCGCGGAGGTACGCCGTGCTGGGCACCGCGACGTGCACGAGGACGTCCTCGTTCCCCGTGACCACGAACACGCCCAGCGTCTCGGGCAGTGCCGCCATGGTGTCGCGGACCGACTCGATGGCCTCGCGGGACTGCGGCCGGATCCGTATCGAGATCAGCGCCTGCACGCTCCGGCCCAGCGTCGCCGGGTCCACCGCCGCGTGGAAGCCGGTGATGACGCCGCGAGCGCGCAGCGCCCGCGTCCGCTCGAGCGCGGTCGACGGGGCGATCCCGACCGCCTCGGCCAGCTCCCGGTTCGTCTGCCGCCCGTCTCGCTGCAGCCGCCGCAGGATCGCCTGATCCACCGCGTCCATGTGATCCTCCACTCGTCGCCGCCACGCCGAACGCCGTACGCGATACGTCGGCTCATCGACTCGTTCGCCGAAGGATATTCGGTCCGCTACCTGTCAGTCGGCGTCTGTGCTCGCCGGCAGCCACTGGAAGTCGTCGGTCTCGTCCCGAGCCGGGGCGATCCAGCGGAGATACGGGTCGGCCAAGGCGAGCAGGGCGTCCTCACGGCGCCCATCGCCGAGCAGGCCGGCTCCGACGAGGAACAGCGAGTTGCGTTGCGCCACCGGGCCCGCCGGCCCGGCCAGCCAGGGGTCGGTGGCCGCGACGAGACCGGGGGCCTCGGCGAAGACCCAGGCCACGGGCCGGTGCTCGGCGGCCTGCCGGAGCTGCGCGGCGAAGGCCGCCCTGGCGTCGGCGGTGAGGTAGCTGAGCAGTGAAGCGGTGAAGACCACGACAGGTTCACGCCCTGGCAACTCGCCGATCAGCCGGGCGGTGTCGGTGGTCGCGTCGCCCGGTACGACGGTCGCGTCCGCGGTCGAGACGGCGAGGTCGATGGCACCGCGCAGGACCGCGAGGTCGCCGGTCTGCTCGGGCCAGACGAACGCCTCCAGCCAGGCGCGGGCACCGGGGTCGGCCAGGTTCACCGGATGCCGGTCGATGCCCAGTCGGTGAGTGATCTCCAGGATCGGCCCGAAGATCTGGCCGGTGCGAACGCTGCCCCGTACCTCGCAGGCGATCGTCACCGGCGAGGCCGCGGCCGAGGACGTCTCCTGGTCGCCGACGCGGTAGCGGTAGCGGTCCAGGAGCAGGTTCAGACCCGCGCTGGCACCGACCTCGGTCAGGGCGAGTGGTCCCGGCCAGCGCCGGTACACGTGCGCGAGGCCCAGGCGAAGAGCCACGCAGCGGCGGATCTCGTTGGTCTGAGTGGACCTGCTGTACAGCAGCCGGCCGAGCTCGTCACGATGCCTGGCACAGAAGGCGGCGAAGGTCGGCACGAGCCGGCCGTCGACCGGCCGCCGGCCGCCGTGGATCGGGTAGTAATCGGCCAGTGCCGAACCGGCATCCGAGGCCAGGAGCAGGTTCACCGCCGCGAACAGCAGGCTGGGCCGCCGCTGCTCGTCGGGAGTGGACATGAGCAGGTCCAGCAGCCCGTCGTCGTCGGCGACGCCCTCGCTCAGCGTCTCGTACACCGGGGAACGGCCACGGCACTGTGTGGCCGCGAAGAACCGGAACAGGCGCCGGAGCCGTTGCACCTCGATGCCCCGGTCACCGTCCGGCCGCGCTGAGCTCACTCGGTCGGCGTGCGAGCGACGCCGGCGAGGCCGCCCGGGATCTCCGGTCCGTCGGCGCGCCAGCAGGCCATGTTCACCAGCCCCGGGGGGACGAGTTCGAAGCCGTCGAAGAGCGGCTCGATCTGCTCCCGGGTGCGCGGGATCAGCGGGGTCGTGGCGTTCTGGTACGCCGCGGTGACCTTGTCCGCGCTCTCCGGGTCGACTCCGTCGCGGCACGCGATGGACAACACGAGATGACTTCCCGGGGCGAACCGGTCCCGGAACCGCGCGACGATCCCGGCCGGGTCCTCGTCGTCGGTGACGAAGTGCAGCACGTCGATGAACAGGATGCCGACCGGCTCGTCGAAGTCGATGACGTCCTTGTCCTCCAGCGCGGCGAGGACGAGATCGGGCTGCCGGATGTCCGCCTCGATGACGGTGACGGCCTTCCCGTCGGCCCGCAGGGCCCTGCTGTGCGCGGCGACGATCGGGTCATGGTCGACATACACCACGCGGGCGTCCGGATGGACCTCGCGGGCGATCTCGTGGACGTTCGGCGAGGTCGGAATGCCGGCGCCCAGGTCGACGAACTGCCGGACGCCCTGTTCGGCGAGGAACCGGACCGCCCGCTGCAGGAAACCGCGGTTTGCCGCCACCAGTTCCCGCAGCGCGGGGAACGCCGCGAATATCCGGTCGGCGGTCTCCCGGTCGATCGCGTAATGGTCCTTTCCGCCGAGCGCGTAGTCGTACATCCGCGCCGAACTCGGCACGGTCACGTCGATGGCGGAGGGCATCCGATCGTCGTCTGCTGTCACGGGGCCAGTATGTCTTCGTAGATCATCCGGCGAGGCGTGATCACTGAGTTCCGACTCTGGCGAGCAAGCGCTTGGCTGTGCAGACTGTTGGGATGCAGAGCTTCTCCGGTAAGGCGGCGATCGCCGGGGTGGGGATGACGGACCTGTCCCGCGACTCCGGCCGGTCCGAGCTCCAACTCGCCGTCGAGGCCGCCCGCCGCGCGATCGACGAGGCCGGGCAGCGGCCGGACGCGATCCTCAGCTACCACCTCGGCGACTCCGCCCCGGTGATCCACGTCGCGCGGGAGCTGCGGATCGAGCTCGGCTGGCACAACGAGATCTACGGCGGCGGCACCCAGTGCGCCTCGATCCTCGGCGACGCCGCCATGCTCATCGACGCGGGCCTGGCCCGTACGGTGCTGGTCTACCGCGCCCTCAACGGCCGCTCGGGACGGCGGATGAACACCCTCTCCTTGAAATTGGGGGAGGGGGTCGAGGAGCAGTTCACCCATCCGTACGGGTCGGCCGGTCCGGTGCAGCAGTTCGCTCTCGCCGCCCAGCGCTACCTGCACGACACCGGCCTCACCGAGAAGGACCTGTGCGCGGTCGTCCGCAACTCGCGCACGCACGCCGCCGCCAATCCCCGTGCGCTGCGCCGGGCGGGGGAGGACTACTGGGCGAGCCCGCCGGTGGCCTCGCCCCTGCGCCGCGCCGACTGCTGCCAGGAGACGGACGGCGCCTGTGCGCTCGTCATCACGTCCGCCGACCGGGCACCGGCCGCACCGCGCATCCACACCGTCGTGCGGGGCGGCGGCCCGGGCGCCTCGGCCATGGACAGGACCGACGACGTGACGAGGATCTTCTCCTCCTACGTCGCCGGCCCGCTCTACGCCGCCGCGGGAATGACGCCGGCCGACGTGGACGTGGCCCTGCTGTACGACGCGTACTCCTGGCTGGTCCCGCGCCAACTGGAGGACTTCGGACTGTGCGCCCGCTCCGACCTGGCCGGGACGCTCCGCGACGGCCTGGCCACCGTCAACCCGCACGGCGGCCTGCTGTCGGAGGGGTACGTCCACGGCCTCAACAACGTCGCCGAGGCGGTCCGGCAGTTGCGCGGCGACGGGGTGAACCAGGTCGCCGACGCCGAGGTCGCGCTCTGCACCGGCTTCGGCGGCTCCTACGGCGGCGCGGCCATCCTCACCCGCCCTGACGACGGCTCCTGAGCTGCGACGGAAGTGAGGCCGGCCCGACTGTGATGAGGGCCGGCGCGGCGTAGTTCTGGGCTGCTGGCGGGGATCATCCTGTTCGGTGAGTGCGCCTGCAGCCGTCACCCGCGAATGTCCGGGACGTTGCCGCCGTGTTTTTGACGGATCTATCAAAAACTGGGAAGCTGCTCTCATGGCACGTCCGAGGAAGTTCGACGCCGACGCGGCCGTCGAGGCGGCGATGGAGACGTTCTGGACCAAGGGGTACACCGGGACCTCGACCGAGGATCTGCTCGCGGAGACCGGGATGCTCCGTGGCAGCCTCTACAACGCCTTCGGCAGCAAGCGGGGCCTGTTCGAGCTGGCACTCCACCGTTACCGGGACAAGGGCGCCGCCGGGCAGAACGCCATCCAGGCGGACCGGCCGCCGTTGGAGCGCATCCGGCGGCTCATGCTCAGTGGCGTGGATCGGGCGGCGGCCGACCGTCGCGGCTGCCTCGCGGTCAACACGGTCACCGAACTGGCGAGCGTGGACCCCGAGCTGGCGGCGCTGGCCCGCCGGTGCCTCACGCAGCTCGAAGCGGTGCTGGTGGAGGCGATCGAGGACGGCAGGGCGCAGGGTGAGATCCGGGCCGACCGCCCGGCCCGCCTGCTCGCCCGCCAGGTGATGGGCACCTTCCATGGCCTGCTCGTGCAGGCCAAGGCCGGCTATGACCGGCAGTCGCTGCACGAGACGGTCGAAGCGGTGGTCGCCGACCTGCGCGCCTGACCTGGGCCGGGGATACGGCCTTCGCATGCCAGAGTTTTTGACTGATCCATCAACAACGGAGGATCCATGCTCCTGCTCCCCGTCATCCTGGCGGCCTTCTTCATGTACGGCTTCGACGGCAACGTGGTCAACGTCGCTCTTCCCGCCCTCCAGTCCGACCTCGGCGCCGGAGCGGCGGCGCTGGAACTGGTGGTCGGCGGCTACGTCTTCAGCTATGCCACCGGGTTGGTCCTCGGCGGGCGGCTCGGCGACATCTTCGGCCACCGCAGGCTGTTCCTGACAGGAGTGGCGGCCTTCACCGTGGCCTCTGTGCTGTGCGGCCTGGCGCAGGATTCCACCCAGCTCGTACTGGCCCGCATGCTCCAGGGGCTGACGGCCGCCGCCATGGTGCCCCAGGTGCTCGCCCTGATCACCACGGTCCTCCCCGCGGAACAGCGGCCACGCGCGCTGGCGTGGTTCGGCGTCACCGGAGGACTCAGCGGCGTGTGCGGCCAGCTGCTGGGCGGCCTGCTGCTCGGCGCCGACGTGTTCGGCCTCGGCTGGCGGGTGATCTTCTTCATCAACCTCCCCGTCGGCCTGGCCGTCTTCGCCCTCGCCTCCGCCGCGCTGCCGCGCACGACCGTCGCCGGCCGCCCGGCCGTGGACGGGATCGGGGTCCTCGGCGTCTCCGGGTCGCTGGCGCTGGCACTCGTACCCCTGGTCCTCGGCAGGCAGGAGGGCTGGCCGGTGTGGGCCTGGGTCCTGCTGGTGTCCTCCGCGCCGGTGTTCTGGGCCGCCCTCACATGGGAGCGCCGCCTCGCCGCCCGCGGCGGTCAGCCGCTGCTCGACCTGACGCTGTTCCGCGGCAAGGTCTTCACCATCGGCCTCGCCATCAACGCCGCCTTCATGGCCTTCTTCACCAGCTTCATCTTCGTGATCAGCCTGACCCTGCAGACCGGTTTCGGGTACAGCGCGCTCGGCGCGGGACTCATCTTCACGCCCACGGCGGTGCTGGCCATGGTCGCCTCACTGACGGGAAAGCGCCTCATCGCGAAGTACGGCCTGCGGGTCATGACCGCCGGTACGGTGATCACCGGGCTGAGCGTGCTGCTCATCGCGGTCGGACTGCAGGCCGAAGGCGACCACATCGCCGTTCCGTGGCTGCTGACCGCGACAGGCCTGATGGGGATCGGCAACGGCCTGATCCTGCCGTCACTGATCGGTGCGCCGATGACCGGGATCGCTCCTGCGAAGGCGGGTGTCGCCTCGGGCACGCTCTCCACCACCCAGCAGTTCGCCGGCGTGACCGGTGTGGCCGTCGTGGGCGGGATCTATTTCGCGGTGCTCGACCACGGCGGGTACGCCACAGCCGCGGAGGTGGCCGCATGGATCGCACTGGCCCTCGTGCTGACGATGACGGTGCTGGCGATGCGACTGGCCAGAACCGTGAGCGCGCAGCGCCGGCTCGGCACGGACGAATCCGAAGCCTTGGTCTCCGCCTGAGCCGCGACGCGGTGAACGCCCATCCGATCGCCTGGTCGCCGTACTCCCCGCGGAGTACGGCGGCCGTTGGAGTGTCATCGCCGGACTGACGCGCGCGGGCACGATCGACCGCGAATCTCAGGACGCCATTGACTCGTCCCACGAGGTGATCCCATGTACGACGGACCGCTCGCGCGGCTGGCCCGTTTCTGTTACCGCCGCAGGCGTCTGGTCCTCGCGGCCTGGACGGTCGGCGCCGCGATCGTCATCGCGATCGGGTTCGGCTTCGCCGCGCCGGCCGACAACGACTTCACCGGCGGCAAAACCGAGTCCGCCAAGGCGCAGGACCTGATCGAGCTGCACTTCCCGGGCCGGAACGGCGACACGCTCACCCTGGCCGTCCGCGCCGACGGCGGCGTCGAGGCCGCGCGGCCCCGGGTCGAGAAGGTGCTCGGCGACCTCGCCCGCGCCCCGCATGTCACGTCCGTGAGCTCGCCGTACCAGGTGCCCGGCCAGGTGTCGCCGGACCACCGGACGGCGTTCGCCCCGGTCCAGCTCGACGTGAGGGCGGACGACATGCAGGTGAAGGACGTCACCGCGATGATCTCCGACGTGCGGAAGGCGTCCGGAGACGGCCTCACGCTCGCGCTCGGCGGCAGCGCCGTGATCAACGCGGAGACCCCCGGTGGCGGGCCGACCGAGGGCATCGGACTGCTCGCGGCCGTGATCGTGCTGCTCCTCGCGTTCGGCTCGCTGCTGGCGATGGGCCTGCCGATCGTGACCGCGATCTTCGGCATCGGCACCGGCCTGGCCGGCATCTCCCTGCTCGGCCATCTGCTGCCCGCGCCGACCTTCAGCCCGATCGTCGCCGGTCTCATCGGGCTCGGCGTCGGCATCGACTACGCGCTGTTCATCGTCACCCGCTACCGCGAGACCCTGGCCGAGGAGGGCGCCGACCCCGAGCACGCCACCGTGGTGGCGATCGCCACCGCGGGACGGTCGGTGCTGTTCGCGGGCACAACCGTGGTCGTCGCGCTGATGGGGCTGTTCGTGATGGGCCAGCGGCTGTTCAACGCCGTCGCCGTCGCCGCGTCGCTGACGGTGCTGATGACGATGATCACCGCCGTGACCCTGCTGCCCGCGCTGCTCGGCTTCACCGGCCGGAACATCGACCGGTTCGGGCTGCGCCGCGTGACCCGGCGGCACGCGCGCCGGCCCCTGTCCGAGCGGTGGGCCGGAGTGATCCAGCGGCGTCCGGCAATCGCCCTGTCCGTCTCGGCGATCGCGCTGCTCGTCCTGGCGGTGCCGGCGCTGTCGATGCGGCTGAGCTTCACCGACTCCAGCACCCAGCCGCACGACACGAGCGCCTACGCCTCGCACCGGATCCTCGCCGACGGGTTCGGCGCCGGGTACGACGCGCCGCTGGTCCTCGTGGCCCGGCTCCCCGGTGACGTACGGCCGGTGGCCGACGCCGTCCGTGGCACGCCGGGGGTCGCCTCGGTGACGCCCGTACGGACCAGCCAGGACGGCACGACGGCCATGTTCGTCGCGTACCCGAGGACGGGGCTGCAGGACGCCGCGACGCCGAGGCTCGTGCACCGGCTGCGCGACGCCATGGCCGAGCGGCACCGCGCCGGCGGTCCGCGGGTCTACGTCGGCGGGCCGAACGCCGGCACGATCGATTTCGCCGACGGGGTGATCTCCCGGCTGCCGTGGCTGATCGCGGTGGTCGTCGGGCTGTCCCTGATCCTGCTGCTCGTGCTGGTCCGGTCGGTGGCCATCGCGCTGAAGGCCGCGCTGATGAACCTGCTGTCCATCGGGGCGGCGTACGGCGTGCTCACCGCGGTCGTCCAGTGGGGCTGGCTGGGGCGTGCGCTCGGCTTCCCGACCGGGATGCCGGTGACCGCCTGGGTGCCGCTGTTCATGTTCCCGATCCTGTTCGGGCTGTCGATGGACTACGAGGTGTTCCTCATCTCGCGGGTCCGGGAGGAGTACGACGCGGGGGCGCCCACGCGCCAGGCCGTCACCCGGGGGCTCGCCCGCACCGCCCGCGTGATCACGGCCGCCGCGGCCATCATGGTGTGCGTGTTCCTGTCGGTGCTGCTCGGCGGGGACATCGCGGTCAAGCAGATCGGCCTGGGCCTGGGCGTGGCCGTGCTCATCGACGCGACGGTCGTGCGTATGGTGCTCGTCCCCGCCGTCATGGAGCTCCTGGGCGCGGTGAACTGGTGGCTGCCGGGGTGGCTCGCCCGCCTGCTGCCGGTCGCCGAGCCACCCGTCGCGGCACCGGCCGTACCCGCCCGCGTCGAGTCCGGGCGGTGAACGCCCGAGCGAATGACCGATCACCGGTGTAGACCGTGCGCGCTGAGGTAGGTCAGGGGCGGGAGGTACGAACGCCATGGCCGAATTCCTGACCGACATCAAGACGATCCGCGAGCGGGCCAAGACCGAGATCGACAAGGGCCCGGTGACCGACGCGTACGGCGCCGACCTGGAGCGCGTCATCCAGATCTGCAACGAGGCGCTGGCCACGGAGATCGTCTGCGTCCTGCGATACAAGCGGCACTACTTCACCGCCACCGGCATCCACGCCGAGGCGGTCGCCGGGGAGTTCCTGGAGCACGCCCAGGAGGAGCAGAACCACGCGGACATGCTCGCCGAACGCATCGTCCAGCTCGGCGGCGAGCCGGACTTCAACCCCGACACGCTCGCGACCCGGGCGCACGCCGAGTACGCCGGAAGCCTCGACCTGGTGGAGATGATCAAGGAGGATCTGGTCGCCGAGCGCGTCGCGATCATGTCCTACACCGAGATCATTCAGTGGATCGGGGACGGCGACCCGACGACCAAGCGGGTGTTCGAGACGATCCTCGCGCAGGAGGAGGAGCACGCCGACGACCTGCGGGGCCTGCTCGAACGCCTGCCGGACGAGCTCAAGAGGCTGGACGAGCCCCCGGCAGGGGCCTGACCACGCCGCCGGGCGCCTCGGGCCGATGGCGGCATCGGCCCGAGGTGCCCCGGCGCGCTCTCAGCGGTGCTGGGAGATGCCGTCGAACAGGACCTTGATGTAGTGGTCGGCGAGCCCGTCGGCGTCGAGCCGTCCTTCGGGCTGGAACCAGCGCACCGTCACCCAGATCGTGTCGCGGATCATCCGGTAGGTGAGCTTGGGATCGATGTCCTCGCGGAACAGCCCGCTCTCCTGGCCGCGCTTGATCTGGCCGACCCACAGCCGCTCGGTCTCGGCCTCGGCCTTGTTGAGGTAGTCGAACCGGTCGAACTGCTTGAGGTAGTTCCAGTCGTTCTGCAGCACCATGATGGCGGCGCGGTGCGGGACCAGCGTGCCGAAGCAGATGCGCACGAGCTCGGACAGGACCTCGCGTGGCTCGCCGCCCTCGGCCAGGGCCGCCTGGTTCGCGGCCGCCAGCTCGTCGAAGAACGACGTGAGGATCTCATCCACGATCGACTCCTTGGAGTCGAAGTGGTGGTAGAGGCTCCCGGACAGGATCCCGGCCTCGTCCGCGATGTTGCGAACGGTCGTGGCCTGGTAGCCCTTCTCCGCGAACAGTTCGGCGGCGAGCTTCACGAGGTGCTCGCGGCGCTCGGAGGCGAGCGTCGATGAGCCCTTCGCGCGACGGCGGGCGCCCCCCGAGGTGCCGGTGCGGGCATCGGCCCGCGGCCGTCCGTTGTCCTTGCGCGTGGTCGTCACCCCCTCATTATGGCCCGTCTGCCCAACCGCTTGTTCAAATGAATGGGTCACGTCCCGTCACCGGCTCGGTGATCCGCGCGGGCACCGGCCGTCGCCGGCCGGCCCCGGCGCCGCATAGGCTCGCATCGCCCCTGGTCACCGCCTGAGAAGAGGACCGCATGTCGCGTGCGATCGTGTTCGACCTGTTCGGTGTCATCGCGCTGACGCAGACGCCCGCGGCGAAGCGCCGGATCGAGGACATCGCCGGCGTCGCACCCGACGCGCTCTGGGACGCCTATTGGGCGCTCCGTAAACCGTATGACGCGGGACAGTCGAGCGCGGAGTACTGGACGGCGGTCGCCGACCGGCTCGGCGTACGGTTCCCGGCCGCGACGATCGACGCGCTGACCGCGGCCGACCTGGCGAGCTGGACGAACGCCGACCCGGCCATGGTGTCCCTCGTCGGCGAGCTGGCGGGGCAGGGCCGCCGGCTCGGCCTGCTGTCGAACATCATCGCCGACCTGGTCCCGGTGTTCGAGGAGCGGCACAGGTCGTGGCTCGCGCACTTCGACGCCTTGACCTACTCCTGCGCCATCGGCGTGGCGAAACCCGACCACCGCGCCTTCGAGATCGCGGCCGAGCGCCTCGGGGTCGCGCCGGCCGACTGCCTGTTCATCGATGACACCGAGGTCAACGTCGTGGCCGCCCGCGAGGTCGGCATGCGCGCCGAGGTCTTCCACTCCGTCGACCAGATCCGCGCCCTGACCACCTAGTGCGGTGACCACTTACGTTCACCGGGCCCGGCGCCGTGGCGGCCGGTGCCCGCGATCGGGGCCCTGTCGGCCTCGGCCTAGTCGGCGGTCGGGCCGCTGCCTGCGGTGAGGTCACCGGCGCCCGAGCCGTTAGAGACCGGATATCAGCAACTTCCAGCGACGAACCGACACGGCGACTGCACCGTCCTGACCACCGGCGTCGTCCCCATGCCCGGCGGCATAAAGCCTTGCCGGCGGCGTTGACGGGACAAAACGCGTGATCGGGACGAAGCCCGGCCACAGCGACGGCGAAGTGACCATAGCGACGGCGAAGCAGGCATGCGGTATCCACAGGGGGGCGGGCTGACCGCCGAACGTCAGCAGTTCCGCGAGGAGTTACGGCTGAAGGCTGTGGGCAGGAGCCTTCGCCCTGCCGCAGTTCGCACCGCCGGTCGGGCGTGGGCGTGGCGGCCGTTGGTGCGAACTGCGTGGTCGCTTTCAGACGCTGGTCAGTGCCGGGTTCTCGGGGAGCTGCCAGTTGCCGCCGCGGTCCTGCGTCGAAAGGCGCGCGGCGAGGTCGGGGACGTGCAGGAAGCAGGCGAGCGCGGTGGTGGCCTGGAAGACATCGATCGCACGCTGGGTCATCGGCAGGCCCAGGCGCAGTAGGCGCGGGTTGACTTCGCCCTGGATCTCGTTGACGAAGGGCCGCAGCACGCGGTTGTAGTTCGCCAGCGCGGTCGGCAGGTCGCCCGGGTGCCGGTTGATCTCTCCGGCCAGGACGTGGGCGCCGACCAGGCCGCCGGAGATGCCCATGCCGCTGTAGGGGGAGGCGCAGTGCGCGGCGTCACCGGCCAGGACCACGCGGCCTTTCGACCAGGTGTCGGTGCGGACCTGGACGATCTCCTGGGAGTAGAAGAACGGGCTGGTCTTCATGCCCTCGATGAAGCGCTCGGTCTGCCATCCGGCATCGCGGAACCTGCTCGCCCAGAACTCCTGCTGTCGCTCGACGGGCGCTCGGTGGATTGCCGAGGCTTCCTCTGATTTTTCCCGTAGGACGAAGTACACCTGGGTCTCGGTCGGGTTGTGGCTGCGGCGCATGATCTGACGGCCGCCCGGGATCATGTAGGTGTCCCGGATATTGCTGTCGGACGCGATGCGCGGAACGAACCAGTAGGCCATGTGGATGCCCACCCGCCAGTACGGGTCGAGACCCTCCGGGAGAATCGCTCGCCGGATGCGCGATCCCTGCCCGTCCGCGCCGACCAGGAGGTCGAATTCGCCGGAGGACCCATCGGAGAAGTGCCCGACGACCTTGTGGGCGTCCTGCTCGAAGCCTTCCACGCTCACGCCGAAGACGTACTCGGCGTCGTCCTTGGTGGCGTCGTGCAGGATGCGTACCAAGTCCCCGCGCATGATCTCGTACTCGGACGTGAGGGTCTGCCGGCCCTTCCCCGAGGCGTTGGCCATGATCGTCGCCTTGGGCCTGCCGCGTGCGTCGATGAAGGCGACGCCCGCCTCGTCCACAAGCTTGCCGCGGACGGCGTCGAGAAGCCCCATTCGCTTGACGGCCTCGATGCCCTGACCTCGCAGATCGACCTGAGCCCCGGCGGCCCGCAGCGCCGGAGCGCGTTCGACAACGGTCACCTGGTGGCCGCCCCGGGTGAGCCAGAGGGCCAGGGCCTGCCCCGCGATCCCACCGCCGGCGACGAGGACCCTCAGAGGCTGTTTGTCCGATCCTTTCGCCATGCCCATCCCTCCTAAATCTATCGGTGAAAGATTCCTTTCCCAGGGTCATCTATCAGCGATAGATTGTCAACGTGACCAAGATAAACCGCGAGGCCGTCATCGCTGAGGCGCTCGACCTGCTCGACGAGGTCGGGCTGGACGCCGTCAGCACGAGAAGGCTGGCGAAGCGACTGAACGTCGAGCAGCCGTCCCTCTACTGGTACTTCCGCACCAAGAAGGACCTCCTCGCCGCCATGGCGGAGGCGGCGATGACACCCCATGCGACCGCGCCCCTGCCGACGCCCGACGACGACTGGCGCGACTGGTTCGCGGACAACACACGCAGCTTCAGGCGCACCCTGCTGATGCGCCGGGACGGCGCACGGCTCCACGCCGGCAGCACCCCCACCGGCGACCTCGACCGGATCCGCCGCAAGATGGACTTCCTCGTGGCCTCCGGCGTCCCTGAGCGGGATGCGCAGATGGCGATGCTGGCCGCAAGCCGCTTCACAGTCGGCAGCGTCCTGGAAGAGCAGGCAGAAACCGACCCCGGCGACAGCGCGGATCTACCGGCCGACGTGCCGCTGATCGATCACGAGTCGGCATTCGAGGGAGGCCTCGCCCTCATCCTGAACGGTCTCGACGAACGTTCGTGATCATCGCACTAGCCGCGGCGGCAACGCTCTTCTCCGGTCACGAGTTCCGTCGCCTTCTCTTGTCCTGGATGGACGGCGGAGAAAGTTTCTCCCTCGGTACGGATCGGCGTGCCGTCGGGAGGCGTGGCCTTGCCGCTGGAGGTCCTGTAGGTCAACGCCGTCCGCATATGCTGATTTCCCGGACTCCTTTCCCCTGGAGGACTCCATGGATCTCCCCGCTGACTTCACCACAGGCGAACGTATCCGTCACTTCCGGGAAAAGCGTGGGACGACGCGGGCTGTGGTCGCGAACCTGGTCGGCTACTCCTCTGATTGGCTGAAACGGATCGAGGCAGGACAGCGGGGTATCTCGATTCCCGCGCTCGTACGGTTGGCGCGAGTGCTCAAAGTCGATGATCTTTCTGACTTGATCGACGGGGCGACGCCCATGCCGGTCAGCGCGTGGGAAGGTCCGGCGCATCCGGCCGTGGCGAGCGTGCTGCCCGCCCTGATCGGTGATCTGGAACGGGCGACCATCGTCCTTGAAGGGGTGGAACGGCGAAGGGCCCACGCCGCGCTAACGAGCGCATATGGCTTGACGCAGCACCTCGCCGTCGATCTCGTCGAGCCGGAGGTCGGCCGAATCATTGCCGACCGGGCGGCGCGCTCCGCTCAAATGGCCGACGACCCGGTAAGTCTGGCGTTCGGCGCCTGGACGCATGGTCATGTGCTCCGGTCCATCGACGCGGACGCGGCCCTGCGTACCGTACGAGAGGCGGCCGCCGAATTGCGGCGGCACGTGGAGAACGACGAGGATGCCGCTGGCCTCTATGGCAGCCTATGTCTGCATATGGCGATAAGTACGGCATATCAGGGGCAGGACGGCGAGGCTTGGCGGCAGTGGGACGCGGCCGACCGGGTCGCCCGGAATCTGCCCAGCGGATATTCCCATCCGCAGACGATATTCGGGCCCTCGAACGTGGATATTCACGGCGTCAGTCTCGCGGCGGAACTGCGTCGTTTCGGCGAGGCCGTCGCACGAGCCGAGCGGATCGTTCCTGAGGAGGTGCCCTCCCGCGAACGCCGAGGACGCCTGTACGGAGAGATCGCCGCCGGTCATATGCAGCGACGTCAGTTGGATGACGCCCGACGGTATCTCGAACTCGCCTACCTGGAGTCACCGGAAGAGGTGCCGTTCTCTCCGCTGACTCGCGGAGTCGCCGTCGAGTTGGTGCGCGCTGCGACCGGTCCCCTGAAAGCCGACGCCGTCAGACTCGCCGAGCGAATCGGAGTTCTTCCAACCGGTTAGCCCGAGTCGTCCGGCTTGCCGACGCGAGGGGGGACAGGTCGTCCCTCGCGACGGCCGGAGTTTCCGCACATCGGATTCCTGTGGGACGGCAGGCGGTGGATCGCCGTCCGGGGCAGGAGTCGGAGTCGGGTCGTCGTCGCGGCGAGCCCGCTCGAACTGTACGACCGGCTGGTCGCGGCACGGCTCGCTCGGCCGCCGGGTCGATGAGGGTCGGCCTGTGCCGGCCCGGCCGCTCGCTGGTCCGGGGTGCGAGCGAAACCGGCCAGGGGCGGCCGGGGTGGTCAGGAGGCGGACCAGCCGGTCCAGCGGTGGACGGTCAGGGCGATGACGGGGCCCTCGGGGGCGTGGGCGCGGTACTGCCGGTAACGCCCGCGCAGCAGGCCGATCGGCGCGGCCATGGCCTCCGGGTCCTCGATGATCTGCGCCGTGGCGTCGGCGCGCACCCACCACAGACGGGACCACTCGTCCTCGTAGTGGTCGGCGAGCACGGCGACGCGCGGGTCGGCCTGGATGTTGCGCAGCCGCTTGAGGTCCCGGGTGTGCTTCGGCTTGGCGTCGACGGCGGAGTAGATCCGGTCGCCGTCCACCGCGAACGTCATGACGACCAGATGCGGACGCCCCGTCTCGTCCATGGTCGCCATGCGCACGGCGCGCGCCGACGCGAAGCGGGTGCGCGCGATCTGCTCCGGGAGCCTCATTCTTCGAGGTTGCCATGGGGGAGCGGCCTGAGACGGCAGGCGGCGTGCGGCGGAGGGGCCGTGTCGCCGAAGGCAAGGAGGCCGTGACGGCCGCGTAACGAATATGTTTCGGGCTATTGACATCCACCATGACTCCCGGCTTCCCTTCGTGGGAGCGCTCCCACAGAACGAACCGGGCTCACCGAGGAGTCAGGTAGAACCCCCCGCTTATGGAGACGACCTGAGAGGGGTCCGTCATGAGGGTCAACATGCATCGCGGGCGAGTCGGCGCCTTGGCGATCGTGCTGTCCGCCGCGCTCGCGGCGGCGTCGGCGTGCTCCAGCGACGACGGGAAGTCGAACGACTCCGGCGGCTCGAGCGAGAAGATCACGCTCAACGTCGACGACTTCGGCACCTTCGGCTACCAGGAGCTGTACAAGCAGTTCCAGGCCCAGCACCCGAACATCAAGATCAACGAGCGGAACGTCCCGAAGCTCGATGACTACACCCCGCGGCTCCAGCAGTGGATCGCGGCGGGCGCCGGCGCCGGCGACGTGGTCGCGATCGAAGAGGGCATCATGGTGAAGTTCAAGAGCCAGCCCGACAAGTTCGTGGACCTGAAGCAGTACGGCGCGTCGTCGCTGCAGAGCAACTTCGTGCCCTGGAAGTGGCAGGGCGGCCTGAGCCCCGACGGCTCCAAGCTCATCGGCCTGGGCACCGACATGGGCAGCATGTCGCTGTGCTATCGCGCCGACCTGTTCAAGAAGGCGGGACTGCCCTCGCAGCGCGACGAGGTCACCAAGCTCTGGCCGACCTGGGACGACTTCATCAAGGTGGGCCAGAAGTTCACCTCGAAGATCGGCGGCAGCACGAAGTTCATCGACAGCCCCGAGACCTACTACAACACGATCCTCATGCAGGAGGCGGGCAAGGCGTCCAACCAGACGTACTTCGACCAGAGCAACAAGTTCGTCATGGAGTCGAACCCGGCGGTCAAGGCGGCGTTCGACGAGACCGTCAAGATGTCGGACGCCGGGCTCGCCAACGGCGTGCAGTTCCTGTCCGACCCCTGGAGCCAGGCGCTCAAGAAGGACGCCTTCGCCACCGCGCCGTGCCCGGCGTGGATGCTCGGTCTCATCAAGCAGTACGGCGGTGACGAGCAGCAGGGCAAGTGGGACGTCGCCGGCGTGCCGGGCGGCGGCGGCAACTGGGGCGGCTCCTGGCTGGCCGTGCCGACGCAGAGCAAGCACCCCAAGGAGGCGGCCGAACTGGTCAAGTTCCTGACCAGCCCGCAGGGCCAGATCGCCGCGTTCAAGGCGGCCAACAACCTGCCGTCCTCCCCGCAGGCGCTGAACGACCCGGCGGTCAAGGCGTTCAACAACCCGTACTTCAACAACGCCCCGGTGGGCCAGATCTACGGGGCCACCGCGACCAGCCTCAAGCCCGTCTACCTCGGCGCCGACAACCAGGAGGTCCGGCAGGCGGTCGAGGCGGACCTGCGCGCGATCGCGCAGAAGAAGCTCTCCGCGTCGTCCGGCTGGGGCAAGGCCGTCTCCGACGCCAAGAAGGCAGCGGGGCTCTGAGACCGGCGGGTGGCGCCGGCCTTCCCCAGGACGCGTCGGCCGGCGCCGCCCGTCTCCACGCCCGTCCGTCTTCGACGAAAGGACCTCGCACATGGCCGTCGACCTGCGGCCCGCCCCGGCCGCACCGCGCGCCGCGCCGTCCGAGCGGAGCCGCCTGCGCGCCCGGCTCTCCCGGCTGGACCTGAAGGTCTCGCCCTACCTCTACATCTCGCCGTTCTACATCCTCTTCCTGGTCTTCGGGCTGTTCCCCCTCGGGTACACCTTCTGGGTCTCCCTGCACCGCTGGGAGATGATCGGCGGCCACGAGTTCGTCGGCCTGCGCAACTACACGCGACTGATGACCGACGACCAGTTCTGGAACGCCGTCGTCAACACCTTCGGCATGTTCGTCATCGCGACCGTGCCCCAGTTGCTGCTCGCGCTGCTGCTGGCCAACGCGCTGAACCGGCGGCTGCGCTTCCAGACGCTGTTCCGGATGGGCGTGCTCTTGCCGCTGGTGACGTCCGTCGCGGCGGTCGCGATCGTGTTCACCCAGCTGTACGGCCGCGACTACGGCATGGCCAACTGGGTCCTGCACTTCTTCGGCGTCCACAAGATCGACTGGCAGGCGAACCGGTGGGCCTCCTGGGTGGCCGTCTCGACCATGGTCGACTGGCGGTGGACCGGCTACAACTCGCTGATCTTCCTGGCCGGCATGCAGGCGATCCCGCGCGACCTGTACGAGGCCGCGGCGATCGACGGCGCGTCCCGGCGGCAGCAGTTCTGGCGGATCACCGTGCCGATGCTGCGGCCCACGATCATCTTCACCTCGATCATCTCCACCATTGGGGGCCTGCAACTGTTCACCGAGCCGCTGCTGTTCAACTTCGGGTACATGAACGGCGGCTCGCTGCGGCAGTCGCAGACCGTGGCGATGTACATGTTCGAGAACGCCTTCAACCGCTACCAGTACGGCTACGGCTCCGCGGTCGCCTGGATGCTGTTCCTGCTGATCCTCGTCTTCTCCGTGGTCAATTTCCTGCTGATCCGCCGGTTCGCCGGAGGTGGTGACAAGTGAAGGAAGCCGTCGCCCGCCGCTCCCGGCAGGCCGTCGCCGGCTCGGCCCGGCTGTGGGCCGCCAGCCCGCTCACGTACATCGTGTTGATCTTCGCGATCGTCCTGTCGGCGTTCCCGCTGTACTGGATGTTCGTCGTGGCCACGCGGACCAACGCGGTCGTCGGCGCGGTGCCGCCGCCGTTCATCGCCGGCCAGCACCTCGGCGACAACCTGCGCCGGGTGTTCGACAACGAGCAGGCGCACTTCGCCAAGGCGCTGGTCAACTCCGCGATCGCCTCGGCCGTCGTCGCCGCGTCCACGGTGTTCTTCGCGTCGCTCGCCGGCTTCGCCTTCGCGAAGCTGCGCTTCAAGGGCCAGAACGCGCTTCTGCTGGTCGTCATCGCCACGATGATGGTGCCGGTGCAGATGGGCATCATCCCGCTGTACATGGTGATGGTGCACCTGCACTGGACCGGCAAGCTCCAGGCGGTGATCGTCCCGTTCCTCGTCACGGGCTTCGGCGTGTTCATGATGCGGCAGTACGCCTCGCAGGCCATCCCGGACGAGCTCATCGAGGCCGCCCGGGTCGACGGGGCGTCGACGTTCCGGATCTTCTGGAGCGTGGTGCTGCCCGCGCTGCGGCCCGCGGCCTCGGTGCTGGCGCTGTTCACCTTCATGTCGACCTGGAACGAGTTCATCTGGCCACGGGCCGTGCTGAACCCCGACAACCCGACCGTGCAGTACTCCCTGGCACTGCTGAACAGCGCCTATTTCAACGACTACACGCTGATGTTCGCCGGCACGGTCGTGGCGACCATCCCGCTGTTCGTCGTCTTCGTGGTGTTCGGCCGCCAGATCATCGGCGGAATCATGGAAGGGGCCGTCAAGGCATGACGATCCAGAAATCACGCGCGGAGACGGAGATCAGGTTCCCCACCGGCTTCGTCTGGGGCGCGGCGACCGCGGCGTACCAGATCGAGGGGGCGGTGGACGAGGACGGGCGCGGGCCGTCGATCTGGGACACCTTCGCCCACACCCCGGGCAAGGTGCTCGGCGGCGACACCGGCGACGTCGCCACGGACCACTACCACCGGTTCCGCGAGGACGTGGCGCTGATGGCCTCCCTCGGCCTGACGGCGTACCGGTTCTCGATCTCCTGGTCGCGCGTACGGCCGGACGGCACCGGACCGATCAACACCGAGGGCCTGGACTTCTACCGGCGCCTCGTCGACACCCTCCTCGAGGCGGGCGTGCAGCCGTGGCCGACGCTGTACCACTGGGACCTGCCCCAGGCGCTGGAGGACGCCGGAGGCTGGCCCAATCGCGACACGGCGTACCGCTTCGCCGAGTACGCCCAGGTCGTCTGCGACGCGCTCGGCGACCGGGTCGTCAACTGGACGACGATCAACGAGCCCTGGTGCGCGGCCTTCCTCGGGTACGCCTCCGGGGACCACGCGCCGGGCCGTCGCGAGCCGGGGGCGTCCGTACGCGCCGCCCACCACCTGCTCCTCGGGCACGGCCTCGCCGCGCAGTCGCTGCGCGGGGAGGGCAGGAACGTCGGCGCGTCGGTCAACCTGTACGCCGTGTCGCCGGCCGGCGAGGCGGCCGAGGACGTCGACGCCGCCCGACGCATCGACGGGCTGCAGAACCGCCTCTTCCTCGACGCCCTGCTGCGCGGCGAGTACCCCGAGGACGTCATCGCCGACCTGGGCGACCTCGCCCCGGACGTGCACGACGGCGACATGGAGATCATCGGCGGGTCGGTCGACCAGCTCGGGATCAACTACTACAACCGCTTCTTCGTCACCGGCAAGGAGGGCGCGGCGCGCGCGATCACCTCGCCGTTCGCCGAGGCCTCGCCGTGGCCGGGCAGCGAGCACGTCGGCTTCGTCCAGGTCGGCCGGCCGGTCACCGCGATGGGCTGGGAGATCGACGAGTCCGGGCTCGCCGAGGTGCTCACCCGCGTCGCCGAGGAGTACCCGTCCGTGCCCCTGTACGTGACGGAGAACGGCGCGGCGTTCGACGACGTCGTGGCGGAGGGCGAGAACGGCGACGGGCCGCGGGTCGACGACCCCGACCGCGTCGCCTACATCGAGGCGCACCTGCGCGCCTGCCACACGGCGATCAGCGCGGGCGTGCCGCTGCGCGGGTATTTCGCCTGGTCACTGATGGACAACTTCGAGTGGGGCTGGGGGTACGCCAAGCGGTTCGGGCTCGTCTACGTCGACTTCCTGACCCAGGCGCGGATCCCCAAGACCAGCGCACAGTGGTACTCCTCGGTGATCGGGCAGGGCGGGCTCGGCAGAATGAGCGCGTGAACACTGTCGACCGACCATCGCGTCGCCCGCCGTCGTGGGACCTTTCGTCGGGCGTGAGAGCGCTCTCGATGCCTCGGCCGGTGACCACGTGACGAGCGGGCGGCGACCGACCCTCGAGGCCGTCGCCGCACGGGCCGGTGTGGGCCGTGGCACCGTCTCCCGGGTGATCAACGGTTCGCCGAAGGTCAGCGCGGAGGCGCGCGAGGCCGTGCTGCGGGCCATCGACGAGCTCGGGTACGTCCCGAACCGCGCGGCTCGTGCCCTGGTCACCCGCCGTACGGACACGGTCGCGTTGTTCGTCTCGGAGTCGGAGGAGCGCGTCTTCGGCGAGCCGTACTTCGCCGGCATCATCCGGGGGATCAGCGCCGGTCTCGCGGACACCGGGCTGCAACTGCTGCTGGTGATCGCCCAGTCGGAGGACGAGCACGCGCGGTTCGAGCGCTACCTCACCGGCCAGCACGTCGACGGGGTCCTGCTGATCTCCCTGCACGGCGGCGACCCGTTGCCCCGCCACCTGGAGGAGAACGGCGTGCCGACCGTGCTCGGCGGAAAGCCCGTCGGCGTGGTGCCGGTGAGCTGCGTGGACGCCGACAACCGGGGCGGCGCCCGGCAGGCCGTCGAGCATCTCATCGGCCTGGGACGCCGCCGGATCGGCGCGATCAGCGGCCCGCAGGACATGCAGGTGGGCGTCGACCGTCTCGACGGGTACCACGACGCCCTCGCCGCCGCCGGGCTCACCGGCCCGGTCGTGCGGGGGGACTTCAGCGAGGAGTCCGGGGAGCGTGGGATGCGCGAACTCCTCGCCCGCGAACCGGAGCTGGACGCCGTGTTCGCGGCCTCGGACCCCATGGCGGTCGGCGCCATGCGGGTGCTCAAGGAGCGCGGGCTCCACATCCCCCGGGAGGTCGCGGTCGTGGGGTTCGACGACTCCTCGACGGCGCGGCACACCGACCCGCCCCTCACCTCCGTGCACCAGCCGCTGGAGGAGATGGGCCGGGAGATGGCGCGGCTGCTGGTCGCCCGCATCCGCGGCGAGGAGATCGCGCGTCCCGTGGTCATCGTGGACACCCATCTGGTGCCCCGCGAATCCTCTCTGGGCGGCGCGAAGCCCGGCTCCCACTGAAAGGCCCGGCTCCCACTGAAAGGCCGTGCGAAACGCGACAGTTGGGGAAGACTGGCCCGATGCAGTCACTTCTGGCCGGCCGGTACCGCCTCAGTGAGCGGATCGGCCGTGGTGGCATGGCATCCGTCTGGCTGGCCCGGGACGAGGTCCTGGTCCGGCAGGTCGCGGTCAAGCTCATCGACCCGGAACTGGCCCGGGACCCGGAGTTCCGCAGGAGGTTCCGGGACGAGGCGCGCGCGGCGGCCGCCCTGTCCCACCCGCACATCGTCACCGTGCACGACTACGGCGAGTCGGACGGCACGCCGTACATCGTGATGGAGCTGCTCACCGGCTCGACGCTCGCGGACCTCCGTCCGGTCCCCGACGTCGAGCGGGTGATCGGCCAGATCGCCTCGGCGCTGGCCGCCGCGCACGCCGCACGCATCGTGCACCGGGACATCAAGCCCACCAACATCTTCGTCACGTCGTCCGGGGTGAAGGTCCTCGACTTCGGCATCGCCGGTGACGCGCGGATGGGCACGCCCGACTACCTGCCGCCCGAGAACGACCTGTCGCCCTCCGCCGACGTGTACTCCCTCGGGGTCGTGTGGTTCGAGGCGGTGAAGGGCCGCCGCCCCGAACCGGGGGAGACCCTCGGCGGCCTGCAGGCACGCTGCGTCGCCCGCTCCGCGCCGGACCGGCCGACCGCCGCCGAGATCGCCAGGGCACTGGGGGTGGACGCCGAGCCCGCCGTCGACCCCGACGCCGCCACGCCGAGGAGGCCTCTGCACCCGATCACCCGGGTGCTGACCGCCCCGGCAGTCCAGCGGCGCCGGGTGCCGCTGGCCGCCGGCGCCGCCACCGCGATCACGGCCGCGGTGATCGCCATCGTGCTGAGCTCCGGCGACCCCGGTTCCAAGACCGCGCTGACCGCGCCGTCCAGCCCTGCGGACTCCTCGGCCTCTCCCCACACCTCGGAGCCCATCGCACCCACGACCACACCGGGCGCCGTGACCACCGGATCGCCGTCGACGACGCCCGCGGCCGCACCGCCGGCGCCACCGTCCCAGGCTCACCGGGTCCGGACCCGGATGGCGCCGACCCCGTCCGGCACGGTCGAGGCGCTCACCCAGATGCGGCGCACGGTGGACGAGGGCATGGCCGTCCGGGAGGTCCGCTCCGACGTGGCCGTCGACCTCGACAACATCATCACCACCCTGACGAACGAGGTCGCCGCCGGTCAGCGCGTCGACCTGCGGCAGCGGTTGACGGACCTCCGCCAGAAGATCATCACTCGCCTCGGCGAAGGCGGCCTGACGAAGAACCGCGCCGACACGCTCCTCGGCGAACTCCCCGCCGTCTAGTGTCTTGCGGCCCATGATGCGGGAGACCCCGGCCCGGCCCTTCGGCGAGCGGCCGATCCCGGTATCCACGGCTGGGCACCGACCTGGAGCCGGTCTGGAAAAAGCAGATCGGTTGGGCCGTGGTGCGGCCCAACCGACCTTACGCAAGCTCGAGGCGGGGCCTCGGCAGGATCAATGGCAGAGGTTCGACTTGGAGAAGAAGCCGTCTTCCGCCCCGTACGCGCTTGCCCAGACGTCTACGCAGCCCGGGCCGGCGTAGACCGGTCCGGCGTAACTGTTGTAATAGCCGGAGTCGTGGTGTGCGGTTCCGCCGGAACTAGGCTCAATATTGACGCTGTGGCCCCATCCGGCGGAGCCTTTAGTGCCGCTGCTCACCGTGAAGTATGCGCACTTGTAGTTGTTCGGAGAATCGAAGACCTTCACGGTGCCGGCGAACAGGCCACCCGAAGTGTAGACATTCGACGAATAGAACTGGGTGTAGCCCGATCCGCAGATCGTGTCAGCCATCGCGGCGGGCGCGATGGCCACGCCGGCGCCGGCGATCGCGCCGGTCACGGCGACGGCCGCAGCCATGCTCCTGATTTTCATGGATCCTCCTGAAGCCTGCGGCCGGGGAAAGGTATGCCCAGTGCACCCTGATCCGGTCTTGGCGAAAATCAAGATACTGATGACCGATATCCGCGTCAACGGTCGTTTTCGGCGCTCGCACGTGGATGATGCACTTTCGTGGTGCGCGTTCCGGCGTGGTTGCGACGGAGTTGCAAAGAAGTGAACGGCGGAGTGCCTTCACGTTGGAACGAGGACGCCGTTCGGGCGGGCTGAGGTCGTTCATCGCAGCGCGGTTCTGAGCCTCACCCGCCGAGCCGCGGCGAGACGCCGCTCGGCGAGCCGCCCCTTTCCACCGTCATCCGCTGAGCCGCGCGCCGATCTCCCGGACGATCGAGACCAGCAGCTCGACGTCGGCCTCGGTGGTCCGCCAGTTCACGATCGCCGGTCGGAGGGCGGTCATCCCGCGGTAGACGGTCGTACCGGCGAAGACCCGCCCGTCCACGAGCAGCTCGGCACCCAGCCGGGCGTTCAGCGCGTCCAGATCCGTGACGTCGGGTCGCCGGTAACGGAAGCAGACGACGCACAGTTGAACCGGCGCGAGCAGTTCCAGGTCCGGGGCCTCCTCGACGAGCCGGCCGAGGTGCGCGGCGAGGTCGAGATGCCGCTCCACCATCGCCCGGTGACCTTCGCGCCCGTAGGCGCGCAGCGTCGCCCAGATCGGGAGGGCTCGCGCCCGACGCGAGGAGTCGGGCCCGAGGAACTGGTAGTTGACGTGCTCGTCCCCTTCCCCGGGCAGATAGGGCGCGTCCCACGCCCCGAAGGCCCGGCCCAGCAGCGCGGGGTCCCGGACGAAGGCGAACCCGCTCTCGTACGGGACGTTCAGCCACTTGTGGCCGTCGCTGATGACGGAGTCGGCTCGTTCGATCCCGCTCACCAGATGCCGCGTCCGCGGTGACACCGCCGCGAACAGTCCGAACGCGCCGTCCACGTGGAGCCAGGCGCCGTGCCGCTCGGCGAGTTCGGCCATCTCATCGATCGGATCGAAGTCGCCGGTGTTGACGTCCCCGGCGTTCGCCACGATCACCGCGGGACCGTCGGCCTCCGCGAGCGCCCGGTCGAGCGCGTGCAGGTCGATCCGGCCCGCGTCGTCCCGGGCGAACCTTCGCACCGTGTCGCGCCCCAGGCCGAGCATCTGCAGGGCCTTGCGGGTACTCACGTGGACGTATCCGCTGGAGAAGACCGGCATCGGCGGCAACCCCGCCAGTCCGTCGGTGGTGACGTCCACGCCGTGCCGCTCCGCCCACCAGAACCGCGCCGCCGACAGCGCCGTGAAGTTCGCGGAGGTGGCGCTGGTGGTGAGCACTCCGCCGTAGGACGCGGGGAGCCCGAACAGGTCCTTCAGCCAGCCCAGGACCACCGTCTCGGCCTGTGTGCCGAAGGGGGAGGCCGCCCAGTTGCCCGGATTCTGGTCGAGCAGGGAGGCGATCCAGTCACCGGCGAGTGCGGCGGGAGTGCTGCCGCCGACGACGAAGTGGAAGAAGCGCGGCCCGGCCGAGTGGGTGGCCGCGGAGGTACCGATCCGGAGCAGACGCGCGACGCCGTCGACGGTGCCGTCGCCTCGCTCGGGCAGCGGCCCGCCGAGCTCACCGATCAACGCCGCGGTGTCCGGATCGCTCACCGGCCGGGTCGACAGCGAGTCCAGGTACGGGACGGCCGCCTCCGTGACCAGTTCCAGGGCCTTGCCGGTCGCGTGGATGTCGTCGAGGGGAAGACTCATGCGGGTAGCCGATCACGCCGCTTCGTCGCGTGTCGATGGCCAATCGTGGGGATCGGCCTTTCCCCGGGCCCTCCCGCGCCGCGGACTCCTCCGTGCGGCTATCGCCCGCCCGTTCCGTTCAGCGTCAGGAGGGTGTAGGCGGCCATGCTGCAGCCGTCGACGATCTCCCCGTCGCGGATCATCCGCTCCAGGTCCGTGCGGGCGACCCAGCGCTGCGTCATCCCCTGCTCCTCCGGGTCGCGGTCGGCCGTGTCCCCGGGCGTCAGGCCGGTCGCGAGGAACACGTCGCAGCGCTGGTTGGTGAACCCCACCCCGATCCCGAACGATCCGATGCGCTCCAGCGTCGCCGCGCGCAGGCCCGCCTCCTGCGCCAGCTCCGCGCGCGCCAGCTCCTCCACGCTCGTCTCCCGGTCGTCCGGCCAGGTGCCCTGCGGGAACTCCAGCGACCGGCGGGACAGCGTGTAGCGGTACTGCTCGACGAGGTGGAACCCGTCGTTCTCCATCGGGATGATCAATGCCGCGGTGGGCTTGTCCACGACGCCGTAGATGCCGGGGGAGCCGTCCGGATGCCGGATGTCGTCCTCCCGCACCGTCATCCACCGGTTCTGATAGACCACACGACTGGAGATCTGGATCATGCGGTCAGCGTCCCACAGGATCGTCAGAGGTCGCGGATCAGGTCGATGTTGGGGGTCTCCTCGGGATCCTCGTGCTCGGTCTCGAGGAACGCCTTCACGCACTCGACGGCGACGTCCGGCGCGAGGCGCTTCAGGCTGAGGGCCAGGACGTTCGCGTCGTTCCACAGCCGGGCGTTCCGCGCGATCCACGGCTCCCACGCGAGCGCGGCGCGTACGCCGGGGACCTTGTTGGCCGCGATGGACGTGCCGGTGCCGGTCCAGCACATGAGCACGCCGTAGTCGGCCTCGCCGCTCGCCACCGCGCGGCCCGCCTCCCGGGAGAAGTCGGGCCACTTCTCGAGGTCGTCGATGACGCGCAGCTCGGCGACCTTGCCCAGGTGCTCGAGCACCGCACGGGTGCATTCGTTCTCGTCGTCCGCGCCGAAGACCACCTTCATACGCTCACCCTGGCACGCCGGTACGGCGGTGCGCGAGGGAGACTCCCGGTGGGACGACCGGCGAGGGCTGGTAGACATTGGGGCGTGACCGAGGAACCCGCCTGGGCGATGCAACTCGCCCTGCGCATCGAGAAGGCCGCGCCGCCGTCGCACCTGGCGATCTGCGAGGCGGCCGCGATGGCCGTCGTCCGGCTGCTGACCGACCCGCGCTCGGCGCCGGGCGGGGAGTGGCACGACGCGGTGGCGGCCTGGGAGTCGCGGCGCATCCGCAAGGTGGCGCGCCGGGCCCGGGGCGCGCGCTGGGAGGCCCTGGACGCGCTGCCCGGCGTGCTGGCCGACCATGACGGCGCGCTGGCGCGGGCGTTCGTGCCCGGACCGGTCACGGAGGTGCCGCCGGAGATCGCCAAGCTGCAGGTCGGCGGCACCGACCTGCCGCGCGACGACGAGCCGAAACCTCCGCCCGAGCCGCCGTACGCCCTGGTCACCGTCGATCCCGGCGTCGCGATGACCACCGGAAAGATCGCCGCGCAGTGCGGTCACGCGGCGCAGTTGCTGCTGCGCGCCCGTGGCGAGTGGCCGGGCCTGCGGGTCCGGGTCGTGGAGGCGGACGACTGGGATCGAAGCGTCGCCGAGGCCGACGTCGCGGTACGGGACGGCGGCTTCACCGAGGTCGCCCCCGGCACCATGACCGCCGTCGCCCGCCTCATCTCCTGACCCCCTCAGGCGGCGGCCTTCTCCGGCTGTTCCTGGGCGGACAGCGGCGCCGCGACCTCCTCGAGCGAGCGGCTTGCCGCCTCGACCCCGACGAAGATCTCCACGATGCCCGCGGCGATCATCAGGGCCGCGCCCAGCAGGTAGCCGTCGCTCACCGCCGACTCCTTGCCGGTGTCGACGAGCTTTCCGAACAGCGCCGGGCCGATGATGCCGCCCACCGCCGTGCCGATCGCGTAGAACGACGCGATGGCCATGGCCCGGGTCTCCATCGGGAAGATCTCCGAACCGGTGAGGTACGCGGAGCTGGCGCCGGCCGAGGCGAAGAAGAACACGATCACCCAGCAGACCGTCAGCGTCGTGGCGGACAGGTGCCCGCCGCGGAAGAGCATCGCCGTGCCGATCAGCAGCAGTCCGGAGAGGATGTAGGTCCCGGAGATCATGATCTTGCGGCCGAGCCGGTCGAACAGCCGGCTGAGGACGAAGGCGCCGAAGAAGTTGCCGAGTCCGATCGGCACCAGGTACCAGCCCGTCCGGTCGTCCGGGACCTTGAAGAACTTCGAGAGCACCAGCGCGTACGTGAAGAACACGGCGTTGTAGAGGAACGCCTGGCCGACGAACAGGGACAGCCCCAGGACGGTGCGCCGGGGGTAGAGCTTGACGGCCGTCCGGACGATCTCGCGGAAGCCCACCGTTCGCCGCTGCCGGATCTCGATGCTCTCCTCGGGCTCGTCGAGCCTCTTGCCCGTCTCCTCCGAGACGGTGCGTTCGATGTCGCCGACGATCTTCTCGGCCTCGTCGGCCCGGCCGTGGATGAACAGCCAGCGCGGGCTCTCCGGAACCATCCGCCGGACGAACAGGATGCCCACGCCCAGGAGGGCGCCGATCCCGAACAGGAGCCGCCAGCCCACGTCCTTCGGCAGCACCGAGGCGTTCAGGACGGGCACGGACAACAGCGCGGCGAACGTCGTCCCGAGCCAGAAGGACCCGTTGACCACCACGTCGACGGTGCCGCGCAGCCGCGCGGGGATCAGTTCGTCGACCGCTGAGTTCACCGCTGCGTACTCTCCGCCGATGCCGGTCCCGGTGACGAAGCGGCAGGCGTAGAACCAGAGGGGATTGAACGAGAAGGCGGTCGCCACGGTCGCCAGCAGATAGACCGCGAGCGTTATCAGGAACAGTTTCTTGCGCCCGAACCGGTCCGTCAGATAGCCGAAGAACAACGCGCCGGCGCAGGCCCCCGCGACGTAACACGCGGCCCCGAGCCCGACCTGGGAGTCGGTCAGCCCGAGGCCCCCGGCCTTGTCCGTCAGCCGGGGCCCGATCACCCCCACCACATTGACCTCGAGTCCGTCGAGGATCCAAACGGTCCCCAGCCCGAGGAGGATCAGCCAGTGCCAGCGCGCCCAGGGAAGTCGATCGAGACGTGCGGGGATTCTCGTCTCGATCGTTCTGCCGTTTTTCATGCCGGGCTTTCTCCCCTATAGAGCGGTTTTATGCTCAACCGTGCCGCTACCAGGGCAGATGGCGTGACGGGTTAGGGCGGGCCCGGCCGGGTAGCGCTTGAGCATGCGCATCGTGGTCACCGGAGCGACCGGAAATGTCGGGACCAGCGTGGTCGAGGCGCTCGGCGGGGACCCGGGCGTCGACTCGGTGCTGGGACTGGCCCGGCGCGAGCCCGACTGGACGGCTCCGAAGACCGAATGGGCGGCCGCCGACGTCGTGACGGCCGACCTCGCGCCTCTCTTCCGAGGCGCCGACGCGGTCATCCACCTGGCATGGGCGTTCCACCCGACCCACGACTCCGCGGCGACGTGGCGGACCAACGTCATCGGGAGCACGCGCGTCTTCGACGCCGTCGCCGCGGCCGGCGTGCCGGCCCTGGTGTACGCCTCGTCGGTGGGCGCCTACTCCCCGGGCCCCAAGGACCGCGCCGTCGACGAGTCCTGGCCAACGCACGGCTGGCCCGGCGCCTCGTACACCCGGGAGAAGGCCTACGTCGAGCGCGTCCTGGACGCCTTCGAGGCGGCGCACCCCGACCGCCGGGTCGTACGCCTGCGGCCGGGGTTCATCTTCAAGCGGGAGGCCGCCCAGGAACAGCGGCGGATCTTCGGCGGTCCGCTGGTGCCGAACCTCCGGGCCGGGCTGCTGCCGGTCGTCCCCGACATCCCGGGCCTGCGCTTCCAGACGCTGCACACCACCGACGCCGCCGAGGCGTACCGCCTGGCCGCGCTGGGCGACGCGCGCGGGCCCTTCAACGTCGCCGCCGACCCGGTCGTGGGCGCCGCCGAACTGGCCGACCTGCTCGGCGCCCGGCGGGTCCGGGTCCCGGCCGCACTCGTACGGGGGGCGGTCTGGGCAGGCTGGCAGCTCAACCTGGTGCCCGCCTCACCCGGCCTGTTCGACGCCGTCCTCCGGATACCGATCATGGACACCGGCCGCGCCCGCCGTGACCTGGGCTGGTCGCCGCGGTACTCCTCGCTGGACGCGCTGCGCGAGTTCCTCGAGGGCCTCCGCACGGGTGCCGGCCTCCCGACGCCGCCCCTGACGCCCCACCCGCCCGGCGGCCGGCTCCGCGAACTGCTGACCAGCCGCCGCTGACGGCGCTTCAGGAGGTACGGGCGGCGGCCGGGCCGGACCTCGGAATCACGACGAAGGCCACCGGCCGCCCCTCGCCGCAGGCCCGGCGATCACGACAGGGCTTCGGCGCGGGGGCCGCTCGGCAGGAGGGCCAGGAGCTGCCGCGTGTGGCCGGGCAGCTCCACTTCGGCCAGGCCGGTGATGAGGTCCCTCAGCGGTATGGGCTGATCGAGCAGCATGGTGCCGTTGGACAGGAGCAGCGCCGGTAGGGGGGTGTCGAGTTCGGTGTCGCTCAGCACCGGTCCGGCGAGCGCGCACACGGCGTCCGCCTGATGGCGGACGCGGTCCCGAAGGCCCGCGTTGCCGCCCGCGAGCGTGATGATGCGCTCGATGGTCCAGGAGTCGAGCGCCGTGCGATTGTCGTACGTCGCGTTGGCGCCCGAGGTGATGGTGGAGACGGCGGCGATGGTGATGCCGCTGAGGATGGCGACGTGCGCCAGGATCTGGTCGGCGTCCCATTCGCCGGTCGGCGGGACGAGGCCGGTGTCGCCGGAGTCGGCCACTGTGGCGGCGGCGTCCAGCAGCGCTCGGTAGGCGTCCCGCAGGGGGGTTGTGTCCATCAGGTCTTCTCTCCGAGGTCGTGCGCCGGGTGAAAGGGGAAGAGGCGCGGCCACCGCCGTCTCAGGCGTGCGCGCGATCCATCTCCCATGGCGCCTGCGGGAGGACCTCGCCGGTCTCGAGCAGCGATTTCAGGTTCGCCAGCACCGCCGGCCATCCCTGCGAGATCCCATTGAGCATCGCCCGGTTCGGCAGGTTCTCGTGGGAGACGGTGAGGCGGACGATGTCGTGGTGCGGTTCGACGAGGAAGGTGACGACCGATGGGTCTCTCGGCGAGTCGGTCTCGGGGGCGTCGTCGAAGGTGATGACCAGGCGCGTCGGGGGCTCGGTCTCGATCACTCGGCCGACGACATCGATGGTGCCCGATCCGTCGGTGCGCCGGTGCTCCCAGGACGAGCCGGGCTGCCAGTCCGAGACGTTGGCGTGCCCCCAGTAGCGTGCGGTCAGGTCCGAGTCGGTCAGGGCCCTCCACACCTGCTCCGCGCTCGCCCGGATGTAGGTGACATAGACGTAGGTCGGCACGGATGCGGATTCGTCGGTCATGGCGTATTCCTCTGCCTTGTTCTTGATTTCGTTGATCGCTTGCAGGCGGGGCCTGTCGAACCTTGAGATCCAGCGCTCCTCGATCTCGTGGACCGGCGCCGGGTTGAGGTAGTGCAGGCGTTCCCGTCCGCGCCGTACGACGGTCACGAGGTTGGCTCGCTCGAGGATGTCGAGGTGCTGTGTCGCCGACTGGCGCGCCATGTTCAGTCGTTCGCACAATTCCCGCAGCGTCTGGCCGTTGTGTTCGCGTAGCCGGTCGAGCAGCAGGCGTCGTGTGGGGTCGGCCAGCGCTTTGAAGACCAGGTCCATCGCGTCGGTTTCAGAGCTCACACCCTAATTATGCAGGCATCTACCTGCATAATGTCAAATGCGGGACCTGGCCGGAGGCTCCGGCGCCGCTCACCGCGCGTCCCTCAGACGCGCCCGTGCCACGAAAGGTGAGCGGGATCTGGAGCTTTTCGCCTAGGGCACGCCCCAGGCCGGCCCCGGGGAGCGGGCGGCGGTCAGTTCGTCCACGAGGCGGTCGAGGGCGGCCGGGGGCGTGGCCGCGCGGTCGCGGGCGGTGCGCCGGCCCTCCTCGGACAGGCACCACGCCCAGGCCGCGTCGAACTCGGCGGTGCCCGCGCTCGCGGGCAGCGCCGGCCACTCCCAGACGCCGGCCTGCGCCGACACCTTGCCGCCGCGGTCAACCGGGTCGACGGCCAGCGCCGGCACCCCGGAGCGCAGGGCGAGGACCAGACCGTGCAGCCGAGTGGTCACCACGACGTCGAGCCGCCGCACGACCGCGACGAACTGGTCGGCGGTCGAGCACAACCGCCAGTCGCGCGGATCGAGCCGGGTGTCCAGGGGGAGGGCCGCGCAGTCGCGCCCGCCGAGCCAGCCGGTCAGCCGCGCCGCTACGTCGTCGTGTCGGCGGCGCGCGCCGTACTCTCCCTGTCCCCGCGCCAGGACGACCCCGGCGACCGGCGGGGCGCCCTCGGGCGGGCCCGCCAGATCGCGGCCCGGCGCGCCCAGCCCGTCCCGGGCCAGCACGCGGTGGAAGCCGGTGACGGCCGGGTCGGCCGGGTCGATCACCGAGACGCCGACCGCGATCCGACGGCAGCCGGCGTACCGTTCGTGCAGGCCGCGGACCTGGTCGCCGTGGATCGGCCCGCACACGAAGACGAGGTGCGTGTAGCGCGTCGGGTCGGCCTCCCGCAGCGACATGGCGTCCGGCCGGAACACCGGACTCCACGCCTCGTCGTACGGGATGCCGGCCCGCGTCAGCGCCGAGGCGACGGAATCCAGGGCGAGGGCGTCCCCGGCCGTCACCTCGCCATGGACGAAGCTGAACCATCCGGTCACCAATACCCGCATGAGTCACCCCTGCCCCACCGGCCCGGGTTCAGTCCGCAACCGGCCAGGGGTGCGACGCGGCCGTTCCACCATGGCCGGGCGGCGGAGACGCCGAATGCTCGGCGATCACGGGCGTAGATGGGGATGGAACGGTACGAATCGTCGACGCGGCGCCGCTTTCACCGAGCGATCTGTACGCGAACGCGCGGCCGATCACAGATGTCGTTTCGAAAGCGATGGTTATAGTCGCCGTTGTGTCGCTTATCTCGCATTTGTACTTCGGTGAGCTCGGGGAATGGTGCGCCGAACGCATGACCGGGACCGGCGAGGTCGTCCAGCGCCTGACGGCGGAGACCAAGGGCGTGCCCGTCGTGCGCCCGGCCGGGCGGGTCGGAAGGCGACACTGGGCGCAGGTGGACCGGGCGTTCGGGATGCGGATGGCCACGCTCGTACAGTCGGCCCCGCCGTATTCGGTGCTGTACGGACTGGTGCGCAGCGGCCTGGCGAGTCGGGATTGGGCGCATCGGCAGGCCGGGCTCTATCCGACGCATATTCGCCTCGGAAAGGACGAGCGCCACAGGGCGCTGGATCTGCGGCCGACGTTCACCGGGTGGCTGGACCTGGCGAACGAACACGGCGTGGACCGGTACGTGGCCGAGGACGGGGCCGCGCGATACGCCAGGTTCCCCTATTCCACCGCTGAAACCGTGCTCGACGACTTGTTCGACCGGATGCGCGCGTATTTCGCGACCTACGCGCCCTTCGGGCAGGTCGGCGCGGAGAAGGGTCTTGCCCGCCTGTGCTGGCTGCTGGCGATGTTCTCGTACGTCTTCCGGAACGACCCGGTCGACCAGCCCTTCTTCGGCGCCTTCCGGGAGGGGGTACCGACCGTCGAGCAACTGCACACCGCGGTCGAGGAGGACGCCGTCACCGAGCTGGTGCAGCTCGTCGAACGCCTGCACGGCTCCGGCGCCCTGCACGAGATGCGCCGGCTGGCCGGGCATCCGCCACCGGGGCGGCCCTGGGGGATCGCCTGGCCGGTCTTCGGCTCGCAGTGGGATGACAACGACATCCTGGTCGGCGGCCCGCGTGGCGCCACGCTCATCGACGTCACCTCGGTACTGAAGGTCAACGACGCGCGCCGCGCACGGCGCTGGATCTGGCGGCTCGTGGGCTGTGCCTGGCTCGACACCGCCGACGCCTACCGGATCCGCACCGTCGCCCTCTACCTCGCCCGGTACGGCGTGGTGGTGGCCTGGCCGCTGGCCGACCTCGTCGAGGAACTGCTCGGCGGCGAGGACCCCGAACGCGCCAGGCACGAGTTCCTCGACCTGGTCACCCGCCTGCGGGGCACGACGCCGGCCGTGTCGCCGTAGGCGGGCGGTCGTCCGCCGCCGCGGGTCCTCACCTGTCGTGGTCGAGCATCGTCTCGTCGGCACTCGCGTCGGCGTCGGCACTCGCGTCGGCGTCGGCACTCGCGTCGGCGTCGGCGCTCGCGTGGGCCTCGGCGTCGATGTCGCCGTCGGCCGACGGCTCGGCGTCCCGTGGGTGCACGGGAACGTCGCGTGGGCGCATGGGGACGTCGCGCGAGCGGATGGGGATGTCGCTCCTCGTCGCCCCGCCCGCGTCGCCGGCCGGCTCCTCGTCGGAGGGCGGCGCGCCGCCGGACTCTTCCTCGGCGGTCCCCGTGCCGCCGGATTCTTCCTCGGTGGTTCCCGTGCCGTCGGACTCTTCTCGGGCGGTTCCCGTGCCGTCGGACTCTTCTCCGGCGGTCCCTGTGCCGTCGGACTCGTCCTCGGCCGGCTCCTCGGCGGCGGTCCGTCTGCCGTCGGACTCGTCCTCGGCCGTCCGGACGTCCCGGCGGGTGACGTCGCTCGGGACCGGTGTGCCGTCCCGGCGGGTGACCTCGCTCGGGAACCGTACGCCGTCCCGGTGCGTGACGTCGCTCGCCGAGGCACCGGCCTTCCGGCGCGTGCCGGCCGGTTCGTCCACGTGCTCGCCCTCGCCGTCCGGTTTGCGCACCCTGAGGTCCTGCCGGGTCATGTCGACGCTCGGCGGCCCGGCCACCGGCCGTCGCTCGGGCGCCTTCTCGGCTCGAGTCCCGGAGGGGGCCGACGGCGCGACCAGGGTCGCTGCCGGGTCCTCGGGCGGCGCTGCGGCGGCGGAGGGGGCCGACTGCGGCACCGGGGTCTCTGCGTGGCCCGACGGCGCGACCAGTGTCCTGGTGCGGTCCTGGCGGGGCGCGGAGGGGGTGGACGGCGGCGCCGGGGCGGTGGAGTCCTGGGGCACGGGCAGCGCCGTGGAGGGATCCGCCGAGGCGGCGGGAGGCGGTGCCGGGGTCAGGGGCGCGAGCATGAGCTGCGCGGGCGAGGCGGCCGCCGCGTCAGGGACGTCGGAGGCGTCGGCGGCGCGCGTGGCCGCGCTCCACCGGTAGGTCGCCATCAGCAGCACGCCGAAGGCCAGGAGGAACACGCCGTGCTCGATGATCCGGGAGACGTTCCCGGCGACGCCGGCCACCACGATCAGCACCAGGAACTCCAGCGACCATCCGGCGATCGCGACCAGCAGCCACACGCCACGGCGGCGGCTCACGGCGAGGACCGCGGCGACGGTGAGGAGCAGTTCACCGACGGTGGACAGGCCCAGCAGCGCCGTCGCCGCCCCACCGCCCACTCCGAGCAGCTTGGCGGCGTCGTGGTGGCGACCGGACCAGTCGAGCAGCGAGCCGACCCGGGTCACGCCGAAGACGATCAGAAACACAGCCACCGGATAGTGCAGGCGATGCCACCCCGCTCCCTGAGCCGATGACCGTGATCCCGCGTCGAGTTCCATTTACGCCCCTCTCCGTTTACGCCGTCTATGACGTGCGTGCGGCCTCCGGAGTTGGCGGCACGACGGAACATCTCGGCGAAAGTTCTCTCCGGCGAGCATGCCGGTCGGGAGGGGAAACCTGCCACCGGAACGGACTTTCCTCACCCCTGACGGGCTTGCGAATCGCAAGTTCATGCGTGTTCGGTGCTGCGGATTGCGCGCCGCAGCACGTCGCGGGAATGCTGATCCCCGATCGGAACGGATCCGTTCCAGGAGGGGTGATCGCAGCGTGTCGAATGAGACGGCCGCCTTAGCGCGGACACGCATCCAATATCTCGAAAGCCTCGGCGACGAGCTCCGGGGGCGGGGCTTCGCCGTACGGCTGACGGTCCCACGGGTCGGACCACCGAGCCTGCATGTGGTGAACCCACAGGTGTCGGTTCTCGCCGAGCACATCCTCGCCGAGAACTCCGACGACGGCTGGTGGTACTGGTGGTCGTGGGCCGAGCGGATCGCTCGCGTCGATGATCTCGACGACGCCGTCGAACGCGTCTTGCGGGTGCTCGCGACAACGGGCGAGCACGACTGAGGAGAGACGGTGCTGGAGGCGACGACGGCCTCCAGTACCGCCCGTCAGGCTCGGGGCAGGCCGAGGGTGCGCTCGGCGATGATGTTCCGCTGGATCTCGCTGGATCCGGCGTAGATGGTGTCGGCGCGGCTGAACAGATAGAGCCGCTGCAGCTCCGACAGCTCGTACGGTCCGGCGTCCGCGACGAGCGCCTCGTCCCCGAGGGCGGCGACGGCGAGTTCGCCGAGCCGCCGGTGCCACTCCGACCAGTACAGCTTGGCGATCGACACCTCCGGGCCGGGCTCGCCTGCCGCGAGGGACGACATGGTGCGCAGCGCGTTGAGGCGCATGATCTCCAGTTCGATCCACGATCGGACCAGCCGGTCGCGCAGCACCGGGTCCTCGGCCGCGCCGGTACGCCGGGCCGCCGCGACGACCTCCTCGAACTCCCGCCGGAAGCCGATCTGCTGACCGAGCGTCGAGGCGCCGCGCTCGTACCCGAGGGTGGCCAGGGCGACGCGCCAGCCGTCACCGGGCGCGCCGAGGACGTTGGTCGCGTCCGTACGGGCGCCGTCGAAGAAGACCTCGTTGAACTCGCTGGTACCGGTCAGCTGGACGATCGGGCGTACCTCGACGCCGGGCTGGCGCATCGGGACGAGCAGGTACGACAGGCCGTGGTGGCGCCGGGAACCCGGCTCCGTACGGCAGAGGACGAAGCACCAGTCCGCCAGGTGCGCGAGCGAGGTCCAGACCTTCTGCCCGGTGATCACCCACTCGCCGCCGCGCCGCTCCGCGCGGGTCTGCACGTTGGCCAGGTCGGAGCCCGCCTCGGGTTCGGAGTAGCCCTGGCACCAGAGCTCGTCGCCGTAGCGGATCGGCGGCAGGAACCGGCGCCGCTGCTCCTCGGTGCCGAAGTCGACGATCGTCGGCCCGATCAGGCCCTCGCCGATGTGGCCGACGCGGTGGGGCGCGTTCGCGCGGGCGTACTCCTCGTGGAAGACGACCTGCTGCTCCAGCGTCGCCTCGCGCCCGCCGTACGCCTTCGGCCAGCCGAGACAGGTCCAGCCGGCCTCGCCGAGCCGCCGCTCCCAGGCGCGGCGCAGGTCGAATCCCTCGTGTTCGCGTCCGGGACCGCCGAGCCCGCGGGCCTCGGCGAACTCACCGGTGAGGTTCGCCTCGAGCCAGCCGCGCACCTCGGCCCGGAAGCCGGTGTCCATCAGCCGTCGAAGCGGCCGTAGGCACCCTTGTAGAAGACGAGTGGATCGCCGTCGTGGTGTTTGTCGAGCTGATGCACCTGGGCGACGACGATGACGTGGTCGCCCGCGACGTACTCCGCCTCGACGGAGCACTCCAGCCACGCGAGCGCGCCGTCGATGACCGGGCTGCCGCCGGGGGACTCGGTCCAGTCGAGGCCGGCGAACTTGTCCCCGCCCTTCGTGGCGAGTTGCAGGCAGACCTCGCGTTGCGGCGCGGACAGGATGTTGACGCAGTGCCGGTCGGCGCCGCGGAGCCGGGGCCAGGTGGAGCTGGTGTGGGCGACGCAGAAGGAGACGAGCGCCGGGTCCAGCGACACGGAGGTGAAGGAGTTGGCGGCCAGACCGGTGGGCCGGCCGGTCTCGGGGTCGATCGCGGTGATGGCGACCACCCCGGTGGCGAACCGGCCGAGGATGTTACGGAACCGCATCTTGTCGATGTCGGTGACCTGCTCGGTGGCGCCCGGGCGGGGTGTTCCGTTGGGCGAGCCGGGCGCGCGCCGTGACGTGTTCTGGCCGGAGGATCGTGCAGCCGAGCCCAGGGGGATCGACGTGGCGGCGGTCGCGCCGTCGGGCATGACCGGATCCTTTCTCTTAGCCAAGCGCTTGCTTGGACGATAGGCGGCGGGCTGCTGGGGTGTCAAGGTGACCGGCCACCGCCCGTGCTCCACGTCATTCAGTAAAGCGCCGCCGTACCGCGCGCATTCCGGTCGGGTAGTGAAATCCGCCCAAAGTCCTAGGTCCTGGCCTCGGCCGGTGATCGAGGCCCCCCCTCTACGGTTCGGGGGTACTCCGGTCGATGACCTGCCGGTTCACCCGGTGATCGTTGACATGCGGCCGGGCGGGCTCTACCGTCCGAGAGACTTGACCGAGCGCTTGGTGGGTAGCGAAGGACGGCGCATGGGGTTGCGGGATCGGGCGGCGATCGCCGGGGTGGGCTACACGCCGTTCAGCAAGGACTCCGGCGTCTCGACGCTCACCCTCGCCATCGACGCGATCCTCGCCGCCCTGGACGACGCCGGGCTGGGCGTCGACGACGTGGACGCGCTGGCCACCCACCGCGTCGGCGACTCCACACCGCCGTGGGTGGTCGCCCCGGCACTCGGCATCCCGGAGGTGAACTGGTACCTCGACCAGTTCGGTGGAGGCAGCGTCTCGCACGCGGTGATCGGGCAGGCGGCCATGGCGGTGGCCACCGGCGTCGCCCGCACCGTCGTCTGCTACCGCGCGATCAACGCGCGTTCGGAGTTCCGCATGGGCGGCACCGGACGTGGCGTCGCGCCGGTCTTCGACGCGCAGTACCAGGCGCCGTACGGCTACTTCGCCCCGCCGCAGCAGTTCGCCATGTTCACCCGCGCGCACATGATCAAGTACGGGACGACGCCCGAGCAGCTCGGCTCCATCGCGGTGGGTCAGCGCGCCAACGCCGTCAAGAACCCGCGCGCCCTGAAACGCGACCCGATCACGATCGAGGACTACCTGGCCTCCCGGTGGATCGCCGAACCCCTGCGGCTGCTGGACTGCTGCCTGGAGACGGACGGGGCCTGCGCGGTCGTCGTGACCTCCGCCGAACGCGCCCGGGACCTCGCCGCGCCGCCGGTCCTGATCTCCGGCGCCGTCTGGGGCGGCGGCGACAGCTTCTTCTCCGGCCAGGGCGGCGACTTCACCGTCTCGGAGGCCGCGCGGATCGCCCCCCGGCTCTACGCCACGGCGGGCGTGGGCCCGGAGGACATCGACGTCGCCGAGCTGTACGACTGCTTCACGTACTCGGTCCTCGTCCAACTGGAGGACTACGGGTTCTGCGCCAAGGGGGAGGGCGGCCCGTACGCCGCCTCCGGCGCGACCCGGCTGGACGGCCCGCTGCCGGTCAACACCCACGGCGGCTTCCTCTCGGAGGGGTACGTGCACGGCATCAACCACGTCGCCGAGGCCGTCGCCCAGTTGCGCGGCACCGCCGGTGACCGGCAGGTGAGCGGCGCCGAGGTCGCGCTGTCCACGGCCCAGCCCGGCTACGTGCTGGCCGGCACCTCGGCGCTGATCCTCCGGGCGGACCGATGAGGCTTCGACGAAGGAGGAGAGCGCTTGAGTCTGGCTGAGCGGCCGAGACCGCAGGCCGATCGCGACTCCGCGCCGTGGTGGGAGGCGGTCCGCCGGCATGAGCTGCTGGTCCAGGAGTGCGGCGACTGCGGAGCGCTTCGCTTCCCGCCCCGGGCGATCTGTGGTCGCTGCCGGTCCCGGCGGAGCGCCTGGGCGCCGGTCCGGGGGACCGGGCGCGTCGCGAGCTGGATCGTGAACCACCAGATCTTCATGCGCGCCTTCGCCGACGAGGTGCCCTACGCCGTCCTGCACGTGCGGCTCGACGAGGCCGACGACCTTTTCATGTACGGCGACCTGACGGGCGCGGACCCGGCCGACGTGACGCCGGGCATGCCGGTTCAGGCGGTCTTCACGGACGTCGGCGACGATCTCACGCTCGTGCGCTGGCGGCCCCGCTGAGACGTCCGCCCCGCGTGTCGCGCTTTTCGCCGGGTCGGTGTGTCGTATTGCGGTGGATCCGGTATTTTCGGGAGCGGCCTGTGTCACCGCACGCCTCCATCCAGCTCGCAGGCGTCATCCGGCCGCGCGACGCGCCTCATATCGCTCTGCTTCTTCCCCTGTAGCCCAGGAGGCTGCTTGTTCTTCGGCATCATCCTCGCGTTGATCGCGACGGTCCTGTACAACGCCGGCTTCGTCCTCGAGAAGCGGGCGTTGCGCGACCTGCCCCCGATCAGCGCGCACCGGGTGGGCCACCTCGTCCGTGTCCTGTGCGGCAGCCGGGCGTGGGTGACCGGCTTCCTCGTCATGGGGATGGGGTTGCTCTGCCAACTCGGGGTGATGTCGCTGGTCCCGCTGAGCGTCGGGCAGCCGATCCAGCTCGCCGGCCTGGCGCTCCTGGTGGTGTTCTCCGCGGTGTTCCTGGGGGAGCGCACCACACCGCGCGAGTGGACCGGGCTGGGCGTGCTCGCGCTGTCGCTGCTGCTGGTCTGCCTGTCGATGGAGCCCACCCGGCTCGGCCTGCGCGCCGACACGGGCGTGCTCCTCGCCGTGTCGGCCGGCACGGTCGTCCTGGCCATGGGCGCGTTCCTCGCCGCCATGCGCTCGGGGCGGCGCACCGGCCGTCCGGTGCCCGGCGTGCTGTACGGCGCCGCCTCCGGTCTGCTGTACGGCGCCGGCGCGCTGCAGACCAAGGGCGTCGCCGGCTTCCTCGCCGACCACGCGGGCGGAGTCGTCGGCCGCACGATCGCCTCGCCCTATCCCTACCTGTACATCCTGTTGTCGGGCGCGGGCCTGCTGCTGTTCCAGACCGGCCTGCAGCGCGGCCGCGCCTCGATCGTGGTGCCGGTCTCCAGCGTCGTCGGCAGCGTGTACACCGTCATGGCCGGCACGGCGGTCTTCGGCGAGCCCCTGCCGGAGGACCCGGTCCGCCTCGTGCTGCGGTCGGCCGGGTTCGCCGCGTCGATCATCGTGGTCGTGCTGCTGCCCCGCCACGACGAGGAGCCCGTCGAGGTGCTCGGCGCCCCGGCCCTCGTGACCTCCGACCAGGCGGGCTGACCTCCTAGCGAACGCGGACGCCGACGCGGACGCGGGTGCGCAGCGCCTGCTTGTCGACCTTGCCGTTGACGTTCGCGGGCAGGGCGTCGACGAGCGTGACGTGCCGGGGGACCTTGTAGTTCGACATGTGCTCGCGCGCCCAGGCGACGATCTCGGCCGGCTCGACCGGGGCCGAGGGGACCACGAACGCCCACCCGACCTCGCCCAGCGTCTCGTGCGGCACCGCGACGACCGCCGCCTGGGCGACGGCCGGATGGTGCAGCAGCAGCGCCTCGATCTCCGCCGGGTAGGCGTTGAAGCCCCCGACGATGAACATGTCCTTCTTCCGGTCGACGATCGCCAGGTTGCCCCGCGCGTCGAGCGCGCCGACGTCCCCGGTGTGCAGCCACCCGTCGGCGTCCACGGCCTCCGCCGTGCGCTCCGGGTCATCCCAGTAGCCGCGCATCACGCCGTACCCGCCGACGAGGATCTCCCCGCGCCCGCCGGCCGGCAGGTCCCTCCCGTCGTCGTCCACGACCCGCACCGTCACGCCCGGCACGGGCCGGCCGGTGGTGGCGGCGATCACCTCGACCGGGTCCCCGGCCCGCGTCATCGAGACGACGGTGCCCTCCATCAGCCCGTACGCGTTGATCATCCGGTCCAGCCCGACCCGCTCGACCAGCCGCCGGATCAGCTCCGGCGGCACCGCCGCAGCCCCGCAGATCGCCACCCGCAGCGAGGACACGTCGCGCCCGTCGACCTCCTCCAGGATCCGGTGGAACAGCGTCGGCGGGCCCGCCAGGACGCTGATCCGGTCCCGTTCGATCATCTCCAGCAGCGCGTCGGGCGCGAACACCGAGATCGGCATCATCGTCGCGCGTTTCAGCACGCAGGCCAGCAGCCCGGCGTTGATCCCGAATCCATGCGAGAAGGGCGCGATGATCGGATAGCGGTCGTCCGCGCGGAGCGTCACGATCGAGGCCCAGTCCCAGTAGCCGCGGAGCAGTTGCGCCTGGGGCAGCATGACGCCCTTCGGCGTACCGGTCGTGCCGGAGGTGGCCATGATCTCGGCGAGGTCGTCCGGACCGACCGCCAGGGCGCGTTCCTCGGCGTCCCCGACCTCCTCGCCGGCCGCCAGCAGGGCCTCATACGAGAGGGCCGGAGCGGGCGCGCCGGTCCCGGCGAGGGTGACGACGTGCCGCAGCTCCCGCAGGTCGCCGTACGGTCGTCCGCCGACCGGCCCGCCGCACACCTCCTCCAGCGCGCCGACGTAGGAGAAGCCGAGGAACCCCTCATCCACGAACAGCACCCGCGCGCCGGTCCGGCGGAGCAGGGCGGCGGCCTCGATCCCGCGGAACCGGGTCGACAGCGGGGTGATGACCGCCCCGGCGTCCCAGACGCCGTACGCGATGACCACCCAGGCCGCGGAGTTCGGCGCCCACACGGCGACGCGGTCGCCGGGCCCGACGCCGAGGGCGAGCAGCCCGCGGGCCACCCGCGCGGCCTCCTCCCGGAGCGCGCGCAGCGTCAGCGTCGTGTCGCCGTCCACGACGACGACGTCGTCGGGATGGCGTGCCGCCTGGTCGCGCAGCATCCGCGGGATCGTCCCCCAGTCCGGCACCGGTTCCATGACACGCCTCCGCTCCTGTGGGGTGGGGAACGGCCTCCCGTCACTCCGTGACGGCCGCCCTGTCCCGGCCCAGGTGGTGTCCGCGCAGGTCGGTCACCGATCCCGGGCGGGCCTGTTCCGCGACGTCCTCCTCGACGACGACCTCGATGGCCACCGGCGTGATCGCGACGAGGGCCTGCTGGATGCGCGACCGCCACATCGGGTTCCGCACGAGCGTCGCGCGGTTGAACGTGACGTGCAGCGCGGCGGAGTCGAGCGTGCCCGCGCGGGAGACGCGCAGGTCCCAGTGCGCGATGCCGTCGATCCGGGCCAGGGCCGCGGCCACGCGCGGGAGCGAGAGCCACCGCCCCCGCACGAGGATGTGCTCGCCCACGGTGTGGTCCGGCCCGGGGATTCCCGCGCCGCCGGTCAGGCGCACGACCTGCCCGGTGCGCAGCGTCGCGCCGGACAGCGTGGAGTGCCAGGCGGGAGTGACCACGATCTCCGCGGCCCCGGCCTCGTACGGCGGCTCCAGCAGCACGTCCTTGCCGATCGGCGCCACGCCCAGCAGCCCGTCGCGGGCCGGGGCGTACGCGGCGTCGCGCGCGGACCGGTGCGCCATCGGCAGGCCGAAGAACGGGTCGACGTACAGCTCGCCGACCTCCGCCTCGAACTCGGACGCCAGCTGGGCGTACGTGCCCGGAGAGGGGATCTCCCCGGCGAGCAGGATCCGGCGCAGGCCGAGGTCCAGCGGGTCGAGCAGGAACTCCAGGTGCAGCCGGGCGAGCAGGTCCATCGCGCCCGTGGGCGTCGTGATCAGCGTGGTCGCCCGCACCGCCTCCAGGGCGTGGTGCAGGCGGAGCCGGCCCCGAGGGCCGGGGGCGGCGGCGGCCTGGGCGATCTCGGCGCACGCCTGCGCGAGCAGGGCGCCGGTCGCCTCGCCGTCGTTGTTCAGTGCGACCACCACCCGGTCGGCCGGTCCGACGCCGGCGGCCCGCAGCGTCGTCCTGGCGAGGTCCAGCGCGGCGGCGCGGTCCTCGGCGCTCAGCGGCACGACCACGTCGGCCTCGGGGGAGACGAGCAGCAGCCCCGCCGCGTCACGGGGGACCGGGAGGGCGTCGCGGGTGGTCCAGGTCATGAGCCCTCCTTCGTCGGGGTCACCCCATCACCTCGTCCATGAACAGCCGCATCGAGGCGGTGACGTGATCGTTCGCCAGGCCGCCGACCTGGGCCTGGAGGATCAGGTCGGTGGCCCCGGCGGCCTGGATGCGTTCGACGGCCTTGCGGGAGCCCTCGACGTCGTCCACGACGACCATGTGGTGCTCGCGGAGCGTCTCCATGGCCTCCTCGGGCGGCAGGCCGGCGGCGAGCTGGCCCAGCACCCGGTGGGTGGCGTGCCGGGCGTCGTAGTAGTCCGGGGGCGTGACGAGGTTCACCTGGCGGCGGATGTACCACAGGATCGCGTCGGCGGCCCTCGAGACGGCCTCGTCCCTCGACGGCGCCACGTGCCAGGGGATCATGAGCGCGATCCGCCGGGTCTCCGGGTCGAAACCGTTGCTCGCCAGGCACTCCTTGTACTCGGCGATGTCCTCGGCCACGTCGTCGAGGCCCTTGAGCATCGTCATGCCGAGCAGGTTGTAGCCCTTGCGGGCCGCCGCGAGGTAGCCGTCCAGCGAGGTCGAGGCGACCCAGACCGGCGGGTGGGGCTCCTGGACCGGGCGCGGGTACACCGCGACGTTCGGCACCTCGAAGAACTCGCCGGACCTCGTCACCGGCTCGCCGTCGGCGGTCCAGATCGCCAGCACCGCCTCGAGGGTGTCCTCCCAGATCCGCCGGGACTGCTCGAAGGGCCGCTGGAACGCCTGGTACTCCAGGGGGGACGCCCCCCGCCCGGTGCCGAACTCCACCCGTCCGCCGCTGAGGACGTCCAGGGTGGCGACCCGCTCGGCGGTGCGCACGGGGTGCTGGAACGGCAGCAGGACGACGCCCAGGCCGAGGTGGATGCGCTCGGTCCGCTGCGAGCAGGCCGCCAGGACCAGGTCGGGCGCGGAGGAGTGGGAGAACCCGCGTGTGAAGTGGTGCTCCACGAACCATGCCGTGTCGTAGCCGAGGCGATCGGCCAGGACGACCTGATCGATGACGTTCTCGAAGGCCCGTCGCTCGACCTCGCGGGTGCGCCCGCGCACCTCGAGCTCGTAACCCACGCTGACCCGTAGGGACATCACGCCTCCGGCAGTGTGCTCCGAATGACCAAGCGCTCGCTTGGGAAGCGTAGCAGTGCGATCGCACGGCAACAAGGCGTGGGCGGCCGAGCGGGTCAGGCGGACTCGGCCGAGTCCGGCGCCGGAACGGCGGAGGCCGCGCCGACCGGCAGCAGCGCCGGGGGCGGCGACACCGCCCCGCCGCCGGGCGTCGTCCGCGCGCCGAGCCGCGGCAGGTCCTCGTCGCCGAGCCGGATCGCCAGCCAGGCGAGCCAGCCGACGCCGATGACGCCCCAGAAGGACGCGAGCCGGTAGAGCGCCACCGCGGCCCCCGCCGGGACGGCCTGCGCGCCGAACGCGACCAGGGAGGCGGCCAGGCTCGCCTCGATGGCGCCGAGCCCACCGGGCAGCAGGGGGACGACGCTGCCGGCGGCCTGGGCGGCGTAGTAGGTGAGCGCGACGGCGTACAGCGGCGTGTGCACCCCCACCGCGTGCGCGGCGGCCGTGAGGGAGAGGATGTCGAAGGACCAGTTCAGCACGGCCATCAGGCCGAGGACGCCCCAGTCGAGCGGCCTCAGGCGCAGGGCGCCGCGGCCCTGCCACATGTCGGTGAGCGGCGCGGCGAGGCGGTGCCGCAGCAGGGGGCCGAACACGCGCAGCGCCAGGCGGTTCATGGCGTCCCGCCGCCACTTCCACAGCAGGGCGACACCGCACAGCGCGCCGGCCAGGGCCATCAGGCCGGTGATCGCCGTGGACCGGGAGTGCGGCTCGGCCACCAGGGCGGTCAGGCCGACGACGGCGTAGCCGAGGTTCATCACGACGCCGCCCAGGACGATCACGGCCGTCGCCAGCCGTGGCGTCGCCCCGGCACGGCGGAACCGGCGGAACGTGAACGCCACGCTGACCGCCGGGCCCACCGGGAGCGTGGTCGACAGCGCGTTGCCCGCGTAGGTGATCTGCAGGGCCCGGGGCAGGGACATCCGGACTCCGCCCGCCCGCAGCAGCCGCCGCTGCACGCGCGTGAACATCGTCATCGAGGCCAGTTGGGTCAGCACCACCACGACCAGCCAGCCGGGGGCCGCACCGGTCGCGACGTCCCACAGCGCGCCCGCGTCGGGCAGCTGATCGCGGAACGCCCACGCCGAGACGCCGATCGCCCCGAACATCGCCGCGCGTCCCGTCCAGCGCAGCCACCGACGGCGCGCCGAAGGGCGCGCCGCGGATGGGGCGTCGTCGGACGTCGGGGGGATGTCGGTCACAGGGGGGCACCTCGCGGGGGTCTCGCTCGCTGAACGAGTCGCCGGCGGGCCGGCATTCCCCGGCGCCGGTCCCGGGAGGGCCGGTGTGTCCTACGTCACCGGCGGGCCGCCCGAAAGCCTCACGTTCCCCTCATCGCCGGCGGGGCACCTGGGGAGCTCGCGTTTCCCTCTTCGCCGGCGGGGTGCGTGACGTCCGGAGGCATCCGGCGGCGCTCGACAGGCGGCTGTCCGCGCCTTCCTGAGATACCTCGACGAGGCTCCGGCGCGGGACGGGAAAGGATCGGGCGAGTGAGCCGGGCCGTGCGGAGCCTGTCGTCCGCGGGCGCTCGGGACGTCGCGGACGGCGACGGAGACCGGATCCTCCGCGAGCTCGCGATGGACTACCTGATCAAAGGAATGATCGTCCTCGTCGCCCTCATCGTCCTCGTGGTGGTGCTGACGATCATCTACCGGAAGGTCGGCAGGTAGTCACAGCGCCAGGGCGGCGGCGAGCCGGCCGCGGTGAGCCTCGGGCGTCCCGAAGAGCCGCGCGGACGCGGTCGCCCGCTTGAGGTGCAGGTGGGCGTCGTGCTCCCAGGTCACCCCGATGCCGCCGAGGACCTGGATCGCCTCACGCGCCGCGTGCAGGTACGCCTCGGCGCAGTACGACCCGGCGAGCGCGGCGTACACCGGCAGGGACTCCGGCTCCTGGTCGGCGACGCGCGCCGCCTCGTAGGCGGCGGACCGCGCGGATTCGACCCGCAGCAGCACGTCCGCGAGTTTGTGCTTGATCGCCTGGAAGGAGCCGATCGGCCGGCCGAACTGGACGCGGGTTTGCGCGTGCTCGACGGCCGTCTCCAGGCAGCGCTGGGCGCCGCCGACCTGTTCGGCGGCGAGCGCGGTCAGCGCGACGTCGCGCACGCGGCTCAGGTCGCCGTCGATCCGCTCGGCCGGGGCGCCGTCGAACCGCAGGCGCGCCAGCCGTCGCGTCTGGTCGAACGTCACGTGCGGAGTCCGTACGACGTCGGCGCCCCGCACCGCGTACACCCGGCCGGCGGCCGCGCAGACGATGACGTCGGCGAGGCACCCGTCGAGGACGTACGGCGCGGTACCGGTCAGGCGGTCGCCGTCCGCCGTCAGATCCCCGCCCAGGACGACGGTCGCGAGCAGGGAACCGTCGGCGATCCCGGCGAGCAGCCGTCCCTCCCGCACGGCGTACGCGGCGAGCACCGCGGTGGCCAGGTACGGGACGGGGGTCAGCGCCCGGCCCAGCTCCTCGCAGACGACGGCGAGCTCGGTGAGCCCGCAGCCCGCTCCGTCGTGCTCCTTCGGGACGGCGAGTCCCGTGAGCCCGAGTTCGCCCGCGAGCCGCCGCCACAGCGCCGCGTCGTGCGCGGCCGGGTCGGCCATGAGCCGTCGTACGGCCGTGGGCGGGCACTCCTCGGCCAGGAAGGCGCGGACGGTCGTACGGAGGTCGTCGAGTTCGTCGCTCACAGCGTGATCATAACCAAACGCTTGCTAGGTGCCCCCGTGATCGGCCGGTGATCGGACCAGGCCGAGGCCGACCTGCGCGCGTGGGCGCGGGAGCTGCGCCGACGCGGCGTCACCTGGCAGCAGGATCGCGCGAAGCACTCGGAATCGCCCGCCAATCCGCATGGGAGAGATTACGACCGGGCGACTCCCGAGCGCGCCGCCCAGGCCACGCGCTTAGCAGGCCATGGCAGGGGCCACCGTCCGGAGAGGCGGCGGGCAGGCGCCATCGCCCAGAGACGCGCCGATCATCGCCTGGAGCCGCTCGGGGGTCGGCGGGCACGTCGGCGGCGCGGAGCGTACGGGCGAAGCCGGTCAGCGTCTCGACCAGGTCGCAGGGTGAGGCGCCCGGCCCAGTAGACGGCGGCGGACGCCGGCGATCGGCGGTCAGTAGCCGCGGGTGCGGCGGGCGGCCGGGCGGGCGCCCCGGCCGGAGACGCCCAGGCCCACCCGCTGGAACGAGCGCACGAACTCCCCGCCCAGGTTGACGCCGGCGCCCAGGGCCAGCGCCACCGAGATCCCGCCGATCAGGCTCAGCATTCCGGTCTGGGGGAGTCCGACGTTCAGCTCGATCATCCCCCGGTACAGCGCCGTGCCGGGCAGCAGCGGCGCGATCGCGGGCACGATGTACGGGAGCGCGGGCTCTTGGCGGCGGCGGGCCAGGAGGTTCCCGAGGAGGCCCACGACCACCGCGCCGATCGCCGAGGCGAGCACCGGCGTCACGCCGGCGCCCCGCGCGAGGACGTATACCACCCAGATCAACGCGCCGCCCAGCGCGGCCGCCGCGAGCGCCCGGCGTGGGACGGCGAGGGACACCGCGAACGTCAGCGACACGGCCGCTGCGGCGATGACCGTCACGGGCAGGAGGGACGTGGGCGCGGTCGGCAGGGCGCCCACGTCGACCGGGACCCCCAGGCGCACGGCGACGTACACCACCACCCCGAGACCCGACACGATGGCCGCCACGATGAAGAACACCTCGAGCAGCCGGGCGGCCGCGCTGATCAGGTCGCCCGTGATGCCGTCCTGGATGCTGGCGACGAGCGGCCGTCCCGGCAGCAGCGCCAGGACCGCACCGGTCACGATCGCCGAGGCGTGGCTCGGGGCGCCGATCGCGATCACCAGCGAGGCGCTCGCCGCGCCGATGGCGGCGGCCACGGTGAGCTGGAAGAACTCCGCGACACCGCGACGCGCCAGCGCGGCGGCCGCGCGGTCGCCCAGGATCGTCGCCACGAACGCCGTGCCCGCCACGAGCGGCCCGCCGCCGACCATGACACTGGCGGACGCGGCGATCAGTCCGAGGCCGACGATCATCAGCCACGGCGGGTACGGCGGCGGCATCCGCTTGATCTCCGCCAGCCGGCGGTGCGCCTCCTCGACGTCGAGCAGGCCGAGAGACGCCTCCTGAACCAGCGCGTGCAGGGCGACCAGCCGCCAGTACGCGGGGAAGCGGCGCCGGATGGCCCGCCCGCCGGTCACCGGCATCGCGCCGTTGCCGGGATGGACGTTGACCGTGATGACGGTGAAGGTGACCGCGACGTCGGCGCGGGGCAGCTCGTACGCGACCGCGAGGCTCAGCATCGACTCGTTCACGCGCTCGGTGGCCTCGCCGCTGGCCAGCAGCAGCTCACCCACGCGCAGAACGAGATCGAGGGCGCGCGGGGACACGGAGTCGCCGGGCTCCTCTTCAAGCGGTTCGATGGACACGTCGCCCATCAGCGTCCGCAACGTCTCTCGGAGTCGATTCGCCGCAACGCCCATAAGTCAGCCCGTAACCCCCAATAACGGTTGTCCCGGGGCAGGTTATCCGGAACCGCGAAACGGGCGGTCAACCCTCCGGCTCACGAGACGGGCAGTCGGCCCTCGGGCTCGGAACGACGCGTCGTCGGCGCTCCGGCTCGGATGGGAGGGCCCTTCACTCGGATGGGCAGGCCGTCGGCCTTCCGGCCGGGGAGGCGGTCGGCCGTCCGGCTCGGGACGACGCGCCGTCAGCCCTGGGCTCAGGACGACGAGTCGTCAGCCCTCGGTTCGGGCGGACGCGCCGTCGGCTCTCGGCTCGGGCGGACGGTCCTCGACTCGGAAAGACGGGCCGTCAGCCCTCCGGTTTGGGAGAGAGGGCGCCGGCCGGCAGCCCCGGGAACGCCTCCGACGGCGGCGCGTCCCGCCAGCGGACCGCGCGCACCGCCGCCTCCTGCATCGCCTGGGCGGCGTAGCGGCGAAGGTTCGGATCACTCGCGCCCGCCAGCACCGCGTAACCCGCGATCACGCCGTCCTCGAGCGTGGCGGCGAGCCGTGCCGCGCTGCTCTCCGAGGTGACCTTGAACGGCAGCCGATAGGCGGCGGCCGCGGCCACCGGACGGCCTCCGGCGCTCTGGATGTAGCCGCGCAGCCGGTCGCGTCGGCTGCGATGGGCGTTCCAGATCAGCGTGACGTTCTGCCGCTGGGCGGGCGAGACGTGACCACCGAGCACGCCGTACCCGAAGACCGCGACGTGCTCCGCGGCGAGCGCCGCCTGCAACGCCGCGACCGTGTCCTGCGTGCCGGTCATGCGGCCTCCTTCGTCGGAGGGGTGACCAGAGGTGCTGTGTTCATGGTTCGCTCGCTGCGCTCACTCACGGGGCCTCCTTCGTCGGAGGGGTGACCAGAGGTGCTGTGTTCATGGTTCGCTCGCTGCGCTCACTCACGGGGCCTCCTTCGTCGGAGGGGTGACCAGAGGTGCTGTGCTCATGGTTCGCTCGCTGCGCTCACTCACGGGGCCTCCTTCGTCGGAGGGGTGACCAGAGGTGCTGTGCTCATGGTTCGCTCGCTGCGCTCACTCACGGGACCTCCTTCGTCGGAGGGGTGACCATCGCATCCATCAGAGGCCCCCGGTGAGGGCCTGGGCGTGGCCTGCCTCGCAGGCGCCGATGCAGGCGAGCAGCTGGGCGAGTGCCGGGTCGACCCGGCGGGCGTCGTCGGCGCGGGCGCTCGCGGCCTTGCGCTCGGCCGACCGCAGCGCCGCGAGGGCGTGCGACTCGGTGCCCGGCGCGGTCGCGGTCGCCTGTGGGCTCGGCGTGGCGGTGCCGGTCTTCGTGCCGGGGACGTAGTGGCGTCTCAGGACCGCCAGATGCTGCGTGTGGTGATCGTGCAGCGGTTTCAGCCGGTCGGCCAGGTTCCGGTGCGCGCCGAGCACCGCCTCGTACAGCGCGATGAGCGCCGCCTCGTTGTCGATCGCGGCGGTCAGCACGGACACCGTGGGGCCGGGCGGCGGTGCCTGCGCCTGTCCGACACTGGTGCATCCGGTGATCGTGGCCAGCACCGCGGCGGAGCCACCGAGCATCGCCGCGCGCCGCGTGGGAGCCGGGAACCGCAGCGCGTCCAAGCGTGCCTCCGTTCGTGATCTCTTGCACTCCGCTGCGCAAGCATTCCACAAGGGTGTGCCCGCCTGCTGGCGATGCGGGCACCCGGCCCCCTCGGCTGTGGATAGTCTTGGGTGCGGAGTGGGCGCATCGGGCGGCCACCGTCCCATCAGGCATGAAGGAGGCCCACATGAGCGTGGACGGCCGCCATGGCAGCGCTCAGGCGGGCCGGCGCGGATCCGGGCACGAGGCGCGGGCCGCGTTGATGCGACTGCTCGAACCCGTGGTCGCCGGTGCCGGGTACGACCTGGAGGACGTCATCGTGGCCCCGGCCGGCAAGCGCCGGCAGGTGCGGGTCATCGTCGACGCCGACGGCGGGGTGAGCCTCGACGACGTCGCGGACGTCAGCCAGGAGATCTCGCAGGCCCTCGACGACAGTGACGCGATGGGCTCCGCCCCGTACGTCCTCGAGGTGACCTCACCGGGCGTCGACCGGCCGCTCACGCAGCCGCGGCACTGGCGGCGCGCGGCCGGCCGTCTCGTCCGCGCGACGCTCTCCGAGGGCGGAGACCTCACCGGCCGGGTCGTGAGTGCCGACGACACGGCCGTCGTACTGGACAGTGACGGCCGTGAGCGCCGGTTGGGCTACGACGAGCTCACCCGCGGACTGGTCCAGGTGGAGTTCAATCGCCGGGGCGACGACGCCGCCGGCGACGAGGACTAGGGGGAGGCCTCGTGGACATCGACATGACCGCCCTGCGGAGTCTCGAGAGTGAGAAGGACATCTCTCTCGACCTCGTGGTCAAGGCGATCGAGGAAGCATTGCTCATCGCGTACCACCGGACCGAGGGTGCGGCGCCGAAGGCGCGCGTCGAGCTCGACCGGAACACCGGTCACGTCACCGTGTGGGCGACGGAGACCGATGAGGAGGGCGTGGGCGTCCGGGAGTACGACGACACGCCGACCAATTTCAGCCGGATCGCGGCGACCACCGCGAAGCAGGTCATCCTGCAGCACCTGCGCAACGCCGAGGACGAGTTGACGTTCGGCGAGTACGCCGGGCGTGAGGGCGACATCGTCGCGGGCGTGATCCAGCAGGGCAAGGACCCGCGCAACGTCCTCGTCGACCTCGGCAAGCTCGAGGGCGTGCTGCCGCCGGAGGAGCAGGTCCCCGGTGAGAACTACGACCACGGCGAGCGGATCCGCTCGTACGTCGTGCAGGTCAAGAAGGGGCACCGCGGGCCGCTGGTGAAGCTGTCCCGTACCCATCCGAACCTCGTGAAGAAGCTCTTCGCGCTCGAGGTTCCGGAGATCGCGGACGGCACCGTGGAGATCGCGGCGATCGCCCGGGAGGCCGGTCACCGTACGAAGATCGCCGTGCGGTCCCGTAAGGCCGGGGTCAACGCCAAGGGCGCCTGCATCGGGCCGATGGGCAGCCGGGTCCGGAACGTCATGCACGAGCTGCACGGCGAGAAGATCGACATCGTCGACTGGTCGGACGAACCTGCCGAGTTCGTCGGGAATGCACTGTCCCCGGCGCGGGTTAACCATGTCGAGGTCGTCGACGCCGAAGGGCGGGCCGCGCGGGTCGTGGTGCCCGACTACCAGCTCTCCCTGGCGATCGGAAAAGAAGGGCAGAACGCCCGTCTCGCCGCACGGCTCACCGGCTGGCGGATCGATATCCGTCCCGACACCGAGTCGGGATCTTCTACCGAAGGGGAGCATGCGGCCGGTCCCGCCGACGCCTCGACGCGGTAGACTGATGAATTGTGGCCGAGCGGCCCCACGGCGCACGTGTGTGGGCTGCCGGGTTCGTACGGCCAAGTCCGACCTGCTGCGCCTGGTCGTGATCGAGGGCTCCATTGTCCCCGATCCGCACGGGCGACTGCCGGGAAGGGGCGCCTCCCTGCACCCCGACCTGGCGTGTTTTGAGCTGGCCGAGCGTCGTCGGGCGTTCTCGCGGGCATTCCGCCTGCCGGGACCGCTCGACATCAGTGCGCTCCGGCGCTGGTTCGAGACAGAGCAGGGCGGTTCGTAAGCGACGTCTAGTCGGAAGCAGGTCGAGATTGCTATGAGCGCTCGATGAGCACGCAGCGATGATTACCGCAAGGTAGCGACGGTCCGTGGACGTTTCCCCGGGCCGAGTAGGGAGTGCAGTGGCAAAGGTCCGGGTGTACGAGCTCGCCAAGGAGTTCGGTGTTGAGAGCAAGGCCGTCATGGCCAAGCTCAACGAGATGGGCGAGTTCGTCCGTTCGGCGTCCTCGACGATCGAGGCGCCGGTAGTACGCAGACTTAAAGAAGCATTCGGTGGCGGGCCGGCCAAGTCGTCCGCCGACAGAAGAGGATCGGCTCCGGTTCCGAAGCCGGGTCCGCGCAGGCCCGTTCCGGGTCCGAAGCCGGCCGCACCGCGGCAGGAACAGCAGCCGCGCCAAGAGCAGCAGCCTCGCCAGGAGCAGCAGCCTCGCCAGGAGCAGCAGTCCCGGCAGGATCTGAAGCCCGAGTTCAAGCCGGAGGCGGCGCGCCCCGAGGCGCCGTCCGCCCCTCAGGCTCCGAAGCCGGGTCCCCGTCAGCCCGCGCCGCGTCCCGCGACGCCCCGGCCCGGCCCCGCCCAGCAGGGCGGCGGCGGTGCTCCCGGGCCCAGGCCCGGTCCCCGTCCGGCGCCTGCGGCCGGTCGTCCCGGCTCCGCGCCGAAGCCCGGTCCGCGTCCCAGTGGCGCGGGCGGTCCCGGCGGTTCCGGTGGCACGGGCGGTCCCGGTGGGCAGCGTCCGGCCGCGCCCGGCCAGCGTCCCGGCGGCGGTCGCCCGCGTCCGGGCAACAACCCGTTCTCTTCGACCAACACCGGCATGGGTTCGGCCAAGCCGGGTCCGCGCCCGGGTCCCCCCGGCCAGCGCGGCGACCGCCCCGCGGGTCCGCGCGGCGACCGTCCGGGCGGGCCTCGTGGTGACCGTCCCGGCGGCGCGCCTCGTGGCGACCGTCCGGCGGGCGCCCCGCCGCGTCCGGCGCCGCCCGGCGGCCGTCCGGGTGCTCCCGGTGCGGGCGGTCCCCGTCCGAATCCGGGCAGCATGCCGCCCCGGCCGGGAGGCCCGCGGCCCAGCCCGATGAACATGCCGTCCCGTCCGCAGCGTGACACGGGTGGCCCCGGCGGCCCGGGTGGTCGCGGTCGTCCCGGTGGTGGCGGCGGCGGTGGCCGTCCCGGTGGTGGCGGCGGTCGTCCCGGCGGTGCCGGTCGTCCCGGTGGTGGCGGCGGCGGCTTCGGCGGCCCGGCCGGTGCCGGCGGCGGTGGCCGTCCGGGTGGCGGCGGCGGCTTCGGCGGCCCGCGCCCCGGTGGCGGCGGTCGCGGCCGTGGTGGCACGCAGGGCGCGTTCGGCCGTCCGGGCGGGCGTCCCGCACGCGGTCGCAAGTCCAAGAAGCAGCGGCGTCAAGAGTTCGACAACATGCAGGCGCCGGCGATCGGCGGCGTGCGTGTTCCCCGTGGTAACGGCAAGACCATCCGGCTGCCGCAAGGCGCCTCGCTGACCGACTTCGCCGAGAAGATCGGCGCCAACCCGGCGTCGCTCGTCGAGGTGATGCTGCACCTCGGTGAGATGGTGACGGCGACCCAGTCGGTCAACGAGGAGACGCTGCAGGTCCTCGGCACCGAGCTGGACTACGACGTCCAGGTCGTCAGCCCGGAGGACGAGGACCGCGAGCTGCTCGAGTCCTTCGACATCGAGTTCGGCGAGGACGAGGGCGGCGAGGAGAGCCTCGTCTCCCGGCCGCCGGTGGTCACCGTCATGGGCCACGTCGACCACGGTAAGACGAAGCTGCTCGACGCCATCCGCAACGCCAACGTGGTGGCCGGCGAGGCCGGCGGCATCACCCAGCACATCGGCGCCTACCAGGTCGCGACCGAGGTCGACGGCGAGGAGCGCAAGATCACCTTCATCGACACCCCGGGTCACGAGGCGTTCACCGCCATGCGTGCCCGTGGTGCCGAGACGACCGACCTGGTCGTCCTGGTGGTCGCCGCCGACGACGGGGTGAAGCCGCAGACCACCGAGGCCATCGACCACGCGAACGCGGCCGGTGTGCCGATCGTCGTCGCGGTCAACAAGGTGGACAAGGAGGGGGCGGACCCGCAGCGGGTGCGTGCCCAGCTCACCGAGTACGGCCTCGTCGCCGAGGAGTTCGGTGGCCAGACGCAGTTCGTCGACATCTCGGCGAAGCAGCGGCTGGGCATCGAGGACCTGCTCGAGGCGGTCGTGCTGACCGCCGACGCCGAGCTCGACCTGCGGGCCAACCCGGCCCAGGACGCGCAGGGCGTCGCGATCGAGGCGCACCTCGACAAGGGCCGCGGTTCCGTGGCGACCGTGCTCGTGCAGCGCGGCACGCTGCGGGTCGGCGACTCGATCGTCTGTGGTGAGGCCTTCGGCCGCGTCCGGGCGATGCTCGACGAGAACGGCAACAACGTCGATGAGGCGCTGCCGTCCCGTCCGGTCCTGGTGCTGGGCCTGTCGGCCACGCCGGGCGCCGGCGACAACTTCATCGTCGTCGACGACGACCGGATGGCCCGGCAGATCGCCGACCGCCGTCAGGCCCGCAAGCGCAACGCCGAGCTGCTCCGCAGCCGCGGCCGTCGCACCCTCGAGGAGCTGTTCAAGGACCTCGAGAAGGGCGAGGTGCAGGAGCTGCTGCTCGTCGTCAAGGGCGACGTGTCCGGTTCGGTGGAGGCCCTGGAGGACGCGCTCCTCAAGATCGACGTCGGCGACGAGGTCGGTCTGCGCGTCATCCGCCGCGGTGTCGGTGCGATCACCCAGGACGACGTGAACCTCGCGCTCACGTCCCAGGGCACGGTCATCATCGGCTTCAACGTCCGTCCCGAGCGCAACGCTCAGGAGCTGGCGGACCGCGAGGGCGTCGACATCCGCTACTACTCGGTCATCTACCAGGCGATCGAAGAGGTCGAGGCGGCCCTCAAGGGCATGCTCAAGCCCGAGTTCGAGGAGGCCCAGCTCGGCACGGCGGAGATCCGCGAGATCTTCAAGGTGCCGCGCATCGGCAACGTCGCGGGCTCGATGGTCCAGTCCGGCACGATCAACCGCAACAGCAAGGCGCGTCTGATCCGCGACGGCGTGGTGGTCGCCGACAACCTCACGGTGTCCTCGCTCCGCCGGTTCAAGGACGACGCGACCGAGGTCCGCGAGGGCTTCGAGTGCGGTATCGGGGTCGGCTACGGCGACATCAAGATCGGCGACATCATCGAGACCTTCGAGATGCGGGAGAAGCCGCGAGTCTGATCCAGACCCGAAGGCCCTGAGACGGCCGACCCGGCGTGGGTGGCGTGCGGCTCTGTCGCACGCCACCTAGGCCTGTCTCGAAGTCCCGCGCGCTGCGGACGGGGACCTCGAGACGGGTCCTGGCTGTCGGTCCGTTCCCCTAGGGTGATGATGCGGATGACCGGAACGGATCGCGCGGGGTGACCGTTGTGTATGTGGGATCGCTGACTCTGGACCTGTTGCTCGGCGACGTACGCTCGCTGAAGCAGAAGCGTTCCGTCGTCCGCCCGATCGTCGCCGAGGTACGGCGCCGGTTCCCGGCGGTGGCGGCGGCCGAGACCGGTCACCTCGACCTGCATCGGCGGGCGGAGATCGGTGTCGCGGTCGTGTCCGACACGGCGGGCAACTGCGTCGAGGTGCTCGAGGCCTGCGAGCGTCTCATCGCCGGGCGACCGGAGATCGAGCTCCTGTCCACCAGGCAGCGGCTCTTCAACGAAGAAGAGGCGTGATCGAGGCCCGCGAGGCATCGGCGAGGACACGTACCGGCCGCCCCCAGCGGCCGAACGACAATGGAGGAACTGTGACCGACCCCGCGCGGGCCCGAAAGCTCGCCGATCGCATTCAGCAGATCGTCGCGGAGATGCTGGAGCGGCGGATCAAGGATCCGCGGCTCGGTTTCGTGACCGTGACGGACACCAGGCTGACCAACGACCTGCGGGACGCGACGGTCTACTACACCGTGTACGGCAGTGACGCCGAGCGCGCCGACAGCGCCGCGGCGCTGGAGAGCGCCAAGGGCGTCATCCGCTCGGAGGTGGGCAAGCGCACCGGCGTGCGGCACACGCCCAGCCTGACCTTCGTGCCGGACGCGCTGCCGGAGAACGCCCGCCAGATCGACGACCTGCTCGCCAAGGCGCGCGCCGCCGACGAGCGGGTGGCCAAGGCGGCCGAGAACGCCCGGCCCGCGGGTGACGCCAACCCGTACCGGGAGACGCTGATCTCCGGCGATGTTGACGAAACCGACAGCGACGGCGGCGACGACGCGGGATACTCCCGGTCGTGAGCTCCGCGCCGGGTAAGGTCCCAGCCATCGCCGCCGACGAGTGGGCCAGGGCGGTCGACGCGATCCAGCGGGCCGACGAGGTCTGCCTCGCCTGCCACGTCTGCCCGGACGGCGACGCGCTGGGTTCGATGCTGGCGTTCGCGCAGGCGCTGCGCGTGCTGGGCAAGGCGTTCACGGCCTCGTTCGGTGACGCGTTCGTCGTACCGCGGATCCTGCGCTTCCTGCCCGGCCTCGACCTGCTCACCGACCCGGCCGACTTCCCCGCCGAGCCGGACGTGATGATCACGTTCGACGCGGCGAGCAGCGACCGCCTCGGCACGCTCGCCGCCAACGCGGGCAAGGCCGGGGAGCTGATCGTCATGGACCATCACGCGTCCAACACGCGGTTCGGCACCACGCACCTGGTCGACCCCGGCGCGGCGGCCACGGCCGTGGTCGCCGAGCACCTCATCGACCTGCTCGGGGTGCCGCTCACCCACGACATCGCGCTGGACCTGTACGTCGGGCTGGTCACCGACACCGGCTCGTTCAAGTACCGCTCCACGACGCCGGAGGTCCACGCCCTCGCGCAGCGGCTGATGGCGACGGGCATCCGGCCCGAGCGGGTCGCCCGCGAGGTGTGGGACCGCGCGCCGTTCGGCTACCTGCCCGTGCTGGCGGCCGCGCTGGGCCGGGCCCGGTTGGAGCCGGACGTCGCGAACGGGCTGGGCCTGGTCTGGACGACCGTGACCCGCGCCGACCGCGCCGCCCACGACCTCCCGTACGACCTGCTGGAAGGCGTCATCGACGTCGTCCGCCGGACGGACGAGGCGGAGGTCGCCGTCGTCTTCAAGGAGGACGACGAGGGCGCCTGGCAGGTGTCGACGCGGTCCAAGGGCCGCATCGACGTCGGATCGGCCTGCGTGGCCCTCGGTGGCGGTGGCCACCGGATGGCGGCGGGATTCACCCTGCACGGCGAGGTGGAGCCGGCCGTCGAGCGGCTGCGCGACCTCCTGACCGAGAACGAGGTAGCGGCACGCCCATGAACGGACTTGTCATCGTCGACAAGCCGGCCGGCTGGACCTCCCACGACGTCGTGGGCAAGATGCGCCGGCTGGCGGGCACCCGCCGCGTAGGACACGCCGGCACGCTCGACCCCATGGCGACCGGTGTCCTGGTCATCGGGGTGGAGAAGGCCACCCGGCTGCTCGGGCACCTGGCACTGACCGAGAAGACGTACGAGGCGGTCATCCGGCTCGGGCAGTCGACCAACACCGACGACGCCGAGGGCGAACTCACCGCCGCGGCCTCCGCGGCGGAGGTGACCGAGGACGCCGTGCGCAACGCCGTCGTCGACCTGACCGGGCCGATCGAGCAGATCCCCCCGCAGGTCAGCGCGATAAAGGTGAACGGCAAGCGCGCCTACAAGCGGGCCCGCGCCGGCGAGGAGGTCGAGCTCAAGCCGCGGCCCGTCACCGTGTACGAGTTCGGGATCGGCGAGCTGCGCCCCGAGGGCGACCTGCTGGACGTCCCCGCGACGATCACCTGCTCGAGCGGCACCTACATCCGGGCGCTGGCCCGCGACCTGGGGACGGCCCTGGGGGTCGGCGGCCACCTGACCGCGCTGCGCCGCACCCGCGTCGGCCCGTACGACCTGTCGATGGCGCACACGGTGGACCAGCTCGCCGAGAAGCTCACCATGCTGCCGATGGAGGAGGCCGTGGCCGCCGCGTTCCCGCGGATGGACGTCTCCGAGGACGACGCGCGCAAGGTCGCGCACGGCGGCACGCTGGCCGCCACCGGGCTCGGCCAGGGCCCGATCGGGGTCTTCGCCCCCGACGGAACCCTGCTGGCCCTCGTCGAGGAGCACGGCCCGGTCGCCAAGCCCCTCGCCGTCTTCGTGTCCTGACCCGGCGCGCCGTCCGGTCACGTCGCGCGCACCGCGAGGCGGACCTCAGTCGGCGGTGCGGCGGCGGGCGCGGTAGGCGGCGACGTTCGTACGGTTCGCGCAGGCGTCGGAGCAGAAGCGCCGCCGTCCGCCCCGCGAGTCGTCGGCGTACACCCGGTCGCAGTCCGCGGCCGCGCACACGCCGATCCGGTCGAGGCCGTGGTCGCACAGCAGCTCGGCGAGGTTCATCAGCGTCGTCGCGCGGACCCGGTGCGCCAGCTCGACCTCGGGCGGCGCGTAGTGGACGTGCAGCCCCAGCTCGTCGTGGTCGGCCAGGTGCGGGTGCATCGGCACGTCCGACAGCAGCCCGTTGAGCAGCGTGACGGCCGTGTCGAGGCTCTCGGCCTCGAAGAAGGGACGCAGCGCCCGGGCCCAGGGCCGCAATGCCGCCGCGGTCGCCGGGGTGAAGCGCTGCACGAAGAATCCGTGCTCGGCGAGGACCGCCCGCAGCGCGTCGTCGCCGGCGTCCCCGTCATGGCTCGTGACCGCGTTGACGAGCGCGGCGGCGGCGCCGACGCCATGGCTCTTGTAGCCCGTAATCCGCATTGCCGCATTTTCCCGTATATGAGAAGCTGTAAGCGTCTTCTCAATCTAAAGGCTTACACGACGCGACGCATAGGTGGAATCCCTCGTGAGCGAGTGCCCGACCTGCGGCTGGCCCGGCTCGGACGTGTGCGAGGTGCTGTCCCGGCACCTCACATCGGAAGGCGTCGTGACCTACAGCCGGTGCGTCTGCGGCGAGGTCCAGGTCCGCCTGCGCCCGTACGCGGCCGATCGTCCGGTCTAGGCGAGCGTCTTCAGCCGCGGCCAGAGCCGGTCCCAGGACACGCGCTGACCCCGGCAGATCCAGATCGGCCGGCCCTGCTCCTCGTTGTGGATCCCCACGCCGTCGTCCACGCGCCCGGCGACCTGGACGTCCGACCAGTACGGGGTGAGCTGGTCGCGGGACGCCCGCACGACGATCACCGGAGCACCGTCGTCCGCCGGCCGGCCGAGGTACCACATCCCGTTGTGGCCGCTGTAGGCCTTCGGAAGGCCGTACGCCGCGCCGTACCGGTCGATCGCCCCGGCGACGCCGTAGTCGCCCGCCAGGATGACGTAGCCCGGGCGGTACACCTTGGCGACCGCCGCCGTGAGCTCCGGCCAGCCGACGGTCTCGCGGGCGTCGTAACCGATCGCCGCCTCCGGCGTCGCGTGCAGGGTCCGCAACGGATAGACCGGCAGCAGCAGGCCGACGGTCGTGAGCGCCACGACGCCGAACATCACCCACCGAAGCCGCCACCGCTCGGCCACCTGCGCGCCGGCGGCCCACAGCGCCGGGTACGCGCCCATCATGTAGTAGTGCTTCCCGCCGGTGATCAGGAAGACGACGAGTAGCGCGGCGTACGCCCAGACGAACAGGCGCCATGGCCCGTGCCACAGCCGTACGAGCCCGGCGATCCAGATCGGCGCCGTGAAGACGCCCGTGTCGATCACCTGCCAGGGCAGGAAGCCCGGCCGGCCGCCGTCGGTGCCCTTGGCCGCGATGACCCGGCCCATCTCGAGCTGCGGCCAGCCGTGCCGGGCCTGCCACCACAGGCCCGGCAGCGCGGCGAGCACGGCGACCGCCGCGCCGGCGTAGAGCAGCGGGCGGCGCAGCAGCTCCCGGGGACCGGCCAGCAGCACCCCGACGGCCAGCGCGGCGAGGAAGAACACGATCAGGAACTTGATCTGCAGCGCGACGGCGGCGACGAGGCCGACGCCGAGCAGCAGGCGGTCGTCCCGGACCCGTACCCAGCGGGTCACCAGGAAGGTCACCGCGGTCCAGGCCACGATGTCGAAGATGGTCGGCTGCATGAGGTGCCCACCGACCGCCAAGGCGGGCGTGACCGCCCAGGCCAGCGCGGCGACCGTCTGGGCGCGCCGACCGCCGCCCATCTCCCGGGCGATCAGCGCGGTCAGTACGACGCCCGCCATGAACGCCAGCGTCGCGGGCAGGCGCAGGAGCATCAGCGAGCCTCCGGCGACCGCGGCGTACAGCGGGACCAGCGGCGGCTGGTCCGGGTACCCCCACGCCGGATGGGCGCCGATGACGCGGAAGTAGAGTTCGTCGCGGTGATAGCCGTACCGGGCGCTCAGCGCGGTCAGTACGACGCCGGCCGCGATGCCGACCGTCAAGACGGGTCTCCAGGCGAGGGGCATGGCCTGATCATGAGTCGAAACCGATCCGCTGTCACCGGTGTGGCAGGCTTTAGACGACCGCGAAAGGGGTGGGCAGGTGCGACGCTGGCATGGCCTCGACGAGGTTCCCGCCGACTGGGGCAGGTCCGTCGTCACCATCGGGGTGTTCGACGGGGTGCACCGGGGACACCAGCGCATCGTCGCCCGGGCCTCGGAGTTCGCGCGCGAGCTGGGACTGCCCTCGGTGGTGATCACGTTCGATCCGCATCCGGACGAGGTCGTCCGGCCCGGCACGCACCCGCCGCTGCTGTGCTCGCCGAAGCGGCGCGCCGAGCTGCTCGCGGGCCTCGGGGCCGACGCCGTGATGATCCTGCCGTTCACGCTGGAGCTGTCCCGGATGGGGCCCGACGAGTTCGTCCAGTCGGTCCTCGTCGACCGGCTGCACGCGGCCCGCGTCGTCGTGGGGGAGGACTTCCGCTTCGGCCACAAGGCGCGCGGTGACGTCGCCCTGCTGCGGGAGCTGGGCGACAAGTACGACTTCGAGGCGGAGGGCGTCCCGCTGGTCGCCAACGGCGAGCCGATCTCCTCGACCCGGATCCGCGAGCGGCTCTCCGCCGGAGACGTCGACGGCGCGGCGCAGCTGCTCGGCCGCCCGCACCGGGTGGAGGGCGTCGTCGTACGCGGGGCGCGGCGCGGCCGTGAGCTGGGCTTCCCGACCGCGAACCTGGAGACGCCGTCGCACACGGCCATCCCCAGCGACGGGGTGTACGCCGGCTACCTGAACTGCGCCGGCTACGGGCGGGCGCGAAACGACGACTCGGCCGGGTTCCCGGACGCCTGCTGGCCGGCGGCGATCTCCATCGGCACGAACCCGACGTTCGAGGGTCAGGAGCGCACGGTCGAGGCGTACGCCCTGGATCGCGACGACCTCGACCTGTACGGCGAGCACGTGAGCGTCGACTTCGCGGTCCGGCTGCGGGACACGCTGAAGTTCGATTCGATCGAATCCCTCATCGACCAGATGCGCCGCGACGTCGAACGCGCCCGGGAGATCACCGGTTCCTGACCGGGCGGAGGCGTCGGGGGAACATCCCGGCGGACACCCGCGTTAGCTTGGTAATGGGCTGCCCGGCATGACGTGGTACCGTGATTTGCCGCTGGGGAAGTGACCGGCAGTAGTCGGCTGCCCCCGCGCAGGGCGATACGGCTCGACCCGAGTCGTGGCCCCTCCACTCGGGAGACTGTGGGTACGCATGGTTCCCGGGTGCGTTCCAAATGATCGCGTACCCGAACGAGAAGGAGAGCCGTGTCGTTGGACACCGCCACCAAGAAGCAGATCATGGCCGAGTACGCCACCGTCGAGGGTGACACCGGGTCGCCCGAGGTTCAGGTAGCGCTGCTCACCAAGCGGATCAACGAGCTCACCGAGCACCTGAAGACGCACAAGCACGACCACCACAGCCGTCGTGGCCTGCTTCTGATGGTCGGCCGCCGCCGCCGTCTTCTGGGATACCTGCAGAAGAAGGACATCAACCGGTACCGGCAGCTGATCGAGCGCCTCGGCCTCCGCCGATAGCGTCCGGGAGGGAGCGGCCATGCCGCTCCCTCTCTTCGTATAACTCCACAGACCCGCGCGGCCGCCCCTACGGTGCGTCGGGGGCCGGTCCTCGGTAGTGGCCCTCGGATCGAGACGGATCCGACGGCTTCGATCGAAGACCGGCACCTCTTACCAGAGCGCTGCACCTCCGGGTACGCGTGCGGGTTCACCCAAAACCCGAGGAGGTTTCACATCGTGGATGGTGTGAAGAGCGCCGAAGCCGTCATCGACAACGGCAAGTTCGGCGAACGCAAGATCCGATTCGAAACGGGCCGACTCGCCCGTCAGGCGTCCGGTTCGGCCGTCGCCTACCTCGACGACGAGACGATGGTGCTGTCCGCCACCACCGCGTCGAAGAAGCCGAAGGAGAACCTCGACTTCTTCCCGCTCACCGTCGACGTCGAGGAGCGCATGTACGCCGCCGGGCGCATCCCCGGCTCGTTCTTCCGCCGCGAGGGCCGGCCGAGCGAGGACGCCGTCCTCACCTGCCGGCTGATCGACCGGCCGCTGCGCCCCTCGTTCAAGAAGGGCCTGCGCAACGAGATCCAGGTCGTCGAGACGATCCTGGCCCTGCACCCGGATCACCTGTACGACGTCGTCGCGATCAACGCCGCGTCCATGTCGACGCAGCTCGCGGGCCTGCCGTTCTCCGGCCCGATCGGCGGCGTGCGCGTCGCGCTGATCGAGGGCCAGTGGGTGGCGTTCCCGACCCACTCGGAGCTGGAGAACGCCACGTTCGACATGGTCGTCGCGGGCCGCGTGCTCGAGGACGGCGACGTCGCGATCATGATGGTCGAGGCCGAGTCGACCCCCGGCACGCTCAAGCTCATCGCCGACGGCGCCGTCGCGCCGACCGAGGAGACGGTCGCGGAGGGCCTGGAGGCCGCCAAGCCGTTCATCAAGGTGCTCTGCCAGGCGCAGAGCCGGCTCGCCGAGGAGGCGGCCAAGGAGACGGCCGAGTACCCGATCTTCCTGGACTACCAGGATGACGTGTACGCCGCCGTGGAGGCCGCGGTCCGCACCGAGCTGGCCCAGGCGCTGACGATCGCCGGCAAGCAGGAGCGCGAGAACGAGCTCGACCGCGTCAAGGCCCTGGCGGCCGAGAAGGTCGGCCCGGACTTCGTCGAGCGCGAGAAGGAGATCGGCGCCGCGTTCCGCGCGCTGACCAAGAAGCTGGTGCGCGAGCGGGTCATCACGGAGCAGGTCCGCATCGACGGCCGTGGCGTGAAGGACATCCGCCAGCTGACCGCCGAGGTCGGCGTCGTGCCGCGCGTGCACGGCTCGGCGCTGTTCGAGCGCGGCGAGACCCAGATCCTGGGCGTGACGACGCTGAACATGCTCCGCATGGAGCAGATGATCGACACGCTCAACCCCGATCGCACCAAGCGCTACATGCACAACTACAACTTCCCGCCGTACTCCACCGGGGAGACCGGCCGCGTCGGCTCGCCGAAGCGGCGCGAGATCGGGCACGGCGCCCTCGCCGAGCGCGCCCTGATCCCGGTGCTGCCGACCCGCGAGGAGTTCCCGTACGCCATCCGGCAGGTCTCGGAGGCGGTCGGCTCGAACGGCTCCACCTCCATGGGCTCCGTCTGCGCCAGCACGATGTCGCTGCTGTCGGCCGGCGTGCCGCTCAAGCAGATGGTCGCCGGCATCGCGATGGGCCTGATCAACGAGGGTGACGAGTACGTCACGCTGACCGACATCCTCGGTGCCGAGGACGCCTTCGGCGACATGGACTTCAAGGTCGCCGGTACCCGTGACGTGATCACCGCGCTGCAGCTCGACACCAAGCTCGACGGCATCCCGGCGAACGTCCTGGCCGCCGCGCTCAAGCAGGCCAAGGGCGCCCGGCTGGCGATCCTCGACGTCATGCAGGAGGCCATCGAGGCCCCCGGCGAGATGAGCCCGCACGCGCCGCGGATCATCACGATCAAGGTCCCGGTCGACAAGATCGGCGAGGTCATCGGCCCCAAGGGCAAGATGATCAACTCGATCCAGGACGACACCGGCGCCGAGATCACCATCGAGGACGACGGCACGATCTACGTCGGCGCCACCGACGGCCCGTCCGCTGAGGCCGCGCGGCAGGCGATCAACTCGATCGCCAACCCGCACATGCCGGAGGTCGGCGAGCGCTACCTCGGCACCGTGGTGAAGACCACCACGTTCGGCGCCTTCGTGTCGCTGCTGCCCGGCAAGGACGGCCTGCTGCACATCTCCCAGATCCGCAAGCTGCACGGTGGCGGCCGGATCGAGAACATCGACGACGTCATCAAGGTCGCCGACAAGATCCAGGTCGAGGTCACCGAGATCGACCCCCGCGGCAAGCTGTCGCTGGTGCCGGTCGAGGTGGTCGAGCGGGAGGCCGCGGCCGCGGAGGCCGGCGGCGCCGGTGACGAGGCGGCGGCCCCGTCGTCCGACGACGCCGAGACCGCCCAGGCCGAGCGTCCGGAGCGCCGCGAGAGCCGCGACGGGGGTGAGCGCCCCCGCCGGCGTCGTACCCGCAGCGGCGGCGGCAGCGGCCGCGGCGACAGCGACCGCAACTCATGACGCTCCTCGCGAGGGAACAGGAACCCGGTTCCACCTTCGTCGTTCACCCCGGCGCCGACGGCGCCGGGGTGGTCCGGCGGACGGTCCTGCCGGGCGGGCTGCGCGTCGTCACCGAGACCGTGCCCACCGTGCGTTCGGTGGCCTTCGGCATCTGGGCCGGGGTCGGGTCGCGTGACGAGTCGATCGAGGACGCCGGCGCGAGCCACTACCTCGAGCACCTGCTCTTCAAGGGCACCCGCAAGCGCACCGCGCTGGAGATCTCCTCGCTGATGGACGCGGCGGGCGGCGAGATGAACGCCTTCACCGCCAAGGAGTACACCTGCTACTACGCGCGGGTGCTCGACTCCGACATGCCGCTGGCCATCGACGTCGTCTCCGACATGGTGACGGACTCCCTCATCGAGCCGCAGGACGTCGACGCCGAGCGCGGGGTGATCCTCGAAGAGATCGCCATGCACGACGACGACCCCACCGACGCCGTGCACGACGAGTTCTCCGCCGCGCTGTTCGGCGACACCCCGCTGGGGCGGCCGATCCTCGGCACGGTCGAGTCGATCAGCAGCATCGGCCGGGACCGCATCGCGCGGTACTACCGGGACCGCTACGTCCCGCAGAACCTCGTCGTCGCGGCCGCCGGAAACGTCGACCACGACGAGGTCGTGCGCCTGGTCGAGACGGCGTTCGCGGGCGTGCTCGGCGACGCCGCGCAACTGCCCAGCGCTCCGCGGATCGGCGGCCCCGGCGCGTCCCCCACGTCGGGCGTACGCTCGATCGTCCGCTCGACCGAGCAGGCGAACCTCATCCTCGGCACGGTCGGGATCACCCGCGTCGACGAGCGTCGGTTCGCTCTCGGCGTGCTGAACGCCGCGCTCGGCGGCGGGATGTCCTCCCGCCTGTTCCAGGAGATCCGGGAGAAGCGCGGGCTCGCGTACTCGGTGTACAGCTACAACTCCCAGTACGCCGACACCGGCATCTTCGGGGTGTACGCCGGGTGCCTGCCGGCCAAGGTCGACGAGGTCCTCGAGATCTGCCGCGACGAGGTCGCCAAGGTGGCCGAGCACGGCATCACCGAGGAGGAGCTCGAACGCGGCAAGGGCCAGCTGCGCGGATCGTTCGTGCTGGGCCTGGAGGACACCGGGTCGCGGATGAGCCGCATCGGCAAGAGCGAGCTGGTCTACGACAGCCTGCTCTCGGTCGACGACATCCTGGGCCGCATCGAGGCCGTCACGCTGGACGACGTCCGTACGGTCGGCCGCGAGATCCTGGGCCGCCCGATGACGATGACCGCCATCGGGCCGTTCGAGGGCCGCGACTTCACGCTCTGACACACGTTTTCGAGGGGGGTTCTGAGGCTGCGACGGCCTCAGGACCCCTCTCTGGCGTTCGCCTGATGACTTGTCCTGGCGAGCGCCCGGCCGCAAAGGATCTTACGATCGCCGAGCGGCGGCAGAACGGCGGAGAGGAACGGCAGCGTGCCCGGTCTGGACGAGAAACTGCTTGAGATCTACGACGAGGTGTTGCGCCGCAACCCCGGCGAGGACGAATTCCACCAGGCAGTGCACGAGGTCCTGACCAGCCTCGGTCCGGTCGTCGCCAAGCATCCCGAGTACGCCGCGCGGCCGTGATCCGCCGGCTGTGCGAACCCGAGCGGCAGATCATCTTCCGCGTTCCGTGGGTCGACGACACCGGCGTGGTGCAGATCAACCGGGGCTTCCGGGTGGAGTTCAACTCCGCGCTCGGCCCGTACAAGGGTGGCCTGCGCTTCCACCCCAGCGTCTACCTCGGCATCATCAAGTTCCTCGGTTACGAGCAGATCTTCAAGAACGCCCTCACGGGCATGCCGATCGGTGGTGGCAAGGGAGGCTCGGACTTCGATCCGAAGGGCCGCTCCAACGGCGAGATCACGCGGTTCTGCCAGGCCTTCATGACCGAGCTCTACCGGCACCTCGGCGAGTACGCCGACGTTCCCGCGGGCGACATCGGAGTCGGTGGCCGCGAGATCGGTTACCTGTTCGGCCAGTACGAGCGGATCACCAACCGCTATGAGTCCGGTGTCCTCACCGGCAAGGGCCTGAGCTGGGGCGGTTCCCAGGTACGCACCGAGGCCACCGGCTATCTCCAACCCTGACGCGGCCCACGGGTCCCTCATCCGGCTCCCGGATGGGGGACCCGTGGCCTGTCCCCGGCCCGGGCCGGAACGCGGTCGTCCGGGGCTCGGCGATAGGCTCGGCTGCGCAACCGGACCGGGAGGACGTCGTGATCAAAGTCGGGGTGCTGGGGGCGCGTGGGCGCGTCGGGGCCGAGCTGTGCCGGGCGGTCGAGGCCGCGGAGGACCTGGAGCTGGTCGCGGCGGTGGACGCCGGTGACGACCGGGCACCCCTCCAGGCCGCCGAGGTCGCCATCGACTTCACCCATCCCGACGCGGTCATGGACAACCTGCGCTGGCTCATCGAGAACGGCGTGCACGCCGTCGTGGGCACCACCGGGTTCGACGACGAGCGGCTCGCGACGGTGCGCGGCCGGCTCGCGGAGCGGCCCGGTACGAACGTCCTGATCGCTCCCAACTTCGCCGTCGGCGCGGTGCTGATGATGAGCTTCGCGCAGAAGGCCGCGCCGTTCTTCGACTCGGTGGAGATCGTCGAGCTGCACCACCCGCACAAGGCGGACGCCCCGAGCGGCACGGCCCGGCGCACCGCCGAGCTGATCACGGCCGCGCGGGAGAAGGCCGGCGTGGGCCCCTCTCCGGACGCGACCACGACCGGTCTCGACGGAGCGCGCGGCGCCGACGTGGACGGCGTCCACGTGCACGCCGTCCGCCTTGCCGGGCTGATCGCGCACCAGGAGGTGCTGCTGGGCGGGCACGGGGAGACGCTGACGATCCGGCACGACTCGCTCAGCCGCGAGTCGTTCAGCCCCGGCGTGCTGCTCGCCGTCCGCCGTGTCGCCGAACTGCCCGGCCTCACGATCGGAATCGAGTCGCTGCTCGGCCTCTAGGCGTTGAGGCGGGTCAGCAGGGTCGCGACCAGGGTCTGGACCGACTCGCGGGAGCCGCGCCGGAGGTAGGCGCGGACGCGGCCCAGCACGTCGATGCGCGTCCCGTGGCCCAGGCCCGCCCGCAGGTGCAGGGGACCGGAGCGGCCCGGGGGCCCGAACCACCAGGCGGCCTCACGGGTGTGCCGCCGCAGCACCTCGCCCGCGTACGCCCCGGCGAGCACGATCAGGTCCCCGTCGGAGAACTTCTCGTCCTCGTCGTCGGCGCGCAGGCCGTGCAGGCGCCGCCGCTCCTCCAGCGCGTCGTCCAGGAGTACGAGCGACTCGACCGAGCCGTCCAGCCCGTGCCGGGCGGCGAACTCGGCCGCGTTCGCGCCCTGCAGGGCGCCCAGGTCCGGTGTGCCGTCGAGCAGGTTGGGATGGCGGGCCGGGCGTCCGGTGGCCGGGCGGGGGCGCAGGGGACTGCCGATCGTCGCCGCTATGTCGCGGTCCCACAGGAACTGCAGCACGCTCTCGGGCGGCTGGCCGGTGCTGTGCACCAGAACGGTGGAGCGGTGTCCCTCGCTGCCGAGCCGCTCGGCGTGCGCCAGTGCGCCCGCCACCTTGATCATCAGCTGGACGTACTCCAGTGCCTCACGGTCCGGCGCCCAGTCGTCCGCCACGAGCCACAGCCCCTGGTCGCCGCCGGGGGGACCTGTTACGAGGTCGGCGCTGTCGAGGTCGGCGAGGCCCACAGGATGAACTCCGTACGGGGGAAGTGTTCGCTGCGGCGAACATTGTCGCGCCGTTGGGCATCCGGTGCACTTCGACCCGCCGTGCACCGGGGACTCAGGCGGCCCGGGAGGTCCGCCGCCGCACCGTTTCACCGCGAACGCGGCAGGGTAGGCGGTCAACGAGATGGACGAGTTGGTAGGAGAGGTCCTCTCGCAGGTGCTGAACCGCTCCCACCTGCTACGGCCGGGCACGACCGCGCAGATCATCGCCGAGGAGGGACGCCCGCTCGGCGTCCGGGACGCGACGATCTACCTCGCCGATCTGGAGCAGGAGCACCTGCGGCCGATACCGCGTGCGGACGGCCGGCTGGTGCCGGCCCTGCGGATCGACTCGACCGTCGCCGGGCGGAGCTACCGGGCCATCGAGATCCGGCGCGGCCCGACGGACGAGGACGGATCGCAACTGGTGTGGCTGCCGCTCATGGACGGCAGCGAACGGCTGGGCGTGCTGGAACTCCTCGTCGAGGACCTGAGCGAGGAGGCGCTGGACTGGTGCCGGGCGTTCGCCTCGCTGGCGGGCCTCCTGGTCGTCAGCAAGAGCCACTACAGCGACACCCACGCCCAGGTCCGGCGGAGCCAGAAGATGGCGCTGCAGGCCGAGATGGTGTGGGCGTTCATGGCCCCGCCGACCTTCGCCACCGAGGAGGTCGTCGTCGCCTGCGCGATCAGGCCGATCTACGGGGTCGGCGGAGACGCCTACGACTACTCGCTGGTCGGTGACCATCTGCACGTCTCGATCCTTGACGCGGTCGGGCACGACCTTCCGGCCGGGTTGATCGCCAGCGTCGCGCTGGCCAGCTGCCGCAACACCCGCCGCGCCGGCGGAGAGCTCGCCGACATGGTGGCGTACGCCGACCACGCGATCGCCAGCCAGTTCGGCACGTCCCGGTTCGCCACCGCGCTGCTGTGCGACCTCGACGTCGGCACCGGCCTGTTCAGGTGGGTTCCCTGTGGGCACCCGCCACCCCTGTTGATCCGGGGGAACAAGGTCATCAAGGAGCTCTTCCACCGGCCACGGCTGCCGCTCGGCCTGGTGAGCGACCGGGACGGGCCGGACCTCGACGAGAGTCCGCCCGTCTACACCGAGCAGCTCCAGCCGCAGGACCGGCTGCTGCTCTACACCGACGGCGTCGTCGAGGCGCGGGCGGCCGACGGCAGCCAGTTCGGCGTGCGGCGCCTCGGCGACTTCGTCATCCGCCACGGCGCGGCCGGCCTGCCCGCCCCCGAGACGCTGCGCCGCCTCAACCGCGCCATCCTCGACTTCCAGCACGGCCGGTTGGCCGACGACGCCACCACCGTGCTCGTGGAGTGGCGGCCCCAGAACCTGCGACCGAAGTACGCGTTCTGAGCCTCGGCCACGCGCTCAGCGGCCGGCGCGCAGGCCGGCGAACAGGTCCTCCTCGGGCAGCGTGACCTCGACGTGGGAGCGGGCCAGGTGGTAGTCCTCGGTGGGCCACACCAGGCGTTCGACGTCGCGGTCGTGCAGCATGAAACCGGCGTTCGGGTCGATCTGCGTGGCGTGCGCGAGCAGCGCCCGGTCCCGGACCGGGAAGTACTCCGCGCAGGGGACGCGCGCGGAGAACTCTGGCGCGGGGACGTCATCGGGGAACTCGGCCAGCACTTCGCGCATGCCGGAGTCGAGGCCGCGGGCGGTCATGGCGTCGTGCAGCGCCTGGAACCACGCCTTGGACAGGGCGCCGTGGTAGTAGAGCTTGGCGGGCCGCCACGGCGGCCCCGCCTCGGGGTGGCGGCCGGCGTCCCCGGCGGCGTCGAAGGCGGCCGCGGTGACCTCGTGCGTCCTGACATGGTCGGGGTGCGGGTAGCCGCCGGTCTCGTCGTAGGTCACGATCACGTGCGGGCGGAACTCGCGGATGAGCGCCACGAGCCGTCCGGTCGCCTCATCCAGCGGCGTGCGGGCGAAGCACCCGTCGGGCAGCGGCTCGCCGTCCGCGGGCAGCCCGGAGTCGACGAACCCCAGGAACCGCTGCCGGACACCGAGGATCCGCCGGGCGGCCGCCATCCGGCGCGCCGGATGGCGGCGAGGTTCTCCCGGACGCCGGGCCGGTCCATGGCGGGGTTGAGCACGTCGCCGCGTTCTCCTCCGGTGCAGGTGACCACCAGGACGTCCACGCCTTCGGCGGCGTACTTGGCCAGTGTCGCCGCGCCCTTGTTGGACTCGTCGTCGGGATGGGCGTGCACGCTCATCAGGCGAAGCGGTTCGCCGGGGGTGATGCGCAGATTCACAGCTGCCTTTCATCGGTGAAGTCCGCCAGGCGGCGGAGGAACGCGGTCGGGGTGGGAAGCGGCGGGCCGGCCGGAGGCGCCCACTCACCGGCCCGGGCCCACGCCCGCGCTCGGGAGCGCGGGCGTGAGGTCCGCGTCGGCGGGGACGCCGGGCGCGCCCGACGCCAGGAGCCGCAGCCTCGCCGGCACGGCCTCGACCTCTCCGGAGGCGGCAGGAACGTGCACGGCGCTCGCCTCAGCGGCCCTTCTTGCCACGCCGTGGCCGGGGCGGCACCGGCCGGTGGGCCGGGCGGATCCGACGGATCGGCCCGGCGTCCTGGGCGCGGCCCTTGCGGCGTCCTGCCGGAGGGGTGATGCGCATGTTCATACGTGCTCCTCTCGTTCGGTTGCGAGGTCGAACTTAGGTCGAACCTAAGTTTGTGTCAAGCATTAATTTAGAACGAGCCTATGAGAGGATGAGTGCCATGCCCGCAGGACTTCGTGAGCTGAAGAAGCAGCAGACCCGCCAGGCGATCTCCGACACCGCGACGCGGCTGTTCCTCGAGCGCGGCTTCGAGGCGGTGACCATCGCGGAGATCGCGGCCGCCGCCCAGGTGGCCAAGATGACCGTCACCAACTACTTCCCGCGCAAGGAGGACCTCGCCCTCGACTATCACGAGACCTTCACCGCCGCCCTGGCCCGCACCGTCGCCTCCCGGGCCGACGGCGAGTCCGCGCTGGCCGCGCTGCGCCGCGAGTTCCTGGCCGCGGTCGAACGGCACGACCCCGCGATCGGCTTCACCGGGCGGGACTTCGCCCGCATGATCGCCGACAGCCCCGGCCTGACCGCCCGGCTGCGCGAGCTGCACGACCAGCGCGAGGACGCCCTCGCTCGTACGCTCGCCGCCGAAACGTCGGCCGCTCCCGGCGACCTCACGCCCAGGGCCGCCGCCGCGCTGCTCACCGCCGCCCACCGCACCCTGTTCCAGCACGCCATGGACCTGGCTCTGGAGGGCCGGAGCGACCAGGAGATCGCCGCCGCCTTGACCCGCTCGGCCCGCCAGGTGTTCGGCCTGCTGGACGCCTCGCTGGCCGACTACGCGGTACGCGGCGAACGATCGTGAGGCGCGCGGAGGGCGGTCACGGCGTCGGGAAGCCGTACTTCCGCAGGATCGCGGTAGCGGTGGGGGAGCGCAGCCAGGCGACGAAAGCCTTCGCCGCCGCCTCGTGGTCGCTCGCGCGCAGCGCGGCGGCGAAGTAGGTCGCGGTGACGTTCTGCTGGGCCGGGATCGGCACGCTCGTCGCCGAGATGCCCGCCGACCTCATGTCGGTCACGTAGACGATCCCGGCGTCGGCCCGGCCCGTACGGACCCGGGTGAGCACGGTGCGCGCGTCGGCCTCCTCCGACCGCGGCCGTACGGTGACGCCCGCCTTGGCCAGGACCTGGGCCGCGTACCGTCCGACCGGCACGATCGGGCCGCCCAGGACCACGCGCAGCCGGCTGTCGGCGAGTGAGGCGAGTCCCTGGATGTGCTTCGGATTGCCGGGTGCCACGGCGATGGTCATGGAGTTGTAGGCGAACGCGCGACGGCCGGTGACCCTGTCGGCCACGGTGTCCATGGACGCCTGGTCCGCGGTGGCCAGCACGTCGGCGGGCTCCCGCTCCTCGACGTCCATCGCCAGATCCTGCGAGCCGGCGAACTCGAACCGCACGGTCACGTTCTTCGCCGCCGCGCCGTACGCCGTGCCGAGCTCCTCGAACGCTTCGGTCAGCGATGAGGCGGCCAGGACGGTCAGGTTGATCCGCTCGTCGCCGGAGGCGATGCCGCAGCCGGCCAGCGCCAGCGCGACCGCGGCCAGCGCGGCGACGCGTGGCATGGGGGGCATGCGCGCTACTTTAGGGCGACCCTTCCGCCATCACCGAAAACAACGCGCCGTCGGCGCAGATATCCGTGTGTCGCCGTCAGGCCGGATATGCGTGCGTCTCGGTGGCCTTCACCGCGGCCCATACGCGATCCCCCTCGGCGAGGCGAAGCTCGGCGAGCGCCGCGGGCGTCACGTCGGCGGCCGCGGGAACGGGTCCCTCCAGGTGGATCCGGATCTGGTCGGCGTGCGGTTCGAACCCGCCGACCGTCGCCTCCCAGAGGTTGCGGGGGCTGCCGTCGGGGCGCGTACGGAAGAGGGCGACGGCCGACGGGGGGAAGGCCAGGAAGACGTCTCCGTCCAAGGCCTCGGCCGTGTTGAAGACGACGGTGTTCCCGGGGAGGGTGACGGAGTGGCCATGGGCCGTTCCCCGGTAGAGGTTGAGGCCGACGAGCCGGGCGACGTAGTCGGTGCGCGGGTGCCGGGCGACGTGTGCGGGCGTTCCCTCCTGCACGACGCCGCCGTTCTCGATGACCACGAGCCGGTCGGCCAGCGCCATGGCGTCGAGGGCGTCATGCGTGACCAGGACGGCGGCGCCGTCGAAGTCGGCGAGGTGGCGGCGCAGCCCGGCGCGCACCGTCAGGCGGGTATGGGCGTCCAGGGCGGACAGCGGCTCGTCGAGCAGCAGCAACCGGGGCCGTACGGCCAGGGCGCGGGCCAGCGCGACGCGCTGCGCCTGCCCGCCCGACAGCGTGCGGGGCCTGCGGGCCGCCTGGTCGGCGAGGCCCACCCGCTCCAGCCACTCGGCCGCGAGCCGGCGCGCCTCCCGTCGGCGGGCACCCTGGCAGCGCGGGCCGAACGCGACGTTCTCCAGGGCGGACAGGTGGGGGAAGAGGAGGTAGTCCTGGAAGACGACGCCGACGGCGCGGCGTTCGGCGGGCCGGTCGTGCCACTCCTCGCCGTCGACGCGGATGTGCCCCTCCGACAGCGGTGTCAGGCCGGCGAGCGCGCGCAGCGCGGTGGTCTTGCCCGCGCCGTTCGGGCCGAGCAGCGCCACGACCTCGCCCGGCGCGGCGGTGAGCGCCAGGTCGAGGGTGAAGGTCCCGCGCCGTACGACCAGCCGAGCGTCGATCACGACACCCATCGCCCCCGCAGGCCCGCCAGTACGACGACCGACACGGCCAGCAGCACGAGGCTGAGCACGATCGCGGACTGCGGGTCGTTCTCCAGCGCGAGGTAGACGGCGAGCGGCATGGTCTGCGTACGGCCCGGGAAGTTGCCGGCGAACGTGATGGTGGCGCCGAACTCACCGAGCGCCCGTGCCCAGCACAGCACCGCCCCGGCGCCGACCCCCGGCGCGATCAGGGGCAGCGTGACGCGCCGGAACGTCGTCCACCGCGAGGCGCCGAGCGTCGCCGCGGCGTCCTCGTAGCGCAGGTCGGCCGCGCGCACTGCGCCCTCCACGCTGATCACGAGAAACGGCAGGGCCACGAACGCCTCCGCCAGCACCACGCCCGCGGTCGTGAAGGGCAGCGTCACGCCGAACCAGCGGTCCAGCCAGCGCCCAACGAGGCCGTTGCGGCCCAGCGCCAGGAGCAGCGCCACGCCACCGACCACCGGGGGCAGGACCAGCGGCACGGTGACGAGGGCCCGCACCAGCCGCCGGCCGGGGAAGTCGATCCGGGCCAGCACCCAGGCCAGCGGAACTCCCACGAGCAGGCACAGCAGCGTGGCGAGCGTCGCGCTGACCAGCGACAGCCGCAGGGCGTCGAGGATCTCGGACCGGACCAGGCGCGTGCCGAGCGTCGACCACGGCGCGCGCACCAGCAGGCCCAGGAGGGGAAGGACGAGGAAGGCGAGCCCGATGAGGGCCGGAAGCACCAGCACCCAGGGCGCCCGCCGGTTCACGGCTTCTCGAACCCCGCCTGCTGCAGCGTCGCCTGGCCCTGCGTGGAGAGCACCGACTGAACGAACTCCCCGGCCAGGCCGGGCTGCGGCGCCTTGGTGAGCGCGGCGATCGGGTAGTCGTTGATCGCCTGGGCGGCCTCGGGGAAGTCGATGCCCTGGACCTGCCCGGCGGCCGCCTTGACGTCCGTCCGGTAGACCAGGGCGGCGTCCGCCTCGTTCAGCCGCACCTTGGTGAGGGCGGCCTTGACGTCCTGCTCCTGGGAGACCGGCTTCACGGTGAGCTTGGCGGCCGCGAGGGCCTTGAGCGCCGCCGCGCCGCAGGGCACCTGTGGGGCGCAGAGCACGACCTTCACCTTCGGGTCCGTCAGGTCCTTGAGCGACGTGACCTTGCCGGAGGAGCCCTTCGGGACCGCGATCTCCAGGCGGTTGCGCGCGAACACGCGCGGCGTCGACGCCCGGCCCGCGTCGGTGACCTGCTTCATCGTGGCGGGGCTGGCCGCGGCGAAGACGTCCGCGGGGGCGCCCTGGTCGATCTGCTGGGCCAGGGCCGAACTGCCGCCGAAGTTGAACTTCACCCGGACGCCGGGATGGCTCGACTCGAACGCCTTGCCCAGGGAGGTGAACGACTCGGTCAGGGAGGCCGCGGCGAAGACCACGACCGTCCGCGTGGCGGCCTTGTCGCCGGAGTCCTTCTTGACCCCCTTGTCGCCGCAGCCGGCCGCGAGGGCGGCCGCGAGCCCGACGATCGAGGCGGTCCGGAGGGTGGTGCGATGACCGATCATGAAGGCAACTCCACGACGACGTTGGTGGACTTGATGACCCCCACGGCGACCACGCCGGGCTCCAGGCCGAGCTCGTCGGCCGCCTCCCGGCTCATGAGGGAGACGACGCGGAACGGCCCGGCCTGGATCTCGACCTGTGCCATGACGCCGTCGCGGACGACCTCGGTGACGATGCCGCGCAGCCGGTTGCGGGCCGAGGACGGCGCCGTGCCGCCCCGATCGGCGGGGGAGCGGACGAAGGCCGCCAGGTCCGCCCCCGAGACGATCCGGTGGCCCTGCTCGTCCCGTCGGGCGGGCAGTTTCTCCGAGTCGATCCACCGTCGCACCGTGTCGGCGCTGACGCCGAGCAGGGACGCGACCTCACTGATCCGGAACGCCGTCACGCGGATCAGTGTAACCATCGCGGATGCGGGCAACCGAGCCGATATCCCGTGTCGGATGCGAGGGGATACGTCCGTTGTGCCTCGCGGTCGCGTGCTCAGACGGTGGTGACCACCTGGTCGTACTCCAGCCGCGGGTTGCGCGGGAACCAGGCGTCGGGGCCGGGCCTGCCGATGTTGACGACGGCGAGCACCTGGTGGCCGCCCTCGGGGAAGAACTCCTTGGCGACTCCTTCGGCGTCGAAGCCCGCCATCGGCCCGGCCGCCAGGCCGGCGGCGCGAACGCCGACGATGAAGTAGCCCACCTGGATCGCGCCGTTGAACGCCGCCATCCTGGCGCGGACCTCGGGCGCGCCGTGCAGGTCGTCCCGGGCGCCGGGGCGGTGCGGGAAGACGGTCGGCAGGTGCTCGTGGAAGTCGCTGTCGGCCGCGAGGACCGCCACCAGCGGCGCGGCCGCGGTCTTGGCCTTGTTGCCCTCCGCCATGTGCGCGACGAGGCGCTCACGGGCCTCCGGGGACCGGACCAGGACCACGCGCAGCGGCTGGATGTTCATCGCCGTGGGCGCCCACTTGACGAGGTCGTAGATGGCGCGCACCTGTTCCTCCGAGACCGGCTCGTCGGTGAAGGTGTTCGCCGTACGGGCCGTACGGAACAGGATGTCCTGAGCGGTGGGGTCGATGCTCAGCGAGTCGCTCACGGTGACTCCTCTTCGGGTCGTCTCCGGTGGTCGCTCCACCGGCAACGGTTGTGAACGCTAATTGAAACTTCAATCATCCCGAAGGGGAAGTGATCCGGCTCACGTCCCCGAGACCGTCAGAGAGCGGGCCCGGGGACGACCGTCAGAGGGCCGGGCCGAGGACGACTCCTACAGAGCCAGGCCGAGGGTGAACAGCGCGCCGAAGATGATCTGCAGCCGGCCGGTCTCGCCGAGCACGGCGATCAGCGCCGGGCCCTTCGCGCCGCGCAGCACCTTGGCGTTCGGCGCGATCGCCCACAGCGCCGACAACAGCGTGATCATCGCCCACGGCCGGGAGACCGCGACCGCCAGCACGCACAGGAACGCCGCGACGAAGCAGCCGCTGTACAGCACCCGCGTGCGCCGGTCACCGAGCAGGACCGCGAGCGTGCGCTTGCCGGACTTGGCATCGGTGGGGATGTCGCGCAGGTTGTTGACGACCAGCATCGAGCACGACAGCAGCCCGACCGGGATCGAGGCCACCCACGCCGCCCACGGCAGGCTCTCCAGCTGCACGTACGCCGTGCCGACCACCGAGACGAGGCCGAAGAAGACGAAGACCGACAGCTCGCCCAGCGCGCGGTAGCCGTACGGGCGGGAGCCCCCGGTGTAGAACCAGGCGGCCGCGATCGCCACCGCGCCGATCAGCACCAGCCACCAGGTCGTGACCGCCGCGAGGACCAGACCGGCCACCGCGGCGAGCGCGAAGCAGCCGAAGGCCGCAGCCAGGACCTGCTTCGGCGGCGCGACCTTCGAGCCGACCAGCCGCATGGGACCGACGCGGACCTCGTCGGTGCCGCGGATCCCGTCGCTGTAGTCGTTGGCGTAGTTCACCCCGATCTGCAGCAGCATGGCGACCACCAGCGCCAGCAGCGCGCGCCACCAGACGAAGTGGCCGTAGCCGATCGCTACGCCGGTACCGACGGCGACGGGGACGATGGAGTTGGGGAGGGTTCGGGGCCGCGAGCCGGCGACCCACTGGGAGAGGGTCGCCACTATCGCCCTTCCTCGAAGCCGATGATCATGCGGGTGATTCTTCCGGACCCGTGCCGGAGCGCAGCCGGAGGGTCAGCAGCAGGCCGACGGCCAGCAGCGCGGCGGTGGCGAATGCCGCGCGGTCGGTGGCCGTGGCCAGGCTCTCGTTCGCGGCCCGGGACAGCCGGGGGTCCTCCCGGCGCAGGTCGCGGGCGAACGTCCCGGCGCTGTCGCGCAGCCGCTCGGCGTACGCCGAGCCCTGCCCGGCCGGCAGACCCGCCTCGTGCAGCCGGGCGGTCATCGCGTGGCTCAGCCCCACCGCGAAGACCGCGCCGATCAGCGCGATCCCCAGCGCGGACCCGACCTGGCGCGCCGTCGACTGGGTGCCGGAGGCGAGGCCTGTGCTGGCGGGCGGGACGTCGCGCAGCACGATCCGGGTCAGCTGCCCGCTGGTCATGCCGAGGCCGAGGCCGTAGATCAGCATCCATGGCGCCAGTTCGAACCCGGTCGTGTCGGCGCGCGTGGTCAGGCCGATCAGCGCTGCCGCGATCACCTCGAGGGCCATTCCGGCCTGCAGCGTCCGGGCCGCGCCGAGGCGGCGCGACAGCCGCGCCGACATTCCGCCCGCCAGGAAGGTCCCGACGGCCAGCGGCAGGATCGCGACGCTCACCTGCAACGGGGAGTTCCCGTGCACGTCCTGGAGGAACAGCGGCAGCACGAACATCAACCCGAGCTCACCGACGCTGATCAGGGACGCCGCCGCGTTGCCGCGCCGGAAGTCGGGGATGTGGAACAGCGAGAGGTCGAGCACGACCGGCCGGCCCGCCGCCGCCCGCGCCCGCTCGACCACGACGAGCGCCACCAGCATCACGACCCCGGCGGCCAGCGCCACCGGGATCGGCGACACGCCGACGTCCGGCCAGTGGAGCGGCCCGGCGGCGAACGGCCGGGTGACCGCCCACCAGCCGTACCGCTGGCCCTCGATCAGCGCGAACACCAGCGCCCCGAGACCGCCCGTGCTGAGCACGGTGCCCGGCCAGTCGCCGACGCGGCGCACCGCCGGGTCACGCGTCTCGGCCACCAGGAGCACCGTGCCGGCGACGATCAGCGCGCCGAGCGGAACGTTCACGCCGAACGCCCAGCGCCAGCCGTACGACGTCGCGAGCCAGCCGCCGAGCAGCGGGCCCAGGGCGGCCATGCCGCCGATGAGCGACCCCCAGATGCCGAACGCGATCGCACGGTCCCGGCCGGTGAAGACGGACGTCACCGTGGACAGCGCGCCCGGCAGGATCATCGACGCGCCGACCCCCTGCAGGAGCCGTGCCCCGACCAGCGCGGGTCCGCTGCCGGACAGGGCCGCCAGCACGCTCGCCAGGACGAACACCACCGTGCCGAGGACGATCATCCGGCGCCTGCCGTACGCGTCGGCCGCCCGCCCGAACGGGATCAGCAGCGCCGCGAACACGAGGGAGTAGATCGACGTGATCCACTCGGCGGTGGTCGTCGTCAGCCGCAGCTCGGTCACGATCCGGGGCAGCATGACGTTGACGATCGTGGCGTCGACGATGATCAGCGAGACCGCGAGGCTGATCACCACCATCCCCAGCCAGCGGCGCCGTCCGGGCGAGCCGGTCGAGGACGCGGGCAGGGGAGGAGCCGAGCGCAAGGTCATGGAAGGGTTCCAGATCGGTCTGTTCGATCCTGAATGGTTCGGCGTCAAACCTACCCCCGACTTCCCAGACCCCCTCCGGGCCCCTCACGGTGACCTCACGGCTCGGCTGCTCCGCTGGCCCTCCGCGCCCTGAGCACAGAGAATGTCTGCCGTGCGAACCTCTGAGGCCGACCTCGAACGCATGTCGCTGTCCCGCCTGCTGGCCGTCGCCGGTCACGTCGTCGCCATGCACTGGCAACGGCTCATGGGCGGCTACGGCCTCACCCCGCACGGCCTGGCCGTCCTCGCCTCCCTCGAGCGAGGATCGGCCCTCACCCAGCGGGAACTCGCCAGGCACTGCGGCATCGCCCCCTCGACACTCAACCACACGGTCGACCATCTCGAGCGCTCGGGCTGGATCGAACGGCGACGGGAGGTCGCCGACCGCCGTCTCGTCCGCCTCGCGCTCACCGAGACGGGACGCCGCCAGCTCCGGCAGGCCCAGGGCGCGGCCGACAGCCAGATGGAGCCGATGCTCGACCACCTGCCCCCGGGCGACGAGCGGATCGTCCGCGACTTCCTCCTCGCCACCGTGCTGCGCTTCCAGTCGATGGACGACGCGCTGCCCGACCCGGCGCCCTCCAGGCCCGCCCTCTGACCGGCGCGGTGGGGGGCGGATGAGCGGAAATCCGTCCGGCCGTGGTGTTAGGTTGCCGCGCATGTCCTTCGACCTGTTGGAGCACCTTCCCAACGCCTGGCGCGAGCGCGTGGAGCCGCTGCTCGACCCCGACGCCACCCGGCGGCTCGGCGACTTCGTGGCCGCGGAGTACGCCGCGGGCACCGTCTATCCGCCGGAGCCCGACCTGTTCAGCGCCTTCCGCCTGTGCGCGCCCGACGACGCCCGGGTGCTCATCCTCGGGCAGGACCCCTACCACGGCGCGGGTCAGGCGCACGGGCTGAGCTTCAGCGTCCGGCCGGGCGTGCGGATCCCGCCGTCGCTGCGCAACGTCTTCAAGGAGCTCCACGACGACCTCGGCGTCCCGGTCCCCACCACCGGGGACCTGACGCCGTGGGCCGAGCGGGGAGTGCTCCTGCTCAACGCGGTGCTGACCGTGCGCGCCGGAAAGGCGGGCTCCCACGCGGGCAAGGGCTGGGAGGAGTTCACCGACGCCGTGATCCGGGCCCTGGACGCCAGGAGCGAGCGGGTGGTGTTCGTGCTCTGGGGCGCCTACGCCCGCAAGAAGCGCGACCTCGTCACCGGCGCGCAGCACGTCGTGTTCGAGGCCGGGCACCCCAGCCCGATGAACCCGCGGGGCTTCCTCGGCAGCCGGCCGTTCAGCGCCGTCAACAAGGCCCTGGCCGACGCCGGGGAGCCCGAGATCGACTGGACCCTCGACAGCACGAAGTAGCACCCACCGTCCGCCGGGCACCGCCGTTCCGCCGGTTCCGCTGCCCCGTGGGCTCCGCCGTCCCAGGGGGTGGCACCGTCCCGCCGCTCCGCCGGGCCTTCCGGCGGAGCCGGGTCACGGGATCAGGCGATGGCGGTGTGCAGGCGCACCATCGCGACCGGCTCGCCCATGTCGACCTTGCTGTGCGTCCCGTCGGGCGCCCAGCCCGCCGAGGTCAGGAAGCCCCGGAGCGCGTCGTCGGCGGCGAAGACCCAGGTGATGGCCGTCGTGCAGCCGTCCTCGCGCAGATGGTCGACGGTGGCGGCGAGCAGGCGGCTACCGTGCCCGGCCCGCCCGTGGGCCGGGTCGACCAGGAGGGTGAGCAGCTCGCCGGTCGTCTGCGGGTCCTGGTCGGGATCCCCGGCGGGGGCGTGCGCGGCGAACCCGGTGATCACACCCTCGTCCACGGCGACCAGCAGCCGGTGCCGTGGGCTCGGCGGGGCGGCCACGGCCTCCGTCCAGCGCTCACGCCACAGGGCGACCGCCTCCGGACCGGTCATCTCGGCCAGCGCCGCCTCGGGGATGACGCCGGGGTACCCCTCTCGCCAGGCCCGTACCTGGATCTCCGCGACGGCGGCCACGTCTCCTGGATACGCCGCCCGTACCCCCACCACGCCCACCGGTGTCTCGACCCCCGCTCGTTTCACGTTCGTATGCCGACGACGGTACCGCCCATCCGCCCGCCGGGGTGGAGCGGCGTCAGGTACCGGAGGCGGTGGCCCGGCGGCGCGCGCGGTAGGCGCGGGTCTTCGTCCGGTTGCCGCACATCCGCATCGAGCACCAGTTGCGGGAGCGGTTCTTCGACGTGTCGAGGAACGCCCACCGGCACGTCGTCTCCCGGCACACCTTCAGCCGGGCCCAGTCGCCCTCGGCGACGCTTCGCATGACCGCCGCCGCGATCGTCGCGAGCCCACCGCGGACCCCGCCCGCCAGCGGGAGCAGTGCCGGGCCGTCGAGCGACACGCGGAGGGGCAGCGCGGCCAGGACCCGATCGAGGTCGGCGGACGGAGCCGCCGCGGCCGGGCCGTGATGGCCGAGCATCGCGGTCCGGAGGCCTTCGCGGAAGGCCACCGCCAACGCCAGGTCGGACTGGTCCGCGCGGGCGCCGGCCGGCGTCAGCCCGCGCTCGGTCAGCCAGCCGCTGAGGTCCCAGGGCGCGGCGAAGTCGTCGATGTCGCAGTCCACGTCGTAGGTGTTGACGAAGTCACGCAGCAGCAGGGCGCTCTCCGAACCGGTCATGCGCCCTCCTCATGGAACCCACAGCCTCCGCCTCGACACCAGCGTACTTCGAACACCGGTTCCGATGCGGTGGCTACGACGCGGCGGCCAGTGCCTTGGCGAAGCGGGCCGCGCCCTCGGCGAGCTCCGTCTCGCCGGCCGCCGTCCCGTAGCTGAGGCGCATGCGCGGCTTCGGCGGCTCGGCGGGGAAGTAGCGCCGCCCGGGACTGACCAGGACGCCCGCCCGCAGCGCGGCCTCGGCGAGCGCGACGTCGTCGACGCCGTCCGGCAGGCCGACCCACAGGTGCAGGCTTCCGCGCGGCCGGACGGCGGGACGCAGGCCCGCCGCCGCGAGCGCGGAGATGAGCGCGTCGCGCCGCCGCGTCAGCGCCTCGCCGACGGTGCGGAGGTGACGCGGCCAGGCGGGAGAGGTGACCAGTTCCAGGGCGGTCTCCTGGAGCGGGCGGGCGACGAAGAACGACTCGACGACCTGCGCCGAGCGGATGCGCTCGGCGACCGGTCCGCGGGCGATCACCGCGGCGACCCGCAGGCTCGGTGCGGTGATCTTGGTGAGCGAGCCGATGTGCACGACCCGGCCGTCCCGGTCCGACGCGACCAGGGGCGGAGGAGGCGGGTCGATCGCCAGATGGCGGCTGTAGTCGTCCTCGACCACGAACGCGCCCGCCGCGCGGGCGACGTCCAGGACCTGCTCGCGACGCGGAGCGGACAGCACCGTACCGGTCGGGTTGTGGAAGGTCGGCTGGCAGAACAGCGCGCGTGCCCCCGTCGCCGCGAACGCGTCGGCGAGCAGGTCGGTGCGCAGGCCCTGGTCGTCGACCGGCACCGGAACGGGGCGCAGCCCGGCGGCACGGGCCGCGGCGAGCGCACCGAGGTAGGTCGGCGACTCGACGAGGATCGGGGCGCCGGATGGCAGCAGGGCGCGCAGGATCAGGCTGATCGCGCCCTGACCCCCGCTGGTGATGGTCACGTCGGCCGCGGTGACGTCACCGCCCGCCGTACGGGCGAACCACTCGCGCAGGTCGCGCAGGCCGGACAGCGGCGGGCGCTCCCAGGCGTCCGCCCGGCGGACCGCCCGCGCGGCCGCGGTGGCCAGGGCCCGGACGGGCTGCAGGGCGGGCGCGAGGTAGCCGCCGCTGAGCGCGATCACGCCCTCGGGGGGCTGGGAGAGCAGGCCGACCACGCCGGCCGCGTCGACGGTGCGGTCGCCGAGGGCCACCGCCTGCCAGTCCAGGTCCGCCGGCTCCGCGGGCGTCGGCCGCGGCGGCTCCGCGACGTACGTGCCGCTGCCGGGCCGGGCGACGACGAGGCCCTCGGCGGCGAGCAGCCGGATCGCGGCGGCCACGGTGACGGGACTGACCTGGTACCGGCTCATCAGCGACCGGCTGGAGGGCAGCCGGTCGCCGGGGCGCAGCCTCGCCACCGCGGCCCGCAGCTCTGTGGCGAGGCCGGCGATACTGCTATCGTTATTCATGAGAAATCATGATAACGCTACTCGACGGAGTGCGGTAGCGCTGCCTCCGGGCTTCAGCGCCGCCGCGCTCGGCGTCCTCGCCTTCTCCTTCACCTTCCCGGCCACCGAGTTCGCGCTGCGCGACTTCGGCCCGTACCTGATCGGGATCGGGCGCGCCGGGATCGCCGCGGTCCTCGCCGCCGTCGCGCTGCGGCTGATGCGCGCCCCGTGGCCCCACGGGCGTCAGTGGGCCTCTCTGGGAGTGGTGGCCCTCGGCATCGTGTTCGGGTTCCCGCTCCTGTCCACGCTCGCCCTCGACCACGGGTCCTCCTCGTCGCACGCCGCCGTGGTGGTCGGCCTGCTCCCCGTCGCGACCGCGGTCTTCGCCGTCGTACGGGCCGGCGAGCGCCCCTCTTCCGTCTTCTGGGCGGCGAGCCTGGCGGGCGCGGCGTTGATCGTCGCGTTCACCCTGCGGAACGGGGTGGGGCGGTTCGCTCCCGCCGACGCGCTGCTGCTCGGAGCGATGCTGACGGCCGGCCTCGGATACGCCGAGGGCGGCCGCCTGGCCCGCGAGATGCCCGGCCCGCAGGTGGTGTCGTGGGCGCTCGTCCTCGTCGCCCCGATCACGATCCCGGTCACGGTGGCCCTGTTCGCGGCGACGTCGGGGCACTGGAGCGGCGCGGCGGTGACCGGCCTGGCGTACGTGTCGGGCGTGTCGATGTTCCTCGGGTTCTTCGCCTGGTACGCCGGGCTCGCGAAGGCGGGGGTGGCGCGGGCGAGCCAGGTTCAGCTCGCCCAGCCGCTGCTCACCCTCCTCTGGTCCTGGCTGCTGCTCGGCGAGCATGCCGGTGCCGGCACGGTCGTCGCGGCGGCCGGTGTGCTGCTCTGCGTCCTCATCGCCCAGCGGGCCCGCGTCTCACGCACCGCCGCCGCCCGCCCGGCGGCCACCCCCGAGGTGGCGTCGCCCGGCGCGGCCGGGAAGGGCTGAACGACGGCGGGACGCTCGGTGAAGGTCGCGACGGGAAGCGGTGGATCGCGCTGTAACGGACGGGGGCGCGAGCCTTCTCCGAGCGTTCTGGCGGCCATGGGGAGCGCTCATCCGCGGTCGGCGAGGACCTCGTGGAGCCGGGCGGCGAAGGCCTTCGGGTGGGTGGAGAGGCTGTGGCCCCCGGGGAACTCGACGACGCCGGTGCCGAGGAGGGCGGCCAGCGCCTCGGCGCACTCGTAGTTCCAGATGTTCCGGGAGGCGCGGCCGGCGGCCGGGACGACCCGCACCGGGGACTCCTTCAGCGCGGTGGCGTCGGCGGCGGTGAACGGCGCCTCGACCATCGCGGTGATGTCCCGGGAGAAGAAGAACTCCAGGTTGGCGATGCGCCGGGCGTCGGGCGGCTCGGGGAGGCGCACGTCGGGCTCCCGGTCGGCGAAGTCGGCGGCGACCAGTTCGCCGAGGCGCTTCAGCGCGGCGAGGACGCCATCGCGGCGGAAGATCTCCTCCAGGTCGGCGAGCTCTCCGGTGATCCGGGCCCGCGCGGCGTCGTCCAGGAGGCGGGCGGTGGCCGGATCGTGGGCCACCAGGGTGTCGACCCGCGCGGGGTGGCGGCTCGCCAGGATGAGGCCGGTCAGGGCGCCGAAGCTGGAGCCGAACAGCAGGGCCGGGCGGTCGGTGAGCTCGGCGAGGAGACGGTGGGCGTCGTCGGCGTGTGTCTCCAGCGTCACCGGTGCTCCGGGGTCGTCCAGGTGGCTGCGGGACAGCCCGCGGCGGTCGTAGGTGACCACCGTGTAGTCGTCGGCGAGCCGGGCGACGAGGTCGGCGTTGCGCCCGGCGTCGCCGTCGCCGCCCTGCAGGACGAGCAGCAGCGGACCGGCTCCGCGGATCTCGTAGTAGAGCGTGGCTCCCGACACGGCGATCGTGGCCGTCTTCATGTGAACTCCCTCGGTCGAGCGGTGGTGATCGAGACGATAAAGCATCGAATCAGATACATCAACATCGATGCATCTGATTCGATGTATCGTGCCGTCATGAACGGAGTGGAGTTGTTCCTGCTGGGCCGGACGCTGATGAAGATCGGCGAAGAGGCCATGCCGACCGAGGGGCTGCCGGAGTACTCGACCAGCGTCCGGACGGTTCTCATCGTGGCGAGCGACGTCGTGGCGCACCCGGACAGCGCGATCGGTGAGATCGCCGCCCGCACGGGACTGCCGCAGAGCCAGGTCTCGGGCGCCGTCGCCCGGCTGCGCGAGGCGGGATCCGTGGTGGCGGAGCCCGACCCCCGGGACCGGCGGCGGATGCTCGTACGGCAGGCGCCGCAGGTGTCCGAACGCGTCGCGGCGGTCCGCTCGACGCCCATCGACGGCGCCCTGGCCGCCGCCCTCGGCACGGACGAGCCGGGGGAGGTCGCGGAGGTCGCCGACCTGCTCGAGCGGCTGGCCCGGCGGCTGACGCCGGAGACGCTCGCCCGCCTGCGGGCCGAACCGAGTTGACCTCAACCAAGGTTCATGTTCCACGCTCGTCACGAACACAGGTCCTACGAAGGGGAGTGGTGACGATGCGGGTGATCGAGGTTGGAAGGTTCGGCGGTCCCGAGGTGCTCGTTCCGGTGGACCGCCCGGATCCCGTCCCGGGACCCGGGCAGGTCGTGGTGGCGGTCTCCGCGGCGGACACCCTGTTCGTCGAGACGCAGATCCGGTCCGGCTGGGGCGGCGAGTACTTCGACGTGCGGCCCCCCTACGTGCCCGGCGGCGCCGTCACCGGCGAGGTGAGCGCCGTCGGCGAGGGGGTGGACCCCGCCTGGGCCGGGCGGAGGGTCGCCACCCGGACTCCCGACGGGGGCTACGCCACCCACGTCGTGGTCCCGGCCGACGGGCTGCTGCCGGTGCCGGACGGGCTGGACCCGGCCACCGCGGCGGCCCTCCTGCACGACGGGGTGACCGCGCTGGGCGTCTTCGACCCGGCGCGGGTCCGGCCGGGGGAGTGGGTGCTCGTCGTCGCGGCGGCCGGGGGCATGGGGACGCTGCTGGTGCAGTTGTCCCGCACGGCCGGAGCGCACGTGATCGCCGCCGCGCGGGGCAAGCGCAAGCTCGACCTCGCCCGTGAGCTGGGCGCCGAGGTCGTGGTCGACTACAGCGAGCCGGGATGGGCGGACCGGGTGCGGGAGGCGACCGGAGGCAGGGGCCCCGACGTCGTCTTCGACGGCGCCGGCGGGGAGATCGGCGGCGCGGCGATCGCGGTCGCGGCGGACGGGGCCCGGATCTCCGCGCACGGGGCGCCCAGCGGCGGGTTCGCCCCGGTCGACCCCGGCGCGGTGGCACGACGGGGCCTCACCGTACGGGGCATCCAGGACCTGCAGTTCGGGCCGGAGGAGTACCGGCGGCTGGCCGAGCGGGCCCTGGGCGAGGCGGCGGCGGGCCGGATCGAACCCGTGATCGGGCGTACGTTCCCGCTGACGGACGCCGCCGAGGCCCATGCCGCGATCGAGGCCCGCGAGGTCCTCGGCAAGGCCCTGCTGATCGTCGCCTGACCGGCCTTCGTTCTTCGTCGAAAGCGGGGAGCGCCGCCGCCATCGCCCGTCATGATGGCGGCGACGCGCGATCGTGAGGAGATACGGTGACCGACGGTTCGTACGAAGTGCACCCCATCGGCCGGGTGGAGTCGCCGTTGACCGACCGGGCCGCGGCGCCACGGCAGGGCGACGAAGGAGCGCCGGACGCGTGGCTGGTGTTCCGGGAGGACGTCCGCGAGGGCCTGCGCGACCTGACCGAGGGGGCCCAGGTCATCGTGCTGACGTGGTTCGACCGGGCGTCCCGTGACGCCCTGGTCGTCCACCCGCGCGGCGACCTGGCCCGGCCGCCCCAGGGGGTGTTCAGCACGCGGTCGCCCGACCGGCCGAACCCGATCGGCCTGCACCGGGTGACGATCCTGCGGGTCGACGGGCTCCGCGTCCTGGTCAAGGACCTGGAGGCCCTGGACGGCACGCCGATCGTCGACGTCAAGCCGGTCCTCGACCAGGACGTCGCCGAACGCTGATCACCCAGGGGTGCCCGGTGGATCTTTGCCCGGCCGGACATCCCTGGGCGAACCGGCGGGCGATCCGGAGCGTCGGACCTCCTGATCAGGGAGGGGCATGACACGGCGACTCGTCCGGGCGGTGGCGTGGGTCTGCGCGACCATGCTCGGCGCCTCGATGATCTTCTTCGGGTACGCGTGGTTCGACTGGCAGCCGGAACCGCCGGTGTACGGCGGCACCGCGAACGCGCTGTGGGCCCGGCACCAGTGGGCGGGGGAGGCGCGCACCGAGGCCGAGTACCGCGCGCTCGCCGGCACGCTCACCCGGAATCGGATCACCGACGTCTTCTTCCACGTCGGCCCGCTGACCGGCGACGGACGGATCCCGCCGGCGCGGTACGGCCACGCCGCGGAGCTGCTCGCGGCGCTGCGCCGGCTGGCGCCGGGCGTGCGCGCCCAGGCGTACGTCGGGCAGGTCGAGCGTTCCGGCGGCGGCCCGCTGGACCTGCGCGCGCCGGCGACGCGGGCGCACATCCTGGACACCGATCGCGCCCTCCTCGACGTGGGGTTCGCCGGCATCCACTACGACATCGAGCCGATCTACCCCGACGACCGGAACTTCCTCGACCTGCTGACGCGCACGCGGGAGGTGACGCGCGCCCGGGGACGGCTGCTGTCGGTCGCGCTGGAGCAACCGGGACTCGCCGACTGGACGCAGCCACTCTTCCGGCTCGTGCTCCCGCGTGGGAGCACCCACTACCCGCCACGGCCCACGGCGGCGTACCTGAAGGCCGTCGCGGACCGCGTCGACCAAGTGGCGATCATGACGTACGACTCGGAGGCGCCGACGCGGGCGCTCGCCGGATGGCACTTCGCCCACCACACCGAGCGGACGCTGTCGCTGATCGGCGATCGCGTGACCGTCTTCATGGGGGCGCCGACCTACCGGTCGCCGACGCCGTGGGCCGAGGACCTGCCCACCGCGCTGCGCGGTGTGCGGCAGGGCGTCGCGCGGCTGCGCCGGCCACCCCGGCGGGGCCGTACGGAGTGGCGGTCTACGCCGACTGGACGACGAGCGACCGCGACTGGGCGGCGTACCGCGCCGGATGGCTGGGCGAACCGCGCTGACCGGGGTCCGGGGCGACCCCGGAGCGGCCCTCGGATGACGTCCCGCCGTACGCGCGCGGGCACCGTCCGTCAGCGCGCGAGCGACACGATGGACAACTAAATCTGACGCTTGCGATACATGCCGCAAAAGCTGATTAAATGACCTGTCTTCGCAGGTGAAACGCTTCCCCGCGGACCCCCTGACCGCTCGCGGCCATGTGGTCGATTCGTCCTCACGCGGGGAAGGAATTCCGGCGACCGTGGTGCGGATCGCCGCGGCTGGCGGTGTGGGAGGTTCGGGAGAGATGCACATGGAGGACACTGTCCAGGGGGCGGCCGGTCAGCTGCAGCAGCTGGCGGCCGATTACTCCGGTTGGCGGTTCGGGCTCGGCGGCTCCGGTCACTGGTGGGCGGTACGGCGCAACGAGTGCCTCCGCGCCCGGAGCCGGGAAGAACTGGAACTGAAGCTGCGTGAGCATCTCGACGCCCGGCAGGACGCCTGACGGGCTAGGCGGGTCTGACAGCGGATTCGTCAGACGCGCCGTAGGGGTGTCCGGTGATCCACCGGATGCCCCTCAGGCGCGGATGCGCGCGCCTCGGTGGCCGGTGCGCCGGTCGGGTGGGTGACCGACGCGGAGAGCCCCAGACCCCTGCCACCGAGGCGCGCATCCTCCGCCGGGAGAGGCTCCGCCAGCCCCGCCAGACCCCGGCGGAACCCCGTCCCACTCACTCCAACGTACGAGAGGCCGTCAAGGTTCTCCGGTAACGCCGGTTTTCTGAATTCCGATGCTGAAGGTGACGTCGTCAGAACGCGTACCCCCGAGCGTGTTCTGGCGGCGTCTTCCTCGTCAGGGCCTCATGACCGGGCGAAAACCCAGGAAACACGGGGTGTTCCGGGTGCCGGGACGACGCCCGGACGAGGCGACACGGAGGTCCCCGCGGCTCCCGGCCACCGCCGATGCCCGGTAAGTTCGGAACATGGCACCCAGCACGAACGCCCTGCCGCAGGGACGTGACGACTCCGCGCCCTTCGGCCGGATGCTGACCGCGATGGTCACCCCCATGGCCGCCGACGGCACCATCGACTACGACGGGGCGGCACGGCTGGCCGCGTACCTGGTGGACGAGCAGCGCAACGACGGCCTCGTCGTCAGCGGGACGACGGGAGAGTCGCCGACGACGAGCGACGAGGAGGACGAGCGCCTGCTGCGCACCGTCCTCGAGGCGGTCGGCGACCGCGCGACGATCGTCGCCGGCGTCGGCACGAACCACACCCAGCACACCCTGAAGCTGGCGCGCCAGGCGGAGCGGGCCGGCGCCCACGGCCTCCTGGTCGTCACCCCGTACTACAACAAGCCGCCGCAGGAAGGACTCGCGCGCCACTTCACCACGGTGGCCGACGCGACCGGCCTGCCGGTGATGCTCTATGACATCCCCGGCCGTACCGGCACGCCCATCGCCGCGGAGACGCTGCTGCGGCTCGCCGACCACCCGCGGATCATCGCGGTGAAGGAGGCGAAGGGCGATCTGTTCGGGGCCTCGCAGGTGATGGCCGAGACGGATCTGGTGTTCTACTCCGGCGACGACGCGCTGAACCTGCCGTGGCTGTCGGTCGGCGCGGCCGGCTTCGTGAGCGTGGTCGGGCACGTCGTCGGCGCCGACCTGCGCGAGATGATCGACGCGTTCCTCGGCGGGGACACGCGGCGCGCCACGGAGATCCACCGCAGGCTGCTGCCGGTCGTCACCGCCCTCATGACCCGCACTCAGGGCGTCATCGCCACCAAGGCGGCGCTGTCCCTGCTCGGGCTGCCCGGCGGCACCGTCCGCCCGCCCCTGGTGGACGCGACGCCGGAGTTCACCGCCGCGCTGCGCGAGGACCTCGTCGCCGGCGGCGTCAAGATCGTGGAGGGTCCGTGAGCGGACCACAGGTTCCCAAGGCATCGCCGGAGAGGCGAGCCGCTGAATAGGTAGGAGGGCGCGTGACCAACGCGCAAGACCATGCCCCCGCTCGATCAGGTGAGGGGGCATGGGGATGAGTCATCCGCATCCCGGTCTCGGCACTCCGCGGCCGCTCGTCCAGGGCGGTCTGCGGATCGTGCCGCTCGGCGGCCTCGGCGAGATCGGCCGCAACATGACGGTGTTCGAGTACGACGGCCGGCTGGCGATCGTCGACTGCGGCGTGCTGTTCCCCGAGACGGAGCAGCCCGGCGTCGACCTGATCCTGCCGGACTTCGACTACATCCGTGACCGCCTCGACGACATCGAGGCGGTGATCCTCACTCACGGCCACGAGGATCACATCGGCGCCGTGCCGTACCTCCTGCGGGAGCGGCCGGACATCCCCGTCGTCGGCTCACGGCTGACCCTCGCGCTGCTGGAGGCCAAGCTCGCCGAGCACCGCATCAACCCGGTCGCGCTGCGCGTGGCCGAGGGCGACCGGCGGTCCTTTGGACCGTTCGACTGTGAGTTCCTCGCGGTCAACCACTCGATCCCCGACGCCCTGGCGGTCGCCATCCGCACGCCCGCCGGCCTCGTGCTGGCCACCGGCGACTTCAAGATGGACCAGCTGCCGCTGGACGGCCGGCTCACGGACCTCGGCGGGTTCGCCCGCCTCGGCGCCGAGGGCATCGACCTGCTGCTGTCGGACTCCACCAACGCCGAGGTCCCCGGCTTCGTCACCAGCGAGCGCGACATCGGCGTCGTCCTGGGCGACGTGCTCCGCGTGGCGGAGAAGCGCGTCATCGTCGCCTGCTTCGCCTCGCACGTCCACCGCGTGCAGCAGGTCCTGGACGCCGCGCATGCCAGCGGCCGCAAGGTCTGCCTCGTCGGCCGGTCCATGGTGCGCAACATGGGCGTCGCCCGGGACCTGGGCTACCTGCAGGTGCCCGGCGGGATCATGGTCGACCAGAAGGAGATCGACGACCTGCCCGCCGAGAGGGTGGTGCTGGTCTGCACCGGCTCGCAGGGCGAGCCGATGTCGGCGCTGTCCCGGATGGCGAACCGGGACCACCAGATCCGGATCGAGGAGGGCGACACGGTGATCCTCGCGTCGTCGCTCATCCCCGGCAACGAGAACGCCGTCAACCGCGTCATCAACGGCCTCACCCGCTGGGGCGCGCGGGTCGTGCACAAGGGCAACGCGCTCGTGCACGTCTCCGGTCACTCCCCGGCCGGCGAGCTGCTGTACGTGCTGAACATGACCCGGCCGAGCAACTTCATGCCGGTCCACGGGGAGTGGCGGCACCTGCGGGCGCACGCCCGGCTGGCCGAGCTCACCGGCGTCCCCCACGAGAACGTCATCATCGCCGAGGACGGCGTGGTGGTCGACCTGGTCGACGGCAAGGCGCAGATCGCCGGAGCCGTCCGCGCCGGGTACGTCTACGTCGACGGCCTGTCGGTCGGCGAGATCACCGAGACCTCGCTGAAGGACCGCCGCATCCTCGGCGACGAGGGCTTCGTCTCCATCGTCGTCGTGGTCGACTCCGAGAGCGGCAAGCCCCTCGGCGGCCCGGAGATCCACGCCCGCGGAGCCGGGATCGACAGCTTCGAGCCGGTCATCCCGCGCATCGAGGACGTACTGGACACCGCCGCCGCGGACGGCGTCAACGACATCCACCAGTTGCGGCAGGTCGTACGCCGCACGGTGGGTCGCTGGGTCAACGAGACCTACGGCCGCCGCCCGATGATCATCCCGGTCATCGTCGAGGTCTGATCCACCCCGAGCCGGTCCGGTCCGCACGGACCGGACCGGACGGGACCGGTTCGCGTCCCCCCGACTCGCGTCCGGGGGACCGGCCGGACGGGACCTGTTCGTGTCCTGCGGATGCCCGTCCGGGGCCGGTTCGTGTCCTCCGGACTCGCGTCCGGGGACCGGCCGGGCGGGGCGGGTTCGGCCCGCCGACGGCCGATCGACGACACGCCGTAAGGCGAGGTTCAACGGCGGCGGGCGGGGCGCCGCTAGTCTCGGCATCATGGCCACACGTACGCCCGGGGGTGCTAAGGGCTCCTCCTCAGGTACGCGTGGCGGCACGGCGCGAAGGCCCGCCGCCCGTAAACCGGCGGCCGGGGGCAAGGGTTCGGCCGCGAAGACCCCGGCACGCGCGTCGGGGACGCGCAAGCGCGCACCGGCGGCGTCCCGGCCGGCGGCGCGCTCCCGCCCGCCGCAGCGGCCCGATCCGATCAGCACCCTCTTCCTCGGCTTCTGGCAGTTCGTGGCCCAGGTGTGGTTGCTCCTGGCCCGCGCCGTGGGCGGGATGGCGCGGACGTTCGGGCGCGGGGCCCGCGAGCTGGACGAGGAGCACCGCCGCGACGGGCAGGGCCTCGCCTTCCTCGGCCTGGCGATCGTCCTGGCCGCGGCCACCTGGTTCGACCCGCACACCTGGGCGCTGAAGAACCTCGGCCGAGTGATCCGGGACTGCCTGGGATCGCTGGCCATGGTGCTGCCGCTGATCTGCCTCCTGCCGGCCTGGCGGCTGCTGCGCCATCCGGAGCGCAACGGCGACGTCGGCCGCATCCTCATCGGCTGCGCGGCGCTGGTCGGCGGCATCGTCGGCATCGTGCACATCGCGCACGGCACGCCGTACCCCAGCGCGGGCGAGCACGCCCTGCAGGGCAGCGGCGGCCTGCTCGGCTGGCTGCTGTCCGCGCCGCTCACCAGCACCGTCACCGCCTTCGTCGCGGTCCCGCTGCTGTTGCTGCTGGTCGGCTTCGGCGTGCTCGTCGTGACCGCGACACCCGTGCACCGGGTGCCGGACCGGCTCGCCGAGTTGCGGGACCGGATGCTGCTGCGCGAGCCGGAGGAGGCACCGGAGGAGCCGGAGAAGACCGCAAAGAATCGGAAACGGTCCCGCAAGGCCGAGGTCGAGGTCGGAGAGCACCACCAGCCGTACGACACGCCGGTCGTGTCCGAGACCCGGACCACGCGGGCCGACCAGATCTTCGAGGAGGACGAGGGGCCGAGCCTCGCCGACGAGCTGCTGTCGCCTCCGGAGCCGCCGGAGCCTCCCATGCCGCCCGACCCGACGCCGGCGCCGCGGATCACCGAGCAGCTCACCCTGTCGACCTCGTCGACGGGCGACGGCACCTACCGGCTGCCGCCTCCCGGCGTCCTGAAGGCCGGATCGGTCGTCAAGCCGCGTACCAAGGCCAACGACGTCGTCGTGAACGCCCTGTCCGAGGTGCTCGACCAGTTCAACATCGACGCGCAGGTCACCGGCTTCACCCGGGGCCCGACGATCACCCGGTACGAGATCGAGCTCGGCCCCGCCGTCAAGGTCGAACGGATCACCGCGCTGGCCAAGAACATCGCGCTCGCCGTCAAGAGCGCCGACGTGCGGATCATCTCCCCGATCCCCGGCAAGTCCGCGATCGGCGTCGAGATCCCCAACACCGACAAGGACATCGTCAGCCTGGGGGACACCCTGCGGTCCTCGGTGGCGGCAGGCGACCACCACCCGATGCTCGTCGGGCTCGGCAAGGACGTCGAGGGCCGCACCGTCGTGGCCAACCTCGCGAAGATGCCGCACATGCTCATCGCGGGCGCCACCGGCGCCGGTAAGTCGACCTGCATCAACGGCCTGATCACCTCGATCCTCATGCGGTCGACCCCGGACGAGGTGCGCATGGTCCTCGTCGATCCCAAGCGCGTCGAGCTCACCTCCTACGCCGGGATCCCGCACCTGATCACGCCGATCATCACCAACCCCAAGAAGGCCGCCGAGGCGCTGCAGTGGGTGGTCGGCGAGATGGACCGGCGCTACGACGACCTCGCCGCCTCCGGGTACCGCCACATCGACGACTTCAACAAGGCCGTCGTCGCGGGCAAGCTCACCGCCCCGCCGGGCAGCGAGCGCGTCTACCAGCCGTACCCCTACCTCCTCGTGATCGTCGACGAGCTCGCCGACCTCATGATGGTCGCGCCCCGCGACGTCGAGGACTCGGTCGTGCGCATCACCCAGCTGGCCCGCGCGGCGGGCATCCACCTGGTGCTCGCCACGCAGCGGCCCAGCGTCGACGTCGTCACCGGCCTGATCAAGGCGAACGTCCCGTCCCGGCTGGCGTTCGCGACCTCCAGCCTCGCCGACAGCCGCGTCATCCTCGACCAGCCGGGCGCGGAGAAGCTTGTCGGCCAGGGTGACGCGCTGTTCCTGCCGATGGGCGCGAGCAAGCCGATGCGGCTGCAGAACGCCTATGTCTCGGAGAAGGAGATCCACGAGGTCGTCGAGCACTGCAAGAAGCAGGCCGAGCCCGACTACCGCGAGGACGTCGCCGCGGCGGAGACGCGCAAGAAGGAGATCGACGAGGACATCGGCGACGACCTCGAGCTGCTGATCCAGGCGGCCGAGCTGATCGTCTCCACGCAGTTCGGCTCGACCTCGATGCTGCAGCGAAAGCTGCGCGTCGGGTTCGCGAAGGCGGGGCGCCTCATGGACCTGCTGGAAAGCCGCAACATAGTGGGCCCCAGCGAGGGGTCGAAGGCACGTGACGTCCTGGTCAAACCCGACGATCTACCCGGTGTGCTCGCGTCCCTGCGCGGAGAGTAGCGATCGAGATCTTGGGGTAGCTGACTTAGTGCGCGTTGCACATCGCTTCTCACGCCCCGCCTTCATAGACTGATCATGGAGCGGGGAAGCGACCCGGCGGCGTGGACCTGAACACCGCCACGAGGTTCCCAGGAGGCGTGTCGTGACGATCGGTGGCACCCTCGCGAAGGCCCGCCAGGAGGCGGGTCTCAGCGTCCCGCAGGTCGCCGGCCGGACTCGCATCCGCGAGACGGTGCTCCAGGCCATCGAGCGCGACGACTTCAGCATGTGCGGCGGGGACTTCTACGCCCGCGGCCACATCCGGAGCATCGCGCGCGCCACCGGGATCGACCCGGAGCCGCTGGTCCAGGAGTACGACGACGCGCACGGGGGCCCGCCGCAGGCGGTCTCCGCGCGGCTGGCGTTCGAGGCGAAGACCCCCGTCAAGATCCTGGAACGCCGCTCGCCGAACTGGAGCGCCGCCATGGCGGTCGCCCTGGTCGCCGTCGTGCTGTACGGGATCTTCCGGGTGGCCACCGGTGAGGAGCGCCACAAGTCCGCCGAGCGGGCCGCCGCGCCGGCCGCCACCGCGACGGCGACGGCCCGCCCGTCGCACACCGCCGCCGTGGCCCAGGCGCCCCGCAAGGAGGTCACCGTCCGCCTCAAGGCCAAGCGGGCGAGCTGGCTCAGCGTCGAGGACGACAAGGGCAAGCAGCTGTTCAGCGGCGTCATCCGCGCCGGTCAGTCCCAGGAGTGGTCGGCCAAGAAGCACATCCGCCTGGTCATCGGCAACGGTGGCGGGGTGCGCCTCACCGTGAACGGCAAGGACCTCGGCTCACCCGGCCCGGACGGCCAGGTCGTCCGGCTCGCCTTCGGCCCGGGAGATCCGCAGAAAGGCTGATCGACCTCATTAGTCATGCCTGGTTCCTCCACGATCCGGTCGTTGACCTTCACCCCATCCGGGGCACAGACGCTCCAGCCCAGCCTCCGCAACGCCATCCACGCGTTCGACGGCAGCTTCCTGCCTCCGGCAAGCGCGCCCCGCAGGAGTGGGATCGGGTGCGCGCGGCGATCCCCTTCGCCCTCCCACCCACCATCCCGGCGGACGCAGTAATCCACCTGCCGACCCTGCGCCCGGCGGGCCGGAAAGTGCACGCCGACCTCGCCTTCAGCTAAGCCAACGCTGTCATCACGATCGGGAAGACCAGCCGGAAGGACCGGACCAAGACCGGCCCCACCCCGCCACGCGCCAACCGCCTCGCGCCCAGGCGACGCGAGGTTCCCTCCCCGGCAGCCCGCCCACGCGGTCCTGCCGGCCAGCGTCCGGCGGGACACGCACCAACGGACCGGGTCCGGCTGCCCCGCGCAGCCCACCGGAACCAGGACGTGACCACGATCAGCACACCCACCCCTGGCCACCGGCCACGAGGAGCAGCACTGGGTGCCGGTTTCCACCTCCACGCCCACGCCTCCCCACCCAGGTGGATACAACCCATGCCAGACACCACGTCTGGCATGGGACCGCTTAGCTGATCAGAGACGCTGACGGCCGCCCGCCTCGTGCGGGCCAGTACCGTATGGGGCATGTCCACCCCGCGTACTGAGCCCGCGGCCGCGCAGCGCACGCGCCCCGCGAGAGGGGAGCACCGCGCGTGAGCACCGCCGACCAACCCACCGACTCGGCGGATCGCCGGACCGTCTCCCTGGTCACCCTCGGCTGCGCCCGCAACGAGGTCGACTCCGAGGAGCTCGCGGCACGCCTGGAGAGCGCGGGCTGGACGCTCGACGACTCCGGCGACGCCTCGGTCGTCCTCGTCAACACCTGCGGCTTCATCGACGCCGCGAAGAAGGACTCGATCGACACCCTGCTCGCGGCGTCCGACTCCGGGGCACGGGTCGTGGCGGCCGGGTGCATGGCCGAGCGGTACGGCGCGGAGCTGGCCGAGTCGCTGCCCGAGGCCGACGCGGTGCTGAGCTTCGACGACTACGCCGCCATCGGCGAGCGCCTCGACGACGTCCTCGCCGGCCGTCCGCACCGGGCCCACACTCCGCAGGACCGGCGCAAGCTGCTGCCGCTCAGCCCGGTCCAGCGGTCCGGGGCCGACGTCCACGTCCCTGGCCACGGTGATCCGCCGCCCGCCCTCGACGCGCCGGACCTGCCCGAGGGCGTCGCCCCGGCGAGCGGCCCGCGCGTCCTGCGGCGGCGCCTCGGCGGCGGACCGGCGGCCCCGCTCAAGCTCGCCTCCGGCTGCGACCGGCGATGTACGTTCTGCGCCATCCCGGCCTTCCGCGGGGCGTACGTCTCGCGCCGGCCCACCGAGGTCCTCGACGAGGCCCGCTGGCTGGCCGGTCAGGGCGTCCGCGAGATCGTCCTGGTCAGCGAGAACTCCACCTCCTACGGCAAGGATCTCGGCGACATCCGCCTGCTGGAGACGCTGCTGCCCGAGCTCGCCGCCGTGCCCGGCGTCGAGCGGGTCCGGGTGAGCTACCTGCAGCCCGCCGAGCTGCGCCCCGGACTGATCGAGGCGATCGCCACGACGCCCGGCGTCGCGCCGTACTTCGACCTGTCCTTCCAGCACGCCAGCGGCCCGCTGCTGCGCCGGATGAAGCGGTTCGGCGACCGCGAGCGCTTCCTCGGCCTGCTCGAGCAGATCCGCGCGCTCGCCCCCGAGGCCGGCGTGCGCTCCAACTTCATCGTCGGTTTCCCCGGTGAGACCGAACACGACGTCGACGAGCTCGCGCAGTTCCTCACCGCCGCCCGCCTCGACGCCGTCGGCGTGTTCGGCTACTCCGACGAGGAGGGCACCGAGGCGGTCGGCTTCGACGGCAAGCTCGACGCCGCCGAGATCGACGCCCGCGTCGCCGACCTGTCCTCGCTCGCCGAGGAGCTCACCGCCCAGCGCGCCGAGGAGCGCATCGGATCGATCGTGGAGGTGCTGGTCGAGGAGCCCGGCGAGGGCCGGGCCGCGCACCAGGCCCCCGAGATCGACGGCGTCGTGACCCTGAAGGGCGAGGCGCCCGTCGGGCGGATCGTACGCTCACGCGTCGTCGAGGCGATGGGCGTCGACCTGCTCGCCGTCGTGGACGGGGCATGACGACCTCCGCCGGCGACGACCCGATCGCCACGCCGGTGGCCCCGCAGGCGGGTGTGCTCAACATCGCGAACCTGCTGACCGTCGTTCGCCTGGTGCTCGTCCCGTTCTTCGTCTGGCTGCTGTTCATCGAGGGGACCTGGTGGCGGGTCGCGGCGCTGGGGATGTTCGTCGTGGCGTCGCTCACCGACCGCGTCGACGGGGAGCTCGCCCGCCGGCGCAACCTCATCACCGACTTCGGCAAGATCCTCGACCCGATCGCCGACAAGGCGCTCGTCGGATCGGCGCTGGTCGGCCTCTCGCTGCTCGGGCGGCTCTGGTGGTGGGTGACGATCGCCATCCTCGTCCGGGAGCTGGGCATCACGCTGCTGCGGTTCGTCGTCATCCGGTACGGCGTGATCGCCGCCAGCCGTGGCGGCAAGCTGAAGACGACGCTGCAGGTGATCGCCATCGGCCTGTACATCATGCCCGGCCCGTTCGACCCGCTGCGCTGGATCGTCATGGGGGCCGCCACGGTGGTCACCGTCGTGACGGGCCTGGACTACCTGGCCAAGGCCTGGAGACTGTGGAAGGACGGGCGTGCGAGTCGAGCTGCTGAACGTCGGTGACGAGCTCCTGCGCGGCGACATCTTCAACGGCAACGCCGGGTGGCTCGGGCGGCGCCTCACGGAGGCGGGCGTGGAGGTCGTCCGCGGCGTGGTCGTCCCCGACGACACCGAGACGATCGTCGCGGCGCTGAGAGAGGCCCTGGAGCGCGCGGACGCCGTCATCGTCACCGGCGGCCTCGGCGGCACCTCCGACGACGTGACCCGGGACGCGCTGGCCCGTGCCGCGGGGGTCGCCCTGCGCCGTGACCCGGCCCTGGAGGCCCGGCTGCGGGAGCGGGCCGTCAGCCGCGGCGTGCCGCTGCGGGAGTCGGCGCTGCGGATGGCCGACGTCCCGGAGGGCGCCCGGCGGCTGCCCAACCCGGCCGGCACCGCGCCGGGCCTGCGCGTGGTCCTTCCCGGCGGCGTCGCGTACGCCGTGCCGGGCGTGCCGGAGGAGATGCGCGCGATCGTCGACGAGCATGTGCTGCCCGAACTGGCCGGGACTCCTGTGGCGGCCCGCGTGCTGCGCACGGCGACGGTGTGGGAGTCGGTGGTCGCCGCGCGTCTCGCTCCGGTGGAGGCGCTTCCCGGCGTGCGGCTCGCCTACTACCCGTCGCCCGGCGAGGTCCGGGTGCGGATCACCGGTACCGCCGAGGACCGGGTGGCCGAGGCCGCGGCGCTGGCGCGTGAGCTGCTCGGCGGCTCGGTGTACGCCGAGGAGGACCTCGACCTCGACCGCGTCGTCCATCGCCTCCTGGCGGAGCGGAACGCCACCGTCGCGGTGGCCGAGTCGCTCACCGGCGGCCTGCTCGGCGCCGAGCTCACCGGAATGCCCGGGTCGTCCGCGACGTTCCTAGGAGGTGTGGTCGCTTACGCGACCCCTCTCAAACATTCGCTTCTCGGCGTCCCCGCGGACCTGCTGGCCGCGCACGGCGCCGTCCATCCGGACGTCGCCGCCGCGATGGCCACCGGAGTCCGCGAGCGCCTCGGCGCCTCCTATGGCCTGGCCGTGACCGGCGTGGCCGGCCCCGACCCGCAGGACGGGCAGCCGGTCGGCACGGTTCACGTCGCGGTGGCCGAAACCGGCGGTTCCGCGACGGTTCGCTCGGTTCGGCTGCCGGTGGCCGGTGACGGGGAACGCGCCCGCGGCCCGATTCGCAGGATGACCGTCGTCCATGCACTTGACCTGCTGCGGCGTCATCTGCTCACACTGGACTCCAGTGAGAGTTGGGCCGTCACGGCGGGCAACCGGGAAGAGCCGGGGTGATTACAGCGTTACGTCGGAAGCGAACATGAAAGTTTCGGTCTGCCACGTGCATCGTGAAGACAGGTACGGTGGAACCGGTAGATGAGTCAGGACTCACGGAGGGAGCGAGACATGGTCCTGCTTCGTCAGCTGCTCGGCGACGTACTCCGGCAGCTGCGGCTGCGCCAAGGCCGTACCCTCCGGGAAGTTTCCGCGGCGGCACGGGTGTCGCTGGGTTATCTGTCCGAGGTTGAGCGGGGACAGAAGGAAGCCTCCTCGGAGCTGCTCGCCTCGATCTGCAAAGCCCTCGGCGTGCCGCTATCGCACGTGCTGCGCGACGTCTCCGATCAGCTGGCGCTGGCCGAGCTGCAGCAGGAGCCCGTGATGGCAGGTGCGCCGCCGGAGCATGAGCGGCTCGACGGCGACAGGATTTCGGCCGACGCCATCCCCAACACCCCCGAGACGATCGAGAACGCGCTCCGCGCCGACATGGTCGCGGCCTGACGGCCCGTTCGAAACGCGCACAGCGCCCTGGTCGCGGACGTCCGCGACCAGGGCGTTCGTGTCCGCGCGCCGGAGCGTCGGGTCCCCGGCGCGAGACCGATCACACGGTTATCCGGTCCCTTCTCGGGAAGGGTCGCCCCTGCAAGGGGACATTGACCTGACTGAGAAGGAGACTCGGCGATGTCGACCGTGAAGAGCCCGCTTCCCGACGATGCGCGCAAGGTGACCGGCGCCGTCCTGCAGGAGTCGCTGGTGGATCTCGTCGATCTGCACCTGCTGGGCAAGCAGGCGCACTGGAATCTCACCGGACGCAACTTCCGCTCCCTTCACCTCCAGCTCGACGAGCTCGTCGACCTGGCCCGTGCGCACGCGGACACGATCGCCGAGCGGGCGGTGGCGATCGGGGTCAACCCGGACGGCCGGGCCCGTACGGTCGCCGACACGACCAAGGTCCACCAGCTCGACGCGGGCTACCTGCAGGACGACAAGGTGGTCGCCGCGGTCACCGACCTGCTCGCCCAGATGATCCAGCGGTTCCGTGACCGCATCGAGACCACGGACGACTCGGACCTCGTCACCCAGGACCTGCTGATCGCCGTCGCGCAGGACCTGGAGAAGCAGCACTGGATGTTCGAGGCCCAGCGCTGAGCGCGGCGCGACGTGGCGGAGGAGGAGCTCCGCTGCCATGTTCTGCTCAGGACGCCGGCTCGTGCGGCGGCTGGCAGAAGGGGCACCAGAACGTGATCCGCTCCTCGGGCCGGTCGCCCTGGTCCGCCCGCCGGATGGTCGTGCGGCAGCGCCGGCAGGGGCGGCCGGCGCGTCCGTACACCCAGTTCTGCGCGCCCGGCCGGCGTTCGCCCGTGGTGATCTGGTCCTGATGATCCTTGTTGGCGTCCAGCAGCCGGCGGGCGAGCTCGACGAGGGCCTCCAGGTCGGGCACCGCGCCGACGGGGCACCACGGGTCGACGCCCCGCAGGAACAGCACCTCCGCCTTGTAGAGGTTGCCGATGCCGGCGAGCCGGGTCTGGTCGAGCAGCGCCTCGCCGATCGCCCGCTCCGGGCGCTCCCGGAGGCGGCGCACCGCCTCGGCCAGGTCCCAGTCCGGGCCGAGCAGGTCAGGTCCCAGGTGGCCGACGACGCGATCCTCCCGCGAGGTGCGCACGACCTCCACCACGCCGAGGGAGTACCCGAGCGCCTGCCACTCGGCGTTGGCCAGGACCAGCCGCAGGCGGTGGTCGCGCGGGGGCGGCGGGCCGGCCCGCCGGATCCGCCAGGTCCCCTCCATGCGCAGGTGCGTGTGCACGGTGACGTCGCCCTCGACCCGGATGAGCAGGTGCTTCCCGCGGGAGACCGCCTCGATGACCGAACGACCGGTCAGGTCGGTGGTGGCGTAGCGCGGCACCCGGAAGTCGCTGCGCGTGAGCACCCGTCCGGCGAGCGCCGCGTGCAGCCGCCTCGCGGCCGCCCAGACGACGTCTCCCTCCGGCATGGCGTCCCCCGACCCGGCGACCTCAGGGCCGGAAGGCGGGGGAGTCCCAGGCGGCCGGGTCCTCGGTCAGCTTGTTGACCGCGGGGGGCAGCTCGCCGGAGGCGACGTCGGCGAGGGTCACCTGTTCGAGGATGGCCCGCTCGCTCGCCCGCAGGGCGATCCACACGGTCTGCAGCGCGCGTGCCGGTCCTTCGTACCCCAGGTGCTCCGGCCGTTCCCCACGTACGCCGACGAGCGGGCCGTCGATGGCCCGGATGATGTCGGCCAGCGAGATCTGATTCGCCGGGCGGGCGAGCCAGTAGCCGCCCTCCGGCCCGCGCTGGCTGCGGACGAGACCCGAACGGCGCAGCTGGCTGAGGATGTTCTCCAGGAACTTCGGGGGAATCTGTTGCGCCTCAGCCAGCTGGACGGCCGTCACGGGGCGTTCGCCGCCGACGGCTAGCTCGGCGGACGCGCGGAGCGCGTAATCGACCCGGGCGGACAATCGCATGTTCCGATTATCCCGCCTCGACGGAACTGATCACGCCAAGCGTCCCCGTTTTCCGATCGGTGTTCGGGTTTTTTCCCGCCATCCGCCCTGTTTCGGGCCGATCCCTACGCCAGAGCGTCACCGGACACCGGCTCCAGAAGACCGATCACCTCCGCCGCGGCCCGGGCGTTGGCGCGCGTGGCGCCGTACGTGGCGACGTACGCGGCTCCTTCCGGCCGCCAGACCGGAACCCCCATCTCGACCAGGACGGCGTCCGGACGGGCGGCCAGCAGCGCCGTCACCAGGCCGCGATGCCCGGGGTACCGGTGCGCGTCCCGGACGACGATGACGAGCGAGCGCCCGTGGGCACGTTCCAAAAGGTCCCGGGCGTCGGCGTCGGCGGCCTCCACGCGCACCACGCCCGGCACCCAGGGGCCGAAACCCCAGGGGACCGGCCCGACCGCGATGTTCGACGGAGCCTGGATCTCGACGACGACGGGGTCGGAGGAGACCGAGGGCGTACCGGTGACCCGGACGGCCCGGCGGGCGGCCTCCAGCCCCACCGCGCGGTCGACCTCCGCGCTGCCGGCGGTGGCGAGCCACGCCTTGAGCCCGGCGACCCGCTCCGCGGCCTCCTCGAGCCGCTCGCCGGGCAGCCGCCCCTGGCGTACGGCCTCGACGATGTGCTCGCGGATGGCGCGCACGCTGTCCTCGAACTCCTTCGAGCCCAGGCACAGCAGATCCGAACCCGCCAGGAGGGCGCGGACGGACGCCTCGGGGATGCCGATCGCGTCGCTGGCGGCGCGCATGTCCAGCGCGTCGGTGACGACCGGCCCCGTGTACCCGAGGGCACCGCGCAGCAGCCCGGTGACCGCGGCGTGCGAGAGGGTCGCGGGAGCGTCGCCGGTGAGGGCCGGAACGCGGAGGTGGCCGGTCATGACGGAGGCGACCCCCGCCTGGATGGCGGCACGGAACGGGACGAGCTCGCGCCGTTCCAGCAGCGGCAGGTCGGCGTCCACCGTCGGGATCTCCAGGTGGGAGTCCTGGGAGGTCGCGCCGTGGCCGGGGAAGTGCTTGGCGCACGCGGCGACCCCGGCCTCCTGCAACCCGGCGACCGCCGCGGCGACGTGCCGCGCGACGGTCTCGGGGTCGGAGCCGAACGCCCGGGTTCCGATGATCGGATTGTCATCGGCGGTGTTGACGTCCGCGGACGGGGCGAAGTCGAGGTTGACTCCCACCTCCCGCAGTTCGGCGCCGAGCGAGCGGTACACCCGCCGGGTGACGGCGGGATCGTCGAGGGCGCCGAGCGCCGCGCTGCCCGGGTACGGGCTGCCGGTGTCATGGGCGAGCCGCGTGACGTCGCCGCCCTCCTCGTCGATGGAGATCAGCGGATCGGCGTACCGCCGCAACTCCCCGGTGAGCCCGGCCAGCCCGGCGGTGCCCGGCACGTTGCCGTTGATGGCGAAGAGCGTCACTCCGCTCATGCCCCGCTCCAGGCCCTCCAGGACCCAGCGCGGCGGAGTGGCACCGGGGAAGGGGGCGAGCAGCGTGGCGTTCGCGAGGCGCTCGAGAGACGGGTCGCTCATCAACCCTTCACCGCCCCTGCCACCAGGCCGGACACCATCCGGCGCTGCACGATGAGGAAGAACGCGATGACGGGGAGGGTGAGCAGCGTGGACGCCGCCATGATCGGGCCCCAATCGTTTCCGGAACGGCCGAAGAAGAACTGCAACATGATGGGCAAGGTGGCCTTGTCCTGGTCCTTGAGGAATGTGTAGGCGAACGGGAATTCGTTCCAGGCGGTGATGAAGGAGAAGACGCTCGTCGCCACGAGGCCGGGCGCCACGAGGGGGAGCAGGACCCGGAAGAAGATCCGCAGGTGTCCGGCGCCGTCGAGCGCCGCCGCCTCCTCCAGCTCCTTGGGCACGGCCGCGACGAATCCGCGCAGCATCCAGATGCCGAACGGCAGCGCGAACCCGACGTACACGGCGGTCAGGCCGACCAGGCTGTTCAGCATGTCCATCCGCTTCAGATCGACGAACAGCGGGATGACCAGCGCCTCGCACGGGACCATCTGCACGATGAGCAGCATGATCAGGAAGGTCGTGCGGAACCGGAACCGGAACCGCGCCACGGCCGTCGCCGCCAGGAGCGCGAGCAGCCCGGAGATCAGCACGGTCGAGATCGCCAGGATCGCGCTGTTCGCCAAGTAGTGCCAGAAGGAGACCCCGGCGACGCCGCCGTCCACGACGAAGCGGAAGTGCCCCAGGGTCGGGTGCTCCGGCAGCGGGTGCGGCGTGGCGCTGAAGATCTCCCCGTTCGGTTTGAACGCCGTGGAGACCATCCAGAACACGGGGAAGGCCGAGATGAGGAACACGCCGATGCCGGCGGCGTTGAGCGTGATACGACGCCACAGCGGAGCTCTCATGCCGCTCCCTCCTGACGGATGACCATCCGCGCGTACATCGCGGTGACGAGCAGAACGATCAGGGTGAGGACCACGGCGATCGCCGAGCCGAGGCCGTACCTGGCGTTGAGCGAGCCGAACGCCTCCGAATAGCCGTACAGCGACAGGTTGAACGAGTCGCGGTTGGCCAGGCCCGACATGACGAACAGCTGGGTGAACACGCGGAAGTCCCAGATCACCGAGAGCGCCAGCAGGACGCCGAAGATCGGTCGAAGCAGCGGAAAGGTGATCTTCCAGAAGTTCTGCCATGGATTGGTGCCGTCGACGCGGGCCGCTTCGTACAGCTCACTCGGCACCGTCCGCAGCCCGGCGAGCACCGAGACCGCGACGAACGGGAACGACATCCACACGACGCAGATCGTCAGGACGGTGTACGTCGGCAGCGGCGTGGCGAACCAGTTGTAGTTCGTCCAGCCCGAGCCCACCAGCGCGTTCGGCAGGAGGTCGAGGAACCAGTTGACCAGGCCGCCGGTGGTGCCGAACAGCCAGGAGAAGATGATCGCGGCGGTGATCGGCGGCGTCGCCCACGCGATCATCACGCCGCCCGCCACGAAGGCCGACATCTTCCTGCCGAGCCGGTTGATCAGCAGGCCGACGAGCGTCCCGATCAGCAGGGTCGCGGTGACCGCGACGACCGCGAACAGAACCGTGTGGCGGAACGTGGTCCAGAAGAACCCGTCGCCAAGGATCTGCCGGTAGTTGGCGAGACCGACGTTCTCGGCCGGCTCCCCGCGGAGCTGCCGCACGCCGACCTTCTCGAACGACATCCGGCCGATCTGGACGACGGGCCAGATCAGCAGCACGCCGATGACCAGGAGCGCCGGCAGGATGAGCAGGTACGGCCCGGAACGTGGGCGGCGAAGACGCCGGGCCGGGCGGGTGGTGTCCCGGCCCGGCGTCCGCCGCACCGGCTGAGCGGTGTCGAGCATGGAGGCGGTCCCTTACTGGTTGAGCAGGGAACCGGCCTGCTCGTCGGCCTTCTGCAGCTCTTCGTCGGGAGACTTGCCCTGCATGATGGCCTTGACCGCGTTCGGCAGCACCTTCTTGGCGCCCTCGTAGTCGGCCCAGCCCTTGCTCGTGGGCGTGAACCGCACGCCGCTGGCGGCGGCCTGCGCGAAGGGACCCATGATCGGGTCGTTCTTGTACGTCGCGCTCTGCAGGACGTCGGTGAACTGCGGCAGGAACTTCAGCGTGGAGGCGAAGGCCTGCGCGTTCTTCTTGCTGTCCAGCACGGTCAGGTAGTCGAACGCGACGTCCTTGTACTTGCTGTCCTTCCAGACCGCCAGGTCCGAGCCGCCGGAGAAGACCGGCGCGAGGCCGCTGTCCTTGCCCGGGATCGGGAAGACGCCCCAGTTCGCGGAGTCCTTGGCGTTGATCTTCTGCAGCTGCGGGAGGGCCCAGCTGCCGTCCATGTACATGCCGACCTTGCCGAGCGCGAAGTCCTGCTGGGGGCCCTGCAGCTCGTTCTTGCCGACGTACTTGTCCGGGGCGACCTTGTCCTTGCTGACGAGGCCCGCGTAGAACTGGACGGCCTCCTTGGCCTGGGGCTGCGAGAGCGTGCCCGTCCACTTGCCGCCCTGCTTGGCGGCGACGTCGCCGCCGTTGGCCCAGACGAAGCTGAGGATGCCGTTCGTCCAGTCGCTCGGCGCGGCGATGCCCGGCACGCCCTTCTTGTCCTGGATCTTCTTGGCCGCGTCCACGAGGCCGGCCCAGGACGTCGGAGGCTGGATGCCCAGCGCCTTGAACCAGTCCTTGTGGTACCAGACGGCCCGGACGCCGCCGTACCAGGGAGCGGCGTACGTCTTGCCGTCCGCCTGGTCGTTGGCGAGGGCGCCCTTGTTGAGGTCCTTGCCCTCGGTCCAGCCCTTCAGCTTGTCGCTGATGTCGGCGAAGGCCCCCTGCTCGACCCAGGACTGCACGTCGGTGTTGCCGACCTCGGTCACGTCGGGGCCGGAGCCGCCGGCGATCGCCGTCTGGAACTTCTGGGTGGCCTGCGGCCAGGGGATGTACTGCACCTGGACGTCGGTCTTCGGGTGCTTCTGCTGGAACTCGGCCTTGACGCCGTCGAGGAACTTCGTCTGCTCGGGGCTGCCGTCGCCCATCTGCCAGACGACGATCTTCGCCGGGTCCTTGCCTCCGGCCGAATCGTCCTTCTTGTCGTTCCCGCCGCAGCCCGCGACGGCGACCGTGAGGACGGCGGCTGTGGCGGCGGCCTTGGTGAACCGCATAATGGAACTCCCTTCGGTCACGCCACCGGTGCGTACGTCGCCGCACGGGGTCCGTACCGTGCGGTGTGTCGTATGCGCTGGTGGTGAAGCGCTCCTACAGCCGGCGCTGTAGCGGCTCATGCCTAAACTTGGGGTAACGGGTTGCTTGGCTGCTAAACTAACAAGAAACTTTCCTAAGCAATAGGCCGTCACCAAATCGATACGGAATGGGGCCGGAGATGCCGAGTCGCCCGGGGACACCGAGGCTGCTGCGCGAGCTCAACGACCGATCCGCCCTGGATCTCCTCGTGAGCTCGGGCCCGCTCACCCGGGCGCAGATCGGGCAGCACACGGGCCTGTCCAAGGTCACCGCGTCTCAGCTGCTCTCCCGGTTGCAGGAGCGCGGCCTCGTGTCCGTCGTCGGCGAGCAGGCCGGCGGCCGAGGGCCCAACGCCGCCCTGTACGCCGTCGTCCCCTCCAGCGCGTACGTCGCCGGCCTCGAGGTCGGCCCCAACCGCGTGACGGCAGGCGTCGCCGACATCACCGGCGAGATCGCCGCCGAGGTGACCGTCGACCCGAACGGCGCGGACGACCCGGTCTCCGTCATCCACGACGCCGTCGTGAAGGCCTGCCGCTCGGCCCGGATCCCGCTCGCCAAACTGCACGCGCTCGTCCTCGGCACCCCCGGCGTCATCGACCCGCGCACCGGGGACGTGCAGTTCATCTACGACCTGCCGCACTGGCACGCGGGCATCCTCCAGGCGCTCCGCCGTGACCTGCGGCTCGAGGTCACGATCGAGAACGACGTGAACCTCGCCGCGCTCGCAGAGCGGGCCGACGGCGCGGCCCGGGACGTCGGCGACTTCGCCCTGCTGTGGGCGACCCGCGGCGTCGGGCTCGCCGTCATGCTCGGCGGCCGCCTGCACCGCGGCGTCTCCGGCGGCGCCGGGGAGATCGGCTACCTTCCCGTGCCGGGCATGCCGCTGCCCGACGAGGACACCGAGTCGGTGACCTGGGGCATGCCGGCACTCGGCGGCGGTCTCGGCGCGCTCGTCGGCGCCGACGCGATCCGCGAGCTCGCCGGCCGGTACGGCTTCGCCGCCTCGACCGCGACCGAGTGCGTGCGGACGGCGGCCGAGGCGGGGGAGGACGGCGAGCCGTTCATGCGCGAGTTCGCCGCGCGCCTGGCGTACGGCGTCGCGTCCGTGACGATCGTGCTGGACCCCGGACTCGTCGTGATCGCCGGAGACGTCGGGCGGGCCGGCGGGGAGCGGCTCGCCGGGCTCGTCGAGGAGGCCGTCGGGCGGATCTGCCCGACGCGTCCCCGGGTCGCCCTCACCCAGGTGGAGGGGAACCCCGTCCTGCGCGGCGCGCTGCTCGCCGCCGTCGACCGCGCCCGCGACGACGTGTTCTCCGCCCCGCCCGCCTGAGCGGCGGCGCCGCCGGGCGGGACGTGTACGGGAACGGGCACGGCCGGGCTCCCGCCTTCCCATCGGCTGCCGAGCCGGACCGGCACCTCGTGGCCGTCCCGCCTGACCGAGCACGCGAGAAGCCGGCCGGGTCGCAGGGCGACCCGGCCGGCTCGGTGTTCAGGCCCTCGCGAGGCGGTTGAGCTCAGCCACCCAGGCGCTCGATCTCCGCCGCGTGGCGGTTGTAGTCCCCCTCGGCCGCGATGGACTTCTGCCGGGCTGCTTCGAGAGCGGCAGCGTCCCCCGAGAAGGTCGCGAGCAGTGCGTCCCCGGCCGCTGCGGCGTGCCGCTTCCGGGCCGCGTTACCCGCGTCGCGGTGCGCCTGGATTTCGTCCTGGTTCGACATCAGGGTGTTCCTCTCCGTTGGGGAACACGACTCCTGCGTACGGGAGCGTGCTCCTTCTCCTTAGTGACACGACCCACGGAGGTCGCAGTTCAGACCGTCCCAGGGGGCGCCACGACGCAACCGGTTCGGCCGCGCCGTGACTGCCGTCGCCACTCGCATCGACCGAGCGCACGAAGAACCGGCCGGGTCGCTGAGGGATGTGCTGATGGCGTCCCCGAAGTGCCGCCTCACCCTCCGAGCCGGCCGGCGACGCGCCGATTACGCAATGTAGGCAGACGTACGTTCTCCGCCGTCGTGTACGGATCGTTCCGGCCGCATTGATAGGTTCTGCGGCGACTGTGTTGATCTATCGGGAGGCCCGCCGTGCCGAATGTCCAGCCGCTTACGAACGGGGATCCCCGGCGGCTGGGGGCGTACGAGGTCGTCGGGCGGCTCGGTGAGGGCGGCCAGGGCATCGTCTACCTCGGCCGTGGCGCCAGCGAGTCCGTCGCGATCAAGGTCCTGCAGGCCCAGCTGATGGAGGACTCCGGGGCCCGCACCCGCTTCGTCCGCGAGGTCGAGGTCACCAAGCGGGTCGCCCGTTTCTGCACCGCTCAGGTCCTGCACGTCGGCATGGCCGACGACCGCCCGTACATCGTCAGCGAGTACGTTCCGGGTCCTTCGCTGCAGCAGCAGCTCCGGGAGGAGGGGCCCCGCCAGGGCGCCGCCCTCGACCGGCTGGCCATCAACACCGCCACCGCCCTCGCGGCCATCCACCAGGCCGGCGTGGTCCACCGGGATTTCAAGCCCGGCAACGTCCTCATGGGCCCGGACGGCCCCGTGGTGATCGACTTCGGCATCGCCCGTGCCCTCGACGCGACCGGGACGACCGCCGCCAGCCAGGTCGTCGGCACGCCCGCCTTCATGGCGCCCGAGCAGCTGACCGAGGGGCGCGTCGGCCCGGCGACCGACATGTTCGCGTGGGGCGTCACGATCGCGTGCGCCGCCTCGGGCAAGCCGCCGTTCGGCAACAAGTCCATCCCCACGGTGATCCACAGCATCCTCCACGACGAGCCCGACCTCGGGGCCCTGGACGGACGGCTGCGGCAGATCGTCGCCGCCTGCCTCGCCAAGGACCCGGCGCGGCGCCCGACCGCCCGGCAGCTCATGGACGCGCTGATGGGCCAGCAGGGCGCCACCGGCCTCCTCGACCTCTCCGGCGGGCCCGGAGTGCCGATGCCCGGCGGGGGCGCCTTCCCGCCGGCCGGCGCGACGGGCGGTGCGACGGAGGTGCTGCCGCCGGGCGGCAGGCCCGGAGGCGGTACCGAGGTGCTCCCGCCGGGAGGCCCGCAGGGCGGCGGGACGCAGGTGCTGCCCCCGGCCGGTCCGCAGGGCGCCGGCACGATGCGGATGCCCGCCGCCGGCCCGCCCACGTCGTCCACCCGGGGGATGCCGCCGTACGGTGCGGGCTCCGCAGGTGGCTACCAGCCGTCCGACGGCGGCACGTACAACCTCCCGCCCGTGACGCCGCCCGCGCCCGCGTACGGCCGGGAGCCGGCGCCGAGGAGAGGCGGCACGGGCGGCATCGTCGCCGCGGTCGTCGCCGGCGTCATCCTGCTGGCCGGCGGCGGCGCCGTGTACGCGGCGATGAACAACGGCGGGGACGGCCAGAACGCCGCCGAGCCCAGCCCCAGCGTCAAGAAGCACAAGGCCAAGAAGTCGCACACGCCGACGCACCGGCCCACGCACAAGAAGACGCCGTCGCACTCGCCGACGCCGAAGAAGACCATGCGGGCCAACCCGTACACCCCCGAGCGGCTGTGCGGCCCCGGCTTCCACCAGATCGAGAGCCATGGGCTCGGTGGGGCGACCGTCCATCTGCTCTACAACGACGCCAGCGGCGCGAACTGCGTCGTCACGATGGTCCCCAAGTCGAATGGCGACAAGCCTCGCATGACCGCGACCTTGGCGGTCAAGGACGGCGGCCAGGGCACCAGGTCGGCGAGCAACCCGTTCTTCGCCGGGCCGGTACGCCTGCCAGCCAAGGACAAGTGCGTCCGCTGGGGCGGCTCCTCCCCGACGGGCGCCTGGACCAGCGGCTGGACCCACTGCCACTGACCGTCCCTCCGCCGCCCACGGCGTACCGAATGCTCGGCGACCGCAGCCCAGGACGAGGGCAAAAGTCCGCATGTCACCACCGCGGGCGGAGCCTTTCCCGAGCATCCGGTACGTGCCCGGATCGTTGGCAGCCTGCTCAGGCTTCCGTTAACCAGGAAAACGGACACCCCTGCTCGTAGCTCGTCCACTGAGGTAGGCGGGGCCGCCGTTGCCGGCACCGTTGCCGTCGACCGTACTTTCCGTTCGATGGACATGCTCCACGGACATGTCTGATTCCAGTTATTTCTCCGAATCGATCATCTATCTGGTCGCATGATGGATTTCCCCCGATTTGGGAGGTCCCCTCATGCTTCGCTCCATCACGGCCGCCATTGCTGCGTGTCTGCTGCTGGCCGGCTGTAACTCCACCGCCTCGCAGGTCTCATCGCATCGCGACAAGGCCGGCTCCTCGCGATCCGCGGGGAGACCAACGGACACCGCCGCTCCGGAGCCGACCAGCACCCTCGCGCCCGGGTCTTGTCACGCCTCCAGCCTTGACCCGGCCACCACCCATCCGGACCCGCACTGCACCCCTGGCGCCTTCAACCCCGCCGTGACCCAAGCGAACATTCACCACACGATCTGTATCTCCGGCTACACGAAGACGATCCGCCCACCCGTCGCCTATACCGACGCGCTGAAGCGGCAGCAGATTCGCGAGTACGGCTACACCGACACCAGTCCGCGCTCCTACGAAGAGGACCACTTCATTCCGCTGAGCCTCGGCGGCGCACCACGCGACCCACAGAACCTGTGGCCTGAACCCGGCGCGTCACCGAATCCCAAGGACGACATCGAGTTCAAGCTGTACAAAGCCGTATGCGCCGGCACAGTGACACTGGCCGCCGCGCAGAAGGCCATCACCACGGACTGGACGACCGCAGGCCAGATCATCCACTAGGCGTATCCCCGGCCGGCCGGACACGCGCCCATGGAGCCTCCGGCCGAGACCGGCGGCCTGCCCGGTCCGGTACGCCTGCCCGCCAAGGACAAGTGCGTCCGCTGGGGCGGCTCCTCCCCGACGGGCGCCTGGACCAGCGGCTGGACCCACTGCCACTGACGGGCCGGCTCCAAAGCCTCGCCGCGTCGATCGCGGGCGTGGACCAGGCGACCTCTCAGCCTTGATCCCTGGCATCCAGTGCCACTAGGAGACAGCGACGGCCAGTGATCAAGCTAAACCGATCCGCCCGCGATTCCAAGGCACGCTTCGCCGATCTCCCCTCAGTGATCGCTGCCGAGGTCTGAAGCGGTCGCCGGGCGTGCCGCCTCCGGTCAGACCGCCGGTGGGCGGGCCGGGTCAACGTTGGCGACGATCTTCTCGCCCTCGTAGAGGGAGGCGCCGAAGTTCCAGCCTTGCCCGGTGAGGAAGGCGATCAGGTCATCCCATCGATCGGGGTCGACCTTTCCCGCCAGGCGCACCAGCCCGTACTGGGACAGCGTCCGCAGACTCGCCCACTCCGTGGTGAACTCGAACTCGTTCCGGTACTCCCCCGGCCCGACGGTCCATCCTCCGTGATCGAACGCCCGTGCCACCTCGCCGAGGTGCGGACCGATCTCAATCTCGTACTGCTCACCGGGCTCGGCATAGACGGCGGCGTAGAAGTTGGGTACCCGCTCGAGGGCCGCCGAGAGCCAGTCCGGCGTGTGCTCGGGGTCACGAGGGAAGGCGGCGACCTCCTTGGCGTACTGCCCGGGTTCGAACCCGCCCAACTCCGGTTCGCCGTTGTAGTCGTAGTCCGCCGTGTGACCGCCGTCCGCGGACAGGGTGTAGGTCATGGTGAGCCACGTGCCGGCGCCCGGCCGGTACATCCCGTCCTTCAACCGGCCGCACAGTTTGTTCATCCCACGGGGGATAGTGTCAGTCCTACTGCGCCCCTCCTCGTCCAGCACCGTGAGCGAGGACAGGACACCGCCGCCGACGATCCCGGTCCAGGTGAAGGTCGCCCGTGACCAGCCAGGCCGCAGTGCGCCGGCCAACAGTTCTCCGATCTCCTGGAGAATCTCGTCCTGTCGCTCGACGCTCAATCCCGATGACGGCATGCGGCTCCTTCGATTGTGCGGGTCAAGGTTGGATGCGCGTCACCTCACGGCGGTTCACACGTTGCTCTGTACCTCGGCAACCGGATTCAGGCGCGGAGGCGGTCGACGTGGCGGAAGGCGTCCGGGGGCATGGCGATTCCCTTCGGAAACGCTGCCGCATCGACGCGACCGGCATTTCTCCTGTGGTTCGACGGTTCTGGCTGATGCGTCGAGCCGAGTGATGCCTGAGCGATATCGTCCCGCCATGCCAAGTTCCGCAGAACGAATCATCGCAGGGCGTTACCGGCTGCTGGACTCGCTCGGCCGCGGCGGAATGGGGATCGTCTGGCGCGCCCGGGACGAGTACCTCGAGCGTGACGTCGCAGTGAAGGAGATTCTGCTCCCCAGCGGTCTGGATGACGCAACCCGTGCAGGCATGCTTGCGCGATTCGTTCGTGAGGCCAAGGCCGCCGCGCATCTCGATCACCCGGCGATCATCAATGTGTACGACGTGGTCACCGAGAATGACCTGCCGTGGATCGTCATGCGGCTCGTACCGGGCAGGTCCCTCGACCAATTGGTCAACGAACACGGCCCGCTTTTCCCGGACCGGGTCGCGGCGATCGGCCTGCAGATGCTCGACGCGCTGGACACCGCCCACGCTGCGGGAATCCTGCACCGGGACGTCACACCCAGAAACGTGTTGGTCGGCGATGACGATCGCATCGTCCTGACCGACTTCGGCATCGCGGCGATGGCAGGCGCGACCGCGCTGACCCAGACCGGGGCGCTGATCGGATCTCCGGGATACATAGCACCGGAACGCCTACGGGGACGCCCGGTCGGTCCCGAGTCGGACCTGTGGTCGCTTGGCGCCGTGCTCTACTTCGCCGTCGAGGGCAGGCGTGCCTACAGCGCCGATGAGATCCCCGCCCTGATCGGCATGGTCCTCACAGAGGAACCTGAGCCGCCGACTCAGGCCGGCCCCCTCGCGCCGGTCCTGAAGGGCCTCCTGATCAAGGAGCCGGCCGAACGGCTGAGCGCCGAAGTGACACGGCAGCGACTGCGAGCGGTGACCGAAGCGAGCGACGCCGCAGGCCGGACGCTGGGGGAGCTCACCACGTTGAACCCTGCGTCCTGGCGACACCCCGAAACGTACGAGGCATCGGAGAGGCCTTACGGCCCGGTGCCGGTACAGGCCGCTCACTCCGGCGGACGTCCGCCAGAGGGTCTCCACAGGGTGGGAGTCGCACCGAACATTGCGGAACCCCCCATCTCCGCTCCCCGCGGGTTCGTTCCGGGCACGCGTCCAGTCAAGTCGAACGCTTCGGTGAAGCCATCGACGATCGCTTCGATCTGTGCACTCGTGGTGTTCGTGGGCGTGGCCGCCATTGTGGTGAATGTGGCCTGGAACCCATTGCGCATCATCGGCGAGGGGAGGTTCTCCACAGCTCCGGCCTGTGGCGGGATCACCTCGGCTGCCCTCGACAAGGCGATTCCGCAGCCACGTCACGCAGTCGGCGACCACTGCGAATGGTGGAGTCTGGCCAATGGGAACCTCGATCTCCAGGTCCTGTCCACCACCCGGTACACCCGGTCCTGGTGGCACTCGGCGGAAGACCGTGCGCACTCCAGTATGAACAGGCATCGCGCCGCCGACCCGTTGAGAAGCGAGTTGGAGGTCGGCGACGAGAAGGCCGTCACCACGGAATCCGGCGAAGACATGGACGGCAGCGGCTCGGCCGTCATCTGGTTTCGGGTCAGCAACATTGTCGTGAAGATGATGGTCACCAACCCGAGCGGCTCAGCGGCCGCATACTTCGGGGCGATCGGTGCCGCGCGCGAAATCGCCCGATCCCTCCCGAACCACCGCTGACAGGCTGCCCCAGCGCGCCTGACGAGCGATCGATCTCGTTGGTCGTCTAGTGGTGGACGGTGACTCTGTGCCCTCATCCAGGGCTCACGGTGTGACCTCGACCAGGCCGAAGTCGCCGGAGGTCGGTCGAGCGCCTCCTCGTAGTGCGCGCGATCGGCCTCGATACGCGCGGTGGCGCGCCGGCAGGTGATGACCTCCTGGGCGTTGGTGTCGAGGACGAGTTCTGCCGTGTCGACCAACTCGACGGTGAAAGCCCCGCGGTGTCCTTTCGAGGGCCGTCTCAGCCTTGATCCCTGGCATGTAGTGCCACTAGGAGGCAGCGAATGCCAGTGATCAAGCTAAGCCGATCCGGCTCCTCCGTACATGACGGGCCTGAGACCGGCGGGAAGGTGGTGCGCGGCCAGCGAAACCGCCTCCTCGGCTGCGGCGGTCCCGCCCAGAATCCGTCCCGTGTAGCCGGCTGTGACGATGTAGTCCTTGCCGTGCCGTGGGTGCAAGCACACCAAGACCTCACGGCTGAGGTTGGGCCGAGTCTCGGTGGAGAACCGCAACGACCAATGGCTGGTGAACGGGTAGAGCTGTCGTAGCCGTGGCTCGGCGTACGCGGCCTCAATCAGCGCGTGGTGCTCGGGCCAGTTCACCTCCCCGGCTTCCTTACACAGGTGTTGCCACTCCGACTCGGCCAGCAGAGCAGGATTCTGGTCCAGCACCTCTAACCGGCCGGTCAACTTCACGAACTCCTCACCCTGGTCGTACGCCAGCGGAGCGGGTCAGGTAGGACGGGGCCGAACCGTCGACCCTCCGCTTTTCAGGCGGACGCTCAGGCGCGGAGGCGGAGGCCGCGGGGGGTGGGGTGGAAGCCGGCGGCCTCCAGGGCGGCCGCGAGTGGGGAGTCGACGATCGATTCGCCGTCGGCGCGTTCGACGGTGAGCTTGCCGAGGGCGCCCTCGCGTACGGCCAGGGCCAGCGCGTCCACGGCGGGCTGCAGGTCGTCCTCGCCCCAGGACAGCAGGGTCTTGCCGCCGCGCTCGACGTACAGCGTGAGGCGGCCGTCGACCAGTACGACGAGCGCGCCCGCCTTGCGGCCGGGCTTGTGCCCGCTCGCCACCTCACCGGACCGCTCCGGCCAGGGCAGCGCCGCGCCGTACGGGTTGGCCGGGTCGGTCGCGGCGAGCACCACCGCGTGCGGCGCGTCGGCGTCGGGACGCGTCGCCCGCAGCCGGTCCACCGCGCCGGGCAGCGCGAACTGCGCCGCGCCCAGGCCCTCGACGAAGTAGCCCCGCCGGGCCCGCCCGGACTCCTCGAACGCCTTCAGCACCGGGTACACCGCCGCGAATCCGCCCGGCGTCCGCTCGGCCATGACGGCGCCGCGGATCACGACGCCGTACCGGTCGAGCAGCGTCTCGGCCTGCGCGTGCCCGCGCCGCGTCGCGTCGTCCTCCGGCTCGGGCAGCAGCCACCAGCGGCCCGCGACGGTCGGCGGGCCGGTGCGCGACGGCATGGCCGGCCGCCGCCGCGTCCGGGACCGGTGCGTCGTACGGCTCGAGCCGAGCCGGGCGCGCAGCGGCGCGAGGGTGTCGTTCGTGAGCCGACCCGCCCACACCAGGTCCCACAGGGCGGTGACGAGCTCCTGGTCGTTCGTCGACCCGACGCGGTCGGACAGCGTGCGGAAGAACACCGCGCCGCCGTCGGACAGCGACTCCAGGACGCGCTCGTGCAGCGGCGTCAGCGTGATCTCGTCGGATCCGGGCATCAGCAGCGGGGCCGTGTCCGCGAGGTACAGGGACACCCAGCCGTCGCCGCCCGGCAGCCCGCCCTGTCCCACCCACACGACCTCGCCGGAGGCGGTCAGCTCGTCGAGCATCGTGGGGGAGTAGCCGGGCACGCGCGCGGGCAGGACCAGCGACTCCAGGGCGGAGGCGGGCACCGCCGCGCCCTGCAGCTGCTCGATCGCGTGCACGAGCGCGTCGATGCCGCGCAGCGAGCCGCGCGCCGTGATGCCATGCCAGGCGGGCAGGAATCGGGCGAGCGCCTCCGGTGGCGACGGCTCCACCTCGGCTCGCAGCCGGGCGAGGGACCGGCGGCGCAGCATCCGCAGCACGCCCGCGTCGCACCATTCCGTGCCGCGCTCGCCGGGCGTGAAGTCGCCCTCGGCGACCCGGCCGGCCGCGGCCAGCCGCCGCAGCCCGTCGGTGACCACCGCGACGCCGAGCCCGAACCGCGCCGCCACGTCGGCCGCGTGGAACGGCCCGTGCGTACGGGCGTACCGGCTGAGCAGGTCGGCGAGGGGGTCGGCGACCGGCTCCAGGAACGCCTCCGGGATGCCCACGGGCAGCGGGACGCCGAGCGCGTCGCGCAGCCGGGCGGCGTCCTCGATCGCCGCCCAGCGTCCGGCGCCGCCGATCCGCACCCGGATGGCCCGGCGGGCGTCCTCCAGCTCGGCCGGCCACTGCGGATCGACGCCGCGTTCGACCAGCTCGTCGGTGCTCAGCGGCCCGAGCTCGCGCAGCAGGTCGGCGGTGCCCTCCCGGTCGCGGGCGTGCCGGTCGGGCGTCAGCCGCCGCAGCTCGCGGTCGGCCTCCGCGACCACCTCCGGGTCGAGCAGCTCCCGCAGGTCCGCCTGGCCCAGCAGCTCGGCGAGCAGCGTCGAGTCCAGCGCGAGGGCCTGGGCGCGCCGCTCCGCGAGGGGGGCGTCGCCCTCGTACATGAACGCGCCGATGTACCCGAACAGCAGGGATCGCGCGTACGGCGACGGCACCTGCGTCTCGACCTCGACGAGCCGCGCCTTGCGGCTCGCCAGCTCCCGCATCAGCGCGATGAGCCCCGGCACGTCGAAGACGTCCTGCAGGCATTCGCGCACCGTCTCCAGCACGATCGGGAACGAGGGGTAGCGGCTCGCCACCGACAGCAGTTGCGCGGCCCGCTGCCGCTGCTGCCACAGCGGCATGCGCCGGCCCGGATTCCGGCGGGGCAGCAGCAGCGCCCGCGCCGCGCACTCCCGGAACCGTGACGCGAACAGCGCCGAGTTGCCCAGCTCGTCGGTGACGATCCGCTCGATCTCCTCGGGGTCGAACACCGCCAGGTCGCCCGCCGGCGGGGCCGCGCCGGTCTCGTCGAACTCGGCGCCCGTGTCGGGCACCCGCAGCACGATGCCGTCGTCGGAGTGCGCGGCCTGCGCCTCCACGCCGTAGCGCTCCCGCAGCCGCGCGGCCATGGCGAGGGCCCACGGCGCGTGCACCCGCGCCCCGAACGGCGAGTGCACGACGACTCGCCAGTCGCCGAGCTCGTCGCGGAACCGCTCCACCACCAGCGTCCGGTCGTCGGGGACGTAGCCGGTGGCCTCCCGCTGTTCGGCGAGGTAGGCCACGAGGTTGCCCGCCGCCCAGTCGTCCAGGCCGGCCTCGCCCAACCGCGCGCGGGCCGGGTCCGGCTCGAGCGTGGCCAGCTCACGGCTGAACGCCCCCAGCGCCCGGCCCAGCTCCGCCGGCCGCCCCGGCGCGTCACCGTGCCAGAACGGCAGCTTCCCCGGATGGCCCGGCGCGGGGGAGACCAGCACGCGGTCGGGCGTGATGTCCTCGATCCGCCACGAGCTCGCGCCCAGCACGAACACGTCGCCGACCCGCGATTCGTACACCATCTCCTCGTCGAGCTCCCCGACCCGTGAGGACTTCTCGCCGACGAGGAAGACGCCGAACAGGCCGCGGTCGGGGATCGTGCCGCCGCTGGTCACCGCCAGCCGCTGCCCGCCGGGCCGGCCGCGCAGCACCCCCGCGACGCGGTCCCACACCAGCCGGGGCCGCAGCTCGCCGAACTCGTCGCTGGGGTACCGGCCCGCGAGCATGTCGAGGGTCGCCTCCAGCACCGACCGGGGCAGCGTCGCGAACGGCGCCGCCCGGCGTACGAGGGTCTCCAGCTCGTCGACCGGCCACTCGTCCATCGCGGTCATCGCGACGATCTGCTGGGCCAGCACGTCCAGGGGGTTGCGCGGATACCGCAGCTCCTCGATCCGCCCGTCGCGCATCCGCTCGGCCACGACCGCCGTCTGCACGAGGTCGCCCCGGTATTTGGGGAAGATCACGCCCTTGGAGACGGCCCCGACCTGGTGCCCGGCCCGGCCGATCCGCTGCAGCCCGGCCGCCACCGACGGCGGCGACTCCACCTGCACGACCAGGTCCACCGCGCCCATGTCGATGCCCAGCTCCAGGCTGGAGGTCGCCACCACGGCCGGCAGCCGGCCCGCCTTCAGCGACTCCTCGATGCCGGCCCGCTCCTCCTTGGAGACCGAGCCGTGGTGCGCGCGTACGACGTCGGCGGGCGCGCCGCGCGAGGCCCCCGCCTGCGCCATCATCTCCGCCGGGGAGGAGTCCTGCGGCAGCGCCTCGCCGTTCTGCCGTTCCCAGGAGAGCTCGTTGAGCCGTCCGCTCAGCCGCTCGGCCAGCCGCCGGGAGTTGGCGAACACGATCGTCGACCGGTGCTCCTCGATCAGGTTGAGCACGGCGTCCTCGACGTGCGGCCAGAGGTTGCGCCCCCGCAGCGGGGAGTCGTCCTCGCCGCGCGGGTCGGGCGGAAGCTCGGTCATGTCCTCCACCGGAACCGAGATCCGCAGGTCGACCTCTTTCCCGTGCGGCGGCTGCACCACGGTCGCGGGCCGTACTCCGCCGAGGAAGGTCGCCACCTCCGTCACCGGGCGGACCGTCGCCGACAGCCCGATCCGCTGCGCGGGATGCTCCAGCAGCGCGTCCAGCCGCTCCAGGGACAGCGCCAGGTGGGCGCCGCGCTTGGTGGCCGCCACGGCGTGCACCTCGTCGACGATCACCGTCTCCACGCCGCGCAGCGCCTCGCGCGCCTGCGACGTCAGCATCAGGAAGAGCGACTCCGGCGTCGTGATCAGGATGTCGGACGGCTTCGTCGCGAACCGGCGGCGCTCGTCGGCCGGGGTGTCCCCGGAGCGCACGGCGACGCCGATGTCCGGCTCGTCCAGTCCCAGCCGCCGCGCCGTCTGCCGCAGCCCGGTCAGCGGGGCGCGCAGGTTGCGCTCGATGTCCACGGCCAGGGCCTTCAGCGGCGAGACGTACACCACCCGGCAGCGCCGCTTCGGATCCTCCGGCGGCGGGGTGGAGGCCAGCCGGTCCAGCGACCACAGGAACGCGGCGAGGGTCTTGCCCGACCCGGTCGGCGCCACGACCAGGGTGTTGTCACCGCGGGCGATCGCCTCCCAGGCACCCGTCTGGGCCGTCGTGGGCGCCGCGAAGGCCCCGGTGAACCAGGCCCGGGTCGGGGCCGAGAAACGGTCGACGGGGTTCATTCTGCCAGTGTGCCTTCCCCCACCGACCGAATCGTTCGCCGGCGACGGCGGGCGGTAGCTTGGGGCACGTGCGACTAACGGTGTTCTGGGATCGGATGAACCAGCAGTTCGGCGAGGGCTACGCCGAGAGCGTGGCCAAGGACTACGTCATGGCCGAACTCGACGGTCGCACGGTCGAGCAGGCGCTGGCCGACGGCGAGGACGCCAAGAACGTCTGGCGGGCCGTCTGCGCCACCTTCGACGTTCCGCAACGGCTCCGGTGAGCGTCGACCGGCTGCTCGCCGAGGTGCGTACGCGGCTCGTCCGGCTCAAGCCGCTGGAGGCCGCGGAGGCGGTGCGCGAGGGCGCCCGCCTCGTCGACACGCGTCCGGAGTACCAGCGGCGGGCCGACGGCGACATCCCCGGCGCGATCGTCGTCGAGCGCAACCATCTGGAGTGGCGGCTCGATCCGCACGGCGGCTTCCGCATCCCGGAGGCCACCGACCATCACGTGCGGTGGATCGTGATCTGCGACGAGGGCTACTCGTCCTCGCTGGCCGCCGCGTCGCTGCGCGCGCTCGGGCTGGCCAACGCCACGGACGTCATCGGCGGGTTCCAGGAATGGCGGGCCGCCGGGCTGCCGGTGAGCCGCGGCACGGCGCCCGTACGCCCCCGGCTCGCGCCGTACGACGGCCGGTAGCCGGTCCGCGGTCGGCCGCCGGGTCGTCAGATGACGGCGACCGCGGTGATCAGGCCGATCGTGATCTGCGTCGCGCCGAGGAGCACGGCGGACGGTTCCAGGGACTCGGCGGCCATGAGCGCCGCCACGTCGACGCGCAGCAGGACGCGGGTGATCAGGAACCCGATCTGCTGGGCCACGATGCCCACGAGTCCCCAGACCAGCGTCGCGATCAGCCCCTCGCTCAGCCGGCCGCCGGAGGCGTAGATCGAGGAGGCGACGACCAGCCCGACCCCCACGATGCCGCAGACGGCCAGCATCGCGGCGTTCGTGTTCCGCCCGTGGCGGATGATCGAGGTGAGCCGTCCCGGCGTGGTCACGTCGACGGCGAAGAAGCCGATGAGCAGCAGGACCAGGCCGACGGCCGTGTACGCGGCGATCGCGCCGGCGCCCTTGCCCAGTGCCGTGCCGAAGTCGTGTGAGAACGCCAGGGCCATCTGTCTTCTCTCCTTTGGCGAGGTCGGGGGAGTCCCAGGGGAAAACCGGTCAGGAAGGGCCCACTCCGCCGTCCTCGGGCTCGGCCGGGATGCGGTGCGGGACGAACGACGACGTGTCGTCGGTGATCAGCCCGGACGTCTCGCGGATGCCCAGCCCGGCCGCCTCGTCGCCGACCACCCAGGCGCCGAGCACGGGGTGCTCGCCCTCGAAGTCCGGCAGCGGGCAGAACTCCTGGAAGACGTAGCCCTCGGCGCCGTACTCGCCCGACGTGGCCGTCTGCACGCCGTCCGGCGTGACGATCCGCATGCTCGCGCCCTCACGTCCCAGCAGCGGCTTCTGCACGTACGAGGTGAGGGAGCCCGGGGTGCCGAGGTAGGTCGGCAGCAGGTTCGGGTGGCCGGGGTAGAGCTCCCACAGCAGTACGAGCAGCGCCTTGTTGGACAGGAGCATCTTCCAGATGGGCTCGACCCAGCCGGCCCGCGGGACGTTCCGCCCGAACGGCTCGCCGACGATCCACTCCCACGGGTAGAGCTTGCAGAACGCCGTGATGTCGCGGTCCTGGAGGTCGACGAATCGGCCGCGGTCGTGGTGCCAGCCGATGTCCTCCATGGCGATCGCGATCCCCGGGATGCCCGCCTGCTCGGCGGTCTCCTGCAGGTACGCGATCGTCATGACCTCCTCGCCGGTCTCGTCCTCGTTCGTCCAGGCGAAGTGCACGGCCGAACCGGCGGGCACTCCGGGCGTGCCGGACCGGACGGCCGGGGCGATCTCCTTCCAGCGGTCGACGAGCCGCTCGTGGATGGAGTTCCACTGGTCGTCGTCGGAGTGGGTGTCGCGCACCCAGTACCACTGGATGATCGAGCTCTCCAGCAGCGAGGTCGGGGTGTCGGCGTTGTACTCCAGAAGCTTCGCCGGGCCCGAGCCGTCGTACCACAGGTCGAAGCGCCCGTAGAGGTACGGGTCGCGGCGCCGCCACGACGCCTCGATCAGCGGCCACACCCACTGCGGGATGCCGAACACCGCGTACCGGCGGGTGCTCACGACGTGCTCCACCGCCGCGAGGCACATCCGGTGCAGTTCCTCGACCGTCTCCTCGAGGGCGAGCACCTCGTCCATCTCGAACGTGTAGTGCACTGACTCGTCCCAGTACGGCCGGGTCAGATGCTCGGGATGCGAGGTGCGGTGATAGGCCAGCCCCTGCGACTCGACGATCTGATCCCAGCGCGCCCGGGGCTCCGAATGCCCGCGCCGCACCGTTCAGCCTCCCCGCGAACTGCTGCCGTGGTGACCGAACCCGCCCCGCGAGACGCCATGGCCGCTGCTGTGGCTCTTGCCGCTGGAGATCACCCGGCCGCCGCGCGAGACGATCCGGGTGCCCCGCCTCGGGCGGACCGACGAGCCCCCCGAGACGTAGCCGTTGTTGCGGTACCGGCCACCGTAGTACCAGTAGTAACGCCCGTACGATCCGCCGTTGTCGCAGAAGTAGTCGGGGACGACGCGGTAGGAACTGCCGACCGGTGCCCAGCTGTCGACGCAGTACGCGGTCTCACTCCGCGAGGAGCAACCGACGACGGTCAATGACAGAAGGCTCACCGCGCTGAGTTGCACGATGCCGGACCGCATCATCCGGCGGGCGTCCTTCGGGGGCATTTGCGGTCGGATCTCCGGAGTTGGGAGTGATGACCGGTAAGTCTAGAGCCAAGATCCCGACGAAAGCACTACCTGATCGGGAAGCTGAGGTACAGATCCGCAGGTTCGGCCACTGATGGCAGATCGCTCACCTGACCGTCGCCGACCTCGACCACCCGCCAGAGCCCGTCCTCGCGCCGGGCCAGGTCCGTCGTGATGAACCGGCAGCCGAGCGCGCGCACGCACGGCGCGATCGGGTCCGCCTGCGGGCGCGGATACCGGTCCGGCGTGTCCGGGTGGGGGCCCATCAGCACCGGCTCGCCGTCGACCCACCACACGCGGGCCTCGCCGCCGTCGAACCGCTCGTACTCGCGGATGACGACGCCGCCGGCCAGGAGGTCGCCCTGGCGTTCGACGAACCGGGCGACCACGGCGTGCAGCCGCTCCACGTCGGCGAGGTCGGGGATGTAACAGGCCTCGTCCCACTCGTGCTTGCGCGACTTGACGTAGTCCTTCACGACCGCCGGTCCGGACCGCAGCGGGCGTACGAGCTCGGCCAGCTTGTCGGCCGCCGGGGTGGCGCCGGGGGACAGCGGCAGCCACACGCTGGCGGGCGTGACGCCCGCGAACGTGTCGTACCAGCCGGGCAGCTCATGGGCCTTCTCGTAGCCGTCCGGCGGAACGGCGAGGACGACGCCGCGGGCGGCCAGTGCGGCGGCGAGCGCTGCGTACTGCGCCGTCGTCGCCATCCAGCCGCGGTACCAGGCCGTTCCCAGCCCGTCGGGCACCCGGCGTACGGCCTCGGCGACGTCACCGTGCTGCAGGGCGTCATGGTCGATGAGCGCGACCGACCCGCCGAGCGCGCGTACGGCCTCGGCCTCTCGGGCGAAGTGCTCGTCGACCCGCCGGGGGTGCAACGGGTCGGCGCACATGAGGATGGTCACCGGCATGATCCTGGACATCAGCGTAGGGCAAGACGCCGGGTCTTTCCCGGGGGAATCGGCGCGTCCGTTCATGATCGAACACGTGTTCGGCTAGAGTGAAGGAAGCGACGACGTTGTCCACAGTGGTGGGCCGGACCCTCGAAAATTGTCGGCGGGTCCCCGTAACGTCGCTTCCGACAACAGCAGGCATCGACCCCACAGGGACACCTCACATGGCAGCAAACGATCGCGAGAAGGCCCTCGAGGCGGCGCTCGCGCAGATCGAGCGGCAGTTCGGCAAGGGTTCCGTCATGCGGCTGGGCCAGGAGGGGCGCCCCCCGGTCGAGGTGATCCCGACCGGTTCGATCGCCCTCGACGTCGCCCTGGGCATCGGCGGCCTCCCGCGTGGCCGCGTGGTCGAGATCTACGGTCCGGAGTCCTCCGGTAAGACGAGCCTCGCCCTGCACGCCGTGGCAAGCGCGCAGAAGGCCGGCGGCATCGCCGCGTTCGTGGACGCGGAGCACGCGCTCGACCCGGAGTACGCCAAGAAGATCGGCGTCGACATCGACGCCCTCCTCGTCTCCCAGCCCGACACGGGTGAGCAGGCCCTCGAGATCACCGACATGCTGATCCGCTCCGGCGCGATCGACGTCGTCGTCATCGACTCCGTCGCGGCGCTCGTGCCCCGCGCCGAGATCGAGGGCGAGATGGGCGACAGCCACGTCGGCCTCCAGGCCCGCCTCATGTCCCAGGCCCTCCGCAAGCTCACCGGTGCCATCAACCAGACCAAGACCACAGCGATCTTCATCAACCAGCTGCGGGAAAAGGTCGGCGTCATGTTCGGCTCGCCCGAGACGACCACCGGTGGCAAGGCGCTGAAGTTCTACGCCTCGGTGCGGCTCGACGTGCGGCGGATCGAGACGATGAAGGACGGCACGGACGCGGTCGGTAACCGCACCCGCGTCAAGGTCGTCAAGAACAAGATGGCCCCGCCCTTCAAGGTGGCCGACTTCGACATCCTGTACGGCGTCGGGATCAGCCGCGAGGGCGGCCTGATCGACATGGGCGTCGAGCACGGCTTCGTGCGCAAGTCCGGCGCCTGGTACACCTACGAGAACGACCAGCTCGGCCAGGGCAAGGAGAACGCGCGGCGGTTCCTCAAGGAGAACCCGGACATCGCCGACGAGATCGAGAAGAAGATCAAGGAGAAGCTCGGCGTGGGGCCGCGCCTCGACGCACCGGCCGAGCCGGCGAGCGCTCCCGCCGCTCCTCCGGCTGCCGCTGCCGCGGCGGGCAAGGCCGCACCGGCCAAGCGGGCCGCGAAGACCCCGAAGCCGGGAGACGTGTGATCCCGGGTCGCCCTTCGGCGGGACCGATCGAGGGGCTGACCCATGACCGCTCCTGAGGGGTGGCGGCGTCCCGCGCCGCGCCGGACCGAACCCGGCGCGGAGATCTTCCCTGGCGACGCCGCCCGCGCTCAGGAGCCCGGCCCGGCCGCCGCGCAGACGGGCCCCGCGGCCGTCCCGACAGCAGGCGCGGACCCGTCGGCGGGCGGTACGGCCGATCCGACGGGTGCCGAAGCTCTTCCGGCGGACGACGCGGAGATCCAGATGGGCGGCGCGGGCATGCCGGCGGGCGGTGAGACGTCGGCGGCCGGGAGGTCGGGGCGGCGGGGGCGGAGGCGCGGCGGGGGCCGCCTCGCCGAGGGGCCGACGCCGGGCAGCCCGGCGGCGCAGGGCCCGCCCGCCGACCCGGAGGCGGTGGCGCGCGAGATCTGCCTGCGGCAGCTCTCCTTCGCCCCCAAGACCCGCGCCCAGCTCGCCGACGCGCTGCGCCGCAAGGGCGTGCCCGACGACGTCGCCGAGCGAGTGCTGGGCCGCTACTCCGAGGTCGGGCTGATCGACGACGCGGCGTTCGCACGGGCCTGGGTCGAGTCGCGCCACGCCGGGCGGGGGCTGGGCCGCCGGGCGCTCGCGGCCGAGCTGCGGCGGCGCGGCGTCGCCGACGAGACGGTCAGCGAGGCCATGGAGGACCTCGGCCCGGAGCAGGAGGAGGCAGCGGCCCGCGAACTGGTCGCCCGCAGACTGCCCGGCACCCGTGGCCTCGACCCGGTCAAACGCACCCGGCGGCTGATGGGCATGCTCGCCCGCAAGGGCTACTCCGGCGGCCTGGCGTACCGCGTCGTCCGCGAGGCGCTGGAGGCCGAAGGCGCCGATGACGTTCCGGACCTGTCGTTCGACGACTGATCTCGCTCGCGGGATCGTCCGCGGTGCTCCGGTCCGCAGGCCGGAGCGCGCGTCAGGGCGTGTTCTCGATCGGTGTCAGGTGGACGCGGCCGGTCTCGTCGACCCGCCAGCCCGGGTTGTGGCAGATCTCCCAGACGACGCCGTTCGGGTCCGCGACATGGCCGTGGTAGCCGCCGAACTCCGCGGTCTGCGGGCTCTTGACGAGCGTTCCGCCGGCCTCGACGGCGCGCTTCACAGTGGCCTCGACGTCGGCGGGGGTCGCGACGTTCTGGGACAGGGTGAGGCCGCCGAGTTTCCCGTCGGCCGCCGTGCCCTGCATGTCGGCGACGAACTTGGTCGCCTCGAACAGGCCCAGGACCAGGCCGGGGGCGATCTGGAAGAAGATGATCTCGCCGGGGACGTCCAGGAGCGGTGTCCAGCCGAGCCCGTCGCGGTAGAAGGCGCGGGCGGCGTCGAGGTCGGGTGTCGACAGAGTGATGAAGTGTGCTCGCTGTTCCATGGTCCCCAGCATGGCGCGGGCGCGGGGAGGCGGTCTTGAACGGATCGGACACAACGGCCTCGACCTGGCCGGACGCGGAGTCCCTGGCCGGGCCGGACGCGGCGTCGCTCTACCGTGAGGTCGCTCCGGCGGAGCCGCACCCGTTCGTGCGGTGCTGGTGGGAGCAGAGCGTCGACGAGCGGGTGGACGGCTACGTGCAGCGGGTGCTGCCGGACGCCTGCGCGGATGTGATCGTCTCGGCGGACGGGAGCGCGGTCGTCGTCGGGCCCGCGACGGAGCCCGTCCTGCCCCGGTTGCGCGGTGGGGAACGCCTGCGGGGGCTGCGCATCCGTACCACCGCCATCGGCACGGTGCTCGGCCTGCCCGCGTACGAGCTGCGCGACCTCCAGGTGCCGCTCCGCGAGCTGTTCCCGGCCGCGGAGGCGGGACGGATGGCGGACGGCGTGTGGCACGGCCGGCGCTGGTCGCCCGCTGTGGACGGGCCGCCGGAGGACCGGCGGATCGAGTACGCCGTCCGCCGTCTCATGCGAACCGGGACACGGGTCGCGGACCTCGCCGGGGAGATCGACCTCTCCGAGCGCCAGTTGCGCCGTCTGCTCCTGGCCGCGACCGGGCTGGAGCCGCGGACCCTGCGGCGCGTGGCCCGCTTCCAACGCTTCCTGACATTGTCCGACCAGGCCTGTACGCGGCCGGTGTCGGATCGGGCCTGTACGCGGCCGGTGTCGGATCGGGCCTGTACGCGGCCGGAGTCGGATCGGGCCTGTACGCGGCCGGAGTCGGATCGGGCCCGTACGCGGCCGGACCGGGCTCGTACGCCGTCCGGCCCGGTCCGGCCGGAGCGGTCGCTGGCCGAGCTCGCGGTCTCCGCCGGATACGCCGATCAGGCGCATCTGAGCCGGGAGGCGCGCGTCCTGGCAGGGCTGACGCCGTCCGCGTTGCTGGCCGAACGCCACCCGTCCGCGGCGGCGGCCGGTCGGCCCGGTGACACAGGGCATGACTTCCCGGCTTGACCCGACGGGCTCCTCGAAACCGGCCGTCGGCGGTGACCCGCTCACACCTCTGCCTCGGCCCTGACATGGACCGTTACAGGAAAGATCGAGTGAATCGTCCGGAACGTGGGGTCTTTTCTTGCCCATTACCTCTTGGCCGCTTACGGTTACCGCAGTGAGGTGTTACTCCGCGCAGTGCGGATTTCCATAGGACTGACCGCGTTCGACCAGTTGGAAGGTGTTGTGCCCGGCTCCCGCAGCCGGTGGTTCGCATAGCCAGGGTTCTGGAACGCTCCGGAGCCCGCCTGACCATGCGCGTCCGGCAGCCGACCGGAGGTGCTGGTCGCGGCCGTCCCGGGACCGCACGGCGCGCCCGTAACGCCTCGCGTCGCCGACATCAGGGCCTCCTGATGCCGCAGCGTCGAGGAGAGGGGTCAGTGCCGTGATTTACGTCGTGACAGGTGCGGCACTGGTGGTCATCCTGGCGCTGGTCGTCCTGGTCCTCATCGTGCTGCGCCGTTTCGACGCCGCCGCCCGTACGGCCGCGGCGAACGAGGAGCAGGCGGAGGCGCAGCGGGGCGCCGACGAGATCGTCACCAAGGCCCGGGCAGACGCCCAGGACATCATCAGCGACGCCGAGGTCAAGGCGCGGGAGGCGTCCGCGGCGGCGCGGTCCGAGGTCGAGGACGAGATCAAGTCGCTGAAGGAGGACCTGCGGGCGCTCCGCGAGGATCTCGAGCGCCGCGAGGCCCGGCTCGCCGAGCGCGAGCACCGGCTGGACGACGAGGTGCGCCGCCTGGAGGAGCGCGCCCGTGAGCTGGCCGACGCCAAGCAGGCGCTGAAGGAACGGCGGGCCGCACTCGACCGGCTCGACGACGAGCGCAAGAGCGTGCTCGAGCAGGCCGCCGGGCTCACCGCCGACCAGGCCAAGACCGAGCTCGTCACCCTGATCGAGAATCAGGCCAAACGCGAGGCCGCCCTGATCACGCGGGATATCGAGAACGAGGCGCGCGAAGAGGGCGAGAAGCGCGCCCGCAAGATCGTGACCCTGGCGATCCAGCGGGTCGCCAGCGAGCAGACCGCGGAGTCGGTCGTGTCGGTGCTGCACCTGCCCAGCGACGAGATGAAGGGCCGGATCATCGGCCGTGAGGGCCGCAACATCCGGTCCTTCGAGACGACGACCGGCGTGAACCTCATCATCGACGACACGCCCGAGGCGGTGCTGCTGAGCTGCTTCGATCCCGTACGCCGGGAGGTCGGCCGGCTGACGCTGGAGAAGCTGGTCCTCGACGGCCGGATCCATCCGCAGCGGATCGAGGAGATCTACGAGCACAGCAAGGCCGAGGTCGAGCAGTTGTGCGTGCGCTCCGGTGAGGACGCCCTGCTGGAACTGGGGCTCACCGACATGCACCCGGAGCTGATCACCTTGCTGGGCCGCCTGCGGTACCGGACGTCGTACGGGCAGAACGTCCTGGCGCACCTCATCGAGTCGGCGCATCTGGCCGGGGTCATGGCGGCCGAGCTGAGGCTGCCGATTCCGCTGCTGAAGCGGTGCACGCTGCTGCACGACATCGGCAAGGCGCTGACGCACGAGGTCGAGGGCAGCCACGCGCTGATCGGCGCGGAGATCGCCCGGCGGTACGGCGAGGACGAGGACGTCGTGCACGCCATCGAGGCGCACCACAACGAGGTCGAGGTGCGCACCGTGGAGGCGGTGCTGACCCAGGCGGCGGACTCCATCAGCGGAGGCCGCCCGGGTGCGCGGCGCGAGTCGCTGGAGGCGTACGTCAAGCGGCTCGAACGGCTCGAGGAGATCGCGGCCACGCGCGAGGGCGTCGAGAAGGTCTTCGCCATGCAGGCCGGCCGGGAGATCCGGGTGATGGTGCGGCCCGATTCGGTGGACGACCTGCAGGCGCAGGTCATCGCGCACGATATCGCCAAGCAGGTCGAGGAGGAGCTGACCTACCCCGGTCAGATCCGGATCACCGTGGTCCGCGAGTCGCGCGCCACGGAGTTCGCCCGCTGACGACCGCGGCCCGGCCGACCGGACCGCCGCACCGGCCGGGCTCTTCCCGATCGGCGGCGGCCCACCTCGCTCCGGGACCATGCCCCGGTCCCCGGCCGGGCGGCCCGGCCGGGTGCGTGCGGGCCCGGGGGCCTCAGGCGGAGGTCTCGGCGTCCTCCGAAACGGCGGCCTCCTGCCCCGGTGCGCCGGCCTGGTCGGCGGGCGGGCGGCCGACGGTGAGCTCGATCGGCGCGACGTCCTTCGGGTCGAACCCCAGCGTCTGCCCGTAGAAGGCGAGCTCGGCCTCCAGGCAGGCGATGACCGTGTCGGCGCGCCGGAACCCGTGCGACTCTCCCTCGAACGTGAGATACGCGTACGGCGTCTGCTTGCGCGCCATCGCCTCGGCGAACCGCTCGGACTGCGGCGGGGAGACGATCGGGTCGTCCAGGCCCTGCAGGAGCAGTACGGGGCAGGCGACCTCCGACGCGCGCGCGATCGGGGAGCGCTCCTCGTAGGCGCGCTCGAAGCCGGGGATCGGCCCGATCAGCCCGTACAGGTAGGTCGATTCGAAATCGTGGGTCTCCTTGAGCCAGTTCTGCGGGTCGGAGATGCCGAAGTAGGAGGTGCCCGCCTTGAACAGGTCCGTCTGCGTCACCGCGCAGAGCGTCGTCCAGCCGCCGGCGCTGCCGCCGCGGATGGCCAGCCGTCCGGGATCGGCGGCGCCACCGCGGATGAGCGCCTCGGCGGCGGCCACGCTGTCCTCGACGTCCACGATCCCCCACTGGCGGCGCAGCCGTTCGCGGTAGGCACGGCCGTATCCGGTGGAGCCGCCGTAGTTCACGTCGATCACGCCGATGCCCCGGCTGGTGAAGTAGGCGATCTCCAGGTCCAGCACGCTCGTGCCATGATCGGTCGGGCCGCCGTGCACGAACACGACGTACGGCGGCAGCTCGCCCGCAGGGGCCTGGAAGGCCGGGTTGGACGGCGGGTACACGTAGGCGTGCACCGGGCGCCCGAACGGGCCCTCGAGCTCCTGGGCTCGCGGCAGCGGGAGATAGGCCGCCTCGGGCGGGGAGTCGAGCTCGCTGCGCAGCACCTTCGCCTCGCCGCTGTCGGCGTCCACCACGACCACCGACCAGGGGATGTCGGGTGCACCCGCGATGCCCACGATGCTCGTTCCGTCGGCGGAGAGCTGGGGCTTCCAGTCGGTGTAGGGCAGGTCGAAGTCGACCATCTCGGCCGTCTCCGGGTCGTACAGACCGAGCCGCTGGTCGCCCTGGCCGTGCAGCACCGCGATGCGGCCGTCGTCCAGGACGGCGTACGGGCGGCCGCCGAGCTGCCACAGCGCTCCGGCGAACTCCTCCTCGGCCGGGTACAGCGCCTGCGGGGACTCGCCGTGCAGGCCGAGCTCGTAGAGGTTCCACCAGCCCGGCCAGTCGGACACGACGTACAGCCGGGACTCGCTGAGCCAGGTGGGCGCCAGCGCCGACTCGTTCAGGCCGCCCTTGACCTGCCGCGGCCGGTCCAGCGCGCCCGTCTCGTCGAACGCGGCGACCCGCACCTCGGTGCCGTCCCACGGCATTCGCGGGTGGCTCCACTGCATCCAGGCGAGGTGACCGCCCTCCGGGGACGGTGTGGGGAAGGCGTAGAAGTCGGCGCCGCTGACGAGCTCGCGGATCGCCCCGGCGTTCTCCGCGGCGCTGCCGTCGACGGGGACCGCGACGATCGCCCGGCGTACGCCCGCGGTGGTGTGGCCCTCACAGACGCACCAGATGTGCTGGGCGTCCGGCGCGAGCGCGAAGTCGGCGTAGCGGAGGCCGGCCGGCTGCGCGGGCTCCGGGGTCAGCGGGCGCGGCAGCTCGCCCGGAGTCAGCCGGTAGAGCCGCTGGTCCTCGTAATTGGCGAAGACCACGTCGCCGTCGGGAAGGGGAATGTAGGACCGCCCGCCGTACTCGTGCACGCGGGTACGGGCGTTCCACGGCGCGGGCAGCAGGTCGACGCCGGACCGCACGATCGTGGTCCGGCCGCCCTTATCCGGGCGGGTCTCCTGCCACCACACCCGATCACCGTGGATGGTGGGGTAGCTGAGTCGCAGGCGCGCGCGGGCCACGTCGGCGGCGGAGATCGGAGAGGACCAGGATCCATAGGGGGCGGTAGCGCGAGCGGTCATATCGGAATCGTCTCGCAAACCGGGCGCTCATGGGACCTCGACCCGAGACTTGACAGGGGCGAACATCGCCGCGTCCGCCCAGCCGCTCGGGCCGGTCTCGGCGGTCCGGGATCACGCCGGCTCCTGAGACGGCGTGAACGTGAAACGGGCCGGTGGATCGACCACCGGCCCGTTTCACGTCGTCGCCTGCTCAGGTGGGCATGACGGCGTCCTGCGACATCCCCGCGCCGGGCAGGGCACCGCCGGTGCCGAGCGTCTTGGCGGAGCTCTTGCGGCTGCGCCGGCTGCGCTTCTCCAGCCAGGTGGCGAGGTAGCTGAGCGACAGGTTCATCGCGATGTAGATCAGCGCGATCACGATCGCGGCCGGGATGAGGTTGCCGTACTGCGTCGGGATGAGCCGGTACCCCGTGTTGAGCAGGTCCTCGTACGCGATGATCCAGCCCAGCGCCGAGTCCTTCAGCAGGACGACGAGCTGGCTGACGATCGCCGGCATCATCGCGGTGGTGGCCTGCGGGATCAGGATGAGCCGCATCACGCCGCCCTTGCGCAGGCCGATCGCGTACGCCGCCTCCGACTGGCCTCGGGGCACCGAGTTGATCCCCGCGCGGAAGATCTCGGCCAGCACGGAGCCGTTGTAGAGCATCAGCCCGATGACGAGCGCGGCGAACGCGCTGACCTCGGGGAACTCCCGGTTCAGGGCGTTCGCGATCGTCGGCGGCCCGCTGAAGACGAAGAAGATCAGGATCAGCAGCGGGATCGCGCGGAAGAACTCGACGATCGCCCCGGCCGGGATCCTGATCCACCGGTGGTCGGACAGGCGCGCGAGCCCGAAGACCACGCCGAAGATCAGTGCGAGCACGGCCGCGGCGAGGGACGCCTTCAGCGTGCCGCCGATACCGGGAAGGATGTAGTCCGTCCAGGTCGAGCCCTGGATGAACGGCTTCCACAGCTTGCCCTGCAGCTGGCCTTCTTTGTGGAACCGGGCGATGACGACGTAGATGATGCCGAGGATGACGATCGCCGCGATGAGCGTCAGGATGTTGTGCCGCATCCGGGCCTTCGGACCCGGCGCGTCGAACAGGACCGACGCCTGCCGCTTCTTGGCGCGCGGGGGCGCCGGCTTGGTGTCCGTCACGGTCGTCACCGGGCCACCGCCATTCGCTTGGCCAGCCAGTTGAAGAAGAACCCGGTCGGCAGGGTGAGGCACATGAAGCCGACCGCGAAGCCGACGAAGATCGGCAGGGTCGCGCCGTACTGCTCGAACATGTCCTTCATCAGCGAGGCCGCCTCGTAGTAGCTCGCGACCAGGACCACCGTCGTGTTCTTGATCATCGCGATCATGACGCTGCCGAGCGGCGCGATGACCGCGCGGAACGCCTGCGGCATGATCACCATGCGCAGCGACTGGGTGAAGGTGAGCCCGATCGCCCGCGCCGCCTCCGCCTGTCCCATCGGCACCGTGTTGATGCCGGCCCGGAGGGACTCGGCCACGAACGCCGCGGTGTAGATCGACATGCCGATGACCGCCAGCCAGAAGAAGTTGACGGTCGACGTGTTGGAGATCCTGAACTTCAGCGTGTCGCTCAGCCCCAGGCTGCAGAACAGCAGCACCAGCGTGAGCGGGGTGTTCCGCAGCGTGTTGACGTAGAACGTGCCGGCGATCCGCAGCACCCGGATCGGCGAGACGCGCATCGCGGTGATCAGCGTGCCGATCACGATGGACAGGATGCCCACCGTCACGGAGATCCGGATGTTCGCCCAGAACGCCGAGAGCAGCTTGTCAGTGTTGTCCGCCAACGGGCTGAAGTCGAGGAGTACGTTCCAGTTCATCTCACTCCTACGCTCTTACGAGCGGCGCCGGTGAGCCCGTGCGGCCCACCGGCGCCGATCCCGTACCTGCGGCTCAGCTGCAGCCTTCCGGGGTGGGGGCGGTCGCGTCGAAGGGGAGGTTCGCCTTGGCGAACCACTTCTCCCACAGCTGCTTGGCGGTGCCGTCGGAGTACATCGACTTGATCGCGTCGTTCACGGCGTTGCAGGTCTTGGTGTCGCCCTTCTTGAGGCCGACGCCGTACTTCTCGTCGGTGAACGGCGCGTTCACGACCTTGACCGCCGAGCCCTCACGGACGGCGAAGCCGCCCAGGATGGTCGCGTCGGTGGAGACCGCGTCGACCGAGCCGCCCTTGAGCTTGGTGATGCACTCCTCGTAGCCCTGGGCCGGGACGGTCACGGCGGCGACCTTCGCGTTCAGCTTGTTGGTGCCCTCGGTGATGTTCTTCCAGGAGTTAGACCCGGACACCGCGCACAGCTTCTTGCCCTTGAGGGACTGCAGGCTCGTGATCGAGCTGTCGTTCGCCCGGACCATCAGGTCCTGGTGGGTGACGACGTACGGGCCGCCGAAGGTGACCTTCGGCTTACGCGCATCGGTGATCGAGTAGGTGGCGATCACCATGTCGACCGTGCCGTTCTGCAGGAAGGTCTCCCGGTTGGCCGACCGGGCCTCCTTGAACTCGATCTTGCTGTCGTCCTTCACGCCGAGCTTCTTGGCGACGTACTTGGCCACGTCGATGTCGAAGCCCTCGACCCCGCTGCCGGTCTTCATGCCGAGGGCGGGCTGGTCGTACTTGACGCCGATGACGATCTTCTTGCCGTCCTTGGCCTTGTCGACCACCGTGGTGTTCTTCTTCGCGGCACAGCCGGAGATGCCCGCCGTGGCCACCGCGAGCGCGGCGGCGACGACCCCGAAGTGACGTACTCGCATTTCTATCCCCTGTGTAGTGGCAGAACCGCGCCCGCGGTTCCTCGGGTCGGATGAGTCCAGATCCGTCGAACCGGTCGCGATCAGTGCGTCAGGATCTTGGAGAGGAAGTCCTTGGCGCGGTCGCTCCGCGCGTTGGTGAAGAACTCTCCGGGGGTGTTCTCCTCGACGATCTGGCCGTCCGCCATGAACACCACCTTGTTGGCCGATGCCCGGGCGAACCCCATCTCGTGGGTCACCACGACCATCGTCATGCCCTCGGCGGCCAGGTTGATCATTACGTCGAGGACCTCTTTGACCATCTCCGGGTCGAGGGCCGAGGTCGGCTCGTCGAACAACATGACCTTGGGCCGCATCGCGAGCGCCCGGGCGATCGCGGCGCGCTGCTGCTGGCCGCCGGACAGCTGCGCGGGGTACTTCTCGGCCTGCGAGGCGATGCCCACCCGCTCGAGGAGCTCCATCGCGCGCTGCTCGGCCTCGGTCTTGTCCGTCTTGCGAACCTTGATCGGACCGAGCGTGACGTTCTGCAGGATCGTCTTGTGCGCGAACAGGTTGAACGACTGGAAGACCATCCCCACGTCGGCGCGCAGCTGCGCCAGCGCCCTGCCCTCCTCGGGCAGCGGCTTGCCGTCGATCCGGATGGTGCCGCCCTCGATGGGCTCGAGCCGGTTGATCGTGCGGCACAGCGTCGACTTGCCGCCGCCCGACGGGCCGATCACGACCACGACCTCGCCACGATGGATGGTGAGGTCGATGTCCTTGAGGACATGGTGCTCGCCGTAGTACTTGTTCACGTTCTCAAGCACGACGAGAGGTCCGCCGCCGCTCACCTCGGCCTCCCGGGCCTCCTTGCCGCTGTCCGTCATGTGCGCAAAGCGTACGTCACGGAATTGCCAAGAAAGCGGAGCCCAGGTACCGATCCGGTCACGTTGCAGTGCGCATTTGCCTGCGGCGGAGTGGCGCCGGCCCCCTGAAGTCGATCTTGTACGGGGCCGGCGCGGCGCGAGTGTGATCGAGTCACCGTCCGGCGCCGGGCGCGCGTACTCTTTCCTATGAGATGAGCGCGCCCACGACATTCGACGACCGGCCCCGTACGTACGAGATCCGCACGTACGGCTGCCAGATGAACGTGCACGACTCCGAGCGGCTCGCCGGGCTGCTGGAGGACGCCGGCTACGCCCGCGCGGACGACGACGCGACGCCCGACGTCGTCGTGTTCAACACCTGCGCCGTACGGGAGAACGCCGACAATCGGCTGTACGGCAACCTCGGCCACCTGCGGCCGGTGAAGGAGAGCCACGCCGGCATGCAGATCGCGGTCGGCGGCTGCCTGGCGCAGAAGGACCGCGACACGATCGTCAAGCGCGCCCCCTGGGTGGACGTCGTCTTCGGCACCCACAACATCGGCTCGCTGCCGGTCCTGCTCGAGCGCGCCCGCGTCCAGGAAGAGGCGCAGGTCGAGATCAAGGAAGCGCTCGAGACGTTCCCGAGCACGCTGCCGACCCGCCGCGAGTCCCCGTACGCCGCGTGGGTGTCGATCTCGGTCGGCTGCAACAACACCTGCACCTTCTGCATCGTGCCGTCGCTGCGCGGCAAGGAGAAGGACCGCCGCCCCGGCGAGATCCTCGCCGAGGTCGAGGCGCTGGTCGCCGAGGGCGTCTGCGAGATCACCCTCCTCGGGCAGAACGTCAACTCCTACGGCGCGGAGTTCGGCGACCGGGGCGCGTTCGCCAAGCTGCTGCGCTCCTGTGGGCAGGTCGAGGGGCTGGAGCGGGTCCGGTTCACCTCGCCGCACCCGCGCGACTTCACCGACGACGTGATCGCGGCGATGGCCGAGACGCCGAACGTCATGCCGTCGCTGCACATGCCGCTGCAGTCGGGGTCCGACCCGGTGCTGAAGGCCATGCGGCGCTCCTACCGCCAGGAGCGCTACCTCGGGATCATCGAGCGGGTCCGCGCCGCGATCCCGGAGGCCGCGATCACCACGGACATCATCGTCGGCTTCCCGGGGGAGACCGAGGAGGACTTCGAGCAGACGCTGCATGTCGTGCGCGAGGCGCGGTTCGCCGGAGCGTTCACCTTCCAGTACTCGAAGCGGCCCGGCACACCGGCGGCGGAGATGGCCGACCAGGTGCCCAAGGAGGTCGTGCAGGAGCGGTACGAGCGCCTCATCGCCCTGCAGGAGGAGATCTCCTGGGCGGAGAACAAGAAGCAGCTCGGCCGCACCCTCGAGGTGCTCGTCGCCGAGGGCGAGGGCCGCAAGGACCAGCGCACGCACCGGATGTCCGGGCGGGCGCCCGACAACCGGCTCGTCCACTTCGGCCTCGGCGAGGCGGACACCGAGACGCCCCGGCCGGGTGACATGGCGACCGTCGAGGTCACCTACGCCGCCCCGCACCACCTGGTCGCGGACGGACCGGTCCGCGCCGTCCGGCGCACCCGGGCGGGCGACGCCTGGGAGCGGCGCACGGCCGCGCCGAAGGGCGTCTCGCTGGGCATGCCGGGCATCGGCCGGCCCGCGACGCCGCCGGTCTCCTCCTGCCCGTGACCTCGCCGTGCTGACCTCCGCGGCGGTGTGCCCGCATCCGCCGCTGCTGGTGCCCGAGGTGGCGGGCGGTGCGGCCGCCGAACTCGACGGCCTGCGGGCGGCGTGCGACGCGGCGGTGCGTCGGATCCGCCCCGCCGATCTGCTCATCGTGGTGGGATCCGGGCCGGGCGATCGCGACTTCGGCTCCGACGCGGCGGGCGGCCTGCGGCCGTACGGCGTCGACCTGACGGTCGGGCCGGGCGAGCCCGTGCTGCCCCTGTCCCTGACCATCGGCCGGTGGCTCCTCGGCGACCGGCCGGCCGTGTTCCGGAGCGTCGCCGAGGACGCCTCGCCGGATGACTGCCTCCGGCTCGGCGCGGAGCTGGCGGATCGGGCCCCTGCCGTCGCGCTGCTGGTGATGGGCGACGCGTCGGCGTGCCGCAGCCAGGCCGCGCCGGGCTACTTCGACGCGCGGGCCGCCGGTTTCGACGCGGCGGTGGCCGCGGCGCTGGGCGCGGGCGACCCTACCGTTCTCGCCGGGCTCGACCCCGCCCTGGCGGCCGAGCTGCGGGCGGCCGGGCGGGCGCCGTGGCAGGTGCTGGCCGGCGCGGCCGGAGACGCGTCGTTCGACGCGGAGCTGCTGGCGGCCGAGGCGCCGTACGGCGTGGGGTATCTCGTCGGGAGCTGGGCCCGCCGCGCGCTATGACGGCCGGCCGCCCATCGGGTCGGCGCCTCCTTCGCGGTTCTCGGGGGTGTGCTGCTGTCCGCCGGAGCGTTCCACGTACCTGTGGGCCTGCTCCTGGGCCGTGTCGATCTGTCGTGAGTACTTCCCGCCGGTCTTGCGGTCGGCCATGTCGCCGGCCTTCTCGATGGCCTCGTCGACCTTGTCGCCGTGCTGGCCGAGCAGATTCTTGACCTTGTCCATGAAGGACATCCGGGCCTCCTGACGCCTCTTGGGGGGTACCGCCCCTCGGCACCCTCTATCGGCCCTCTGCCCCCATATCCGGCGGCGGAACCCATCGAGGTGAGACCGTGCGCCCGGCCCCGGGACCGCCGGAGCCGGGCGCGGTGCGGGTCAGCAGGAGCCGTTGTCGGTCCAGACGTTCTGCGCGTTCGCGCCGGGCACGTCACCCTGGGTCCACCACTTGGCGGTCCAGCGGTGGCCGTTGTAGGAGACGGCCGCCCCGCCGGTGTAGGCGGTCCCGGCGTTCCAGGCGGGCAGCCCGGCGCAGCCCGTGCCGCCGCTCCCGCCGCCTCCGTTCAGCTGGTCCACCGCCTGCTGGGCTTCGGCCATGTGCTGCTGGTACGCGCCGTTGGTGTAGGTCGTCCACGGCGTCCAGTCGTTACCGGATGAGGAGATCCGGTAGGCGGCCTGCGCGGCGCCGTTCGGGTCGAACGCCTGGGCGTCGGACACCTCGGAGTGCCAGTAGGAGTTGATCTGCCACAGCCCGCGGTCACGGCTGCAGTCCGAGTCGACCAGGACCGCGCGGGTCCAGCCGCTGCTCTCGGCCAGCGCCACGGCCACCGAGACGACCAGCCCGTTGCCGGTGAAGCCGTTGTTCTTGGCGATCTGGGCGATCTGCAGGGTGGTCAGGTGGTCGCCGGCGAGCGTGCTGGTCACCGTGCAGGTGGCCGCCGGGTGGGCCGAGGAACGGGCGGCGCCGGGCGGAACGGTGCCGGCCTCCGCCGCGGTGGCGCCCATGACGGTGAACAGGGCGGCCGCGAGCAGGCCGGGAAGCCACTTGCGAAGCAGCATCGATCCTCCTAGGTCGGGGGCGGGGAGGGGACCGGGAGCGCTCCGATTGACTTTCTGGAAAGTTTCCTAAAAGTCAGGCTCGATAGTAGCCCGCGCCCGACGGTCCGACAAGAACGCATGACGGAAAGTCCGGGTGTTCCTGACCGGCCTGCCCGGTGTCCTGCGCCTCGCCGCGAGGGGGTGGCGGCGGCACCTCGGCGGAAACGGCAGAATTGAGCCGGTGGGGGAGATGAAGGTGATCGCCGTTGTTGGCCCGACCGCCGCGGGAAAGTCCGACCTCGCGGTGGAGCTCGCGCTGCGGCTCGGCGGTGAGATCGTCAACGCCGACTCGATGCAGCTCTACCGGCGCATGAACATCGGTACCGCCAAGCTCGCCGAGCCGGAGTGGCGCGGGGTGCCGCACCACCTGCTCGACGTGTGGGACGTCACCCGCACGGCCAGCGTGGCCGAGTACCAGGAGCTGGCCCGCCGGACCGTCGCGGAGATCCGCGGCCGTGAGCGGGTGCCGCTGCTGGTCGGCGGGTCCGGCCTCTACGTCCGGGCGGTCCTGGACGACCTGGAGTTCCCCGGCACCGACCCGGAGCTGCGGGCGCGGCTGGAGGGCGAGCTCGCCGAGCACGGGTCCGCCGCGCTGCACGCCCGGCTGGCCGGCCTCGACCCGGCCGCCGCCGCCTCGATCCTGCCCGGCAACGGACGCCGGATCGTCCGGGCGCTCGAGGTGATCGAGATGACCGGGCGGCCCTTCACCGCCTCGATGCCCTCCTACGCAGACACCGGCGACTCGGTGCAACTGGGGCTGACCGTCCCTCGTCCCGAACTCGACGAGCGCATCGCCGTACGCGTCGAGCGCATGTGGAAGGCCGGGTTCGTCGACGAGGTCCGCGGCCTGGAGCCGTACGGGCTGCGCGACGGCCTCACGGCGAGCCGCGCGCTCGGCTACGCGCAGGTGCTCCGCTTCCTGGCGGGGGAGTGGACCGAGGAAGAGGCGAAGCAGGAGACGATCCGGGCCACCCGGCGGTTCGCCCGCCGCCAGGAGTCGTGGTTCCGCCGCGACCCCCGGGTGCGCTGGATCCCCTACGACGCGCCGGTCGAGACCGCGCTGGATACGATCGGCTCATGCGCTTCGTGAAGGGACACGGCACCGAGAACGACTTCGTGATCGTGCCGGACCTCGATGGCTCACTCGACCTGACGCCGTCCCTCGTGGCGGCCCTGTGCGACCGGCGCGCCGGGATCGGCGCCGACGGCGTGCTGCGCGTCGTGCGTGCCAAGGCGCTGGGCTTCGAGGACCTCGGCGCCGAGTGGTTCATGGACTACCGCAACGCCGACGGCGGCATCGCGGAGATGTGCGGCAACGGCGTGCGGGTCTTCGCGCGGTACCTCGTCGACACCGGCCTGGCCGCCCCCGGCGACCTCGCGGTCGGGACGCGGTCGGGCGTGCGCGCGGTGAGCCTGGGCGCGACCGGCGACGTGACGGTGGACATGGGCGCCCCGCGGATCCTGGGGGAGGGCCGGGCGGTGCTGGCCGGCCGGTCGTACGCGGGTCTGCGCGTCTCCATGGGCAACCCGCACCTGGCCTGCGCGATCGACGAGCCCGTCGCCGCCCTGGACCTGACGCGCGCGCCCGACGTCGACGCGGCGGTCTTCCCCGACGGCGTCAACGTCGAGCTGTTCCAGCCGGTCGGCGACGGCCGGGTGGAGATGCGGGTCCACGAGCGGGGAGTGGGCGAGACGCGCTCCTGCGGTACGGGCACCGTCGCGACGGCCGTGGCCGCCGCCCGGGCCGAGGGCCGCACGACCGGCACCTGGGAGATCGCCGTGCCGGGCGGCGTCGTCACCGTCATCCTCGACGGCACGACCAGCTTCCTGCGCGGTCCGGCCGTCCTCCTCGCCGAAGGCGAGGTCAACCTCGACCGCCTCACCGTCCGCTGACCGAATTGCCGCTTCCGGCCTCGTACCGGTTTGATGCGGGCCATGCCTGATGAGGTTCCGCCGCCGGTGTTCACGCTGTCGTACGTGCCTACGGTCGAAGACATCGCAGAGCTCGTCGCGGACAGCGTCCAGAAGAGCCGCCGTGCCGCGTCGAAGGGCATCATCACGGCCCTGATGCCGGTCGGCATCGTCCTCATCGCGGTGTTGACGCGCATGGACGGCTCCGGCCCCGTACCGGACGGCGAGCTCATCGGGTGGATGCTCGGTTGGTCGTGCGCCATCATCTGGGTGAACGGCAAGCGGCTGAGGTCGCTCTCCCCGCTCCGCGTCGCGCACCGGCAACGGGCGCGTCACTCCGAGGTCCGGACACCGTACGAGGTCGAGCTGTCCGACGAGGGTCTCACCAGCCGGACCGACGAACTCACCATGAAGATGCCGTGGTCCTACTTCGCACAGGTCGAGGAGACGAAACGGCAGTTCATCCTGAAGCGGCCCAGCGGAGAGGCCAGCTTCGCCCTCCCGAAGCACGGCCTGCCCGAGGCAGCCCGGATCGACGCGCTCCGCGACTTCCTCCACACCCACATCACCCAGTCGCGCTGACCGCGCCGCCGTCCGTCACGTCGTCGCCGGCGTCGTGCAGAAGGCTCGGCGACGACCGTGTGTTCCGGCCTGTGAACCGGACAATTCGCGGCGTTCCAGGCCTGGAGGAGGTCGTTTTCCGAGACTTCTGCGTGGCCGGGGCTGCCCCGAACCGCGTGGCCGGTGGCTTGTCGGCCGTCGGGCCGGGTCAGCGGAGACCCTGGTAGGCCCAGTCCGGGAGGGTCTCGACCAGGTGGAGCCACTCGCCGGGGGCGATGGCGGGGCCGGCGCGTCCCATGTCGCCGCGTCCGTTGCGTGCGGCGACGACACCGCCGGTGATCGCGCAGGTGGTGTCGACGTCGCCGAGGCCCTCGGCGGTCGTCCAGAGGGCCTCCGTCAGGCTGCCGAGGTGGTGGGCCGCGCACCACAGGGCGAACGGGACCGTGTCGTCGGCGCGGATCCGCTGCCCGTTGCCGAGGATGTCGGCGGCCTTCCAGGCGGGGATGTCGCCCGGTAGGTCCGCGGCGCGCAGGATCCCGTCCCGGGTCGACCCTGCGGGCGTGTGGGCCGCCACCTCCCGGAGCAGGTCGGCGCCCCAGAGCGCGCTCTCGACCGGAGGCTGCGGCGGCACGCCCGGGTTCTGCCGCCACCGGGCCTCGTGGTCGGTCCAGCCGGCCACGGCGAGCGCCGCGGCGACGGCCACCGCGATCGCACCGGCGATGCCCTCCGGATGGGCGTGGGTGACGTGCGCGGACCGCCTCGCCTGCTCGACGGTGAGCTCGAGGTCGGGGCCGAACCAGGCGCCCAGCGGAGCGGCTCTCATCGCCCCGCCGTTGCCGAGGCTGCCCTGCCCGTCGAACAGCGCGCGCGTCGCCGTGTGCCACGCACCCGGCTCCGCTCCCAGCTGCGGCAGCAGGTCGTGCATCCCGGCGCCGTACCCGCGGCCCGGATCGGCGGCGTAGGTGTCGGCGAACGCGCGGGCCAGTTCCTCCTCGACGATCTCTCCGTGCCGCAGGAGCACGCGCACGACGCTGAGGGCCATCGCGGTGTCGTCGGTCCAGTGCCACACCTGGCCGGGCCCGAAGCCCTGGTCGGACCCCGGGACGTCGGGAAGGCGGCGCGCGGCGATCTCCCGGCAGGCCTCGGCACCGGACCGGAAGAACCACCGTCGGCCGAACGCGTCCCCCAGCGACAATCCCATGACGCTGTCGAGGACGGCCCTCCGATTAACGATCACGACCGCAGTTTGTCACGTCCGTGACCGGGCTCCTGCTTCTCGCCGGGGGCGCGCTGCGGGACCGGCGTGCCGGCTCTCGCCGAAGCGCCGGCCGCGCTGCGCCTGCCCTGGTGGACGCCGACACCTGAGCGGTCGCCCGATGCGGGGAAGGTGGATTGTCGATAACCGAATCGGTTTCGGTTACGATGGCCGCCATGACCCCCGTGAAGCGCCAGGCGCGGGCCGAGCGCACCCGCGCCGCGTTGCTGACGGCCGCTCGGGAGGTGTTCGAGGAGCGCGGCTTCCTCGATGCCAAGATCAGCGAGATCTGTGAGCGGGCCGGCGTCGCGTACGGCAGCTTCTACACCCACTTCGCCGACAAGGACGCGGTCTTCGCCGAGCTGATCGACGCGATGCTGGCCGGCCTGCTCGCCGTGATGCGGGCCGAGCCGCTGAACGGGGACGGCCCGACCGCGCGCATCGCGAGCGCCAATCGCGCGTACCTGCGCGCGTACCGGAAGAACGCCCGGCTGATGGCCGTCTTCGAGCAGGTCGCCACGTTCTCGCCGGCCATGCGCGAGACCTATCTGCGGGCCTGGGGGGTCTTCTACGACCGTCAGGAACGCGCCATCCGTGAGTGGCAGCGGGCCGGGCTCGTACCCGACGACGTCGAGCCGCGCACGGCGGCGGTCGCGCTCGCGACGATGATCGGCCGGACGGCGTACACCTGGTACGTCCTCGGCCGCCCCCACGATGACGGCGACGTCGAACAGCTCACCCGGCTCTACTGCCGGGCGATCGGCATGTAGGAGGCAGCGTGGACTTTCGCGACACACCCGAGGAGGCCGCGTTCCGCGCGGAGCTCCGCTCGTGGCTTGAGGAGAACGCGCCGCAGCGCGCGGTCGAGGCGGGTCGCGGCGACTTCGACGCGCTGCGCGCGTGGGGCGGGCGGCTCTACTCCGCCGGCTATGTCGGGATCACCTGGCCGGAGGAGTACGGCGGACGGGGCCTGTCCCCGACGTACCAGGCCATCTACCTGGAGGAGCTGTCCCGCGCCGACGCCCCCGGTCACCCGGGGGTCATCGGCCTGAACATGGCCGGTCCCACGATCATCGCCTGGGGCACCGACGAGCAGAAGCAGCGTTATCTCAAACCGCTGCTGTCCGGCGAGGAGATCTGGTGCCAGGGGTTCTCCGAGCCCGGCTCCGGCTCGGACCTGGCCGCCGGCCGTACGAGCGCCGTCCTCGACGGCGACCACTGGGTGGTCAACGGGCAGAAGGTCTGGTCGTCCTACGCGCACAAGGCCGACTGGTGCATCCTCGTCGTCCGCACCGACCCGGACGCGCCCAAGCACGCCGGCCTGTCCTACCTCATCGTCGACATGCACGCGCCCGGCGTCACCGTACGCCCGCTGCACCAGATCACCGGCGACCCGGAGTTCAACGAGATCTTCTTCGACGACGTACGGGTGCCGCGCGAGTCGATCCTCGGCCGGCCCGGTGACGGCTGGAAGGTCGCCATGACCACGCTGCTGCACGAGCGCGGCACGCTGGGCTTCGCGCTGTCCGCCGAGCTCGAGCGCATGGTCAACCGCCTGGTCGACCTCGTACGGGAGGAGGGGCCGGACGGCCGGCGGCCCGCCGACGACCCGCTGATCCGCGACGCGGTCGCCCGCGAGTGGATCGAGATGCAGTCGCTGCGCTTCACCAACTACCGGGCCCTCACCACGCTGCTGGAGACCGGCATCCCCGGCCCGGAGGGCTCGGGCGTCAAGCTCGCGTGGAGCGAGGCCAACCAGCGCCTCACCTCGCTCGCCCAGTCGGTATTCGGCCTGCACGCCCAGGTCACCGGCGAGGACGCGCCGTGGAGCGGGTTCTGGCAGTACTGGCAGTTGCGGTCCCGGGGCAACACGATCGAGGCGGGCACCTCGGAGATCCTCCGCAACATCATCGCCGAGCGGGTCCTCGGCCTGCCGAAGGGACGTTGATCATGGATTTCGCGTTCTCCGAAGAGCAGGAGCAACTGCGCGGCTTCGCCCGTGAGTTCCTCGCCGACCGCTACGACGACGTCCGCCTCGCGCAGCTCGCCGACTCCGAGACCGGCGTCGACGCCGAGGTCTGGCCGAAGCTCGCCGAGATGGGCTGGCTCGACGCCGAACTGACCTTCCTCGACCAGGCCGTGCTGCTGGAGGAGACCGGCTACCGGCCGCTCGCCGCACCGTACTTCACCACGACCGTCCTGGCCGCTCCCGCGCTGGACGACGAGGCCGCCAAGCAGGTCGCGGACGGCCGGCTGACCGCCACGCTCGCGTGGGCGGAGCCGGGCATGCGCCAGGGGCTGCTGGACCCGGCCGGCGCGTCGGTGTCCGACGGGCGGCTCACGGGTCAGAAGGTCCTCGTCCCGGACGGCGCGGTGGTCGACCTGTTCGTCGTGACGGCCACCGACGGGCTGTACGCCGTCGACGCCTCCGACGCCGTCGTCACGCCGCACGGTGGGCTGGACGGCACGCGCCGACTGGCGAGCGTCCGGTTCGAGGGTGCGCCGGCGCGCCCGCTGGTGACCGGGGAGGCGGCCGCCGAGATGCTCGGCCGGATCCGTGACCGCGCGTACGCCGCGGCGGCCCTCGAGTCGGTCGGCGTCGCACAGCGCGCGCTGGACCTGCTCGTCGCCTACGCCAAGGAGCGGCAGCAGTTCGGCAAGCCGATCGGCGTCTACCAGGCCGTGTCGCACAAGGCGTCCGACGTCTACGTACGGCTCCAGGAGGCGCGGTCGCTGGCCTACTGGGCCGCGTGGTGCGTCGCCGAGGACGACCCGATGGCGCGCCAGGCCTGCCTCGCCGCCAAGGCCCACGCGGGCGAGGCGGCGGTCTTCGCCTGTGAGAACGCCATCCAGGGGCACGGCGGCATCGGCTTCACGTGGGAGCACGTGCTGCACCGCTACTACAAGCGCGCCCAATGGCTGGCGGCCTTCGACGGCCCCGCCCGCGACCAGCGCGCCGAGGTCGCCGCCTTCCTCCTCGACTGAGGCCCGACTCCATGGGGAGTGGCCGGGGAATGTCCGCAGCAGGACACTCCTCGGCCGCTCTGCTTTTTCGGGGGATGTCCTTCGCGGCAGGCGCGGCGGGTGCCCCGTAAGTCGGATATATATTGACAGAGACGCCTATGGTCTTTACCGGGCGTCACTCGAGGATGGGGCACTCGCACCATACGATTTTTCCTCCCGAGTGTAATGATTCATATCCCCAGTCCTTTGAGAGGGCCTGGACGAGGAACAGTCCGCGGCCGTTCTCATCGTCGTCCGAAGCGGTCCGCCTGTCCGGCGGGTCGTCAGATCTGTCCCAAACCTCGATCAGCAGCGTCCCGGCGAAAGCCGAAAGGCAGAGATAGATCGATGGCTTCCCATCCCGCCGGCCGGCGCGAACGGCGCAGGTCACGGTCCCCGTCGCCGTCACCGCGTTCGTCACCAGCTCGCTGACCAGCAGTTCTGCGGTGTCGATGAGCACGTCGAGTCGCCAACTGCGAAGGGCCCATCGCGTGTAGGCACGGGCCTGGCCGGCGGCGGTCGGGAGGGCGGCGATGAGCATGCAGCCCGAACGCGGTGAAGTTCGCATCTCTTGCGCCTTCCTTATGGTGCGCGATTCACCTCCCACATCTACCGGGAGAGACGTACTCTCGTAGGAAAGACGGCGTTACCGTGAGCGTGCGCGCCCGGTCTGTGAAGCGGTTGTGAGGGAGCTGTGAGGTTCAATGACGGCCGTACGTGGCTGGAGTACTTCGCCGCTGAGTTACGGTCATGGCGTGAGTATCGGAAGATGAGCCAGTTGCAGTTGGCGAAGGCGATCAATTACTCGGAGTCCGCGGTCGGGATGGTGGAGACCGCGCGGCGCAAACCGAAAGTGGATTTCGTCAAGCGCTGTGACGACGCCCTTGAGACCGGCGGGGCCCTGCGGCGGCTGCTGAAGGAGCTCGTCGAGCGGGAGCTGATCCCGGACTGGCTCGATAGGTGGCGGATCGTCGAAGAGCAGGCGACGGCCCTGAACTCCTTCGAAGCGCTCGTCGTCCCGGGCCTGCTGCAGACGCCGGACTACGCGCGCGCGGTGTTCGAAAGGAGCGGCCAGCCCGCCTCGCAGGACATCGAGGCCCAGGTGCGGACCCGGATCGAGCGGCAGCAGATCCTGGAACGCGACGACCCGCCGATGTTCGTCGCGGTGGTGGACGAGGGCGTCCTGCACCGGGCCGTCGGCGGGCCGAAGGTCATGTGTGCGCAGCTCCTGCACCTGGTCGAGCTGTGCGAGTCGCGCTCGGACATCGTCGTCCAGGTGATCCCGAAGGACGTCGGCGCGTACGCCGGCCTGGCCGGGCCCTTCGCCATCGCGACCATGGACGGCGACGAGTTCGTCTACCTCGACACCGCGCTGTACGGCCAGCTGGCGGAGAGCGCGCATGACCTGGCGATCGTGAAACGGATGTGGGAGACGCTTCGCGCCGAGGCGCTCCCGCGTCAGGCGTCCATCAACCTCATCAAGAAAGTGGCCGAACAATGGAAATGAGCTGGCGCAAGTCGACACGGGGCAGCGGCAACGGCGGAGCGTGCGTCCAGGTCGCGACCTGGCGTAAGTCCACCCGCAGCAGTGGCAACGGCGGCAACTGCGTCGAGGTGGCGTGCGTGGCCACGCCGCAGACCGGCGACCGTAGGAGTTGAGGACGCGGCGGGGCAGGTGACCACCCCGCCGCTTCACGTCAAAGACCGACGGATCCGCCATCGCGGACATCCCGCCGACTCCCTGCGCGTAACGTGACCGGCCGATAACGTCACGTGGTCGGATAACTCTGGCGCGCGGAGGAGGTGTGCATGGCGGGCGTCCTGCTGCGCAGGTCAGTCGGTCAGGTGCTCCTTCTCGCCGTCGCGGTCAGCCTCGCCTACCTTCTCGCCGCGGCGTCCCTCGATCCGCGGGCGGAGCTGGAGGCGCGGAGTCCGCGACCGCCGCGCGCCGCCGTCGAGGCACGGCTCGCCCGGTTGAACGCCGACGACCGGACGCCCCTGCCCGTGCGCTATCTCACCTGGGCGTCCGGCGTCGCACACGGGGACTTCGGCGTCGCCCTGGACGACACCCCGGTGGCGGAGGAGATGGGCCGGCGGGTCGGCGTGAGCCTGCGCCTGCTGCTGGCCGGCGTGCTCCTGGGCGACGCCCTCGGGGTCGGGTTCGGTCTCGTCGGCGCGACGGGCCGCCGGGCGCTCCTCGATCGCCTCATCGCGGTCGGCGGCTTCACCGTCCTCGCCGTCCCCGTGGTCGTCCTGGCCACCGTCGCCGAGACGGCGGCACAGTGGCTCAACTCCCGGGTTGGAACGAGGATCATCGCCTGGACGGGGGAGTACACCCCCGGCCGGCCGGGCGGGTCCCTGGGCGGGATCACCGAGCGGGCCCGGCACCTCATCCTCCCGACGCTGACCATCGCCCTCGGCCGGGCGGCGGTCCTCACCCGATACCTTCGCGGCACCCTGCGGGACACCACCGGCGCCGCGTTCGTACGGGCCGCGGTCGCCAAGGGGCTGACCCGCCGCCGGGCGCTGACCGCGCACGCGCTGCGCGTCGCCGTGATCCCGGTGGTCCCGCTGTCGGCGTACGGGTGCGCGGCCCTCCTCGCCGGCGCCGCCTGCACCGAGAAGGTGTTCGCCTGGCACGGCATGGGCGAGTGGCTGATCGACTCCGTCCACCGCGGCGACGTCAACGCGGTCGCCGCGTACTGCTGCTTCGCCGCCGCGGTGGTCGTCGGCGCCGGTCTGCTGTCCGACCTCGCCGTCGCGGCCCTCGACCCGCGGACCCGTACATGAGACACGGACGGCGGCTGGCGGGCCTGACGCTGCTCGCCCTGCTCGGCGCGGCCGCGTACGCAGGTCCGTACCTCACCCGATGGAGCTGGACCGGCGTCGACGTGACCGCGTTCGGCGAGCCGCCGTCGGTGACGCACTGGCTCGGCACGACACCGGCCGGCCGCGACATGTACGCGGTCACGCTGCGCGCCCTGCGCCGATCCCTCGTGATCGGCCTGGTGGTGGCGTCCGGGGCCACGAGCCTGGCGGCCGTCACCGGCGCCATGGCGGGATACCTCGGTGGATGGCCGGACCGGCTGCTGCTGTGGGGCACCGACCTGCTCCTGATCTTCCCGCCGTTCCTGATCGCCGCGGTGGCGTCGCCGGTCGCCGTGGGCGCGGCGGGGACCGCCCTTCTGCTCTCCGGCCTCCTGTGGCCGGTCACGGCGCGAGCGGTCCGGGCCGCGACACGCTCCCTGCGCGAGGAGGGGTACGTCCTGGCGGCACGTCAGCTGGGCGCACCCGCCTGGATGATCGTCCGCCGGCATCTCCTGCCGAATTTGGTGTCGCTGCTGCTCGCCGACGCGACCCTGAACACCGGCACGGCCATCGTCGCGGAGTCCGGCCTGTCCTACTTCGGGTTCGGCGTCCGCCCACCGGACGTCTCCCTCGGCACGCTCCTCGCCGACGGAACCTCCTCGGCGACGGTCTTCCCCTGGCTGTTCCTGCCTCCGGTGGGCCTGCTGATCCTCCTCCTGCTCGCCGTCGACCTGGCCGGCACCGGCCTGCTGGGTCCCCCTTCGCTCCGGGAGCGCGGATGACCCTCGTGCGGGTGGCGCTGAGCGCCGCCGTCCTGATCACCCTCGTCGGCTGTGGCGGCACCCGCCCCGGCGGGCCGTCCGCGCTCGCCCCGTACGACATCGGCCCGGTGCCGCGCGACGCGGTCCGGGACGGCGGCACCCTGCGGCTGGCGGCCGGGGAGTTCCGCACCCAGTGGAACTACTGGCACCTCGGCGGGCCGAACCTCGACGCGGTCACGGTGCTGCGCGCGACGCTGCCGTGGCTGTTCCGCGCCGACGCCACCGGCACGGTGCACCCGAACCCGGACTACCTCGCCCGCGTCAGGGTCGCCCGTACGAGGCCGCGCCAGGTCGTCGTCTACGACATCGCCCCGAAGGCCCGCTGGTCCGACGGCACGCCGATCGGCTACCGCGACTTCCAGGCGCTCTGGCGGGCGACCCGCGGCAAGAACCCGGCCTTCTCGATCGCCACGTCCACCGGGTACGACCGGATCCGGAGCGTCGAGCGCGGCACCGGGGACCGGCAGGTCGTGGTCACCTTCGCCCGGCCGTTCGGCGAGTGGCCCGAGCTGTTCAGCCCGCTCTATCCGGCCAAGACGATCGGCACGCCGGAGCGCTGGGACCATGCGTGGCTGAACCGGCTCCCGGTCACCGCGGGCCCGTTCCGGCTGGAACGCATCGACCGGACCGCGCAGACGGTCTCGATCGTCCGGGATCCCGCCTGGTGGGGGAGCCGCGCGAAGCTCGACCGGATCGTCTTCCGGTACCTCGCCCGCGACGCCATGCCCGGCGCCCTGCTCGGCGGCGAGATCGACGGCTTCGACGCCGGGCCGGACGCCGCCGCGTACGCACGTCTCCAGGGAACCTCTGGGGTGGTGGTGCGCCGGGCGGCCGGACCGGACTTCACCCAGCTCACCTTCAACGGCGCCGGACCGATCCTCTCGGCTCCAGAGGTGCGCCGGGCGGTCGCGATGGCCATCGACCGTCCCACCGTCGCCCGGTCGGCGCTGCACGGTCTCCCGGGACGGCCGGAGGTCATGAACGACCACGTGTACGTCGACACTCAGCGCGGGTACCAGGACAACGCCGGAAGAGCGGGAGCGTACGACCCCGCCGAGGCCCGGCGGCTGCTGGACCGGGCGGGCTGGACGCCCGCCGGGGAGGCGCGCCGGAAGAACGGCCGGTCGCTCACCCTGCGCTTCGTCTTCCCGGAGAGCGCGACGACGAGCCGGCAGAGCGGAGAACTGATCCAGGCGATGCTGCGCCGCGTCGGCGTGCGCCTGCTGCTCCATCCGGTGCCCGACGGCGACTTCTTCGACCGGTACCTCCTGCCCGGCGCCTTCGACATCGCCCCGTTCACCTGGCACGGCACGCCGTACCCCATCTCGAACCTGGAGTCGGTGTACGCCCGGCCGCGTGGGGGCGCCGTCCAGCAGAACCTCGCCCGCATCGGCTCCGCACGGCTCGACCGGAGACTCGCCGAGGCCGTCGGGGACCTCGACCCGGACCATGCCCGGCGCGCGGCGAACGCGGCAGACCGGATGATCTGGGACGAGACGCACTCACTTCCGCTGTACCAGCGCCCCCAGATCGTCCCGGTCCGGAGTTCTCTCGCCAACTGGGGCGCCTTCGGCCTGAGTGACCCGATCTGGACCGACATCGGCTTCCGTAGGTAACCGCACCGCGTGATCCCCTGCGAATACTGCGTTCTATGAGCAGCATCCGCCAATGATCACGGCGACGAGCCCGTTAGCGCCGCTGCAAGCTTGGCGCGCATCTCATCGATCGAGACGGAGCCTTCCGTGCCCTCCAACTCGGCTTCGTCGGCCAGTGCGTTGAGCCAGGCATCCTCGGCGGGCGATTCACTCATCCCGTACTCCATATGACTGCGCTGGAGGAAGCATCGTCAGTCATCCATGCCGAGCCAATTCGCGAATGATCTCAGTGATGGGTTGGTGCGTCGCTCGATGCGGCCCAGCGCGTAGGTCGTCTCGCGCACCTGCGGGTGGAAGCGGGTGTGTTGCGGCGAGATCTCGCGGGCTCGGAAGAGGCACCGAAGTGCGCCTTCCGGATCGTTGCGCCACACGTGGGCGCGGGCCACGTCGATGAAATGGTGGGAGCGACGCTCTCTGGGAGCGCTGTCCGGGAGGTGGATGTTCTTCGCCGTGCTGATGGCGGCTGCGTCGTCGCAGAGTTCGACGGCCAAGGCGACACTCCAGATGTCGACATTGGTCGGCCCGAAGAACAACCGGTAGTCGTCACGGTCATGGCCGATCTGCTCGGCGGCCTCCTTGGCCTGCTCGAAGTGCTGCCAGGTGCTCGGCTTCGCGTCCGGTCGGCCGGAACGGGCCGCGACGAGTGCCGCCTTAAGGTGAAGATTGCCCCACACCGCCCACACAGGTTCCCACCCGTCGCCGCGCCGGTCACCCAGTTCGGGTTCGAGTCGGTCAAGTGAAGCGTTCATCAGCGCAGCGGCCGAGGCCGTGTCGCCGGCGACCATGAGCTCACCGGCGCGCAGATATTCGCCGATGTGTACGGCGAGGGGATCACCGGACTGCGCGGCGGCCCACTGATAACGATCCGTGGTGATGGACGAGAGGTCGGCATAGCCCATCTTGTAGGTCAGCTGGCCGGCCGCGGCGTAGGTCTCGGCCAGCAGCTTGTAGACCTCTTCTTTCTCGTGTTCCTCGTAGCGGTGAGCCGCGAGCCGCAGATCCCTCAGGACATTCGGGAGCTTCTCACCGAGCTTCAGGAGATTGACCCCGTGCCGAAGATCAGCCAGTTCCGTGACGGCGGAGCGCAAGTCGGTGAGCAGCCTGGGTCGATCATCTTGAGTCGGAGGCAGGTCGTACGCGGCGACTTCTCGGCGCAGGACGGCGATGTGCTCGAAGACCTCTACGTCCGTCGGGGTGTCCGGCGCGTACGGCTGCCCGGTGATCTGCGAAACGTTCAGGCTGAGAGCACGGGCGACCGCACTGATCAACGCTGGAGTGGCCGGCTTGTGCCCGGCCTCGACCTTCGTCAGCAGGCTGTAGGAGACACCTGCGCGGTCGGCGAGTTTGCGCTGAGACCAACCTTTGAGCTTTCGGAAGGTCGCGATGCGCCCGCCCGCCGATTGCTCGTCGCGCATGCGCGCTCCTCGGGTGATTTCGGGGGTTTTGCCGCTGTGGCCTTATCTGCTCTCTCAGTGTGCGTCCTTATTGCGTCGGCGACTTTCACTCGGAAGTGAAAGTCCCGGTGCTTGTGCGTGCGTAAGTTCCGGTCCGCAGTCAGTTTGACACGTTGAGTGATTGGTTCTCGGCGTGATCATCCACGGCGTCGTGCGATCACGATGCCTTATCCCCGTCCAGAAGTGGATCGGAACACAGCGAAAGAGACATAAGTGAATGAGATAGACCGCAATCAAGCTTTGACGGCACTGGTGAATCTGTGCCGGGAACTCGCGAAGCTCGGAGTGAACGTCGGGCTGAGCGATGCGCGCCCGGCGATATCAGTACGAGGAGGCTTGGCGAGCCGCAAGGTATGGATCCAGATCGATCCTTCGGGGGAGTCGTTCGTCTGGCAGCGCGACGACCGGGCCCTCCATGCTGCCGACGACCCGGCGGGCGCGGCGGCTCGGATCGCCGAGTACATCAAGAAGCGGGACGCGGCACCAGGCGAGAGGTGGTGAGGGCCGATTCGGCCGCAGTGCTGCGACGCCGATTTCCGGGCCTGGTGTTCTGGTTCGGCCGACGGACCGGAGTGTGGTGGGCGCTCGTGAACATGTCGGTCGGATGGCGACTGGTCGAAGCCGTTGATACGGAAGAGCTGACCAGAGCGGTCATCAACGCGCACTCGTGGCCCTGGCCCTCGCCTCGTCAGGGGACGCGATGGACCCTCGGCGCCGGAACGCGTCGTTTTGCGGACAGCCGACCGTAGCCGGACTCGATGGCACGGAGCCGGAGCGTGCGAAAGGCTCGGCGAACGCGACCAGAGACCGGGAGGAAAGGGACGGATCGCCGTCCGTCGCCGTCCTTTGCCGAGCGTCGGGGTGCCCTGGGGCGGGGAGGTCGCGCCGCCCTGGTCACGTGGCCGCCGATGTTGACAGACAGATGACCGATTTGCCGGGTCTGGAATGTCAACGGCGGCGTCGATGCTCGATCCCGGCTGGATGACTCGGACACCGAGCCCTTGGTCCGTTGATGGGGCGCGGCGCTCTGGCAGGGCGTGCTTCTCTTCGATCGAGACGGGGCCTGGGTCACAGGGGTAGGGGGCGCGTCTCCACGACGCTCTTCATGACCAGGGTGGAGCTGAGGCGCTGGACACCGGGCAGCGTCGCAAGACGCTCGTCGTACAGCCGGCGGTAGGCGGCCAGGTCACGGGCGACGACGCGCAGCAGGTAGTCGGGGTCGCCGAACAGGCGTTGCGCCTGGAGGACGTTGGGGATCTCGGCGAGGGCCTGCTCGAAGGCGGCGACGGTCTCGCGGTCCTCGTAGCGCATGGTGACGAAGACCAAAGCCTCGAAGGTCAGGCCCAGGGCCCCGGCGTCGAGCCGCGCGTGGTAGCCGGTGATCGCGCCGGAGCGCTCCAGGGCCCGTAGGCGGCGGTGGCACGGAGAGATGCTGAGACGAACCCGTTCGGCGAGTTCGGTGAGGGTCAGGCGGCCGTCACGCTGCAGCTCGGCCAGGATCTTCCGGTCCACGTCGTCCATGAGGGAAATTCTTCCACTACGGCCGGATATACGGGAAAAGGTTGGAAGCACATTCTCGGCGATCCGGCCTAGTCTTCCCCTCGAGGAAGCGAAAGGGGGCGAACCATGGCGATCGGCAGCGTCGCCGCGTTCTGGGCGGTGTCCATCCTGCTGGTGCTGGTCCCGGGCGCGGACTGGGCCTACGCGATCGCAGCCGGACTGCGTGACCGGACGTTCCTACCCGCCGTCGGCGGTCTGCTGGTCGGCTACCTGGCGCTGACCGCTGTGGTCGCGGCCGGAGTGGCCGCGCTGGTCGCCCGCTCGCCCATGCTGCTGACCGCGCTGACGACGGTCGGCGCGGTGTACCTGGTCTGGCTCGGGATCACGACGGTGGTCCGCCCCTCGGCACCCCAGGCCGCCGTGGACCAGGACGCGGGCTCGTGGGGGAGGAGAACGGCCAAGGGCGTCGGCATCAGCGGCCTGAACCCGAAGGCTCTGCTGCTGTTCCTGGCCCTCCTACCGCAGTTCGCCGCCCACAACGCCGCCTGGCCGTTCGCAGCCCAGATCGCGCTGTTGGGCCTGGTGCACACCGCCAACTGCGCCGCCGTCTACACGGGCGTGAGCACCGCCGCGCGGACGGTGCTGCGAACGCGCCCGGCCGTCGCCCACGCGGTGACCCGCTGCTCAGGCATCGCGATGATCGTGATCGGCGCCCTGCTCGTCGCGGAGCGCCTTCTCGCCTAGCTCGACAGACGGGGAGCGCCGGCGCTGCCCTGGACTCGGCCTACAGAGCCGCGGTCTGCGGCTCCCCCGCGGACCCTCATCATTCCGTCGCGTGCGGCCGACCGCGGCCGGGCAGGACGACCGGCCGGCGGTGCGGCGGTGCCGCGGTCGCGGGCCCGGCGCGGGGAGGGTGCCGGGCCCGTGAGGTCTTTCAGCCGCAGCGGTAGAGGGAGGACTCGGTGCTCTGCGCGGAGCCGCCGTACTCCGTGGCCTTGACGGCGGTGCAGTTCTTGGTGACCCACGAGGTCACCTCGGAGTCGCCGCCGCCGGGGCCGCCGCGTCCGCCGAAGCCGCCACCGGTCATCACGTAGTGCAGCTTCCCGGCCTTGACCAGTTCCTGGAGCTTCTGCGCCGTCATGGCGCGGTCGCTGCCGCCGAAGCCGAACATGGAGATCACCGGCTTGCCGGTCTGCAGGATGATCGAGGCCGCGCTCTGCGAGTTGCTGACCGCGACGAGCCAGGTGGCGCCGCCCTGGTTCTTCTCCAGGTACGAGATCATCTGCGAGCTCGCCTCCCCGCCCATGCCCGGGCCGCCGCCCTGGCCGGGACCGCCGCCCTGGCCACCCGACGCCCGGCCGCCGGGAGCGTTGCCGCGTGCCTCACCGCCGGGGGATCCGCCACCGGGGAACCCGCCGGGGAAGCCACCGCCGGGGAAGCCGCCGTTCTCCGCCATCCGCTCCCTGATGGCGGCGGGCAGTTGTCCGCCGCCCGGCATTCCGCCGCGCATACCCCCTGGGAAGCCCATGCCGCCGGAGTTCGGGCCGGCCGTCGGGTTGCTGCCGTTCGCGTGGCTGCCGGCGGCGGAGACCGCGAAGGCCGCCGGCCCGGCGAGCCCGGCCACCAGGCCGACGACGGCCGCCAGGACACCGAAGCGGGCGAGGGCGCCGGGGCCCAGGCGCGTGGCGAGCAGGCCGACCACCGCGACCACGGTGAGACCCGCGATCACCCAGGCCAGCCACGGGTTCCAGTCCGGTGTACGCCCCAGGAGGACGAAGGCCCAGGCACCGGTCGCCGCGACGCCCAGGGGCAGGATCCAGGGCCAGGCCCCGCCGCGCCGGCGGGCACGGGTGAGTTCGACGGCGCCGATGCCGGTCAGGGCGGCGATCGCCGGGGCCATGGCCGTCGTGTAGTAGGGGTGCATGATGCCGCTCGCGAAACTGAACACCACGAAGTGCAGGGCCAGCCAGCCGCCCCACATCACCAGCGCCGCCCGCGCCAGGTCGGTGCGCGGCCGCCTCCAGTAGAGGACCAGCCCGGCCACCAGCACGAGCGCGGCCAGCGGCAGCAGCCAGGAGATCTGGCCGCCGAGGACGTCGTTGAACATCCGCCCGATGCCGGACTGACCGGCGAACATGCCGCCGCCTCCGGGTCCGCCGCGGCCGCCTCCGCCGCTCGGCATCTTCCCGCCGCCACCCGGGCCGCCGCCCTCGTTGCCGGTGATCCGGCCGATGCCGTTGTAGCCGATGACGAGGTCCCAGGCGGTGCCGTCCGTGCTGCCGCCGATGTAGGGCCGTTTGCTCGCGGGGATCAGGTCGACGATCACCAGCCACCAGAAGCTCGACACCGCGAGGACGACTCCGGCGGCCAGCAGGTGCCCGATCCGGCGGAGCAGGCCGCCGCGGGCGAACAGCAGGTAGACGAGTGCCAGCGCGGGCAGCAGGATGTACGCCTGCAGCATCTTGGCGTTGAACCCGCAGCCGACGAAGAACGCCGAGGCGAGCAGCCAGCGCAGCCGCCCGGATTCCAGCGCCCGCTGGCAGGCCCACGCGGCCAGGGCCAGCAGCAGCACGAGCAACGTGTCGGGGTTGTTGTCCCGGTTGATCGCCACGGTGATCGGCGTGAGCGTCATGACCAGCGCGGCGATGACCCCCGCGACCGGCCCGAAGGCCCGCCGGACGGTCGCGTACACGACGGCGATCGCCGCGACGCCCATGGCGACCTCGGGCAGCAGCAGGCTCCACGTGCCGAATCCCATGATCCGGCCGAAGATCTCCTGGACCCACAGGGCCATCGGCGGCTTGTCCACCGTGATGAAGGACCCCGCGTCCAGGGAACCGAAGAAGAACGCCTTCCAGCTCTGGGTGCCGCTCTTGACGGCGGCGGAGTAGAAGTCGTTCGCGTAACCGCCCTCGGACAGGCCCCAGCCGTACAGCGCGGTGGCCAGCGCGAGGACGGCCCACAGCGCGGGGCGGGCCCAGCGCGGGTCCTTGGCGGGACCGAGCGCCAGACGTCTCAGCCGGCTCTCGGGCGGCGCCTGCCAGGCGTCGATGGGTTCGGACAGTTGGGTGGTCAACGGGACTGCTCCTGAAGGACGGGCTCCGATCCCTCGGCGGCGCGGCGCGGGTGGAAGACCCAGGCGCGCAGCAGGACGAAGCGTACGACGGCGGCGAACAGGTTGAGGGCGAACAGCGCGCCCACCTCGACGAGGCGGGACGCGTCCGGGGAGGCGGCGTTCAGCGCGGCCAGCCCGGCGGTGCTGATGGCCAGGCCCACGAGGAAGGCGACGCCGCCCTCCAACTGGTGCCGTACGGCCCGCCGGCGGCCCCGTACCCCGAACGTGAACCGGCGGTTCGCCGCGGTGTTGGCGATCGCGGCCAGGAAGTACGACACGACGTTCGCGGCGACCACCGGCATGAGGAAGCGCAGCAGCGCGTACAGCACGAGCTGGGCGACGGTGCTGATGACGCCGATCACCGCGAAGCTCGGCAACTGCCGGCGCATCCCCGTCGGCAGCCGTGCCTCCCGCGTGCGCGGGGGGACCGGAACGTTGAACGCGCCGGACAGGACCCGGCGGGCCACCCGGGCCATGCCGCGCAGGTCGTCCGCTGCCGTTTGGACGACGTCGACGCGGCTGTCGGGGTCATCGACCCAGTCCACCGGCACCTCGTGGATGCGCAGGCCGTTCCGCTCCGCGAGCAGCAGGAGTTCGGTGTCGAAGAACCAGGCCTCGTCCTCGACGGCGGGCAGCAAGGCCCGCACGATCTCGGTACGGCCCGCCTTGAACCCGCACTGCGCGTCGGAGAAGCGCGCGGCGAGCGTCGTCCGCAGCAGCAGGTTGTAGGTGCGGGAGATGAACTCCCGCTTGGGTCCGCGGACGACGGCGGAGCCGCGCGACAGGCGGGTGCCGATCGCCAGGTCGCTGTGGCCCGAGACCAGCGGCGCGATCAACGGGAGGAACGCGTGCAGATCGGTGGACAGGTCCACGTCCATGTAGGCGACCACGTCGGCGACGCTGGTGCTCCACACGTGCCGGAGGGCCCGGCCGCGTCCCTTGCGGTCCAGGTGCACGGCGTCCACCTCGGGGATCTCCACCGCCAGCCGCTGGGCGACGTCCCAGGTTCCGTCGGTGCTCGCGTTGTCGGCGATCGTGATGACGAAGCGGTACGGGAAGGTCGCGCGAAGGTAGGTGTGCAGCCGGCGCACGCTGGCCGCGAGCACGTGCTGTTCGTTGTAGACGGGAATGGCGACCTCGACGAGCGGGTCGCGGGGGTCTTCGTCGGTGAGTCCCGGGGGAGGCCCCATGAGGCTGAGCCGGGAACGTACGGCAGCGCCGTGCGCCGGCCCGGACCCCGGGGGCTCCACGGAGGTCGTCAGCTCGGTCATGGAGACAAAGCTCGCCACTCATCGTGGGAGCCGCCTGAGCCGTCTGTTAAGGGGGGATGAGAAACCGGCTCTCATCCATCTCTCATCGTTCGCAAACGGCGGCCTGAGCATCGGACGGCACCCTGAAATCAGGGCGAAAGGGGGCGGACATGACGCCGTACTCGGGGAACGCGGACGTGCCGGTGCACTCGGGCGGAACGGACGCGACAACGCGGGCGAGGCGCGGGGGACACGGAGACGACGTCGCCGTGTTCCGGGTGCTCGTCATCGGCCCCGGAGTCGACGCCGCGCGGCTGGCCGAGCTGACGCCCGCGGAGATCGAGGTCTCGACCGTCGTCGCCGACCCGGACTGCGTCGTCCTCGGGCAGCCCCACGGCGAGCGCGTGCGCCGGGTGGCGGCCGGCCATCCGCGCGCGTTGCTGCTGGTCGTCGTCCCGCTAGCCCCGGCCACCAGCGTCTTCGCCGCCGGGGCGGCCGCCTGCCTCGCCGACGCCGATCCGCGGCTCGTCGCGGCTCAGCTCCGGGCGCTGTGGCGACGTCGCGGCCCCCGGCAGGCGGAGCCACGCCAGGGTCCCGCCGCTCTCCGCGGGCCCCAGCCGGACCTCGCCTCCCGCCTCCGCGACGGCTCGGGCGACGATCGCCAGGCCCAGCCCTGACCCGGGCAGTCCACGGGCGGACGGGGAGCGCCAGAAGCGGTCGAAGACGTACGGCAGGTCCTCGGGCGGGATGCCCGGCCCCTGGTCGCGTACGGTCAGCTCGCCGCCGTTCAGCCGCACGGCGATGGTGCCGTCCGGTGGGCTGAACTTCACGGCGTTGTCGAGGAGGTTCACCACCGCGCGCTCGAGGGAGGCGGCGTGCCCGCGGACGTACCAGGGAGAGACGTCCGCCTCGATGCGCAGGCCGGGGCCGCGCAGCCGCGCCCGGCGCAGGGCGTTGTCGACGGCCTCGTGCAGGGCGACCTCCTCCACGACGTGGGCGTCGGCGGCGGACTCCGACCGGGACAGATCGAGCAGGTCGCCGACGAGGTGGGTGAGCTCGACCAGTTGTGCCTTGACGTTGCCGAGGAGCTTCTGCTTGTCCGCGGTGGGCAGCGGCCGACCGGTCGTCTCGCTGCGCAGCATCAGGTCGACGGTGGTGCGCAGGCTGGTCAGCGGCGTGCGCAGCTCGTGCCCGGCGTCGACGATGAGCTGCTGCTGGCGTTCGCGCGCGCTGGCGAGCGCGCGGGTCATGCTGTTGAACGACCGGCTCAGCCGCGCGATCTCGTCGTGGCCGTCGGCCGGGATCGTGGTGGCCAGGTCCTCGGTGCGGGCGATGTGCTCGACGGCGGCGGTGAGCCGGTCGACGGGGCGCAGCCCGGCGCGGGCGATGAGCAGGCCGGCGGTGGCGGCGCCGACGACCCCGACGGCGGAGACGATGACCAGGAGCACGGCGAGGCTGTCGAGCTTCTCGTTGATCGGGTCGAGGGGCTTGGCGATCGACACCGCGACCCCGCTGCTCGGGTCGCGGTGGGTGAAGACCCGCATCGGGGTGCCGCTCTGGGTACGGCCGTCGCGGCGGACCAGATCGCGCAAGCCCTTCGCTACGTCGACGTCGCTGGTCGCCGGCACGAGCGGGTCGGTGGTGTCCTGAGGGTCGCAGGTGGTGCCGTCGGCCCGTACGACCTGCATGGTGGGCAGGAAGTCGCGGAACCGGTCGGTGCCGTTGCGGGCCGGCTGGGTGCAGATGTCGGTGACGGGGCCGGAGTCCCGACGTGGCGGACCGCCCTGGCCGCCCGGCGGCCCGCCGCCGAACCCGGACCGGGGACTGGACAGGGACTGGTCGAGCTGTTCGACGAGCTGCCGGCGGACGATGAACCAGCACCCGATGGCGCAGGCCGCGACCGCCACCGCCACGGCGAGGCTCGTCAGCACGGCCAGCCGGGTCCGCAGCGACAACCGGGAGATCATGCTTCGCGCAGGACGTACCCGACACCGCGCACGGTGTGGATGAGCCGGGGCTCGCCCATCTTGCGCCGCAGGTACATCACGTAGACGTCGAGGGAGTTGGAGGCGGGCTCGAAGTCGAAGCCCCAGACCGTCTCGAGGATCTGTTCGCGGGTGAGCACCTGACGCGGGTGCGACAGGAACATCTCCAGCAGGGTGTACTCCGTACGGGTCAGGCCGAGTGCCTGGTCGTCCCGGGTGACCTCCCGCGTCAGCGTGTTCATCCGCACGCCGGCGTACTCCAGGACGTCTCCGGGCTCCTCCGCCGGCCGGGTGGTGAGCGCGCTGCGCCGCAGCAGCGCGCGGACCCGGGCCAGCAGTTCGTCCAGTTCGAACGGCTTGACGAGGTAGTCGTCGGCCCCGGCGTCCAGGCCGGTGACCCGGTCGCCGATGGTGTCCCGCGCGGTGAGCATGAGGACCGGTACGGTCTCCCCGCGGGCGCGCAGCCGGCGGCAGGTGGTCAGGCCGTCGAGGCGGGGCATGAGGATGTCGAGCAGGATCAGGTCGGGCTTGACGGCGTCGAGCCTCTCCAGGGCGTCCAGCCCGTCCACGGCGGTCTCGACCTCGTAGTCCTCGAACGCGAGGCTGCTGGCGAGCGACTCTCGGACGGCGGGTTCATCGTCCACGACCAGAATGCGCACGATCCGACGGTACCGGCGCTCGGACCTGCGCGAACCGGGGCGGACGGTCACGCACCGCTTTTTCATGCAACTCTCAGCCGGTTCAAAGGTCGGGAGCGATCCGCCCGTCCAAAGCACGCCGGGTGCTGATCACCTGGGTGCGGCGGCGATCAGCGCCGGGTCGTGGTCACCAGGCGTACGCCTCGGGCGCGGGCTTGGCGCCGTTGGGGGCCGGCGGCGGGAAGAGCTCGTCCAGCCTGGCGAGGGTGTCGTCGTCGAGCGTGATCCGCAGTGCGCGCAGGGAGCCGTCGAGCTGCTCGGTCGTCCGCGGGCCGATGATCGGTCCGGTGACGCCGTCCTGCGCGAGCAGCCACGCGAGCCCGACGTGGGCCGGGTCCTCGCCGAGCTCGGCGCACAGCTTCTCGTACGCCTCGACGGAGTCCCGCTGCTCGGCGAACGCGGCGGCCCAGATGCCCGAGCCGCTGCGGACGGCGCCGCCCTCACGCTGCTTGCGCAGGACGCCGCTGAGCACCCCGCCGTGCAGCGGCGAGTACGGGATCACGCCCAGCCCGTACGCCCGTGCGGCGGGCAGCACCTCCAGCTCGACCCAGCGTGACATCAGGTTGTAGATCGACTGTTCGCTGACCAGCCCGAGGAAGTGCCGGGACCGCGCGGCCTCCTGGGCCTGCGCGATGTGCCAGCCGGCGAAGTTGGACGAGCCGAAATACAGCACCTTGCCCTGCTGGCGCAGGACGCCGAACGCCTCCCAGATCTCCTCCCACGGCGCGCTCCGGTCGATGTGGTGCATCTGGTACAGGTCGATGTGGTCGGTCCGTAGGCGCTTGAGCGACGCCTCGACGGCGCGCCGGATGTGCAGCGCGGACAGGCCGCCCTCGTTGGGCCGGTCTCCCGTCGGGAGGTAGACCTTCGTGGCGAGAACGGTCCTGTCGCGCCGGCCGCCGCCCTGGGCGAACCACCGGCCCAGAATCTCCTCGGTGGCGCCTTCGCCGTAAGAGTCGGCGGTGTCGAAGAAGTTGATGCCGTGCTCGTGCGCCCGGTCCATGATCGCGTGGCTGTCCTCTTCGGACGTTCGGGATCCGAAGTTCATGGTGCCGAGGACGAGCCGGGACACCGAGAGGCCGCTGCGGCCGAGGCGGGTGTACTCCACGTGTTCCAACCTTCCGGGAGGCGTCGCTAGTCGCATCAATGGGGACGCGGTGAAGCTACAACCTGCAACACAAATGATGCAAGTACGCCGTGAACCGTGACGCTGCCGTATGCTTTCTCCATGAAGTCACCGCGGCAGTCGACATCCGCCGGCGCTCGGCCGCTACGCGCGGACGCCGAGCGGACGATGACGGCGATCCTGGAGGCGGCCGAGCGGACCCTCAGCCGCGATCCCGCGGCCACGATGGAGCAGATCGCCGAAGCCGCCGGTGTCGCCCGCACCACCGTGCACCGGCGCTTCGCCACCCGCGAGGCGCTCATCGACGCCCTGGCCGTGTGGGCCACCCAGCGGTTCGCCGCGGCGGTGGACGCCGCCCATCCGGACACGGCTCCGCCGCTGGTCGCCCTCTACCAGACGACCGCGAACGTCCTCGGCGTCAAGGCCGGCTGGGGATTCGCGATGAGCCAGGCATCCTCGGCCAACCCGGAGGTGGCGCGCCTCCACAGCGAGGTGCGGGACACGTGCGAGCGGTTGTTCCGCCGGGCCCGGGAGGCGGGCGTCATGCGCGCGGACGTCGACATCCCGTGGACCCGCCGCGTCTACTACGCCCTCATCCACCAGGCCGCACAGAACACGGACGGGATGGACGCCGACGCCCTCGCCACGCTCGTCGTGGACACCCTGCTCCGCGGCGCGGGCACCCCGCACCCCGACCGCCTGTGACGAGGCGGCGAGGCGAGGCTTCTCAGGACCCGGCGGCCGGCGGGAACTCCACCTTCACGGCCTGCCGGTCGGTGACGAAGCGCGGGTTCCAGACGTACAGCCCGAGGTCGTCCCGCTGGGCGCCCTTGTCCACGCCCAGGTCGGTGGCGACCCTGACCAGGTAGCTCGCGCCCGCGGGGATGAACTGGTCGCCGTCCTGAGACCGGGGCGCAGGGAACCCGAGGGTGTCGACGACCTGCGTCGTGTCGGGCAGCGTGCACATGTCCGTCGGAGCGCCGGGCTGGGGCATGCACCGGCCCGTGCTCGCGACGCTCGCCGGCAGGACCGAGCGCTTGACGAACAGGTCGGCCGGGAAGTCGAGCAGAGCGGGCCGGGTGCCGGTGTTGGTGATGACGTAGTCGACGTAGGCGAGCGTCGCGCCGTCCGGCGGCGGTGTTCTGGTCCCGGCGAGCGGCTTGTCGGCGGTGCCGGACTCCACCGCGGCGATCGAGTAGGTGTAGCCGTCCGGGGTGGTGAGGTCGAGCTTCGGGCCGGGCTTGAGCTGGGCCAGGGTCCGTCCGTGCGCGGTCCCCGCCGCGGCGGCGTCGGTCCTGGCCGCCGCCACGGTGCCCGGACCGTGCTGGGCGTGGTTCTCGTGCGACCGGACGGCGAAGATCAATCCGGCCACGGCGGCCACTCCGACGACGCCGGTGACACCGCCCGCGATGCCGAGACGAACGGTGTTCCCGGCCTTCTTCCGTCGATGGGAGCGGTGGCTCGCTGGCATTGATCATCCCGGTTCGGTGCCTGTACGCGGGCGAGTCGCAGCCTCGCGTCGATCGTTTGCAGGGGACAAAAGATAGCAAAGCAGGTCGGGACCGAGAATTACCGCGGCGATGACCGTTCGTCAGGGCACCATCCACGACAGAATGGCGCTGGCCTGCAAAAGGGCCAGCACGCACATACCGGCGAGAAAGATCAAACCCCAAATGATCACTCGGCGGAAGATGTCGCCCTCCCGGCCGTCCAGTCCGACCGCCGCCGCGGCGATCGCCAGGTTCTGCGGGGAGACCATTTTGCCGAGCACGCCGCCGGAGCTGTTGGCGGCCGCCAGGAGCACCGGAGACAGGTCGGCCCGGCCCGCGGCGGCCACCTGCAGGGCGCCGAACAGGGAGTTCGATGAGGTGTCGGAGCCGGTCACCGCGGTCCCGAGCCAGCCGAGGATGGGGGACAGGAACGCGAAGAATCCCCCGGCACCCGCCATCCAGGTGCCCAAGGTGATCGTCTGTCCCGAGGCGTTCATCACGAACGCCAGCGCCAGGACGAGCATGACGGTGAGAATCGCCCACCGCAGCTGCACCAGGGTGTCGCGATAGGCGCGCAGCGCGCCGCGGACCGACATCCGCAAAATGATCATGGTGAGCAGTCCGGCGGCCAGCATCTGGGTGCCCGGAGACGTCAGGTAGTTCAGCGTGAAGGTCGGCAGGGAAAGCGTTCCACCCGCCGCGCTCTTCAGGTGCAGACCGGGCCACCGCACCGTCTGAGTCGCCTCGCCGAGGGCGTTCTTGACCGCCGTGATCTGGCAGACGACGAACACCGCGATGATCGTCGCGTACGGCAGGTAGGCGCGCAGGACCTCCCGGCGGTCGTCCGGGCGGGCCACCCGCTCGGCGAACTCCGGCGTCGGCTCGTCCGCCGCGCCGCCCGCCACGACCGCCGGGCCGCTCGGACGCAGTCGCGGCCGCACCATCGCGACCACCGCCGCCACGGACACCAGCGAGGCCACCACGTCCGCCAGCGGAACCGACACGAAGTTCGACGTGGCGTACTGCGCGACCGCGAACGCCACCCCGCAGACCAGCGCGACCGGCCAGGTCTGCCGCAGGCCCCGGCGCCCGTCGACGATGCTCACCAGCACGAGCGGCACGAACAGCGCGAGGATCGGCGTCTGCCGCCCGACCATCGCGCCGAGCGTGTCACTCGACTGCGACGTCACCTTCCCGAGCGTGAGGATCGGGGTGGCCATCGCCCCGAAGGCGACCGGCGCGGTGTTCGCGGTCAGCGCCAGCACCGCCGCCTTCAGCGGCCGGAACCCCAGCGCGATCAGCATGACCGAGGTGACCGCCACCGGCGTGCCGAACCCCGCGAGCGCCTCCAGCAGCGCGCCGAACGAGAACGCGATGATGATCGCCTGGATCCGCTGGTCGTCGCTGACCCGCGCGAACGATCGCCGCAGCACGTCGAAGTGCCCGGTCTGCACGGTCATCGTGTAGACCCAGATCGCGTTGATCACGATCCACAGGATCGGGAAGAACCCGAACGCCGCCCCTTCGGTCCCGGCCAGGACCGCCTGGCCGACCGGCATGCCGTACGTCCAGACCGCCACGAGCAGCGCGACGGCGAGGGCTGTCAGGGAGGCGGTCCACGCCCGCATCCGTACGACGCCGAGCAGCACGAACAGCGTCAGCAGCGGCAGCGCGGCGACCAGCGAACTCCAGGCGAGGGAATGTGCGACGGGATCCAGCACTTGGCGGAACACGCTCACCTCCGGGAGAGAAACGACTCCTTGCCGATCCCCCGAATGGACGCGTCCAGGATCTCCGCCGTGTGGGCCACCGGGAGCTCCCGTCCCTGGCGGCGCAGCGCGGTGGTGATCTGCAGGGTGCAGCCGGGATTGGCCGCGACGAGCAGGTCCGCGCCGGTGGCCGCGACGTTCCGCGCCTTGCGGTCACCGAGTTCGCTCGCCGCCTCCGGCTGCAGCAGGTTGTAGACGCCGGCCGATCCGCAGCAGATCTCCGGGTCGGCGACCTCCCGGATCCGCAGGCCGGGGATGCCGCCGAGCAGCGACCGGGGCTGCGCGCGGACCCCCTGGGCGTGCCCGAGGTGGCACGCGTCGTGGTAGGCGACCGTCAGCTCGAGCGGGTGCCGGGTGGCGCGCGGCCCGAGCTCGGCCAGGAACTCCGCGAGGTCGCGGGTCCTGGCGGACAGCGCCGCCGCCCGCTCGGCCCACTCCGGGTCGTCGGCGAGCACCGCGCCGTAGTCCTTCATCGCCGACCCGCACCCGGCCGCGTTGACCACGATGACGTCCACGTCCGCGAACGCCTCGATCACCGCGCGGGCGAACGCCTTGGCCTCCTCGGCCCGCCCGCTGTGCAGCGAGAGCGCGCCGCAGCAGCCCTGGCCCTTCGGGACGATGACGTCGCAGCCCTCCATGGCCAGGACGCGGGCCGTGGCGGCGTTCACGCCGGGAAAGAACTCCCGCTGCACGCACCCGGTCAGCATCCCGACGACGGCGCGGCGCTCACCGCGGGCGGCGACGCGCTCCGGAAGGCGCACGCGCCGGGCAGGCGGCGGCGTCAGGCGTTCCATCGCCGCCAGGGTGGGGGAGACCCGTTCCAGGAGCGGCCCGAGGTCGAGGTGCAGCCGGCGGTACGCGCGCAGCGGCCCGCGCAGCGCCCGCAGCCGCCGCGGGTACGGGAAGACCGCGAAGATCAGCTCGCGCAGCAGCCGCTCCCCGCGCGACCGCGGCTGGTCGTCCTCGATCCGCTCCCGCGTCAGCTCGATGAGCCGGTCGTAGCGGACCCCGGACGGACAGGCGGTCACGCACGCCATGCAGCCGAGGCAGCGGTCGACGTGCTCGACGGTCGACGCGGTCAGCGGCCCGCCGCGCTCCAGCTGGTCCATGAGGTGGATGCGGCCGCGCGGCGAGTCCATCTCCTCGCCCCACAGGACGTACGTCGGGCAGGTCGGCAGGCAGAACCCGCAGTGCACACAGTCGTCGAGCAGCCTCCGGAACTCCTCCATCAGATACCTCCGGCGAAGCGGCCCGGCGCCAGCCGGTGCTCGGGGTCGAACTGGTCCTTGACCCGCCGCATCAGCGGCAGCGCCGGAATCGGCCCCCACCGGTCGAGCCGTACGCCCGCCGGTGCCGTGAGCGCGACGGCCGTGCCGTGGCGGCGCAGCCGCCGCAGGGCGTCGTCCGCGCCGTCGGCGGGCAGCGCGACATGCCACACGCCGCGCCCGGCCGACCCGCGGATCCGCGCCGCGCCCTCGAGTCCGGTCGGCAGGCCCTCGAGCTCGGTCAGCAGGTCCGCGAGGGCGGTGGGCAGGGCCCGTACCTCGACCAGGACCTCGCCGTCGGGGAGGCGGCCCCACCAGCCCGGCGGGCCTTCGCCGACCCGGCCGCCGATGAGGCTCCGCGCCGCCTCCGCCCGGGGCGGAACGCCGTCCGGCACGCCTTCGAACAGCGCCGCCACGGTGATCGGACCGGGGCCGTCCACCTCGATCGCGGCCGGTACCAGCGCCGAGTGCAGCAGGGCCTGGGCCATGTCGAGGGCCTGCGCGGCGTCGGCGGCCGTGGCCGAGACGTACGCCGCCGCGCGCGGCACCGGATGCAGCCGGAACGCCGCCTCGACGATCAGGCCCAGCGTTCCGTACGACCCGGTGAACAGCTTGCCGAGGTCGTACCCGGCGACGTTCTTCACGACCTTGCCGCCCGCGTGCGCGACGACGCCGTCGGCGCGGACGACCGTGATGCCGATCAGCAGGTCGCGGGCCGAGCCGTACAGCAGCCGGCGCGGCCCGGCGCTCCCGGTCGCCAGGATCCCGCCCACGGTGCCGCCCGGCGGCAGCGGGTCGAGGGCGAGCTGCTGCCCCGCGCCCGCGAGCACCGCGCGCAGGTCGTCCAGGGCGAGCCCCGCCTCGGTCTTGACGACGAGGTCCCCGGCCGCGTGCTCGACGATCCGGCCGAGGCGGCGGGTGTCCACGAGCAGGTCGCAGCCGTCGGGCGGCGCGCCCCAGTGCGTCTTGGTGCCCGCACCGCGCGGCACGACCGTGAGCCCGTGCCCGGCGGCGGCCCGCATCAGGTCGGCGGCCTCCGCGACCGTCGCGGGCGCGGCGACGTACGACGGTGTCAGTCCTTGTACGGCGTCGCCCGCCTCGCCCGGGCGGACCTCGCACGCCTTCGCGAGATCGTCGAGGGCGGTCATCGAAGAACCGCCGGCAGTGAGTCCGCCATCAGAACAGGCGCCATCAGAACAGGTCCGCCTTTCCGCTCTCCACCAGCGGATGCACGCCCTTGCGCCGTCCGGGGACCTCGCCGCAGAGCCGGGGCGTGGGGTACACCTTGCCCGGGTTGCAGAGTCCGGCCGGGTCGAACGCGCACCGCACCATCTGCATCGTGTCCAGGTCCTCGCCGGTGAACATCCGGGGCATGTGCTCGACCTTGTCGATGCCGACGCCGTGCTCGCCGGTGATCGACCCGCCGTGCTCGATGCACAGGTCGATGATCCGCCCGGAGACCTCCTCGGCGCGTTCGCCCGCACCCGCCTCCGAACCGTCGAACAGCACCAGTGGGTGGAGGTTGCCGTCGCCGGCGTGGAAGACGTTCGCGACGCGCACGCCGCGCTCCCGCGAGATCGCGTCGATGCGCGCGAGGACCTGCGGCAGCATCGTCCGGGGAATGACGCCGTCCTGCACGATGTAGTCCGGGCTGATCCGCCCGACCGCGGCGAACGCCGACTTGCGGCCCCGCCAGATCAGCCCGCGCTCGGTGTCGTCGGCGGCGACCCGGAGCTCGAACGCCTCCGCGCACAGCTCCTTCACCCGCTCGAACTGAGCGTCCACCTCCGACGCGGGACCGTCCAGCTCGACGATCAGCACGGCGCCCGCGCCGGGCGGGTAGCCGCAGCTCACCGCGGCCTCCGCCGCCTCGATGGACAGGGCGTCCATCATCTCGATCGCGGCGGGCACCACCCCGTCGGCGATGATGGCCGACACGGCCGCGCCGGCCCGCTCCATCGAGTCGAACCCGGCCAGCAGCGTGCGCACGGTCTCCGGCAGGCGCGTCAGCCGTACGGTGACCTTGGTCGTGATGCCGAGCGTGCCCTCCGAGCCGACGAACGCGCCCAGCAGGTCGTAGCCGGGCCCCTCGGTCAGCTCGACGATCTCCCCGTCCGGCGTGACCACCTCGCAGGCCAGGACGTGGTTCACGGTGAAGCCGTACTTCAGGCAGTGCGCGCCGCCGGAGTTCTCCGCGACGTTGCCGCCGATCGAGCAGACCTGCTGGCTCGACGGGTCGGGTGCGAAGTAGTAGCCGTACGGCCGCGCCGCCCGGGTGACGTCGAGGTTGATGACACCGGGCTCGACGACCGCGCGCTGGTTGGCGGCGTCGACCTCCAGGACGCGGCGCATCCTGGAGGTCACGATCAGCACGCCGTCCGTACGGGGGAGGGCGCCGCCGGACAGGCCGGTGCCCGACCCGCGCGCGACGTACGGCACGCCCGCGTCCGCGCAGGCCCGGACGATCGCCGCGATCTGCTCGGCGGTGTCCGGCAGCACGACCACGCCGGGCGTGGCACGGTGATAGGTCAGCCCGTCGCAGTCGTACGTGGCCAGCTCCGCCGGATCGCTGATGACACTCTCCGCGCCGACGATCTCCCTGAGCCGTTCCGCGAGCGCGTCCAGTAGTGCCATACCAGATATCCTCGCCCTTTTTTCGTTGATCGGCGAGGGTCAGGGCATCCGCTCGTACGCCGGGAGCGTAAGGAAATCGGCGTAGTCGTCGGCGAGCGCCACCTCCGTGAAGAGCGACGCCGCGTCGGCGAACAGCTGCTCGTCGAACGCGTCGCCGTACGACTCGCGGATCTTGCCGAGCTCCTCCTCGATGATCCGCTCCACCAGCTCCCTCGTGATCTTGGGGCCGTCGGCCAGGCTCACGTCGTTGTGCAGCCACTGCCAGATCTGGGAGCGGGAGATCTCGGCGGTCGCGGCGTCCTCCATCAGGTTGAAGATGGCGACGGCGCCGTTGCCGCCGAGCCAGGTGGCGATGTACTGCAGGCCGACGCTGATGTTGTTGCGCAGCCCCGCCTCGGTGATCTCGCCCGGCGTCTTGTCCACGGACAGCAGGTCCGACGCGGAGACGGAGACCTCCTCGCGGAGCCGGTCGAGCTGGTTCGGCTTCTCGCCGAGGACCCCGTCGAAGATCTCGCGGCAGACCGGCACCAGGTCGGGGTGGGCGACCCAGGAGCCGTCGAAGCCGTCGTTGCTCTCGCGGGTCTTGTCCGCCCGCACCTTCTCGAACGCGGCCTTGTTGACCGCCTCGTCGCGGCGCGACGGGATGAACGCGGCCATGCCGCCGACCGCGTGCGCGCCGCGCTTGTGGCACGTGCGCACGAGCAGTTCGGTGTACGCGCGCATGAACGGCGCCGTCATCGTGATCGCGTTGCGCTCCGGCAGCAGGAACCGCCGCCCGCGGGCACGGAACTTCTTGATGACGGAGAACAGGTAGTCCCAGCGGCCCGCGTTCAGCCCCGCGGAGTGGTCCCGCAGCTCGTACAGGATCTCCTCCATCTCGAACGCCGCCGGGATGGTCTCGATCAGGACCGTGGCCCGGATCGTGCCGCGCGGGATCTCCAGGAGGTCCTGGGCGAGGTTGAAGACGTCGTTCCAGAGGCGCGCCTCCAGGTGGCTCTCCATCTTCGGCAGGTAGAAGTACGGTCCCTTGCCCTTGTCGAGCTGCCGCCGCGCGCAGTGGAAGAAGTACAGGCCGAAGTCGAACAGCGAGCCGGACATTCGCGCGCCGTCGACGAGGACGTGTTTCTCGTCGAGGTGCCAGCCGCGCGGACGGACGACGATCGTCGCGAGCTCCTCGTCCGGCTTCAGCCGGTAGGACTTGCCGCCCGTCTCGAAGTCGATCGTGCGGTCCAGAGCGTCGCGGAGGTTGAGCTGGCCGCCGACCATGTTCTCCCACAGCGGCGTGTTCGCGTCCTCGAAGTCGGCGAGCCACACCTTGGCGCCGGAGTTCAGGGCGTTGATGGTCATCTTCCGGTCGGTCGGACCGGTGATCTCCACGCGGCGGTCTTCCAGGCCGGGCGCGGGCTTGGCGACCCGCCAGGAGTCGTCATGGCGGACGGTCGCCGTGTCCGGCAGGAAGTCCAGCGTGCCGCCCCGGGTCAGCTCCTCCTGCCGCTCGGCGCGTTTGCGCAGCAGCTCGTCCCGGCGGCCGCCGAACTCACGCTGCAGGGCGGCGAGGAAGCCGAGCGCCTCGGGCGTGAGGATCTCATCGTGACGCTCGCCGACCGGGCCGGTCAGCTCCACGCCTTGAGGTTCGGACATCGGCGCCATCCTTTCGCACAGTGAAATTATTCTTCTGCTTGATGGAAACGATATTAAGATCGCCGCAGCTCGGTCAACGGGGCCGGAGTACTCCTCCCCCCTCGGGGAAGCCCACACTCGGGACGGCGCCGGCCGGTCCGGAATAAGTAGGTGTGCTCCCGGCGTCGGCATGGGAGCATCGGGGAAGATCCGGCGACGTTCCGGCGTTGACATGGGGGAACATGACGAACTTTTCTTTCGAAGACCCAGAGCAGACCCCGCTGACCGGTGAGCTGGACCTGGAGGACCGGCAGGCGCTGCGGCGCGTGGCCGGCCTGTCCACGGAGCTCAGCGACGTCACCGAGGTCGAATACCGCGCGCTGCGCCTCGAGCGCGTCGTCCTCATCGGCGTCTGGACCGACGGCGACGAGGCTCAGGCCGAGAACTCCCTGCGCGAGCTCGCGCTCCTCGCCGAGACCGCCGGATCCGACGTTCTCGAGGGCATGGTCCAGCGGCGTTCCAAGCCCGACCCGGCGACCTACATCGGGTCCGGCAAGGCGGCGGAGCTGCGCGACGTCGTCATCTCCACCGGCGCCGACACCGTGATCTGCGACGGCGAGCTGACTCCGAGCCAGCTCCGTCAGCTCGAGGAGATCGTCCAGGTCAAGGTGATCGACCGGACGGCTCTCATCCTCGACATCTTCGCCCAGCACGCCAGCAGCCGCGAGGGCAAGGCGCAGGTCGAGCTGGCCCAGCTCGAGTACCTCATGCCCCGCCTCCGCGGCTGGGGTGGCAACCTGTCCCGGCAGGTCGGCGGCCGCGCCGCCGGCGGCGTCGGCATCGGCGGACGCGGCCCCGGTGAGACGAAGATCGAGCTGGACCGGCGCCGGATCCGGTCCCGCATGGCCCGGCTGCGCCGCCAGATCGACGAGATGGGCAAGGCGCGCGACACGAAGCGGTCCCGGCGGCGCACCCGCCAGGTCCCCTCGGTCGCGATCGCCGGCTACACCAACGCCGGCAAGTCCAGCCTGCTCAACCGCGTGACCGGCGCCGGCGTCCTCGTCGAGGACGCGCTGTTCGCCACCCTGGACCCCACGGTCCGGCGGGCCAGCACGCCGAACGGCCGGGCCTTCACGATCGCCGACACCGTCGGTTTCGTGCGCCACCTGCCGCACCAGCTCGTCGAGGCGTTCCGCTCGACGCTGGAGGAGGTCGCCGACGCGGACCTGATCCTGCACGTCGTCGACGGCTCCGACATAGACCCGGAGTCGCAGATCGCCGCGGTCCGCGAGGTGCTGCGCGAGCTCGGCGCCGACGACGTGCCCGAGCTCATCGTGATCAACAAGGCCGACGTGGCCGACGCCCTCTCCCTGGCCCGGCTCCGCCGCCGTGAGCCGCACAGCGTCGTCGTCTCGGCGCGTACCGGCGAGGGCCTGACAGGGCTCCTCGAAGCGATCGAGGAGAACCTCCCGCGCGGCGACCACGAGGTCCACGCCCTGGTGCCGTACGAGCGCGGCGACCTGGTCGCCCGGGTGCACGACCTCGGTGAGGTGCTCTCCCAGGAGCACACCCCCGACGGCACGGCGCTGCACGCCCGGGTGCCGGCACGGGTGGCCGGCGAGCTGGAGCCGTACGTCACCGCACACGCCTGAGTGATAAGGCCGTACGGATGAGTCCGGATGCGGATTCCGCCGTACGGCACTGCCCGGCATAATCGTTCATTTCGCGAGTCGGCGGCGGCCGTTTCGGCCGTCGCCGGTTCCGGGGCGGAACCGAGTTCGTGGTACGGAACCGAGGATCCCGGCATTCCGTCGTTCGGTACGGCGGGGCGTTCCGGGTGAGGTATCTTCGATGCACCTGTAGCAGTCGGCCGCTGGGGCGGTTTGGAAGCGGTATGTCGCGTGAGGCTGTACAGCGTGGCCTTCCGTGCACTACCGTGACGAAACCGATATTCCCGGGCTCGTTGCTCCAGGTGGTCGGCTGATCACCCCTAATTCTTCCGACTTGGGTCCGTCGGCAATGCCGCCGGCGTAATCGAGCGAGAGCAGGTGACCCGCTGCATGGCGTCCGGACACCCTTCACCGGCGCGCGCCCGCAGAACGGGGCGGTGACGCGATGACCGTGCGTTTGCTGACGAATATCGGCCGGCTGTGGACCGGCACCGATGTGTGCAGCAACGCGGCCATTCTCGTGCACGACGACCGGATCGTATGGGCCGGTCCCGCCTCGGACCTTCCGCAGAGCGTCCCCGGTGTCATCGACGACATCGTCGATGTCGACCACGTCGAGAACCTCGGTGGCGGCCTCGTCACGCCCGGCCTCATCGACGCGCACTCGCACCCGGTCTACGCCGGGAACCGCTGGGCCGAGCTGGCCATGCGCACGAGCGGGTCGACCAACAACGAGATCGTCGCCGCGGGCGGCGGCGTCGCCTCCACGGTCACCGTGACCCGCGGCACCGACCCCTGGACCCTGTGCAACAACGTCCGTGAACGGCTCCGGCAGTGGATCTGCGCCGGCACGACCACGGTCGAGGCGAAGACCGGATACCACCTCACCCGCGACGGCGAGCTGGCCGACGTCCGGATGCTGCGCTCGCTCGAGGAAGAACCCTCGATGCCGCGCATCCACGCGACGTTCCTCGCCGCGCACATGCTGCCGCCGGAGTACTTCGGCCGCCGCCGCGACTACATCGAGGCGGTCCGCCTGTGGGCCGGTGACGCGGCGGCCGCGGGCGCCGACAGCATCGACGTCTACTGCGACGAGGGCCACTTCACGCCGGACGAGGCCCGCGTCCTGCTCATGACCGGCCAGCGCGTCGGCCTGAAGGCGCGCCTGCACGCCTGCGCCAACGAGCGGGTCGGCGCCGCCCAGGTCGCGGCGGAGGTCGGCTGCGCCTCGGCCGACCTGCTCACCGAGGCCAACGACGACGACATCAAGGCGCTGCACCACGGCGGCGTCGCCGCGACGGTCTGCCCCGGCAGCGCCCTGCACAACGGCCGCACCCCGCCGGTCCGGGCCATGCTCGACCGCGGCGTCACGCTCGCGCTCGGCACCGACCACAACCCCGGCCAGTGCGGCATCACCTCGATGCCGCTGGTGATCGGGCTGTCGGTCGCGATGTTCGGCCTCAGCGTGAACGAGGCGCTCCGCGCGGCCACGCTCGGCGGCGCGGCCGCCCTCCGCGTGTCCGACCGCGGCGCGCTCGTCCCGGGCATGTACGCCGACATGGTCCTGTGGGACGCCGACCACGAGGGCGCGTTCGCCTGGGCCTTCGGCCTCCGCGCGCTCCGCGTCTGGCGCGGCGGCGTCCCCGTCCAGCCGTAAGACGACAGCCCGGCACGCCGTACGCATGAGGCGCCGCCGTCCAGCGACGCCTCGGCACGCTGCCGGTATGCCCCTGCGACCCCTCGACGCGACCGCAAGACGGCCCACCTCGCCCGCGCCCTGACATGACCCTGTGTCGTCGGGCGGGCAGGGTCAGGCCCTCTACGCTCGGCCCTGCGCCGTCGGGCGGGCCGCCTCAAGCTCCCTACGTATGGAACTGGGCCGTGGACGGGCGGCCTCAGCGTGCGATGCGTCTGGTGCGTCGGTGAAGTCGGCGCGGCGGCCATGGCGCGGTCGGCGTCGTGCGCCGTGCGTCGGCGCGTACCGAAGGCTCGGTGACCGGGGTGACGAAAGCGGACGAACGCCGCAAGTCATCTTCCGAGTCCGACCTTCACCGAGCATCCTGTCCGGCCGAGTCCGCGTACGATGCGGCTCCACCGTGCTGATCATTTGGAGTCGTCTGTCGTGTCCGAGCGTGTTGGTGAAACCGAGGAGGCGGCGACCGCGGTCACCCCAAGCCGGCTGGCGGCGTTCAGTGATGGCGTGATCGCGATCGCGGCGACGCTGCTCATCCTCGAAGTGAAGGCCCCGGCCGCCGATGAAGAGGTGTGGCCCGCGCTACGCCACGAGTGGCCGGCCCTCGCGGCGTACGCCGTCAGCTTTCTGGTGATCGGCATCGCGTGGATCCACCATCACAACCTGTTCCACCAGGTGCGACGCGTCGATCGCGGCCTGCTCCTCCTGAACCTCGGCATGCTGGCGACCCTGGCGTACCTGCCGCTGCCGACCGCCACGCTCGGCAACCACCTCACCGGCGACGACGCCGTCCCGGCCGCCGTCTTCTACTCGGCGTCGGTCCTGGTGACGGCGGTCTGGTTCACACTGCTGTGGAACCACCTCTGTGCCCGGCCGCACCTGTTGCATCCGGGAGGCCGGGAGGTGGCGCGTGAGGCGCGCCGCCGGTCGTTGGTGGGCCCGGTGAGCTATCTCCTGTCCGGACTGGTCGCGTTCGTCAGCCCGATCGGCTCTCTGGCGCTCAACGCCGCGATCATCATTTACTTCGTCGTGGGCCGTCGGTCCCCGGCCGCCCGCGTACAGCGCCCCGCGTCGGCGTCGGCCACCGGCTCCGGGGAAGCGGACGCGGAGGAAGGGGCCGAGGAAGCGTCGATCAGAGCCGGAGACGGCGAGCCGTCCACCACGCCTCAATGACCTTCGGCGCCGTTCGGCCCTTCGGTGCCGTGTGATCTTCCGGAGCCGCGCGGCCTTCGGCGCGCCCGGGCCTTCGGGGCGTCGGCCGGATCCGCAGGGGGTCGGCCGGATCCGATGCGCGTACGAAAGTCTCGGCGAACGCCGTAGAAAGTCAGTCCCATATCGCCGCATAGCGGGACAAGGTGCTGTCGCGCGACGACCTTTTCCGAGAGTTGCGGTCCGCCACCGGAGCAGCCGTAACGGGGAGCGACGCGCTGAGGCCGGGTTGCGCGGCTGATATGACGTGTCGTCCTAAACTCCCGGTATGACAGCACCCGTCGCGGTCGTCACTGATTCCACCGCCTATCTGCCCGACGAACTGGTCGTGGCACACGGCGTCGTGGTGGTGCCTCTGCAGGTCGGGGTCGGCGGGCAGACCTTCGAGGAGGGCTCAGGGCGAACCGCCGCGGAGGCGGGTCAGGGTTTCCGGGACTGGCGTCCGGTCACGACGTCCCGGCCCTCGCCGGAGAGCTTCGCCGTCGCGTACCGGCAGGCGGCCGAGTCGGGGGCCATCGGGGTGGCGTCCATACATCTGTCCGCGGAGATGTCGGGAACCGTCGAGTCCGCCCGGCTCGCCGCCGAAGAGGCGTCCATCCCGGTCCGGGTGGTGGACAGCCGTTCCCTCGGCATGGGGCTCGGCTTCTCGGTGCTGGCCGCCGCCCGGGCCGCGGTCGGCGGCGGCGATCTCGACGCCGTGGCCGATGCGGCCGTCCGGCGCATCCGCGCGACCCGCTCCCTCTTCTACGTCGACACGCTGGAGCACCTGCGCCGGGGCGGGCGGATCGGAGCGGCGGCGACGTTGCTGGGATCGGCTCTGATGATCAAACCGTTGCTGCGCATCGTCGAGGGCCGCATCGCGCCCCTGGAGAAGGTCCGCACGACCTCCCGCGCCCTCGCCAGGCTGGAGGAGCTGGCCGTCGAACTGGCCGGCGACCGACCCGTGGACATCGCCGTCCAGCACTTGGCGGCTCCCGTACGGGCCGCGGCTCTGGCCGGCCACCTGCGGGAACGTGTCCCGGACCTGCACGATCTGTACGTCGGCGAGGTGGGGCCGGTCATCGGCGCGCATGTGGGCCCCGGGATGCTCGGCGTCGCGGTCTCCCGCCGGGAGTCGTAAGTTATCCACAATCCGCGCTGGGCCCGTCGCCGAAGGTGACCGGTCCGTTAGCGTCGGCGGCATGTCCAGCCTCGATCCCACCGCATTCGACCGGCTCCGCGACGTCTTCCGGCCACCGCGGTCGTTCGGGCCCGGCGATGACACGGGCGATGAGCCGCCGGGCGCGGCGTTACGCTCAGCGCCCCGCGATCCCGGCGGACGGGTGCGGCTCGATCCGGGCATCCCCGGTCTCCGGGTGCTGGCGGCGGTCGGCCTCCTCGCGGCGCTCGTCGCGGCCGCCTACCTCTGGTGGTCTCGCCCTGAGCCGCAGCCCGCGCCCGCGGCCGTCGTACGCTCCGCGGCGCATCCGGCCGCTTCGCTGGGCGCCTCGTCGCCCGACCGCGGCGTGCCCACGGCACTGGCCACGCCCGCGGTGTCCTCGTCACCGGTGCTGGTCGACGTCGCCGGGAAGGTGCGACGTCCTGGCGTGGTGAGCCTGCCGTCCGGCGCGCGGGTGATCGACGCGATCAAGGCGGCCGGGGGCGTCCGGCCCGGTGCCCGGACCGGCGCTCTCAACCTGGCACGCCGGGTCGTGGACGGCGAACAGATCCTCGTCGGAGTCGACGCGACGCCTGCGCCCGCCGTCCCGTCGGGCGCGCCCCCAGGCGCAGCGACGCCCTCCAGAGCGCCGCTCGACCTGAACACCGCCAGCGTCGCCCAGCTCGATCAACTTCCGGGCGTCGGCCCAGTGCTGGCCCAGCGCATCGTCGACTACCGCACTCAGCACGGTGCCTTCCGGTCCGTCGAAGAGTTGCGGCAGGTGTCCGGCATCGGAGCCGCCAAGTTCGGCGATCTCAAAGGCCTGGTGACCGTGTGAGCACGGAAGCTACAGCGACCGGCCGCTGCCCGAGGGCTACGCTTCGGGCGGCCTGTCCGAGGGATCCACGAGCGTGAGCACCGACGACGAGCCGACAGACGAGGCCGCTACGGCCGGCCCGACCGGCGAGGTCTCGGCGGACGGGCGGCCGAGGGGCGAGGTCTCTGCGGGTGGGCCGCGGATCGGTGAGGGCTCTGGGTGCGGCCCGACGGGTGAGGTCTCGGCGGACGGGCGACTGACGGGGGAGGTTTCTGCGGGCGGGCCGCGGATCGGTGACGGCTTTGCGGGCGGCTCGACGGGTGAGGTCTGGGCGGGTGGGCGCCCGGGGGAGGGGGTCTCGGCGGGTGGGCCACCGGTCGGCGAGGTCTTCGCGAGTGGCCCGACGGCTGAGGCTTCTCCGGAGCGGCCGATGGGCGAGGTTTCCGAAGGTCGGCTGACTAAGGAGGTGTCTGCGGATGTGCTGTCGGGCGAGGCCTCCGGGCATGGGCCGTTGGGTGGTGAGCCCGAACCTGACCTTTCGACGGGCGGCGGGCACGACCTGCGGTTGGCGGCGCCGGCGGTGGGCGCCTGGTCGGCTGCGCTGGTGTTGCTAGGTCTTGGCACGGCGGTGGCGTACGTGACCGCCACCGTCTCGACCATTGGAGCCATCTTCCTGGGGGCCCGCACGGTCCGAGAGCGGATGACCGACGATGCCGACCTCACCGCGGTCTCCGAGCGTCCGGCCGAAGGGCTTGGCGCTCGGAGGACGCGGATCTCGGCGGCGGGGCAGGTTCCGGCGGTCCGGTGGATGTCGGTGGAACGGCGATTTCGGGGAGTCCGCTGGGTGCCGGTGGGGCGGTGGATGGCTGCGGTGCGGTGGTTCTCGGAGCTGCGGCGGGCGCCGACGGAGTGTCGGGCGCGGGTGGCGCGGCGGGTGTTGGCGGGAACGTTGGCGTGTGTCGCGGCTTCGGCCGTGGGCGTCGGGCTTCGGCTCACTGCGGTCGGGTCCGGGCCGATGCGCGCGCTCGCGGTCCGGGGTGCCACGGTGCGGCTCGGCGCGGTGGTCACCGGGGACCCGGCGGTGCTGAAGGCCGGGCAGACGCGTCGGCGCGACACCGTCCTGGTACCGGCACGGGTGGAGGAGGTGGAGTTCGCGCTTGGCACGACACGGCGACGGCGGGTGCGGGTTCCAGTGCTCCTGCTCGCAGACGATCCGGCGTGGCGACCTCTGGTGCCGAGCCAGCGGGTTCGGCTCACGGCGCGGCTCGTCACGCCGCGGCATGGGGAACTGCTCGCGGCGGTCGGCCTGGTCCGTGGGCCGCCCGCGCTCGTGGGCCGGCCGTCGCTCCTGCAACGGTGGGCGAGCACCATCCGGTCCCGGCTGCGGGCGGCGGCGTCCCGGCTGCCGGCGGACCAGCGCGGCGTCCTGCCCGGCCTGGTCGACGGCGACACGTCGCTGCTCGCCCCGGAGCTCGCCGACGCGTTCGAGGCCGCGGGGCTGACGCACCTGATGGCGGTCAGCGGCGAGAACCTCTCCCTGCTGATCGGCGCGGTCCTGATGGCCGGCCGTTTCACGGGCCTCGGCCGTCGCGCGGTGCCCTTGCTCGCCGGGCTGGCGGTGTTCGGCTTCGTGCTCGTGGCGCGTCCGTCGCCGAGCGTCCTGCGCGCCGCCGTCATGGGCTCGGTCGCACTGCTCGCGGTCGTCACCGGCCGGGAGCGCCGGGGGGTTCCCGCCCTGTGCGCCGCCATCCTCGTGCTGGTACTCCTCGACCCGGAGCTCGCCCGTTCGTACGGTTTCGCGCTGTCGGCGCTCGCGACCGCCGGCATCCTCGTGCTCGGTCCGCCCTGGCGACGGTGTCTGACGCGATGGCTGCCCCGGAGCGTGCCCGGGCGGCTGCTCCGCCGCATGGTCGGCGCGCTGGCCGAGCCGCTCGCGGTGTCGACCGCGGCCCACGTCGCGTGCGCTCCGGTCCTCGTCCTGCTCGACGGCGAGGTGAGCCTCGTGGCGGTGCCCGCGAACCTCCTCGCCGCCCCCGCGGTGGGACCCGCGACACTGCTCGGGGTACTGGCCGCAGCGGTCGCGCCGGGGTCACTGCCGCTCGCCCGGCTGATCGTCCTACCGGCCGGGCTGGCGGTCGGTTGGATCACCGGCGTCGCGCGGCTGTGCGCCCGCGCGCCGTACGCCGCGATCGACTGGCCGGCCGGAGCGATCGGAGCGGCACTGCTGACGGCCGCTCTCCTCATTGGGGCGCTCGTCCTGCGCCGGCCGGGCGCGCGTCGCGTCGCCGCGGCCGCTGCGGTCGGCGCGGCGGTGGTGGTGATCGGCGGCCACGCCTGCGCGCCAGGGTGGCCGCCGCGCGGCTGGCTGTTCGTGACCTGCGACGTCGGCCAGGGCGACGGGCTCGTGCTCGCCGCCGGTCCCGGCCGGGCCGTGGTCGTCGACACCGGTCCCGACCCCCACTCGATCGACCGTTGCCTGCGCGCCCTGCGGATCCGCGCCGTGCCGTTGCTCGTGCTGACCCACCCGCACGCGGACCACGTCGGCGGGGTGCCCGGCGTCCTGCGCGGCCGCGCCGTGGGGACCGTCCTGATCAGCCCCGACAGCGAAGGGGAGGAGCGGCGCCTGCTCGTCGGAAGACGCGTGGTCACCGCCGGGATCGGCGATGTCTGGTCCGCGGGATCGCTGACCCTGCGCGTGCTCGGCCCGCTCACCACGCTTCCCGTGTCGACCCGCGACCCCGGAACCGAGGTGAACAACGCCAGCGTTGTGCTGTTCGCCCAGTGGCCGGGGCTGACGGTGCTCCTCGGCGGGGACGTCGAGGTCGAGGCCCAGCAGACGCTGCTCGCCGCCGGACTGCCGCACGCGGACGTCCTCAAGGTCCCGCACCATGGCTCGTCGCACCAGGACTCGGACTTCCTGGCCGCCGTGCACGCGCGGATCGCGGTGACCTCGGTCGGCGCGCACAACGACTACGGGCATCCGGCGCCGTCGACGATGTCCCTGCTCGCCCGCCTGCAATTACGCGCCTATCGTACGGACCGCGACGGAGACGTCGCCGTCATCCAGTCCCGGAACGGCCCCGCGGTGGTCACCCGGCGCGTAGGTCATCGCTGACCGGCGCGTTGGCTGGGCACAGCACGGCCGACCGCAGCCCACTGGCAAGGGCGCGTGCACGCTGAAACCCGATTCAGGAATGCCCACGTACTGGACGGCCGTGCTGCCGGTGAGATGAAGGCGGCCGGTTTCTGACGGCTCTCGGATGCGTGCAGTAGTCGGTCGGGACGGCTTCCGGTCAGGAGGCGTACCGAATGCTCGGCAATCGTGGTCCGGGGAAGGGCGAAAAGCCCACATATCAGCCCACGGGCGAGGTCTTTCCCGAGCATCCGGTACGACCCTCACGACCATCCCGAGGAAGCAACGAACAAATCGACCAGTCCTACCGGACGCGGCGACCGGTGGCCTGGTCGGTCGGGTCGTTGGTCACCCGGCCTGCAGGATCTCCTTGACCAGTTCGTACGAGTGCAGGCGGGCGGCGGGATCACCGACGTTGGTCGAGATCATCAGCTCGTCCGGCTGGGTGCGGTCCAGCAGATCGAGCAGCCCCTTGCGCACGGTCTCCGGGCCGCCGATCACGTGCGATTCGGTGATCGTGCCGATGGCCTCGCGTTCCTGAGGTGTGTACGGATACGCCTGTGCCTCCTCCGGCGTCGGCAACGGCCCGGGCTTTCCGGTCCGCAGCCGCAGCATGGACAGGCCCATGGGCGCGGCGAGCCGTTCCGCCTCCTCATCGGTGTCGGCGCAGACCACGGCGGCGGTCACCATGGCGTGCGGCCGGGACAGGGTCTCCGACGGCTGGAAGGTCGAGCGGTACAGCTCCAGGGCAGGCTCGGTGAACCGCGCGCTGAAGTGGTGGGCGAACGCGAACGGCAGACCGAGCGCGCCCGCGAGCTGCGCGCTGTAGCCGCTGGAACCCAGCAGCCAGACCTCCGGCGGGTTCTCGGCCGCGGGCACCGCCCTGATCCCGAGCGACGATCCACCGAGGAACGCCCGTAGCTCGGCGAGGTGACGCGGGAAGTCCTCGACGTTGAGGTCGGCGCTCCGCCGCAGCGCGTACGCGGTCGCCTGGTCCGTACCGGGTGCCCGGCCGATGCCGAGGTCGATCCGCCCGGGGTGCAGGGCCTCCAGCATGCCGAACTGCTCGGCGACGACCAACGGCGCGTGGTTGGGCAGCATCACCCCGCCGGAGCCGACCCGCAGGGTCGACGTCGCCTCCGCCAGATGCGCGATCAGCACCGGGGGTGAGGAGCTGGCGATCCCCGGCATGTTGTGGTGCTCGGCGACCCAGAGCCGGTGGTAGCCCAGGCGTTCGACGGCCCGCGCCAGGTCGATGCTGGCGCGCAGCGCGGCCCCGGGGGTCGTATCCGAGCTCACAGGGACGAGATCGAGCACGGAAAGCGGCAGTTCTTGAAGTTCGGGCACCTTCGAACAACCCGCGGCGGAAAGGAGGGATTCCCGCTGCGGCCCGGATCACACGGGGGACCGGCCGATCTCGATCGGGCGAGCCGTCCGGCGTGCGGCGACGTGCTGATCGGCGGCATCATTGGACAATGCCCCGAGGAATCTCCAGTGCCCCCCGACCGCACGGGTTCCTGCGCCGTGTGGTTCGCGCCCCTCTTTGGATCTATCACCGGAACCTCGGCTTCCTGCTCGGCAAGCGTTTCCTCTACCTCGCCCATCAGGGACGACTCAGCGGGCTGCGCCGCGAGACCGTCCTGGAGGTGGTGAAGCTCGACCATGAGGCCGGCGAGGTCATCGTCTTCTCCGGCTGGGGCAACCGTGCCGACTGGGTGAAGAACCTCCGGGCGGGCCGGGCGCTGGAGCTCCGGATCGGACATCTTCGGCTGCTGGAGCCGGAGCACCGCTTCCTGCCCGACGAAGAGCGTCGGGCCGTACTCGTCGAGTACAAGGAGGCCCACCCGCTGGCCTGGCGCACGCTCGCGCGGCTGATGGGCCTGCCGAAGGACCCCAAGAACGACGACATCGGTGATCTGCGCGCCGTCGCCTTCCGCCCGAGCGGCTGGGACCAGTCGCACTGAGCCCACCCGGCTTTGCCGCGAGCCCATCGAATCCGGCGCGGGCCGTGCGGCGATGACGCGGGCAGCGGACGGCGGACCGGACGGGCGGCGGACCGGGCGGAGGGCGGCGGATGGGCGATGCCAGGTCTCATGCCGTGGCATGCTGCATGCGTGTCTTCCGAACGCCTAACCCTGGTCGTCGGCGACGAGGAACTGCTCGTCGACCGGGCGATCGGCGACGTCGTCGCCGCGGCCCGTGCCCGCGAGGCCGACGTCGAGGTCCATGAGCTGACCCCCGCCTCCCTCGCGCCGGGCGCCCTCGCGGAGCTGACCTCGCCGTCGTTGTTCGGCGGCGGGCGTGTGGTCGTCCTGCGTTCCGCCCAGGACTTCGGCAAGGACCTGGCCGCGGAGATCGGACGGTACGCCGCGAACCCCGCCGACGACATCGACTTCGTCGTCGTACACGCGGGCGGCGCCAAGGGCAAGGCGCTGCTCGACGCGCTGACCAAGGCGGGCGCCCGTAAGATCACCTGCCAGAAGATCACGAGGCCGGGCGATCGCGTCGGGTTCGTCCGCGCGGAGATCCGCCGGGCGGGCGGGAGCATCGGGGAGGACGCGGCCCGTACCCTCCTCGACGCGGTCGGTACCGACCTGCGGGAGCTGGCCAGCGCGTGCAGTCAGCTCGTCGCCGACACCGGTGGGAAGATCACCGACGAGGCGGTCGGCCGGTATCACCGGGGACGCGCGGAGGTCAGCGGGTTCACCGTCGCCGACCGGGCGGTGGAGGGCAAGCTCGCCGAGGCGCTGGAACAGCTGCGCTGGGCGCTGGCGACGGGCGTCGCCCCGGTCCTCATCACCAGCGCGCTGGCTCAGGGCGTACGGTCGCTCGCCAAGGTCGGTGGCGCGCCACGCGGCCTGCGCGGCGCCGGGCTGGCCAAGGAACTCGGCATGCCCCCCTGGAAGATCGATCGGGTGCGTGCCCAGCTGCGCGGCTGGGAGCCGGCGGGGGTGGCGCGGGCGCTGCAGGTCGTGGCCGAGACCGATGCCCAGGTCAAGGGCGGCGGCGCGGATCCGGCGTACGCGCTGGAGAAGGCGATCGCGCAGATCGTCGCCGCCCGCGCCGGACGCTGACGCTTCTACCGGCCGGGACGCTTCTACCGGCCGGTCTTTCCTGCCGACGGGATAAATCGGTTTGATCCCATTCGCCGGTGCCTCACCCTTGCTCCATGAACAAGATCAAGGAACCGCGCCTCGGCGTCGACTTCGGTCGGGTGATCCAGGGAGGCGCCACGGACGCGGGGGAGGAGGACACGACCTTCCTCGGCGGCGGCCTGGAGGAGGCGATGCGCACGCCGGCCACACCGGGAACCTTCGAGGTGCTGCCCGGGCTCGTCGCCCGCTTCGGCGGACGGACGTGGGTGATCTCGAAGTGCGGCGAGAAGGTCCGGCAGCGGACGCTGCAGTGGCTCGACCACCACGACTTCTACCGGCGCACCGGCATCGCACGCGGCAACGTCCGCTTCTGCCGCCGCCGCGCGGACAAGGCCGGCCACTGCACGGACCTCGGCATCACCCACATGATCGACGACCGGCTGGACGTGCACGCCGCGCTGCGCGGCATCGTGCCGCACCTCATCCTCTTCGGACCGCAGCCGGCCGAGCCGCCCGGCTGGGTACGGCACGCCCCGATCTGGGCGGACGTGGAGGCGATGATCGACGAATGCGGCTGACCCCGGCGGCTTCCCATGCCGGTACGTCCCGAATCGCGCGCGGCGACGGCCGATGCGGTGGCCGGTCGAGCCCGCCCGACAGGAGGAAAGCACGACGACGCCGTGCCCCGACGAGGGGACACGGTGTCGCTGACGCGTCGGTCGGCCTTACTTGGCCTGCAGCTCGGCGGCGCGCTTGGCGATCGCCGACTTGCGGTTGGCCGCCTGGTTCTTGTGGATGACGCCCTTGCCCACGGCCTTGTCGAGCTTGCGCGAAGCGTTGCGCAGCTCGGCGAGGGTGGCCTCGGCGTCGCCGGACTCGGCGGCCTCACGGAACTTGCGGATCGCGGTCTTAAGCTCGGACTTGACCGCCTTGTTACGCAGGCGAGCCTTCTCGTTCTGCTTGTTCCGCTTGATCTGGGACTTGATGTTCGCCACGAAAGAAGCCTCAGGTCTTAAGTCGATGGATTGGGGGCGCGGGACCTGTCGCGCCCACACGCAGTGGAACAGCCTACCAAGGTTTCTCAGCGGCCCCAACACGGAGGCCCGGCGCCGCCCGTGCCGGAGCCCCGGGCCGTACGGCGAGAGCATGGCACGGGGCATGGGACCATGGAAGACGCTGAATCCGTCACGTCCTGAGGAACCCGGTGCCGCCCGTACCGAACCAGACCGATCCCGCGGTGATTCGCAACTTCTGCATCATCGCGCATATCGACCACGGCAAGTCGACCCTCGCCGACCGCATGCTGCAGCTCACCGGCGTGGTCGAGGAGCGTCAGATGCGCGCCCAGTATCTCGACCGGATGGACATCGAGCGCGAGCGCGGCATCACGATCAAGAGCCAGGCCGTGCGCCTGCCGTGGAGGGACCACGTCCTCAACCTGATCGACACGCCGGGGCACGTCGACTTCTCGTACGAGGTGTCGCGGTCGCTGGCCGCGTGCGAGGGGGCCGTGCTGCTGGTCGACGCCGCGCAGGGCATCGAGGCGCAGACGCTGGCGAACCTCTACCTCGCGCTCGAGGCGGACCTGCACATCATCCCGGTGCTCAACAAGATCGACCTGCCCGCCGCGCAGCCGGACAAGTACGCCGAGGAGCTGGCCGGCATCATCGGCTGCGACCCCGCCGAGGTGCTGCGCGTGTCGGGCAAGACCGGCGAGGGCGTCGTCGAGCTGCTCGACAACATCGTCGCGACCGTTCCGGCGCCCGTGGGCGACTCCGACGGCCCGGCCCGCGCGCTGATCTTCGACTCGATCTACGACACCTACCGCGGTGTCGTCACCTATGTCCGGGTGATCGACGGGCACCTGTCGCGGCGCGAGAAGAGCCTGATGATGTCCACCAAGGCGGCGCACGACACCCTCGAGGTGGGCGTGATCTCGCCGGAGCCCAAGCCGGTCACCGGCCTCGGCGTCGGCGAGGTCGGTTACCTGATCACCGGGGTCAAGGACGTCCGCCAGGCCCGGGTGGGCGACACCGTGACGATCGCGTCCGCGCCCGCCGCGGAGCCGCTCGGCGGTTACCAGGATCCGAAGCCGATGGTGTTCTCGGGCCTGTATCCGGTGGACGGCGACGACTACCCCGAGCTGCGCGACGCCCTCGACAAGCTGCGCCTGAACGACGCCGCGCTGATCTACGAGCCGGAGACCTCCCTCGCGCTGGGCTTCGGGTTCCGCTGCGGCTTCCTCGGCCTGCTCCACATGGAGATCGTGCGCGAGCGGCTGGAGCGGGAGTTCGACCTGTCGCTCATCTCCACCGCGCCGAACGTCGTGTACCGCGTGGTCATGGAGAACGGCGACGAGCATCGGGTCACCAACCCGAGCGAGTTCCCCGAGGGCAAGATCGGCGCGGTGTACGAGCCGATCGTCAAGGCGACGATCCTGTCACCGAGCGACCACATCGGCGCGATCATGGAGCTGTGCCAGAGCCGCCGCGGCGTCATGCTCGGCATGGACTACCTCTCCGAGGACCGCGTCGAGATCCGCTACACCCTGCCGCTGGCCGAGATCATCTTCGACTTCTTCGACCAGCTGAAGTCGCGGACCCGCGGATACGCCTCGCTCGACTACGAAACGAGCGGGGAGCAGGAGTCGGACCTGGTCAAGGTCGACATCCTGCTGCAGGGCGAGTCGGTCGACGCCTTCAGCCAGATCGTGCACAAGGACAAGGCCCGCGAGTACGGCCTGATGATGACGGCCAAGCTCAAGGAGCTCATCCCGCGCCAGCAGTTCGAGGTCCCGATCCAGGCGGCGATCGGCTCGCGGGTCATCGCCCGGGAGAACATCCGGGCGATCCGCAAGGACGTCCTGGCCAAGTGCTACGGCGGTGACATCTCCCGCAAGCGCAAGCTGCTGGAGAAGCAGAAGGAAGGCAAGAAGCGGATGAAGACGATCGGCCGGGTCGACGTCCCGCAGGAGGCCTTCGTCGCCGCGTTGTCGACCGGCACGGCCGCCGCGGAGAAGAAGAAGTAACCACGTCTCGGATCGTCTCCTCCGGGGCAGGCTGGATCTGAGTCAGCCGAGAATCTTGGAGGAGACGATGGTGGACGTCGGCCGGGTGGGGATCTGGAGCATCGGGTTCCGGAACGACGATCCGAGCGCCGCGAACGAGATCCGCGACGCGGCGGCCGAGCTGGAGGAGCTCGGGTACGGCGCGATCTGGCTGGGCGGCAGCCCCGGCGTGCACCACGCCGTGCCGCTCCTGGAGGCGACCTCCCGGATCGTCGTGGCGACCGGGATCCTCAACATCTGGGAGTACGACGCGGCCGACGTCGCGGACCGGCAGAAGGCCGTGTCCGCCGCGTACCCCGGCCGGTTCCTGCTCGGCCTGGGCGCGAGCCACCCCGGCCTGGTCAAGGCCTACGACAAGCCGTACTCCGCGATGACGCGGTACCTCGACGGCCTCGACACCGCCGGCGCGCCGTCCGCGGAGCGGGTCCTGGCCGCGCTCGGCCCGCGCATGCTGGAGCTGGCCCGCGACCGTACGGCGGGTGCCCACCCCTACCTCGTGACCCCGGAGCACACGGAGCGGGCACGTCAGGTGCTCGGTCCGGATCGCCTCCTCGCCCCGGAGGTCAAGGTGGTGCTCGACACCGATCCCGAACGGGCACGCGCCACGGCCCGGCAGCACCTGGGCTTCTACATGAAGCTGCCCAACTACACCAACAACCTGCTGCGGCTCGGCTTCACCGAGGACGACTTCGCCGACGGCGGCAGTGACCGGCTCGTCGACGCGGTCGTCGCGTGGGGCGACGTCGAGGCGGTACGGCGGCGCGTCGACGCCCACCGGGACGCGGGCGCGGACCACGCCGCCCTCCAGGTCCTGACCGACGATCGAAGCGGGCTGCCCCGGGCGCAGTGGCGCGAGCTCGCCACCGCGCTCGACCTGCGCTGACCCGCCAGACGCCTGCGCCGACCCGCCAGACGCCTGTTCTGATCCGTCGGTGGCCTGTTCTGACCCGCCAGACGCGTGCGCTCGCCCGTCAGATCCGGGCCGACTCGCCGGGGCCGAGCAGGACGAGCCGGTCGGTCAGGCCCGTGCGGTCGAACGCGGCGGTCAGCGCCTCGGCGTTCTCGGTGAAGTGCCCCCAGCTGTTGAAGTGGGCGGGCACGACACGGCGCGCCCGCAGGATCTGCGCGGCGGTGGCGGTCTGCTCGCTGTCCAGGGTCAGCAGCGCGCCGTCGAGCACACCCGGGCGTGCGGCGCCGGCGAACAGCACCGCCGTGTCCACCGGAGCGAACCGCGCGGCGATCTGTTCGACCAGTTCCAGCGAGGCGTTGTCGCCGCTCACGTAGACGGTCGGCAGGTCCGCGCCCGTCAGCACGAAGCCGGTGACCTCTCCGGTGACCGGCTCGCACCCTTCCGGACCGTGCCGCGCCGGAACCGCGGTCACGGTCAGGTCGTCGGCCCCGGGCCGCCGCACGGTGTAGGACGTCCAGGGCGTGAGGGCGGTGGCGGTCCCGCCCAATCGGGCGGCGCCGCTCGGAGTGGTGAGCGTGACCGGCGCCGTCCGGAGGAACTCGCGGCCGGAGTGGTCGAGATTGTCCGGGTGCTGGTCGTGCGAGAGCAGGACGAGGTCGATCTCGCCGACGGCTGAGGCGGCGATCGCCGCCGGGGCGGTCTTCGTGAGCAGGGCGCCGGACGGGCTGCGGTACTCACCCGGAGCGTCGAAGGTCGGATCGGTGAGCAGGCGCAGGCCGCCGATCTCCAGGACGGCCGTCGGGCCGCCCACGGCCGTGACCGTGAGACCGGAGCGCGGGTCGGCGGCAGCACCGCCCTGGAACGATCGCGAATCCGTCATTAGTCCTCCTCATGGGAAAGATCCCAGTTTTCCGTGAGACTGGAGCTTAGGGTTTCTAACGGAAAAGTGCAATGGATACCATGAGATGTATGAGTGGCGATGGGATCCCCGGCGAGCGGCGCTTTCCTGCGCTGGCGCTCGTCAACACCCGTATTCAGCGGTCCGGTGTGCCCGAGGACCTCCTGGCGGACGCGGCCGCCGTCCATGACTGGCTCGCCCGACGCGACCTGATTCCCGCCGACGCCGGCGTGGACGAGGTGCAGGCGGCCGCGGTGCGGGCGTTCCGGGAGTCCCTGCGCGAGCTGCTGTCGGCGCGGGAGGGGGCGTCCGCGCCGCCGCCCGGGGACCTGGCGGCGCTGAACGCCGCGCTCGCCGCTCCGACGGTGACCTGGGACGACGGCGGGCCGAGGCGCGTACGGCGGCCCGGTCCCGATGAGGTCAAGGGTGCGCTGGCCGACCTCGCCGCGAACGCCGTCGACCTGCTCACCGGGGCGGAGGCGGCGTCTCTGGCCTCCTGCGGTGCCCATGGGTGCATCCGCTTCTTCGTTCGGACCCATGCCGCGCGCCAGTGGTGCTCGAACCGGTGCGGTGACCGGGTTCGCGCCGCACGGCACTACGCACGCCGCCGCGCGGCCGCCGACTCCTGACTCATGCCGCCGCGGACCGTCTTCGCCGACTGCCCCCTCAGGAGGCGGGGCACGGCGGGTGAGGGAAGCTCGCGGGGGAACGGGGCGGTCGGTGCGTCGGCCGTGGTCGCGGCGGGTTCCGGGCCGTCCGAAGCCGCTGTCCGGAATTTCGGGCTTGTGGATGTTCGGGTTGCGTCTTCCGATAAGGGGAATGGGTCGTGTCCGCGATGACCTAGGGAGGACCAGTGGACGCGGCCATAGCAGGGCCGGAGACGTGGGACGGCGACCCGCGGGGGCTCGACCGCGGCGCACCGGCCGAATTGACCATCATCGGGGCGATCACCCTTCCGGGTACGGAGCGTTCGGTCGCCGACGGGCGCCGGTTCGTCCGGGAGACGCTCGGCGGGCGGCACCCCGCGGCCGACGCGGTGAAGCTCAGTGTCAGCGAACTCGCCACCAACGCGGTCAAGCACACCGCGAGCGGTACGGGCGGCCAGATCACCATCAGCCTCGCCGCCGCCGACAACGCCGTCCGCGCCGAGGTGACCAACGACGGGGCCACCGGCCCGGAGCCACGGCTCGAGAACCGGCCGGAGGTGGACGCCGAGCACGGCCGGGGGCTGATCCTCATCGACACGGTGGCGGACCGGTGGGGCGTGACGCGGAGCGCCGACCGTACGACGGTCTGGGCGGAGTTCTCGTACTGACTACCGCCTCCGACGGAGTTCGTGAGGCGACGAGGGTCCCCGGCCCGCTCGGCGCCGGTCGAGGCCGGGGCACCGTCTGGGGCACCCCCGCGCTGACGGCAGACTTGAGACGTGCCCTCAACCCTGCCCGACGGAGACCCGGTCCCGAACGACGGCGCGTTGCCCGCCAGTGCCCTCGATGGCCTCGGTGACCGCCCGTTCGGCTTCTACGTGCACGTGCCGTTCTGCGTGACCCGCTGCGGCTACTGCGATTTCAACACCTACACCGCGACCGAACTGCGCGGCGCCTCCCGGGAGGCGTACGCCGACACGGCCATCGCGGAGATCCGGCTGGCCCGCCGCGTGCTCGGCGACGTCGACCTTCCCGTCCAGACGGTGTTCGTGGGAGGCGGCACGCCCACCCTGCTGCCCGCCGACGACCTCGGCCGGATCCTCGACGCGATCGACAAGGAGTTCGGCCTGGCGGCGGCCGCCGAGGTGACGACCGAGGCCAATCCGGAGACGGTCGATCCCGGCTACCTCGCACGCCTCCGCCAGGTCGGCTTCACGCGGATGTCGTTCGGGATGCAGAGCGCGCGTGAGCACGTGCTGGCCGTCCTCGACCGTACGCACACGCCCGGCAGGCCACAGCAGTGCGTCCGGTGGGCCCGGGAGGCCGGCTTCGAGCACGTCAACCTCGACCTCATCTACGGCGCGCCGGGGGAGAGCGACGCGGACTGGCAGGCCAGCCTGGACGCCGCACTGGAGGCCGGTCCCGACCACGTCTCGGCCTACGCGCTGATCGTCGAGGAGGGCACCCGGCTGGCCGCGCAGGTCCGCCGGGGACAGGTGGCCGCGCCGGACGACGACGCCATGGCCGACCGCTACCTCGCCACCGAACGGAGCCTGAGCGCCCACGGCCTGCACTGGTACGAGATCTCCAACTGGGCGGCGGACGAGGACGCCCGGTGCCGCCACAACCTCCTGTACTGGACCGGCGGCGACTGGTGGGGGATCGGTCCGGGCGCGCACAGCCACGTCGGCGGCACCCGCTGGTGGAACGTCAAGCATCCCGCCGCCTACGCCGACCGCCTCGCGTCCGGCGTCACCCCCGCGCACGCCCGCGAGGTCCTGGACACCGCCGACCGGCGGTTCGAGCGCGTCATGCTGGAGCTGCGGCTGGCCGAGGGATGCCCGCTCGACCTGCTCGACGACACCGCCGTCCGCCGCGCGGTCGCCGACGAACTCCTCGTCCCCGAGGCGTACGACGCGGGCCGCGCGGTGCTCACGCTGCGCGGACGGCTGCTGGCCGACGCGGTCGTCCGCGACCTGACCCCGTGAGGCGGACCGTCACCGGACGATGGGCCAGCAGAGCCACTTCGGGATGACGTACGGCTCGCCCTTGTTCGCCCGCAACGCGGCGATGACGAGGAAGACCACGTGCGCGACGCCGTACGCCAGCATGGCCGGGATGGCGACGATCGCGCCGATCCCGAGCGTCGCCAGGGAGACGACGAAGCCCGCGAGGATCACGAGGAAGCTGGTCACGGCGAGGTTCAGCGCCTGCGCGCCGTGAAAGCGCAGGTAGGGCGAGCCGTCCTTGCGCGCCAGATAAACGACGAGCGGCGCGACGAAGCCGACCGCGAACTGCCCGATGTAGGCGAGCATCGCCCACGTGGTCTCGTCGACCGCCGCGAAGCCCTGGCGCGGCGGCCCGTAGCCGTACGGGACCGGCGGTCCGGGATACGGGGGCCCGGGCCGATGCGGCGGCGCGCCGTAGGGCGGCGGTCCGGGCGGTCCGCCGTACGGCTGCGCGTTGGGGCCCGGCTGCGGCCCGGTCGGCGGGCCGTACGGGCCGGTGTGCGGCCCCGATTGCGGCCCGGTCGGTCCGTTGTACGGGCCGGGGCGGGGACCCGGCTGCGGCCCGTACGGACCGGGCTGTGGCCCGGAACCGGGACCCGGCTGCGGCGGTCCGAACCAGGGTCCACCGGGCGGCGGACCGTCCGGATACGCCGGTCCGCTCATGAGCGGATCCGGCGGCTCGAAGGACGGCCGAGAGTCCTGCGGCTCGGGTGGGCGCGGGTCCTGAGGTTCGGATGGCCGCGAGTCCTGCGGCTCGGGCGGGCGCGGGTCCTGAGGTTCAGACCGTTCGGACGGTTCGGAGTCTCGGGGCGCGGGAGGTCGCGGGTCCTGCGGCTCGGTCACGGGGGTCCCTAGCGAAAGATCGGCCAGGCGGCGATCGACGGCAGCCGGTACCACTCACAGCGGTTGGCGCCGATCGCGGCCTTGACGACGCAGAAGAACTCGACGGCCAGGACCGCCAGCATGACCAGCAGCCCGGTCATGCCGATGAGGTACAGCGTCGAGAACGCGAGGAGGTTGCAGACGACCATCGCGATCGACAGGTTCAGCGCCTGGACGGCGTGGAACCGCGCGAACCGCGAGGATCGGCCCCTGGCCAGGTAGACGATGGCCGGGGCGACGAAGCCGACGACGAACATCCCGACGTAGGCGGGAACGGCCCACCTCTCGTCCTCGTCGGTGACCGGCCCGCCGGGGGTCATCGGCTCGCGGCGCCGCTTCGCCGGCTTCGGCGGGGCGTGGCCGGCGCCATGCCCCGGGTGCTGCTGCGGCGCGCCGTACGGCTGTGGAGAGTATCCGCCTTGGTAACCGCCCTGACCGTACCCTCCTTGGCCGTAGCCGGCCTGGGGGTACCCCGGCTGCGGGTACGGCGCGTGCCCATGGCCTCCGTGCCCGGGACCGTACGCCTGGGCCCCGGGACCGGCGTGATGGCCAGGTCCGGAGCCGGGACGCCTGTGGCCCGGTTGCCCATAGGTCATGTGCGTGCTGCCCCTTCCGGCGGAACGTGCGAATTTCGCGGCGAACGCGCAGTTTATGAGACGCACGCCGACGCCGGATGGTTTCGCGGACCTCAGCCCGATTGCGGCACGGTGACGAAGTCGATGAGCTCCTCGACCCGCCCGAGCAGGGCGGGCTCGAGATCGGTGTACGCGCGGACCCGGCCGAGGATCGCCTGCCACACCTCGCCCGGCTCGCCCTTCCACCCGAGCGCGGCGATCACGCCTTCCTTCCAGGGGATCCCGCGCGGAACCCGCGGCCACGCGGGAATGCCCAGGACCGAGGGCTTGACGGCCTCCCAGATGTCGATGAAGGGGTGGCCGGTGACCAGGACGTACGGGGAGGAGACCTGGTCGGCGATCCGGCTCTCCTTGGATCCGGCCACGAGATGGTCGACGAGCACGCCCAGCCGGCTTTCCGGCCCCGGGCCGAACTCCGCGACGATGTCCGGGAGGTGGTCGACGCCCTCGAGGTACTCCACGACGACGCCTTCGACCCGCAGGTCGTGCCCCCAGATCTTTTCGACGAGCTCCGCGTCGTGGCGGCCCTCGACGTAGATCCGGCTCTCCCGCGCCACCCGCGCCCGCAGGTTCGGCACGGCGATCGAACCGGACGCCGAACGGGCCGGACCCGCCGCCCGTACGGGACGGACGAGCGTCACGGGCTTGCCGTCGATGAGGAACCCGGCCTTCGCCAGCGGGAAGACCCGGCGCTTGCCGAACCGGTCCTCGAGGGTCACGGCGTCCTTCTCGCAGGCGACGACCGCACCGCAGAACCCGCTCTCCGGATCCTCGGCGACCAGGCCCGGCTCGGCGGCGACCTCGGGGATCTGACCCTTCCGCGGCCGGCGCCAGTCGCCGGACAGAACGTCGTGTCCATAGTCTTTGCTCCGCACGCGTCGCACCGTACCGGTCCGGCGGCGGGCGGGGCAGCCGCTCCGGCGCGCCCGCCCAGACGCGTACCGGCCGGTTCACCCCGCGTCGAGCCGGCCACGCGTACGGGCGGCGGCTCGGGTGCGGCGCCGGGGGCGCGGAAGCCGGGCGGCGGCTATCCGGAGCCGGATCGGCGGCCCAGGTGGTCGTGGCCGCGTCGGACGGCCTCCCGGAGCGTCTCGACGGGGTAGGGCCAGCCGCCCGCGGCGAGGGCCTCCTCGACGTCCAGCCCGGCGGCGTGCGTCTCCCGCACCCGGCGGGCCACCATGTCGATCTCCTCCCGCTGCCGGACCGCGAACTCCCGATCCACCGGCGCGCCGTGACCCGGCACGAGCACGCCGTCGACGGTCCGCAGCAGGGCGGCGAGGGTGGCCGGCCACTCCAGCGGGAAGGAGTCGGCGCCGTACGCCGGCGGGCCGGACTGCTCGATCAGGTCACCGGTGAACGCGCACCGCGCGTCGGGCGCCCAGACGACCACGTCGCCGTCGGTGTGCCCCGGGCCGAAGTGCCGCAGTTCGACGACGCGGTCGCCGAGGTCGAGCTCGGCGCGGTCGGTGACGAGCCGGTCCGGCGCGAGCAGGAGATCGGTCTCGACCTTCTCCGCCCAGCCGGGGAACTCGCGCGCCAGCATGGGCCGCGCGGTCTCGGCCAGGTAGGCGGGCAGCGACGCGTGTCCCCAGCGTGCCCCGCCGGTGAACGCCGCGTTGCCGAAGCAGTGGTCGAAGTGGCCGTGGGTGTTGACGACGATGGGGTTCTGCACGCCGAGCTCGCGAAGGTCGTCGCGCAGGCGCACGCCCTGTGCCACACTCGCGCGGGTGTCGACGACGACGGCGTCCGTGGACCCGACGATGACCCCCACGGTCACGTCGAAGTCGGAATAACGGCGCTGGAAACAGCGTTCCGCAATTTCGTGCCAGGTCACAGGAGTGACTCTGCCACGCTCGACGCGAGAACGTGATCCACCGGCGTCTCCTCCTGCGTGCCCCCGAGCCGTACACTTGGCACTCAGAGGAGAAGAGTGCCAGATTGAAGGGCTGTGGACACGGGAGGTGAGTGCGTGCTCGACGACCGGAAGCTCGCTGTGCTGCGGGCCATCGTCGAAGATTACGTGTCCACCCACGAACCGGTGGGCTCGAAGACGCTGGTCGATCGGCACAACCTCGGCGTCTCGCCGGCCACGATCCGCAACGACATGGCCGTGCTGGAGGAGCAGGGATACATCGCCCAGCCCCACACCAGCGCGGGGCGCGTGCCGACCGACAAGGGATACCGGCTGTTCGTCGACCGGCTGTCCACGATCAAGCCGCTGTCCGCGGCCGAGCGACGCGCGATCGAGACGTTCCTCGCGAACGCCTACGACCTCGACGACGTCGTCAGCCGCACCGTGCGGCTGCTGGCGCAGTTGACGCGGCAGGTCGCGGTCGTGCAGTACCCCTCGCTCACGCGGTCGTCGGTGCGGCACGTCGAGCTGGTGCCGATCGCCTCAGAGCGGCTGCTGCTCGTGGTGATCACGAACACCGGCCGGGTCGAGCAGCGGGCGATCGAGACGCACGAGCCCGTGTCCGACGAGGCCATCGCGCACCTGCGGGCGCTGCTCAACGCGCGCCTGGACGGGTGCTGGCTGACCGACGTCCCCGACACCCTCGCCGACCTGCCCGAGCAGGTATCGGCCGGCGAGCGGGCGCTGGCGACGACGGTGCTGTCGGTTCTCCTCGAGAGCCTCGTGGAGAAGCACGAAGAGAAGATAATCATCGGCGGCGCGGCGAACCTCGCGCGCGCCGACTTGTCCCAGAGCCTCCGTGACGTGCTGGAGGCGCTGGAAGAACAGGTCGTCCTGATGCGGCTGCTCGGCGAGGTGGGGGACCCCTCCAGCCTCACCGTGCGGATCGGCACCGAGAACCCGCACGAGAGCCTGCGCACGACCTCGGTGGTGGCCACCGGGTACGGCGCCGGCGACCAGGCCGTGGCCCGGCTCGGCGTGCTCGGTCCGACGCGGATGGACTACCCCGGGACGATGGGAGCAGTACGCGCAGTGGCACGTTACGTCGGTCAGATTCTGGCGGGGTCGTAAGTGGCGAACGACTACTACGCGACCCTCGGGGTGCGCCGTGACGCCAGCGCGGACGAGATCAAGAAGGCGTACCGCAGACTCGCCCGTGAGCTGCATCCGGACGTCAACCCTGACCCTGCCACCCAGGAGCGGTTCAAGGAGATCACCCAGGCGTACGAGGTGCTCTCCGACCCGAAGAAGCGCGAGATGTACGACCTGGGCGCCGATCCGTTCGCCAGCGGCGCCGGGGCGGGAGCGGGCGGCTTCGGCGCCGGGTTCCCGTTCAGCGACATCATGGACGCCTTCTTCGGCACCGCGACCCAGCGAGGGCCGCGCAGCCGGGCACGGCGGGGCCGCAACGGCACCGTCCGGGTGGAGCTCGACCTGTCCGAGACGGCGTTCGGCACCACGCGTGAGCTGACGGTCGACACCGCGGTGGTCTGCGACACCTGCTCGGGCTCCGGCACGGCCCCCGGCACGCACCCTGAGACGTGCGACATGTGTCACGGCCGCGGCGAGGTCCAGCAGGTCACCCGGTCGTTCCTCGGCCAGGTGATGACCTCCCGCGCCTGCCCGCAGTGCGGCGGCTACGGCACCACGATCCGTACGCCCTGCACGGAGTGCTCCGGTGACGGACGGGTTCGCACCCGCCGCACGATCAAGGTCCGCATTCCCGCCGGCGTCGAGAACGGCACCCACATCCAGCTCGCCGGCGAGGGCGAGGTCGGCCCCGGCGGCGGCCCGGCCGGCGACCTGTTCCTCGAGATCGTGGAGCTCCCGCACGCGATCTTCGAGCGGGAGGGCGACGACCTGCACTGCACCGTCCAGGTGCCGATGACGGCGGCCGCGCTCGGCACGTCGCTGACCGTCGAGACCCTGGACGGCCCCGAGGAGATCGACATCCGGCCCGGCACCCAGTCCGGCCAGGTCATCCCGATGTACGGCCGGGGCGTCAAGCACCTCAACGAGAGCGGTCGCGGCGACCTGATGATCCATGTGAACATCGAGACGCCCACCAAGCTCGACGAGGAGCAGGAGGAGCTGCTGCGCAAGCTGGCGAGCCTGCGCGGCGAGGAGCGTCCGCCGGGCAAGTTCGCCCCGGGCCAGCAGGGCTTCTTCTCCCGTCTCCGCGACGCCTTCAACGGCCGCTGACCCTTCGCCGAGGCCCCCGCTCCCGACACCGGGAGCGGGGGCCTTCGCTCACCCGTCCGCCGACCGTGCCTGCCCGGCTGGTCGTGCCTGCTCCGTGGGCTCGGTCCGATCGGTCGGTTCTGTCCGCTTCCCCGGCTCGGCCCGCTTCGCCGGGGCGCGCATGAGCGCCGCGCCGCCGCCCGCCGCGACGATCAGCCCGGTCGCGAGCCCGAAGGCCAGCCCGGCCGCGTGCGGCGAAGCGGCGCCGGACGTACCGCCCGCGCGGGTGCCGGTCGTCAGGGAGTGGAAGAAGACGGTGCCGAGGAGCGCGATACCAAGGGTGCCGCCGAACTGCTGCACGGCGTTGAGCAGACCGGCGGCCGAGCCGATCTCGTGCGGGCGTACCCGGGTGAGGGCGGTGGTGAAGAACGGCACCGTGAACAGTCCGTTCCCGACGCCGCAGAGCGTGAGCGCCATCGGCAGGAAGACGGGGTACGCCCCCGCCCGCGCGGCGGCGTATGCGGCGATGGCGGACACGAGACCGGCGAGCATGACGGCCAGCCCGACGAACATCATGCGCGCCCCGTACCGGGGCACCAGGCGAGTCCCCGACGCCCAAGAGGAGACCGCCATTCCGCACGACCACGGCAGCAGCGTGAGCCCGGCGGTGAGAACGTCCTCGCCCAGGCCGACCTGCACCTGGACCACGACGACCAGCATCAGCCCGTTCATCACCGCGAAGAACAACGTCGAGGTCGCCAGCGCCGCGGGAAAGGCCCGATCGCGGAAGAGGCTCGGCTCGACCAGCGGCCGGCGGCCGCGCCGGGCGACGTACCGCTGCTGGACCCCGAATCCCACCAGGACCACGACCCCGGCCGCCAACGCGAGCCGGCCGCCGTCCGGCAGGCCCGCGGTGCCGCTCTGGATCAGCGGGTGGACGACCAGTCCGGCGCCCGTGATCGCCAGTACCGTGCCCGGCAGGTCCAGGCGCGGTCGCACCGCCGCCCGGTCCTCGCGCAGGAGCGGGATCACGGCCAGCACGGCGGCGGCGAGCGGGATGTTGACGAGGAACACCGCGCGCCACGAGGAGCCGAACAGATCGGCGTGCGTGAGCACCGCGCCCAGCACCGGCCCGCAGATCGCCGCCAGACCCATGACCGGCCCGATGCTCCCCATCGCCCTGGCCAGTTCGGCGCCGTCGAACATGACGCGTATCAGCCCGATCGTCTGCGGGATGATCAACGCCGCGGCCGCCCCCTGGACCGCCCGCGCGGCGATCAGCGCGGCGGCGCCGGGCACCAGCGCACAGCACAGGGACGCCAGCGCGAAGGCCGCGACCCCGATCGCGAACACGCGCCTGCGCCCGACCATGTCGCCCAGCCGGCCGCCCGTGATCAGCAGTACGGCGAACGGCAGGGTGTACGCGGCGTTGAACCACTGGATGTCGGAGGCGGCGCCGCCCAGGTCGGCGTGGATGACCGGCGCGGCGACCTGCACGATCGTGGCGTCCAGCAGGTTCATCGCCTCCGCCGTGAGCAGGGCGGCCAGCGCCGCCCAACGCCACCGGTACGCCGAGCCCACGGCCACCGTGTCCCGTATCTCCATCGTCTGCTTCCCTTCGGTCGACTCGATGTCGTGGGCCAGCGTGGAGCGGCGGGTACGAGTCATTCCATCCACGGCGCGGAATCGGCGGATGATTTCCATCGATGCCGAATTCAGTGCAGGATTCCGCCATGCTCGACGACCTCGATCACCGTGTCGTCCACGCCCTGCACATCGACGGGCGGGCGCCCTTCAGCCGGATAGCCGAGGTCCTCGGCGTGTCCACCCAGACCGTGGCGCGCCGCTACCGGCGGCTGCGCGTGGAGGCGGGACTGCGGGTCGTCGGCCTGACGGAGCCGGGTAAGGCCGGGCAGACCCAGTGGATGGTCCGGCTCACCACCACGCCGTCCACCACCCAGGCCCTCGCGCGATCCCTCGCCCAGCGGCCGGACACCTCCTGGGTCAAGCTCGTCTCGGGCGGAACGGAGATCTTCGCGATCGTGCGCGCGCCGCACGGCGTAGAGGTCTCCCGCGCGCTGCTGCTGCGCGACATCCCGCGGAGGGCCGGCATCACCGCCGTCTCCGCACACTGCCTGCTGCACAGCTACCTGGGCGGCCCCACCGCGTGGCGCGGCACCACCCAGGCGCTCAGCGACCGGCAGCAGGCGCTGCTCCGGCCGGCCCACGCGCCGGCCGCCCCGGACGGAAGCCGATCACGGTCCACAGCAGATCACACCCTCCTCGACGCGCTACGCCGTGACGGCCGCGCCTCGTACGGCGACCTGGCCACGGCGACCGGCTGGTCCCAGGCCACCGTGGCGCGCCGCCTCACCGACCTCCGCTCCCGAGGAGTGCTCTTCTTCGACGTCGAGATCGATCCCGCGCTCCTGGGCGCGACGACCCAGGCACTGCTGTGGATGGCCGTCGCCCCGGCACGCCTGGACGATGTCGCGACGGCCCTCGCCGGCCACCGCGAACTCGCCGTGGTCGCCGCCACGACCGGTCCCACCAACCTGCTCGCGCAGGCACTCTGCGCGGACCCGGCCGAGTTGCACCACTACCTCACGCGGCGCCTCGGCGCCCTCGACGGAATCCACACCCTCGAGACCGCTCCGATCCTCCATACGGTCAAGGCCGCGGGCTCGCTCGACCCCGTCGCACGCCTACGATCGGAGCCATGAGCCCACCCCTCTTCCTCAGCGACCCCGCACGCCTCGAGTCCGACCGGATCCTCCTCGACGGGCCCGAGGGACGCCACGCGGCGGCCGTACGCCGGCTGCGGCCGGGGGAGCGGGTCGACCTCGCCGACGGCGTGGGCGGTCTCGTCGAGTGCGTCGTCACCTCCGCCGAGCGGGACAGCCTGCGCCTCGAGGCCCGCGCCCGCCGGCGCGTCCCCCGCCCGGATCCCCGGATCGTGGTGGTGCAGGCCCTGCCCAAGGGCGACCGGGGCGAGCTGGCGGTCGAGACGATGACCGAGGTGGGCGTCGACGTCATCGTGCCCTGGACGGCCGCCCGCTGTGTCACCCAGTGGCGCGGCGAACGTCGCGCCAAGGCGCTCGCCCGGTGGCGCGGCGCCGCGCGCGAGGCGGCCAAGCAGAGCCGGCGCGCCTGGCTGCCCGAGGTGACCGAACCGGCCGACACGGCGACGGCCGCCGAGCGTGTCCGCGGCGCCGCGCTCGCCGTCATCCTGCACGAGGAGGCCGACCGGCCGCTCAGCCGCGTCGACGTTCCGGCCACCGGCGACATCGTCGTCGTCGTGGGCCCGGAGGGCGGCCTCACCGACGATGAGGTCGCCGCGTTCGAGGCCGCGGGCGGCGTCACGACGCTCCTCGGCCCCACCGTCCTGCGCACCTCCACCGCGGGGGTGGCCGCGGCCGCCGTGCTCCTCAGCCGCGGCGGCCGCTGGTAATCCTCAGCTCACGGGGACGACTGGGCCGACGGCTGCTGCGCGCCGTTGGTCGGCGTATCGGTCGTCGGCACCTGCGTCGGCGTCGCCGGAGGCGGCGGAGACGCCGCCTGGGTCGGCGGCGCCGACGTGGCCGTGTCCGGGCCGCACGTGACATGCGGGGAAGGAGCCGGGCTCGCCGTCTGGTCGTCGGCCGAACCGGCCGGCGGCCTGATCGGGTCCTCGCCCGGCGGGCACTTGTGCCCCGGGATGACGTGAGCGCCGGACGGGCCGGTCCTGGACGGCGACGGGTGCGGCAGCGCGCCCACGTCCGGACGGGACGGATTCACCGGCGGCCAGGCGGTCACCACCTTCTGCCCACCGGCCGCCGACGTGCCGTCGTCGCGCCGGTCCGCGGGGCTGAAGTGTCCCGTCTGCACGAACGTCTTCAGCGCCGGCGTCGTCGACACGGCGACCCCGGTGATCACGACCGCTGCGGCCACGGCCGCCAGCGGCCGCAGCCACGGGATCGTGAACCACGCGCCGAAGTGTCGCTCCTGCTTCTTCGCTATCTTGCCGCGGATCTGCTCAAGCCCCTCTGGAGAGGGCGTGACCGCTTCCGCTTCCGCGTGCAAGACACGGCGCAGACGCTCGCCGTACTCGTCGAAGGGTTCGGTCATTAAAGCTGCTCCAGAACGCTGCGTAGCGCGGCCATCCCGCGCGCGGTGTGGCTCTTGACGGCTCCCCGGCTGATCCCCATGGTGTTGGCGATCTCCGCCTCTGACAGATCACCGTAGTAGCGCAGCACCAGGGCCTCGCGCTGCCGGGTCGGCAACCCCCCCAGGGCCTTGACCACGGCCGAACGCTCGAGCTCGACGATCGCGCCGTTCTCAGCGCTCGGCGCGTCCGGCAGGCCCTTGGGAGCATACTTCTCGACGACCGCCCGGTGCCGCAGTACGGATCGTGACCGGTTGACCACCGACTGCCGGAGGTAGGAGAGGGCTTTCTCCGGATCGCGCAGCCGCCGCCAGGCCCCGTGCATGGCGACGAACGCGTCCTGCACCACTTCCTCCGCCGTCGCCAGGTCGCGCACCAGGAGTGCGCTGAGGCGTACGAGGGAACGGTAATGGGCGCTGTAAAGCGCGGTAACCGCCTGGTCGGCGTCCCACGCGACGGTCACAGCGCCCGTCGTTCCTCTGGCCACGAGGGTCTCGGTCACATCAGTAGGACGCGTGCCCTCGCCGGGAGGTTTACGAAAGGGCATTCCTCGTCTCGCCTTATCCGCCCGTCAGTGCCGTCGTCGGCTGTCGTCTCGATTGGACGAACGCCTTGACCCGGCAGGTTCGTGCGAACGTCACCCGGCCTCGGATTTACCGAAGGATCCGGCGCTGGGGGTTCGCGTGAAGGTAACGATAACCAGACAAGGGAGTGCCTTGGCCATAGTTACACGCCGGAGGCCGTAACGATTCGCGGACGGCCGTGCCGCCTCGTGGCGCGATAACATGCGCTGATCCTTGGCGAAGGAGAGTGCATTGACGGAACAGGACTGTTTGTTCTGCAAGATCGTGTCCGGGGAGGTGCCCGCGGACGTCGTTCGGGAGACGGATCGGACGATCGCGTTCCGGGACATCAACCCGCAGGCGCCGACGCACGTGCTCGTCATCCCGCGCGACCATCATCCGACCGCGGCGGCGCTCGCCGCCGAGGACGGGGACCTCCTCGCGGAGGTCGTCCGCGCGGCGCACGAGGTCGCGGTCGCCGAAGGCATCGAGGAGACCGGGTACCGCGTGGTGTTCAACACCGGCCCCGGGGCGGGACAGACCGTGTTCCACGTGCATGCGCACGTGCTCGGCGGCCGTGGTCTGGGCTGGCCGCCGGGATGAGCGGGCGTCCCCGCGCGGTCGGAAATTGAGTGGCCCGGGCCGGTACCATGGGTGATACGCAGCCGAAGACCCGACGTGACCGGAAGGTAGGGGCGAAAAGGCCGCAAGGCCGCGCTATGGCCGAATCAACTCATACCGGGGCTGTGCCCGACGGCGCGCCCACGCAGATCAAGATCGTGATCCCTGACGATCACTCGATGGTCGCCCTCCTCGGCTCCCGCGACGAACTCCTGGAGGTCGTGGAGCGCGCCTTCGACAGCGACGTCCACGTCCGCGGCAACGAGATCACGATCACCGGTCGGCCGGAAGAGACCGACCTCGCCGCCAAGCTCTTCGAGGAACTGCTCGACCTGCTCCGGACCGGTACCCCCATCACGCCCGACGCGATCGAACGCAGCATCGCCATGCTGCGCGCCGAGACGTCCGAGCGACCGGCCGAGGTCCTCACCCTCGACATCCTGTCGTCGCGGGGCCGCACCATCCGGCCCAAGACGCTGAACCAGAAGCACTACGTCGACGCGATCGACAAGCACACGATCGTGTTCGGCATCGGGCCGGCGGGCACCGGCAAGACCTACCTGGCCATGGCCAAGGCCGTGAAGGCACTCCAGGCCAAGCAGGTCAACCGCATCATCCTGACCCGCCCGGCCGTCGAGGCCGGCGAGCGGCTGGGCTTCCTGCCGGGCACCCTCTACGAGAAGATCGACCCGTACCTGCGCCCGCTGTACGACGCGCTGCACGACATGGTCGACCCCGACTCGATCCCCCGCCTGATGGCCGCCGGCACCATCGAGGTCGCCCCTCTGGCCTATATGCGCGGAAGAACCCTTAATGACTCTTTCATCATCCTGGACGAGGCGCAGAACACCTCGCCGGAGCAGATGAAGATGTTCCTGACCCGGCTCGGGTTCGGGTCGAAGGTCGTCGTCACCGGCGACGTCACCCAGGTCGACCTGCCCTCCGGGCAGCAGAGCGGACTGCGGGTCGTCCAGGACATCCTCGAGGGTCTCGACGACATCAGCTTCTGCACGCTGACCAGCAAAGACGTCGTACGGCACAAGCTGGTGAGCGCCATCGTCGACGCGTACAGCCGGTACGACGCACAGCCTGATCAGATCAAGCAGGGCGCGTCCGGTCGCGGCCCGCGCAAGCAACGGGGGCGCTAGACCGGTGAGCATCGAGGTTCTGAACGAGTCCGGCTCGGAGGCCGACGAGACGGCGCTGTCGGCACTGGCCGCGCACGTGCTGGAGAAACTGCGGGTCCATCCGCTCGCCGAGCTGTCGATCGTCCTCGTCGACGAGGACGCGATGAGCGAGCTGCACGAGAAGTGGATGGGCGAACCGGGCCCGACCGACGTGCTGTCCTTCCCGATGGACGAGCTGCGGCCGGGCCACGTGTCCGGGGGCACGGAGGACGCGCCGCCGGACCCGGCCCTGCTCGGCGACGTCGTGCTGTGCCCGACCGTGGCGGTACAGCAGGCCAAGAAGGCCGGTCACAGCGCCGAGGACGAACTGCACCTGCTGTGCACCCACGGCATCCTGCACCTGCTCGGCTACGACCACGCCGAGCCCGAAGAGCACAAGGAGATGTTCGGCCTGCAGGCCGAGCTGCTCGCCTCATGGCGTGCGGCGCGTGCCCGGCCCTCATCATGACCGCCGTGCAGGGTTGGCTGATCGTCGGTGCCGCCGTGCTGGTGGCGGTGGCCGGTCTGTTCGCGGGCGCCGAGACGGCGCTCGCCCGGATCTCCCGCATCCGGGTGGAAGAGCTGGGACGCGAGGAGCGGCGGGGCAGCCGGCAGCTCGCCGAGGTCGTCGCCGACCCGCCGCGCTACCTCAATCTCCTGCTGTTGCTGCGGGTGAGCTGTGAGCTGGCCGCGACGGTCCTCGTCGCGGACCTGTGCATCACCTGGCTGGAGGCGAACTGGCGCGCGTACCTCACCGCCGCGGCCGTGATGATCGTCGTCAGCTACATCGCGATCGGCGTCACGCCGCGGACGCTCGGCCGTCAGCACGTCGACCGGGTCGCGCTGGTCGGCGCGGCGGTGATCCATCCGCTGGCGCGCGTGCTGGGGCCGCTGCCGCGGCTGCTGATCCTGCTGGGCAACGCGCTGACTCCCGGGCGCGGCTTTCGCGAGGGGCCGTTCGCGTCCGAGGCCGAGCTGCGGGATCTGGTTGACCTCGCCGAGCAGCGGCAGCTCATCGAGCCGGACGAGCGGCAGATGATCCACTCGGTGTTCGAGCTGGGTGACACGCTCGTGCGCGAGGTGATGGTGCCGCGGACCGACATCGTCTTCATCGAGCACGACAAGACGCTGCGGCAGGCGCTGTCGCTCGCGCTGCGCAGCGGGTTCTCCCGGATCCCGGTGGTCGGCGAGAACGAGGACGACGTGGTCGGCATCGCCTATCTGAAGGACATCGTCCGCCGCAGCCACGAGTTCCGCGAAGGCGAGTCGGTGGAGAAGGTCGAGTCGATCATGCGGCCGGCGACGTACGTCCCGGACAGCAAGCCGATCGACGAGCTGCTCCGCGAGATGCAGGCCCGGCAGATCCACTGTGCCATCGTCATCGACGAGTACGGCGGGACGGCCGGGCTGGTCACGATCGAGGACATCCTCGAGGAGATCGTCGGGGAGATAACCGACGAGTACGACCAGGAGCTGCCCCGGGTCGAGGAGCTGCCGGACGGCTCCGCGCGGGTGACCGCGCGGCTTCCGGTGGAGGACCTCGCGGACCTGTTCGACGTGGAGATCGAGGTCGACGAGGTCGAGACCGTCGGCGGTCTGCTGGCGCACGCGCTCGGCCGGGTGCCGATCGCCGGGTCGCAGGCGACGGTGGCGGGGCTGCGGCTGACCGCCGAGAGCCTGGCGGGCCGGCGCAACCGCATCGGCACGGTCCTGGTGGAGCGGATCCCGACCAAGGATCCCGCCGCCGAGGAGGAGCGCGAGAACGCCGAGGCCTAGGACCTGTCCGGTGGATCCTGTGGCGGCACGGAGACCAGGCTGATCACAGCCCGATCGCGGCGGGTTCGTCACCCCGGCCGGCCGAGCCGGCACCCGGGACGCCTCCGGTCCGCCATCCACGGCGTACCGAATGCTCGGCGACCGCAGTCCAGGACGAGGGCAAGAGCCCCGATATCGGCACCACGGGCGGGCCTTTCCCGAGCATCCGGCACGACCCCGCACGACCATCCCGAGGAGATGGCGGGCAATCTCCACGGATCGCACACCCGCGGGTCGTCCTGCCCGGCCGGCGCCGCGCGCATCCCTCGCCGTCATGGATCGACCGGCACGTGATCCACCGGGCATGCCCCAGCCTCGGCGGGCAGGCGGCGGCAAGTACGCTGGGGCGCGTGAGCGAGCTCGATCCGGAAGACGCGAAGATCATCACTTTGGCCCGGTCCACGCGGGCCCGTGCGGGCTCGGCGGAGGGCGCCGCCGTCCGGGACGAGACCGGCCGTACGTACGCCGCCGCGACGGTGGAACTGCCTTCGCTGAAGCTGACGGCGCTGCAGGTGGCGGTGGCGATGGCCGTGTCCAGCGGGGCGGAGAGCCTGGAGGCGGCCGCGGTCGTCACCGAGGACGGCCCCCCCGACGTCGCGGCCGTCCGTGACCTCGCCGCCAAGGCGCCGGTGCTCGTCGCGGGCCTGGACGGCGCCGTACGAGCGGTCCTGACGGACTGATCGCCGTACGTGCTGTCGGAGTGCGCCGCGGGATACGGGACAATCGACGGTGTGACCTCGCCCCAGACGCCGACCGGCACGCGCTTTAAATCAGGGTTCGCCTGCTTCATCGGGCGTCCCAACGTGGGCAAGTCAACGCTGATGAACGCCCTCGTGGGAATGAAAGTGGCGATCACCAGCAACAAGCCGCAGACGACGCGCCGGGCGATCCGCGGCATCGTGCACCGGCCCGACGCCCAGCTCGTCATCGTCGACACGCCGGGGTTGCACAAGCCCCGTACGCTGCTCGGCGAGCGGTTGGACAGCCTGGTCCGCTCCACGTTGAGCGAGGTCGACGTCATCGGCTTCTGCATCCCGGCGAACGAACCGGTCGGGCCGGGCGACCGGTTCATCGCGGCGGAGCTCGCCCAGGTGAAGCGGACGCCGGTCGTCGCGATCGTGACCAAGACCGACCTCGCCGACCGGAGCCAGGTCGCCGAGCAACTGCTGAAGGTCTCCCGGCTGGGCGAGTGGGCCGACGTCGTGCCGTGTTCGGCCGAGTCGGGCTACCAGCTCGACGTGGTCAGCGACCTGCTCGCCGCTCGGCTGCCCGAGGGGCCGCCGCTGTATCCCGAAGGAGAGTTGACCGACGAGCCGGAGCAGATCCTCGTCGCGGAGCTCATCCGGGAGGCGGCGCTGGAGGGCGTACGCGAAGAGCTCCCGCACTCGATCGCCGTGGTCGTCGAGGAGATCCGACCGCGCGAGGACCGCGACGACCTGATCGACGTGCAGGCCTGGCTCTACGTCGAACGCCCCAGCCAGAAGGGCATCGTCATCGGGCCGAAGGGCGCTCGCCTCAAGGAGGTCGGCACCCGCGCCCGCAAGCAGATCGAGGCGCTCCTCGGCACGAGGGTCTACCTCGACCTGCGGATCAAGGTGGCGAAGGACTGGCAGCGGGATCCGAAACAGCTCCGCCGTCTCGGCTTCTACGACTGATCGCCGCACGCCGTCTCGGCCGCGACGACCGGGCTCCGTACGAGAGTGCGGCCGTCGGAACCGGCCTCCGCGCGGTGCCGCGGCCGCTACGCCCGGGCTCCGGGCGACGGTGCGGCCGCTGAGACCCGCCTGCGCGTGATGATGCGGCCGCTAAGACCCCCGCCTGCGCGCGACGGCGCGGCCGTTATGAGCGGGCCGGCTGAGTGCCGCGTGCGAGCGCGGCCAGGCCGAGGGCCAGCAGCGCCACCGAGGCGAGGACGGCGACCCAGAAACCCCAGGTGATCGACTCCGTCACGGATCCGTCCCCGAGGGTCATCCCGCGATGGAACAACGCCAGTAGGCTCAGCGCCCCCGGGATCGCCGCGTAGGGGACGAACCGCTCGTGCACGGCCCGGCCGGCGAGGGCCAGGCCGAGCGCGACCGTGCCGGCCAGCACGATGATGTCCCCGTACGGTGCCGCCAGCCCGTACGTGGTGTGTCCCTGGGATTCCGACACTCCCACGAAGATGGCCCGCCCGAGGTCGGGAGTGCGCCAGGTCGTCCACGGCAGGAAGACCGACAGGAGCAGCAGCGCGGCCGCCCCGATCACCAGCGCGCAGAGGTACTCGCCGAGGCTCCTGTGGGGCGCGGGTTCCGGCGGCTCGGGCGTGGGCGGGACCTGAGGCGGTGTGAACCAGGCCTGGGGAGGTCTCGGGAGGGCCGTGCCGTCGGGAGCCGAGGCGGGGTCCGGGGCGGCGGCACGCACCCTTTCGGCCTCGGATCGCGGCGGCGGGACGGCGCCGCCGTCGGGCAGGGGATCGTCACCAGGCGGGGTCGTCATGCCGCGGCAGCCTAACGTCCGGAGGCCGGGCGGGCCGGGAATTCGGGCAACTTCGCCGTCCGTGGGGAGGGAAGCGCAGCCCCGGCCGCTCTGCCGGAGGGGACGACGGGCTGGATATTCTCCGATATCAGGTTGATACAGGAGGAGGCCGCCCGTGTTGCTGATCTTCGGGTTCGCCGTTTTCTTCCGGACGGTGGGTCATGGTGACTTTCACTGCCCGCGCTGTGGAGGCGATCGGCGCTACCGGCGCCGGGTGGCCCGCCGGTGGTTCACGCTGTTCTTCCTGCCGGTGATCCCGCTGACCAAGGCCGGTGAGGTCGTCGAGTGCACCGCCTGCCGGGGCCGCTTCGGCCTCGGCGCCCTCCGCCTGCCGACGGCCCAGCAGATGGAGGCGGTCCTGCCCCTGGCCATGCGCGCCGCCGCGGTGCTGGTCCTGTCCGCCGGTGACCGTTACGACGCGGACGCGCGGAGCCGCGCGGTCGAGGCGGTCCGCGGATACGGCGCGGCCGACTTCGACGACGACGCGCTCGAGGTCGCCATCGACGAGCCGCCGCGCGACGCGGAAGAGGTGATCGCCACCGCCGGGGCGCAGCTCACCGCCGAGGCCCGGGAGTGGTTCCTGGCGCAGGCGGTCCGCATCGCCCTGGCCGACGGGGCGCTCAGCGACATCGAGCGCCAGGCGCTCCGCCTGGTCGCCGGCCGGCTGGGTCTCACGCCGGCGCACGCGTTCGGCGTGATCGCCACCACGGAGGGGGCCGCGCGCGAGTGAGCGCGGCCCGACCGGCAGGATCGTGGGGCCGCGCGCGCGTGAGCGCGGCTCGACGGGCGGGGTCGAGGGGGCGTGTGCGCGTGAGGGCGGCCCGATCGGCGGGATCGAGGGGCCGCGCGTGAGTGAGGATGGCCTGTCCACCAGGATCGAGGGGCCACGCGTGAGCGAGCGCGGTCGGTCGGTCCGACCGAGGTACCGCGCGCGTCGGCGCGGCCGCGACAGCGAAGTGACCGGAAAGGCGTCCCCGACACGGGGATCGCCGTGACATGGCAGGAGCCGTCCGTGGAACCCGAGAAGCGCACCGCCCTGGTTCGGCGGCCGAGCCCGCGCCTGGCCGACGGGCTCGTGACCCACATCGACCGGACCCCGGTGGACGCCGGGTTGGCGGCGCGGCAGCACGAGGCGTACGTCGAGGCCCTGCGGGCGGCGGGCTGGCAGGTGCGCGAGCTTCCGGCGGCCGACGACCTCCCGGACGCCGTGTTCGTCGAGGACACCGTCGTCGTCTGCGACGGCCTCGCCCTGCTCGCCCGGCCCGGGGCGGCGGAGCGCCGCGCGGAGGTGGCCTCCGTGGAGCGGGTGGTCACGGAGCTGGGGCTCGAGGTCGCCCGGATCGATGGCGAGGCCACTCTGGACGGCGGTGACGTGCTGCAGGTCGGGACGACCGTCTACGTGGGCCGCTCGGGCCGTACCAACGAGGACGCCATCTGCCTGGCGGCCCGGCTTCTCGGCACTCGTGGCCGGCATGTCGTCCCGGTCCAGGTGGAGGGCTGCCTGCACCTGAAGACGGCGATGACGGCCCTGCCGGACGGCACGCTCATCGGCAACCCCGAGTGGGTGGACACCTCGGTCCTGCCCGGCCTTCGTGTGGCGCCGGAGCCCTCAGGCGCGCACGTGGTCGTGCTGGGGGAGAAGCGGGTGCTCATCGCCGCGTCCGCGCCGCGTACGGCGGACCAGCTCCGCGACGAGGGGTACGAGGTCTCCGCCGTGGACATCAGCGAGTTCGAGAAGATGGAGGGCTGCGTCACCTGCCTGTCCGTCCTCGTTCCCTGATCGACGGCGGACCACCGCGAAAGTCTCCCGGCGGACTCCGCGTCGCCCGGCCGCGGGTCCACGGCCGTGGACCGACGTGTCGGCGGGGAAACACCTCGGTCGTCTCACTGAATGGGACCGATTGGGACGATGCGGATGCGATCTGTTACCTTGTACGACGTGCTGTGCGAGCTGCTCCTCCTTAGCGGCCGCGGCGGGGGCCTGTAACAGGTCGGCTCCCTCGCCGCGGAGCTTCGACGTGACCGTCGGCCGCAGGCACCTGTCTCGGGAGCATCCCTTTCCATGAATCCTCGTATCAAGCAACAGCCCAGTCCCATGCCCTTCGGCCGGTACGCCCCTTTCGAACCGGTCGATCTGCCGGACCGCACCTGGCCGAGCAAGACGATCACGAAGGCCCCGCGGTGGCTGTCCACCGACCTGCGTGACGGCAACCAGGCGCTCATCGACCCGATGAGCCCGGCGCGCAAGCTGGCCATGTTCGAGCTGCTGGTCCGCATGGGCTACAAGGAGATCGAGGTCGGCTTCCCGTCGGCCAGCCAGACGGACTTCGACTTCGTCCGCCAGCTGATCGAAGAGGACCGGATCCCCGCCGACGTGCAGATCTCCGTCCTCACCCAGGCGCGCGAGGAGCTGATCGAGCGTACGGCCCAGGCGCTGGCCGGTTCGCCCCGCGCGACGATCCACCTGTACAACGCGACCGCGCCGCTGTTCCGCCGCGTGGTCTTCGGCATCGACCGGGACGACTGCAAGGCGCTGGCCGTGCAGGGCACCCAGCACGTGATGAAGTACGCCGAGAAGTACCTCGGCGACTGCGACTTCGGCTACGAGTACAGCCCGGAGATCTTCATCGACACCGAGCTGGAGTTCGCGCTCGAGGTCTGCGAAGCGGTCATGGACGTCTGGGAGCCGGGGCCCGACCGAGAGATCATCCTGAACCTGCCGTCCACGATCGAGCGGTCCACGCCGAACGTCTACGCCGACCAGATCGAGTGGATGAGCCGCAACCTGTCCCGCCGCGAGCACATCGCGCTGTCGGTGCACCCGCACAACGACCGCGGCACCGGCGTGGCCTCCGCCGAACTGGCGGTGCTGGCCGGCGCCGACCGCGTCGAGGGCTGCCTGTTCGGCAACGGCGAGCGTACGGGCAACGTCTGCCTGGTGACGCTGGGCATGAACCTCTTCTCCCAGGGCATCGACCCGCAGATCGACTTCTCCGACATCGACGAGATCCGCCGTACCGTCGAGTACTGCAACCAGATCCCCGTACACGAGCGTCACCCGTACGCCGGCGACCTCGTCTACACCTCCTTCTCCGGCTCCCACCAGGACGCGATCAAGAAGGGCTTCGACGCCCTGGAGCGCGACGCGGCGGCCGCCGGTGTTCCGGTGGACGAGTTCCGCTGGGCGCTGCCGTACCTCCCGATCGACCCAAAGGACGTCGGCCGGTCGTACGAAGCGGTCATCAGGGTCAACAGCCAGTCCGGCAAGGGCGGCGTGGCCTACATCATGAAGACCGAGCACTCCCTCGACCTGCCGCGCAAGCTGCAGATCGACTTCTCCCGTGTCGTCCAGGAGCACACCGACGGCGAGGGCGGCGAGGTGACGCCCGAGCAGATGTGGGAGATCTTCGAGGGGGAGTTCCTGACGAACGGCCCGCGGGTCGGCCTGCTGGCCCACCGTGCCAGTTCCCGCGTCGACGAGAAGGACGTCCTCAACGTCGACCTGCGCATCAACGGTGAGATCCGCGAGATCGAGGGCATCGGCAACGGCCCGATCTCCGCGTTCATCGACGCGCTCGCCGCGGTCGGCGTCCAGGCCCGGGTGCTGGACTACACCGAGCACGCCCTGTCGGCCGGTAGCGACGCGAAGGCGGCGGCGTACGTCGAGTGTCAGGTCGGCGACGAGGTGCTGTGGGGCGTCGGGATCGACGGCAACACGGTGACCGCCTCGCTCAAGGCGGTGCTGTCCGCCGTCAACCGCGCGGGTCGCTGACCTCTCTGTAGAAAGACGTGCCGTTCGGCCCCTCGAACCCTGGGGGCCGAGCGGCCCGGCCGAGTCGCGCCCTCACAAAGGGCGATCAACGGCCGTGGGCCAGGACGTAGTCGACGAGTTCCCGGAGCGGTCCGCACAGGTCCGTCTCCGCGATCGGTACGCAGTGGTCGTCCACCTCGACCTCGTACACGAACCGGTCGGCGGCCGGGGTGGGCTCCGGCACGTCATCGAGGTCGATCTCGTCGACCAGCCTGGCCACCGTCGGATGGTCCGCCGAGTCGACCTCGGCACGGCGGACCATTCCGGCGAATCCTCCGCTGCGGGTGACGGCCACCTTCACGCGATCTCCACGCCCACGGTCGTCCACGCCTGACGTACGGCGTCGCTCTCCGCGCCCTTCACGCCGAAGAGCCTGCCCGCGCATTCGGCCGTCATGCGGGCGAACGTCGCGAAATCCGCGTCCTTCGGCAGGTGACCACCGGTGAGCGTCTCGTACCAGATCCGCCCGGCCTTCTCCCAGGCGTGACCGCCGATCGCGGCCGCGGCGAGGTAGAACGCGCGGTTGGGGATCCCGGAGTTGATGTGCACGCCGCCGTTGTCGCGGGTCGTCTGCACGAAGTGCGCCATATCGGCGGGCTGCGGGTCCTTGCCGAGGTTCGGGTCGTCGTACGCGGTGCCGGGGGCCTTCATCGAGCGCAGCGCGACGCCGTGCACCCCGGCGGCGAACATGCCCTGGCCGATCAGCCAGTCGGCCTGGTCGGCGGTCTGGCCGAGGTGGTACTGCTTCACGAGCGAGCCGAAGACGTCCGACAGCGACTCGTTCAGGGCGCCGCTCTGCCCCGTGTAGTCCAGGCCGCCGGAGTACTGCGTGACGCCGTGGGTGAGCTCGTGCCCGGTGACGTCGAGTGGTCCGGTGAAGGTCGTGAAGACCTTCCGGTCGCCGTCGCCGTAGACCATCTGGGAGCCGTCCCAGAAGGCGTTGTCGTAGTCGACGGCGTAGTGCACGCTCGCGACGAGCGGCAGCCCGGCGCCGTCGATCGAGTCGCGGCCGTACGCGCTGCGGTAGAAGTCGAAGGTGACGCCGAGCCAGTCGTAGATCTCGTCGGCGGATCGGTCGCCGGTCGCCGGGGCGCCCTCGGAGCGGACCGTCCTGCCGGGCAGCCGGTCGTGGTGCCCGGCGTCGTGGATCGTCCGCTTCGCGACCGCGGGTCCGGTCGTCGGCTCGGCGGAGGCGATCAGCTGCGCGGCCGCGCGCGCGTCACGCTGCCCGCTGTCGATGACCAGCGTCCGCTGCGCGGACTCGCGCAGCCGCTCGTCACGGTGGTTCTCGGCGATGTGGTCCAGGACGTGTGGGGGGACGATTGCGCATCTCATGGAGCCACGCTCCCACGCGACTGCCCTCCCCACCACGCATTACCCGGGCCGCATCCGGTCACGGACCGTCAAAGGCCGATTCCGCAGTGGAACTATCGGCGCTTCCTCACCAATCGCCCCCGTAGTCACCGTCGTAGTCGACGACGTCCTCGTGGACGACGTGCTCGATGACCTCGACGTGCTCGTGTTCGTCATCGTCGAGCAACTCGTTGACGACCATGCCGCCGACGAACCCGGCCGCGCCCGCGGCGGCGACACTGCCGATACCGAACTGCCGCCCATGGTGGTGCTCGTGCTCGTAGTCCGGGTAGTAACCCGGCTGCTGGTAACCCTGCTGGTAGCCCGGCTGCGGGTACCCGTGCTGGTATCCCGGTTGCGGATAGCCGCTCTGCGCCTGGAGGAACTCGATCCAGCGCTGCGCGCACGCCGCACAGCAGCGTACGGGGCGCGGCGCCCCCCACTGCGGCGTCCAGGTGATCTCCTGGGTGGCCATGCCGTGTGAGGCGTCGAAGAAACAGGTCAACGTTTTCTCCTGAGACGTCGGCTAGTACGAGGGTGATGATCGGATCGTCAGGTCAACGACCTTGGACGGTAGCGGGTTCCTGCCGGTTCCACCCGGCGCCTGCGGGACAATGGACGGGTGAGTCTCTATCGTGACGAAGGCGTCGTCCTCCGCACCCAGAAACTGGGCGAGGCGGACCGCATCGTGACGATCCTTACCCGTCGCAGCGGACGGGTACGCGCCGCCGCCAAGGGCATCCGCAAGACCAAGTCGCGGTTCGGCGCCCGCCTGGAGCCGTTCACGCACGTGGACCTGCAGTTGTACGAGCGCCGCTCCCTCGATCTCATCACGCAGGCCGAGACGCTGCGCCCGTACGGCGAGCGCCTCGTCTTCGACTACCCGCGCTACACGGCCGGCACGGCGATGCTGGAGACCGCCGAGAAGCTGACCCCGATCGAGAAGGAACCGGCACTGCGGCAGTTCCTGCTCGTCATCGGCGGGCTGCGGACCCTCGTGGAGGGCGGGCACGATCCCCGTCTCGTCCTCGACGCCTATTTCCTGCGCTCGCTGGCCATCGCGGGCTACGCGCCGGCGCTCGAGGAGTGCGCGCGCTGCGGGGAGCGCACCGGCCGGGCGTTCGCGATCGCGGCCGGCGGTATGGTGTGCGGATCCTGCCGTCCGCCCGGGTCCGCCAGTCCCGCCGAGGCGACGGTCGGCCTGATGATCGCTCTGCTGCGCGGCGACTGGGAGCGCGCGGACGGCAGCGAGCCGAGGCATCGGGTGGAGTGCAGCGGCCTCGTCGCGGCCTACCTCCAGTGGCATCTGGAGCACGGGATCCGCTCCCTCAAGCACGTGGAGCGTGAGAGGCCGGGTGCGACCATCGCGCAGGAGCGCGAGGTGCCGGGCGAGCGGGCGGCGTTGTTCCACGGCACGATGCCGAACACGACCAATGAGTGAGGAGAACACCGGACCATGAGGGGCGTACAGCCGCCGGACCCGCACAAGAGCGGCGCACGGCCGCCCGCGATCCCCAAGGATCTCATTCCCCGGCACGTCGCCGTCGTCATGGACGGCAACGGGCGGTGGGCGAAGGAACGCGGCCTGCCGCGTACCGAGGGCCACAAGATGGGGGAGCACTCCCTCTTCGATGTGATCATGGGGGCGATCGAGCTCGGCGTGCCGTACCTGTCGGCGTACGCGTTCTCGACGGAGAACTGGCGGCGGTCGCCGGAGGAGGTGCGCTTCCTCATGGGCTTCAACCGTGACGTGATCCGCCGCCGCCGCGACCAGTTGAACGCCATGGGCGTCCGCGTACGCTGGGCCGGCCGCCGCCCGAAGCTGTGGCGCAGCGTCATCAAGGAGCTCGAGGACGCCGAGCGCATGACCGAGCGGAACAGCGTCCTCACCCTGCAGTTCTGCGTGAACTACGGCGGCCGTGCCGAGATCGCGGACGCCGCCGCGGCCATAGCCCGTGACGTCCAGGCCGGCAGGCTGCGCCCTGAGAAGATCAACGAGAAGGTCTTCGCGCGGTACCTGTACCGGCCGGAGATTCCGGACGTCGACCTCTTCCTGCGCCCGTCGGGCGAGCAGCGCAGCTCCAACTTCCTGGTGTGGCAGGCGGCGTACGCCGAGTTCGTCTACCAGGACGTGCTGTGGCCGGACTTCGACCGCCGCCACTTCTGGCAGGCCTGCGAGCAGTACGCCCGCCGCGACCGCCGCTTCGGCGGCGCGATCCCCAACGAGGTCACCGAGGCCGAGATCGGCGCCGACGACGAAGAGCCCGCCCCCGCCCGCTGAGCGACCTGGCCGCGCGCCCTCGCTAGCACGAAGGTGTCGGTTGTCGCCTTCGTCATGGCGCCGCCGCAGCGTCCTTGTGCTGCTACGGCTGGCAGGGTGTCGATACCGGGCCAACGAAAAAGCGGCCCCTCTGCGAGGGGCCGCTTTGTTGGTGGCAGGGCGCTGTGCCCTACGTCAGTTCTTCTTGGCGTCCCCGGTGTCCTTGCCCGACCGCATATCCCGGACGGTGGTCACCGCGTGGCCGATCGCCAGACCCGTCCCGACAGCGGCGACCATGCCGGGCCTGCCGTCGGTGACCGCCATGGCGGTCCCGCCCGCCACAGCGGCTGCACCCGAGGCGATGGCTTCGGTCTTCTTGCTCATGGGAGTCCCCATTCATCTGCGCTTCGCCCCGCACGTAGCGGGACGGCTCCAGTCCTTATGACGGAGTTGATGGGGACTGTACGGAACGTGGCTGATCGGCAACCGTGACTTCGCACATTTCGGCGGCTCGCCGGATATTCCGGCAGGCGGTCCGTGTCGGATCAACGACGAAGCGGCCCCTCTGCGAGAGGCCGCTTCGTAGGAGCGCAACCGCGACACGGAAGATCCGGGGATCCACGAGTGGGTGCGGGGCGCGCAGCGCGTACGCGGTGAAGAGGCCGAACACCAGCGCCGAGGCGGCGAACGCGCCGAGCACCGCGCGCCCTGGCGACCGTACCGGTCGCCGGGGCGCCGGCAGGGATCAGCAGGCAGGCGAACACCATTACGTACGCGTCGACGATCCAGAGCAGCTGCGGGACGAAGGATGCAGGGAGCTCGCGGACAGCTTCGGAATGGCCAGGTTGATGGCAGCCACCCGCGCGACCTCGACGGCGAGCCGACCGCCGAACGGTTCGCCGCGACCGAGCACCTGACGGTGTCACGACTGGGTGGGTTCGAGGGGGCGATCGACGCGGCTCGCAGAGCGGGGGTTGCGCCGCCGGGTGGTGGCCTCGGCGCCCAGGTTGTCCTCGGCCCGGGTCATGCTGACGGTGACCGATCTCGTCGGCCGGGCTGCCCGGCGGCTGCACACGCGTCGACGATCGAGCGGTTCGGACTCGTCGCGTTCGACCTGCCCGTCGAGGTGCCGTCCCCGCCGGTCGACATGGTCTGGCACCGCCGACACCGGACGCGGCGCACGCGTGGCTGCGCCGCATCATCCGCGAGAGGGTCGCCGACGCCGTCGACGGGCCCTGACCCGGACCGCTCGGCGCGGGTGCCGTGGGGGTGAGTTCAGTGCTCGGCGCAGGTGCCGAAGACCTCGACGGTGTGGGTGACGTCCCGGAAGCCGTGCTCGGCGCCGACCGCCGCGGCCCACTTCTCCACCGCCGGGCCCTCGACCTCGACCGTACGGCCGCACACGCGGCAGACCAGGTGATGGTGATGCTCGTCCGTCCGGCACGCGCGGTAGATGGCCTCGCCTTCGTCGGTGCGCAGCACGTCGACCTCGCCGGCCTCGCTCAGCGACTGCAGGGCGCGGTACACGGTGGTCAGGCCGATCCGGGAGCCGGCGGCCCGCAGGTCGGCGTAGATGTCCTGGGCGCTGCGGAAACTCTCACAACCCGAGAGTGCCCGGCGCACGTCCTCCCGACGCCCGCTCACGTCACGTCCGTTCGGCGCATACGCACCAGTCTCCCCGTTCCGACCGCGGCCAGGAAGACGGCCATCGCCAGAAGAACGATCGTCGGGCCGGGGGCGAAGTCGGCGTCCACCGAGACCCACAGCCCGCCGACGGAGGCCACGACCCCGACCACGACGGCGAGCCCGATCGTCGCCTTGAACCCGCGAGTGAGCTGCTGCGCCGCCGCGACCGGCACCACCATCAGCGCGCTGACCAGCAGCAGGCCCACCGCGCGCATCGCCACCACCACGGTCAGCGCCGCGACGATGGCGATCAGCAGCGACAGGAACCGGACCGGCAGGCCGCTGGCGCGGGCCACCTCCTCGTCCTGGCACAGGACGAACAGCTCCCGCCCGAACAACGCCAGGATGACGATGACCGCGACGGCGAGGCCGGCGACGATGTACAGGTCGCCGGTGCCGACACTGCTGATCGAGCCGAACAGGTAACTGGAGAGGTTCGCGCTGCCGCCGGACAGGTTCGCGAACAGCACGCCGCCGGCGAGCCCGCCGTAGAACAGCAGGGCGAGGGCGACGTCGCCGCCGGTGCGCGTCCGCACCCGTAGCAGCTCGATCGCGACCGCGCCCAGCGCGGACACCACGAGCGCGAGGATGGTGGGGGAGGTGCTGGTCAGCAGGCCGAGACCCACACCGGTCAGGGCGATGTGGCCGATGCCGTCGCCGAGCAGGGCCAGCCGCCGCTGGACGATGAACGTGCCGACCGCCGGGGCCGCGACGCCCACGAGAACGGCGGCGATCAGCGCGCGGCGCAGGAAGTCGTAGGACAAAAGTTCGATCATGACAGCAGGTGTGGCTCCTCGGCCGGGGCGTGCGGGTGGACGTGGTCGTGGCCGGGCCGGGCGCACTCGCCCTGCGGCTTCGGAGGTGTGCCCTCGTGCGTGATCAGGCCGTTCTCCAGGACCACGGAACGGGTGATCAACGGCTCCATCGGCCCGAGCTCGTGGGCGACCAGCACGACCGTACGGCCCTCCGCGACCTGGCCGCGGAGCGTACGGGCGAGGGTCTCCTGGCTCGCGGCGTCGACGCCCGCCGTCGGCTCGTCCATGACGAAGACGTCCGGCTCACCGGCGAGGGCGCGGGCGATCAGGACGCGCTGCTGCTGGCCGCCGGACAGCTCCTGCGCGGAGTCCCGGGCGCGGTCGGCCATGCCGACGGCCTCCAGGGCCCGGTCCACCGCGTGCCGGTCGGCGGCGGAGAACGGCCGGAACCGCGACTGCCGGGCGATCCGGCCCGACGACACGACCTCGCGCACGGTGGCGGGCACGCCGCCGCCGACCGACAGCCGCTGCGGGACGTACCCGACGCGCTTCCAGTCTTTGAACCGGGCCGGCGGCACGCCGTACAGCTCCACCCGCCCGGCCGACAGCGGGATCAGGCCCAGCAGCGAGCGGATCAACGTGGACTTGCCGGAGCCGTTCGGCCCCATCACGGCGAGCACCTCGCCCGGCTCGACGGTCAGGTCGACGCCGCGCAGCACCGGGCGGCGGTCCAGCCGCACCTCGCCGCCTGTCATGCGGAACGGAACGGTCATCGGCATCCTAGGGCTGGTCGCAGCGTCGCGAGATCACGGCGCATGATCGAGAAGTAGTCGTCGGAGGACCCTCGCTTCACACCTTCGACGGGGTCCAGGACCTCGTTGCGCACGCCCGCCTCGTTCGCGAGCGTGGCGGCGGTCTTCGGGCTGGCGAGCGTCTCGGTGAAGACGGTGGTGGCCTGCGTACGCCGAACGAGCTGGGTCAGACTCGCCAGGCGGCCGGGTGACGGCTCGGCCTCGGGGTCCAGGCCGGTCACGCCGACCTGGGTCAGGCCGTACCGCTCGGCCAGGTAGCCGAACGCCGAGTGGCCCGTGACGATCTCCTTACGGGCGCAGTCGCGCAGGCCCGTACGGAACTCCCCGTCCAGGGCGGTCAGCTTCGTGACGACCTGCGCGGCGCGCGACCGGTACCCCGCCGCGTGCGCGGGGTCGATCGCGGCGAGACGTTCTCCGAGGGCGGTCGCGACGGTCGCGAACCTGTTCGGATCCAGCCACAGGTGCGGGTCCTCGGCGCCGTGGTCGGCCTCGTCCTGCGGGGCGGGCAGCGTCTTCACCAGCGAGGATGCGTCGAGGGAGTGATGCTTGGCGTGTTCGCGCACGGCCTTGTCGACGGCCGGCTGCACGCCCTTGATGTAGAAGGCCAGCTTCGACTCGCCCACGTCGATCACCTGGCGTGGGGTCAGTTCCAGGTCGTGGGGTTCGGCACCGGGCTTGGTGAGGTTCTGCACGGAGCCGTCAGGACCGGCGACCTGCTCGGCGAGCCACGCCAGCGGATAGAAGGCCGCGACGATCTTCGGGTCACCGTGGCCGCCGGTCCGCGCCCCGCAGGCGGTCACCAGCAGCGCGGCGCCGAGCACGAAGGGCAGGAGTCGTCGGTATCGCACGGTCCGAGTATGGATGAATATGAAAATGATTGTCAAAACCGTACATGTCCGATAGCTGGTCAGCCCACCAGCTTCCCGACCGCCGCCACGAGGATGACCAGCGGCACCACGAGCCTGACCAGGCGATGGGAGGCGCTGCGCACCGGCGCGGCCAGGAACGCGAACCACAGGAGAACGGCCAGCACCACCAGCAGCACGCCGCCGGCCACCCCCGGAACCGCCAGCCCCGCGATCAGCAGCGCGGGCAGGACCACCAGCGGAACCCAGCGGGGAAGCTGGTGGAGATAGACGAAGAACACGGCGCTGCGCTGCTGGAGTTTGGAAGCCACGCTCCCATCGTCGCGCATCGGCGTCCCGCGCGGGGAGATCGCCTCGCGTACCGGCATGATGGACGGGTGCTCGCCATCACCCGATACCGCGTCCCCGAGACCGAGACCGAGACGTTCGTCAAGACGGCGCACGAGGTGCTCCGCTCCCTCGCCGGCAGCCCCGGCCACCGCTCCGGCGGCCTCGCCCGCTCCGTCGACGAGCCGGACCTGTGGGCGATGGTGACCTACTGGGACGGCGCCGGCTTCTATCGCCGAGCGCTCGGCGCGTACGACGTCCGGCTGGCCCTGATCCCGCTCTCGACGCTCGCCATCGACGAGCCGGGCGCGTACGAGATCGTCGACCCCTGAGTAAAGAGCGGCCTTCCTGGCGTCGAAGACCTGCTCAGCCCCCGCGCGCGCCCCACGACCGTCCCGCCCGCCGCGCCGATCATCGTCGTACGGACGACGATCGTGGGGGGACGCCTTGCGCCGTGCCATGCTGCTCGCCGGAATCCTCGGAACGTTGCTCCCGGGCCCTGCCCAGGCGGACACCGACGTCCATTACCAGGGACTCCGCATCCCGGTGCCCGCCGGATGGGAGGTCCACCACCTCGGCCCCCGCTCCACGGAGTGCCTCCGCTTCGACCGGCGCGCGCTCTACCTGGGCCCGGCCGGGGAACACCAGCTCTGCCCCGCCCACGCCGTCGGCCGCACCACGGCGATCCACGTCGAACCCCTCACCGCGCAGACCAACGCCCTCGTCACCGGCCTCCTCGCGGGGCGAGCCGAGACCGGACACCCGCCGGGCCTCTGGGTACGCGATCCGGCCGCCCACGAGATCCGGATCGCGGTGCCGCAGGCCGGCGCGTTCATCACCGGCTCGTACGGCCCGAGCGCCCAGGACCTCGAACGCGTCCTGACCCACATCACCGTCGATCCGCCCCCGGCCGAAGGCTCCGCCGAACGCCACAGCGGTGTCGCCCACCGCCGCAGCTGGGTGAGAGGCGACGGCTTCGACACCTGCCACGCGCCGTCCCTCGACGCCATGCAGGCCTGGCGCAAGCACTTCGTCGCCGCGAACGTCTACATCGGCGGTGTCTCCCGCGCCTGTCCCGACGGCAGGCTGTCGCACGACTGGATCGCCGCCGTACGGGCCATGGGCTGGCGCCTGATCCCGACCTACGTCGGCCCGCAGGCGCCCTGCGGCCCGCACCGCGTCAACTTCACTCCCGACAGCGCCCTCGACGACGCGCGGGCCGCGGCCAAGGACGCCGTCGGCCGCGCCCGTCTCCTCGGACTGCGCCGGCACACGCCGATCTACTACGACATGGAGGCGTACCACCGGCACGACCCCGTCTGCCGCCACGCGGTCCTCGACTTCGTCGACGCGTGGACCAGGCGGGTCCGTGCGCTCGGGTACGTCCCGGGCTACTACAGCAGCGTCACCTCGGGCATCCGCGACCTGGCCGATGCCAAGGGCATCAAGAAGCCCACCGCCCTCTGGTTCGCCCATTGGGACAAGAAACCCGACCCGTGGGAGGACCGGTACGTGCCACGCGGTTGGTGGCCCGGCCACCGCCGCATCAAGCAGTACCGCGGCGACCACCGCGAGACCCACGGGGGCTACACGCTGAACATCGACAACGACGCCGTCGACGGCTACGTACGCTGACCGAAACAGTCAACCCGACCAGCCGAAACCGGGTGGGATCTGGTCGTGAGGGGTTCACCTGCGAATCTCCGGCGGTATACCGGACACAGCGGAATCTTTCGGTTATTCGGCCCTCGACATGACAGCCGGTCGTTCTGTAACTTGACAAATCTTGAGCAGGGCACGGGGGTGCACAAGTCAAGAAGGGGGACGGCCGCATGCCGCCGCTGAACGAAGGGGGCGCACAGCCGGGGTCGCAGTACCCCAAGGTCTGGGTCGGGGGCGGTGATCCGGACATCAAGTGGGACCCAGCCAAGATTGCCCGCGCCGCTTCGATCCTCGAAGAAGCGCTGAAAACCCTCGCCGGCACTGGAGCCTTGAGTGGTCTTGAAACCGGTGGCCTCGTCACTGCGGCAGACCTGGGTGACTGGGATGCAGGCCGGGCCCTCGCCGGCACTACACAAGCAGCGCATGAACGCATCACCGGCGTCCTCTCGGACTTCTTGGGGGAGTACGCCGGAGCCGCACAGATGCTTCGCAAGATGGCCGACCACTATGCCACCGTTGAGCGCGGACTGACGTCGCATGCGCGGCAGATCGGTGTGCAAGACCGGCCGCAGACTTCAACGGACAACCCCACTTGGCACAACGTGCCTTCGGCAGACTGACGCGGGACTCATCATGGCCGTTGACCACCACACCTATGTTATCAAGAGCGGTGAGCGACCTCATGGGGCTGGTTCTTATGGACGCCCAGAGGACGTCAAGAACATGATCGATGGCACGCATCCGCGCAAGATCACCGATGTAGCCCAGGCCTATGACGCAATGGGCAACGCAATCATCGATGTACAGAACGCGCTCTGGGAGGCGGCCAAGGTCCTGGCCGATCACTGGGCTGGTCCCGCAGCCGACACCGCCCAGTCGGCTTTGCGCCGGCTGTACGCGACAGCGGGAGAGCTCGTCGTCCGAAGCAACGAAACGGCCAAGACCCTCCAGTGGTATGGCGGGTCGATCCTCCCGATGTACAGGGCCATCCAGTGGCCTCAGAAGAACACCGACTCGCCAGCTGCCGCAGCAGCGGCTGACCAGGTCATGAAGAACCTCAACGAGCGCATCGCCCAGACATGGGATGGCATGCCGCCTCAAATCGAGAAGAACCTACCGCTGTACACGGATCGTGGCGACCGCGGCAATGATGGTGCCGGGCCAGTGAACGACCCAGGTGGAGGGACTGGAGGAGGCTACACCGGATCAGGAGGAGTCCATGTTCCGCGCTCTTCCGGCGTGCACGTGCCTCTTCCTCGAGACGGTGGAGATTCGCCACATGGCTCAGTAAGTCGTGCCCCTCACCCCGGTGCCGGCGGCGCCGACCTGGCCGGAGGGACGCCTTCCACACCTGGCGGCCTTGGCGGAGGACCCCTTCTAGGGAACAATCCTCTACCGGGGAGTGCCACCGGTGGTTCGGCTCTTGTGCCAGGAGCACCAGGGCCCATGGGGCTAGGGCTCGGGAGTTCAGGAGGGACGTTCCTTCCTGGTATCTCGAGAGCCGGTGTCGGGAGAATGAACGCCCCGGGAGAGCTGGAACCTCCGAGGGCCGCCGAACGTGGCCAGGCTGCCGGACCGAGTTCAGGCGCTGGACGGAGTGCTGAAAACGGGCTGCCTCTAGCATCCGGAGGCGGCGGATCAGATGAGAAGGAACGCGGGCGGACAACCTGGCTTTCCGAGGACCGTGACGTCTGGACGGGTGACGCCGGTGCTGTGCCTGGCGTGATCGGTGACGCACCGAATCTGTTGGAACGTAGACAGCAGAATGACGATGAGCTGCTTACGGTCGATGAGCTCCAGGAGCTACTCAATCTCGTCGACGAGCCGGCGAAGGAGACCGGTGAAGACCTCAACCAACCATCCACGTTCTACATCGCCCACGAATCGGCCTTGCTGGAAGGTCTCGATAGCGAGAACACGCACGTCGTCAATAGCGCGCAGACGTCATTTGCGCTGGGCGACGAGAATCTCATCGAGTTTGATGGTGATTTCTTCGGTCCTGACGATGATGCCTCCGGCATACAGCGCGCCTAGGCCCCGAGCGGAAGAATGGTGGTTTGGCACCTGGGATATCCAAAGCAAGGTCTGGCCGATTAGTACGGGGAAAGGCGTCACCGTCGCAGTCATCGATAGTGGAGTCAACGCGAACCTCCCAGATCTGCATGGCGTGGTCGAATCTGGAACCGACGTAGAGACCGGCAAGGGTGACGGCCGCGCGGATATCGATACCTTGGAAAACGGCCACGGAACTGCAATGGCAGCCCTGATCGCTGGCCAGGGAAGCGGTGTTGGAATGGTTGGCGTTGCTCCCGGTGCGAGAATCTTGCCAATACGTGCTCAAGGCGGTCGTGCGGAACTCGCGGACGGGATTCGGTACGCTGTCGATCACGGTGCTGAGGTAATCAACGTCTCCCAAGGCTTGCCGGACTTTATCGGGTGCGACAACAAGACTAAATCAGCCGTTTCCTATGCTCTCGAACATGATGCGGTCATCGTTGCGTCGGCGGGCAATGATGGTAATGGCCGCAACGTCCCCGAGTGGCCGGGGGAATGCCCGGGAGTCCTTGCAGTGGGTGCCGTGGACCACCTGTTCAGCCCATGGGTGAAAACGCAACGGCAGCCGTATGTGGCAGTAGCGGCCCCAGGCGTTCGTGCAGGGTCTATCGATCGAACGGGAAAGTTTGTTCCGGATTGGGACGGAACAAGCCAGGCGTCGGCGCTGACCTCAAGTGTCGTCGCTCTGGTGAGGTCTAAGTTTCCTAATATGCGCGCCCGTCAGGTTGTACAGCGAATCGTCGCCACCGCCCGCGACGTCGGACCGCGCGGCCGTGACGACCTAACAGGATATGGCCTGGTACGTCCCTACCATGCTTTGGTCGACAAGGTCGCATCTGATGCGCCGAATCCAGTGTTCAGTGCATGGGAGAGCGCTCGCGCGGCCGCGAGTACCCATGCATCTGCGGTTTCGAAGCCGCAGATCGAGCAGTCACCGGGACCCGCCTACGCCACTAAGCGACGCGGTACATTGGCGATTCTTATGGCAGTTGGGATTGTCGCAGGCGTGGCGGCCGTAGCGGTATGCGCTCTCATTAGGGTAAGAAATCGAAGGCGGGTGTCCCGATGACATGTTTTCTATCAATTATTAAGAAGCTGAGGTAATGCTTGAGAGTCAGCGTCTAGCTCGGGTGACATTGCGACAAATGATTGAGTCGGGTAATGATAGTTCTCGCGTACTCAAAGCAAAACTTATCGCCCGCAGTGATGATGACAGGTCGGTTGTCGCAACAGCTAACGGGTTGGGGGAGCTCGTAACGCTCACGTTCGCTGAGCACGCCCTACGTCATCCGTCTACCCTCGGGCAGCGAACTACTTCAGCAATAATTCGAGCACGTGCAGCTGGACGTCAGTTCGGCGAAAAATTCGATGACTTGAAGTACCCTGTTCTCGGCTCCCTCCGGAATCTTGGAGAGATTGTCTTTGACTCCTCGATCTATGAAAATTTCGACAGGATCGATTACCCGGACGAGGGTACGAGAAACACTATCGCTGAGTGTGCAGAGGTCCTTCGATCTATGACGCTTTCCGTAGAAGCCTTCGAGGATAGGCTTGTGCGGAGCGTAATTGGATCAGAGTTGGGGTACGTTGCGATTAACCTCGCGGACACTAAATTGATAGTAAGTTTCGAGATGATTAGGGCGACAGGAATCAGCAACCAAAGGTTTGCGGAGCGAGTTGTCGACGCGTTCCGTTCGGCGCAATTGGAGGCTCAGAGACTTCGACTGCAGTCGCTGCGAGACTTTTCCCTATGGTGGCGACGTCAGGCGCCGAACACGGAGATTATAGGGGATAATGATGTCTGATAGTTTCAAGGTTCAGCGCCATGAGCTTAAAAAGCATGCAGTCGCCTTGGATAAGATTCGGGAGCGGTGGACCACCGATATACCGGCCTCTCTGAATGATCTCTACACGGACGGCGACGAGTACACTATCGCGGGAGACGACTTCGTTTCCTCGCTTCTCTCCTTGAGGGATCGGTATTCGAACACTCTGATACCCGGTATTGCTGTCCTAATGGCAGAGGTTGTCTCGGCGCTTCAGTCGGTCGCGAAAAACTACGGCGATGCCGAAGCGGCATCTACTGTGTCGCGGCAAGGTGAAAGAATTCCGACACATCAAATACCTGGCGATCCGAGCGATATCGGGAACATTCTCGGTGGTAGCGTAAGGAGCTGATATGGCGGATACCTTTCCTGGGCCGGTTAGTATGGCAATCTCTCTAGCTTATAGAATAGACCCTTCGGTCGGTAAGGCCGTCGAACAAACGCTTAAAGGCTACTGGGGCGATCCGCCGGCAATCCGTGAGCATGCTCAGCAATGGACAGCGCTAGCGGTCGATATCGAAAACTCCAGAGGAGAGATCGAGCGGGAAGTGTCCAGGATCGGCCAGCATTGGGAAGGTCCGGCGAAGGACGCTTATGTGAATTGGATGAAGTCACTTAATGAAGAGTCGATATCCGTTCTGGGTAAACAATGTAGAGCGGTCTCTGGCATTATTACTTCAGTGGCAGGTGATGTTAGTGCGATGAATGGTGAAATAACTAAGCTCTGTAGCTGGTTTGTCGGTATCGTAATTGGCATACTTTTTAAGAGTGCGGCAGCAAAGGTGGCGGCGGCTGCAGCGGCCACCGGGTTCCTTGATAAACTTTCAGAACTTAACAATTCTTACGTTCACAAGTTGGAGCCGAGGACTGCGGAGATCGATCAGATAATTACTGAAATAGATCACGGGATCATTGGTAGAATGGTTCAGCATGGGCCGGACATGAACCATCCATTTCCGCATCAAAGTCGAGAGTTCGCTGATTCCTATAAGTGGAATGTGATCGGGGACTGGCGTAAGTGGCGCTATAGCTGATTCTTGATTATCTTGCTCGTTTTTGTATTGGGTGGCTGGTGACAATGGCTTCGAAGAGGGTAATTATTAAGGCCACCATTGGTTGGCGAGGTGTGGTCGGTGCAACATTGCTGTGGGTTGCATGTAGTGCCAGTGTGTCACTTGTAGGTGAGAGTAAGGCTCGAATTGCTATGTATTCCGCTGTCTATGTGATCGGACTTGGTGGCCTTTTTATTGCAGGTATTGTTTGGCGTGTCGAACTGGACGATGAGAAAATAGTGCTACGCAGCTGGCGGACTAGGTCGGTGGCGCGAGCAATGATAGAGCGAGTGGAAATTCGTCAGTCTTTTATGGGGCGCCGCGTTGTTTTGATATGTAAGGGGGAAGGCGTTATCAAGCTTCCTGTTCCGTGGCGTTCGGATCCTAATTGGTCTGATATCGTGCAGCAAATAGAGTCTTGGCAGATGAGTTAGGGAGAATCGCTACTCTATCGTTATTTGGCATGAGTGACGAGGTGTGCCTGACCCATATTCGCCGAGGAGGACTCGGGGTATCAGACGGCAGGTTTAACAGTCGCTCTTGTCATCGAGTATCCGATCGGTGGGGAGATTGGAAGCTCCCGAGGGTCGTCAGGCGGCGCTCTTCAACGGTTAGTTTCAACGCGCCCTTAGGCATAAAGACCTTCCAAATTTGGAGGGCATTACCGGACGGCTCGACGCATACAGAGAGTTGCGAGTCGTGGGCTACGATTATTTCTTGCGGAGGGCTACCACTCCAGTCCACACGCGCCCGTATCAAATGCCTTCCTGGTAGGACATCGAGGGACAACTCTTCGCCGGGCCGCAACTTGCCCTGCGGGCGTCCGTCCACGTCGATGACGTACGACCGAAAGACGTCGCGAAAGCGCCATCTGGGGCGCTGGAAGAAAATTTTTGAGTAGTTACTCACGACCCAACGCTCTCATCATCGTACACGGTAGTCTATAAGTAATCCCCAGGAAGAAGTGTTTAGTTCTCTCCGCGGGGGCGCGGCAGAACGTCGGGAGCGGCTCCTACTGCGCGAGTCCGGTGATCGAGCGGGTCAATTCCGTGGCGGCCCGCCAGGCTCGGCGGTTTTCCTCCGAGACGGAACGCGGAGCCGGGTCGGGGATGTCCGCGCTGACCTCCATCATGACGTTGCGAATTCGAAGTCGGATCCAACTGGCACCGCCCGTCTCCGCTCGCAGTGCTTCATCGCCTAGTTTGGCAGGAGCCCACTCAGGGCCCAAGACCTTCCTGTACAAGGCGAAATCCCTGCTGGTGAACTTCGTCGCGTCCTCGGTCGGAGTCGGGTGATGCACTTGCACGTAGACGGCCAGCAGTTCAGTGTCCTGTAGGCGCTTATGCGGGGTGTTGTGCAGGTAGCAGGCCCACCGGTCAATGTACTCGTTGGCCTTGTCCTTCTTGCAGTCCGAACCGTGGTACGCATCGAACCGCAACTCTTTGCGCAGGGCCGAGCTGAACAGCGTCCGGGGATCCGGGACCGACCGAATCTCGCCCGGCCGAAAGACTGGAGACGGCGACGATCCGGAGCCGGCCGATGCGGTTGAGTTGACGCTCGGCGATGTGTCCCCGTGAGAATTGGTCGCGCACCCACCGGCCGCGATCAGGAGCGTGGCGCTCAACACGATACGGACGCACCGACGCATCATGGCGATCCCTTCCCCCGGAGTCGTAGACCTGGCGGCCGTACGGGTTACCCGTCGAAACGCCTTTCTGTATCGACATCATACGGACTCTTTTGCTTCGGTGAGCGTTGTTACCGCTTTGGAACGTCGTCGTCGCAATGGCCCACGCCGTTGAGAAGAAGGGCGCCTGGGTATAAGCGGCACGTACGGCGGTTGATGCGGCTTGGGCTGCTTGGCGGCCGTGCACTTCCGTTGACCTGGATAGTACGGCCGGTGGTTGATGGTCGTCAGTCCTTATTCGGGCGACGGCCGTCGACGGCGATCATTCTCTTGACGGTTGGGTTGCCTTGCAAGATCATCCGGTGATATCGGGGTGGCAGGAATGATCGCGGGGTGGTGTTGTGGCCGGGCGGAGGTTCGTTGCCGGGCTCGGCCTCGGGGCCGTGGCGATCGGCGTCGTTCTCGGTGGCTGTGGGGACAAGTACGAGCGGACGACCGTGTCGGATCCCTGTAAGTTGCTCGATCGGTCGCTCGTGCGGCAGTTGACCGGTGAGGGCCGGGGGGCGGGTGACTCATCAGGCGGCGGTGCCTGGGGATGCCGGTGGAGCGCCGAGCAGGATGTCGCGCTCTCTCTCGATCTTCATGTCTTCAAGTCACGGCACTACCGCCAGGACGTTCGTACCGCACGGCGTACGTACGACGGGATGGTCCGGCCGGAGGTCGGGAACACCAGGTTCACCCCGATCAAGAACGTCGACGGGTTGGCGTGCTGGCGGGAGGACGCGCGGGGGATGGAGGTCTTCGTCCGCCGGTACGAGGTGGTGGCGCGGATCTCCTACTCGGGGAACCGGCCGGCGGCGCGGCGGCACGTCAACAGTCCGGAGATCGCACGGTTGCTCGCCGAGAATCTGATGCATCACCTGTGACCGCAGGGGCCCCTGCGGTCCCGAAGACCGGCGGACCGCCCGCTGCCGACGGAGTTCGTATGGGGAGCTCCGCGGCGGTGCGGCGGGGCGTGGCGGCGTATTGGAGCGCGGGGCTTACCGTCCTGTCGCTAAGCTGATACCCGGGCGCCGTGGCCAGACTCGCAGGTCGGCCGCAGGCGCCGTACCTCATATACGCGGAGAACCCGCCGACCGCCAGCCGGATGGAGATCACTCATGGCCCGTCGTTCCGAATTGATGGAGACCATCGTCAACCTCAGCAAGCGCCGAGGCCTGGTCTTTCCGTCGAGCGAGATCTACGGCGGACTCCGTGCGTCCTGGGACTACGGCCCGCTCGGCGTCGAGCTGAAGAACAACGTCAAGCGCCAGTGGTGGAAGTCCATGGTGCAGGGCCGCGACGACGTCGTCGGCCTCGACTCCTCGGTGATCCTCGCCCGTGAGGTGTGGGAGGCCAGCGGCCACATCAAGGAGTTCGTCGACCCGCTGACCGAATGTCAGTCCTGCCACAAGCGGTACCGCGCCGACCACCTGATCGAGGCGTACGAGGAGAAGCACGGCAAGGCGCCGGAGAACGGCCTGGCCGGCCTCGTCTGCCCCAACTGCGGCACGCGCGGCGCGTTCACCGAGCCGCGGATGTTCAACGGCCTGCTCAAGACCTACCTCGGTCCGGTCGAGGACGAGTCCGGCCTGGCGTACCTGCGGCCGGAGACCGCGCAGGGCATCTTCATCAACTATGCCGCCGTGCAGCAGGCGGCCCGGCGCAAGCCGCCGTTCGGCATCGGCCAGATCGGCAAGTCGTTCCGGAATGAGATCACGCCGGGCAACTTCATCTTCCGTACGCGCGAGTTCGAGCAGATGGAGATGGAGTTCTTCGTCGAGCCGGGCACGGACGAGGAGTGGCACCAGTACTGGATCGACACCCGGCTCCAGTGGTACGTCGACCTCGGCATCTCCAAGGAGAACCTCCGGCTCTTCGAGCACCCGAAGGACAAGCTGTCCCACTACTCGAAGCGGACCGTGGACGTGGAGTACCGCTTCAACTTCCAGGGCAGCGAGTGGGGTGAGCTCGAGGGCATCGCGAACCGCACGAACTACGACCTGTCCACGCACGCCAAGCACTCCGGTCAGGACCTGTCGTACTACGACCAGGACAAGGAGCAGCGCTACGTCCCGTTCGTCATCGAGCCGGCGGCCGGTGTCGACCGGTGCGTGCTGACGTTCATGATGGACGCCTACAACGAGGACGAGGCGCCGAACGCCAAGGGCAAGATGGAGAAGCGCACGGTCATGCGCCTGGACCACCGGCTCGCGCCGGTCAAGGTCGCGGTGCTGCCGCTGTCGCGCAACGCCGACCTGTCGCCCAAGGCGAAGGACCTCGCCGCGCAGCTGCGCCGCAACTGGAACGTCGAGTTCGACGACGCCGGCGCGATCGGCCGTCGCTACCGCCGCCAGGACGAGATCGGCACCCCGTACTGCGTGACCGTCGACTTCGACACCCTCGAGGACAACGCGGTGACCATCCGGGAGCGGGACTCGATGGCCCAGGAGCGCATCGGCCTCGACCAGGTCGAGGCGTTCCTCGCCACCCGCCTGCTCGGCTGCTGACGAACGAGGCCGAAGATTCACGATCTACGCCGGTGACCGTCCCCGGGGCGGTCACCGGCGTAGATCGTTTCAGGCCGAGACGGGTTCGGTGCCCGAAGGCTCCTCGCGTACGGTGTCGCGGCCGAGGGGCAGGTGGCGGGTCTCGCGGAAGGCCAGCAGTACGACCAGCGTGGAGACCACGGCGATGGACATCAGGTACACGCCCGGGGCGAGGGAGCTGCCCGTGGCCGAGACCAGCCCGGTCGCCACGAACGGTGCCGTGCCGCCGCAGAGCACGTACGCCGCGGTGTAGCCGATCGCCGATCCGCTGGCCCGCAGCCGGGCGGGGAACATCTCCACCAGCGCCGGGACGTTCGAGCTGCCGATCACCGCGACCAGCACGGCGAGTAGGGACGTGCCGATGACCGCCCCGGCGAAGCCGGTCTTCATCAGCCAGAACGCCGGAAGCGGCGCGACCACGAACCCGGCGCAGGCGACCAGCAGCAGCGGCTTGCGGCCGTACCGGTCACTGGCCGAGGCCGCGAACGGGCAGACGACGCTGTAGGCCAGCATCGACACGACGTTCGTCAGCTGAGCCTCGCTCTTGGAGTAGCCGAGCTCCTCCGACATGTACGCGATCATGTAGCTGCTCATCAGGTAGTACCCGATCGCGTTCGTGATGCTGTACCCGAACAAGGTGGCGATCTGCCGGCCGCACTTCCGTACGGCGTCGCGCAGCGGAGTCTGCGCGATGTCGTCCTTCCGCTCCAGCGCCCGGAACACCGGCGTGTCCTCGACGCGGGACCGCAGGTACAGGCCGATCAGGCCGAGCGGCGCGGCCAGGAGGAAGGGGATCCGCCACCCCCAGCTCTGCAGCGCGGGCGTGCTCAGCGTGGAGGTGAGCAGGAAACCGAGGCCGGAGCCCGCCACGCTGGCCAGCCCGACGGTGACCGGGACGGCCGACGCGAACCGGGCGCGCCGGCCCTCGGGCGCGTACTCCATGATGAACGCCGACGCGCCGGTGTACTCGCCGCCGGTGGAGAAACCCTGCACGCAGCGCAGCAGGAACAACAGGATCGGCGCCGCGACGCCGATCATCGCGTACGTCGGCAGCAGCCCCACGAGGAACGTCGCGCCGCTCATCGCCAGGACCGTCAGCGCCAGCATCCGGTTGCGGCCGATCCGGTCGCCGTACCGCCCGAAGAACGCGGCGCCCAGCGGGCGGGCGACGAATCCGCCCGCGAAGATCGCCCACGTGGCCAGCAGCGCCGCGGTCCGGTCGTACGTGGGGAAGAACCGTCCGGCGATCGTCGCGGACATCACGGCGTAGGCGGCCGAGTCGAACCACTCGACGAAGTTGCCGATCGCGGAGGACAGGATGACCGTACGGCGGACCGTGCGCGGGTCCGCCGGGGGAGCGGGGGTCGCGGTCATGGGCATTCTCCTCATCCGTTGCCGGGGCGGGGACCGGCGTCGCGCTGACGCAGTTCGGCGCGCCGGATCTTCCCGGTCGCCGAGCGGGGCAGGTCGGCGACGAACTCCACGAGCCGCGGATAGGCGAACCGCGAGTGCGTGGCCTTGGCGTATTCACTGATCTGCCGGGCGAGTTCCTCGCTCGGCCGGTGGCCCGGCGTGAGCTGCACCCAGGCCTTCACGACCTGGCCGCGCACCGGATCGGGTACACCGACGACGCCGACGTCCCGCACCGCGGGGTGGGCACGCAGCGCCTCTTCGACCTCGTACGGACCGACCCGGTAACCCGACGTCTTGATCACGTCGTCGGTGCGGCCGAGGAACCAGTAGTAGCCGTCCTCGTCGACGACCGCCTGGTCCTTGGTGTGGAACCACGCGCCGCCGAAGACCTCGGCGGACGCCTCCGGCCGGTTCCAGTATCCCAGGGGGAACTGCGGGTTGCTGCGGGCCCGCAGGCAGATCTCCCCGGCCTCCCCGGCGGGTACCGGTCGTTCGTCCTCGTCCAGCAGTGCGACGTCCCAGCCGGGCAGGGGACGGCCCATCGAGCCTTCCTTGACCGGAACGCCGGGGAAGTTGCCGATGAGCGGGTACGACTCGGTCGATCCGTAGTAGTCCAGCGGGGTGACGCCGAACTGATCCCGGAACCAGGAGATCAGATCCACGGTGAGCGGCTCGTTCGAACAGCAGACCACCCGCAGCGACTGCGGGTGACGCCGCCCGGCGTCGGGCACGTCGGCCCGCATCTTGCGCAGGAACGTCGGGCTGACCAGCGCGGTGGTGACCTTGTTCCGGGACATGGCGGCCAGCAGGCCGGCCGGGTCGAAGCCCCCGGCCGGACGGTAGACCAGGTGGGTCGCGCCCGCCCGCAGCGGGCCCATGAGCTTGGCCATCGACCAGGCCCAGTCGCCGGCGCCGTAGAAGACGTCGCCCGGCCGCAGCTCGTGGCAGTAACGGAACTCGTTGTGGCCGAGCAGCGTGCGATGCGCGTGCACGATCCCCTTGGCCGCCCCGGTGGTACCGGACGTGTAGAAGATCAACGCCGGATCGTCGGCGGCGGTGTCGACGTCGTCGAAGGCCGGGGGCAGCGCCTCGATCGCCGGGTCGTCCACGTCGACCACCGCGCCGCCGAAGTCACCGGCGCGGTGCACCGCGCCCGACTCGGTGATCAGTACGCCGGTGCCCGAGTCGGCGAGCCGGTAACGGATCGGCTCGTCGGCCCACAGCAGCGACATCGTCACCAGGACGGCCCCGGTCCGGAGTACGCCGAGGTAGGTCGCCGGCGTGTCCGGTCGCTGCGGCAGCATGACGGCGACGCGGTCGCCGGGCCGTACGCCCAGGGCCCACAGGTGGGCGGCGACCCGCCGTGACCGGTCCTGCACCTCGCCCCAGGTGACCTCCTGGCGCGCCCCCGTGTGGTCCTCATAGATCAGCGCGACGTTGCGGCGGTCGTGCCGGTCGGCGACGTCGACGGCCATGTTGTACCGTTCCGGCACCTCCCAGCGGTGTCCGTCCCGCATGCGGGTATATGTGTCATTCATCGGTGACGCTCCAAAAGGTCGGTGGCGGTCAGCGGCGGCGGCCGGCGAGGAACCTGGCCATTTCCCGCTGCGGCTCCCCGGTGGCGTACGCCGCGGCGTGCACCTTCTTGGCGGCCCGTACGGAGGCGGTGAGCGCGTCGTCGTCGAGTTCGCGCAGCCGTCCCTTGGTCAGGGCGAGCGCGCCGGGTGGGAGTTCGGCCAGTTCGCGGGCCTGCTCGACGGCGGAGGCCAGGACCTGGTCGGCGGCCACGAGCCTGGTCAGCAGGTCGAGCCGCGCGGCCTCCTCGCCGTCGACGAGCCGGCCGGTGAGGGCCAGCTCCGTCGTCCTGGCCCGCCCGAGGACGTCCCACATCGCCCAGATCCCGGTGATGCTCGGAATCCCGGACAGCACCTCCGGCTGCCCCATCCGCACCTCCCGGTGCCCGACCCGCAGGTCGGCCAGCAGCGCGAACTGGAACCCCGAGCCCGCGGCCACCCCGTTCACGGCCGCGATGGTCGGCTTGTCGATGTCGCGGACGGCCCGGTACAGCCGGTCGAACCCGTCGATCCAGGCGTCGGAGGCCGCATGGTCGTCCGGGTCGATCGCCGCCGTCTCCTGCAGGTCCTGACCCGCGCAGAAGGCGCGGCCCGCTCCGGTGAGCACGACGGCGCGTACATCCGGATCCACGGCGGCCGCACCGAGCAGTTCGATGAGCCGATCCCGCATCGCCGCGGTCCAGGCGTTCAGCTTCGCCGGCCGGTTCAACGTGATCAGCGCGACGGGGCCGTCACGGTCCAGCAGGACGGTCTTGGCCGGATCTTCGTTCATGGGGGTTCCTCCCGGCGTCGTCGAAGACATTTGCCGGGATACAAACAGGGGAGGTGCCGAAGAGGCCAACATCAATAACGACCGGCCGTCATATCGGAACGATATGGTTCATCAGTGGAGCTGCGGCACCTTCGCTACTTCGTCGTCCTCGCCGAGGAACTCCACTTCGGCCGGGCCGCCGAACGCCTGCACATGGCCCAGCCCCCGCTCTCCCAGCGGATCCGCGATCTCGAACGCGAACTCGGTGTCACGCTCTTCGACCGGACCCGGCAGCGCGTCCGGCTCACCGAGGCCGGGGCGCTGCTGCTCGAACACGCCCGTCCGATCCTGGAGGGCAGCGAGGCGGCCCGCGAGGCGATGCGCCGCATCCGTCCGGGCGCCGCCGGGGTGCTCCGCGCCGGGGTGCCGCCCGACACGGTGCCGCTGACGCTGCGGACCCTCGTGACGACGTTCGCCGAACGTGTCCCCGACGTCCTGCTCGAACTCCACGAACTGACCACCGAGGCGCAGCTCGCCAAGCTGCGCGAGGGCGAGCTGGACGTGGGCCTGGTCCGCCATCCGTGCGACACGGTGGGGCTGATCTCGGGCCCGGTCGTGCACCGGAGACTGGGCGTGATCCTCCCCGAGCGGCACCACGCGGCCGAGCATGAGGTCGTACGGCTCCGCGTCCTCAGCGGTTCACCCTTGGTGATCTTCCCTCGGGAGATGGCGCCTCGGCTGTACGACCACATGCTGGCGACCTGCCGCGACAACGGGTTCCTCCCGGGCGCGATCCGTCATGCCCGCAACCCGCAGTTCGTGCACGGCCTGGTCCTGGCCGGCCTGGGAGTCCACCTGAACGAGCCTCCCGCGGGCGCCCTGCCCCCGGGCCTGGTCTGGCGGCCGATCGACGAGCCGCGCCTCACCTGGTCCACCTCGGTCGTCTGGCGCCCCGCCCACTCCGACGACGCCCTCGCCGCCTTCGCCGCCGCCGCCCTGGCAGGCCTCCACGCGGCCGACCACACGTGACCTCCGAGCCCGCCAAGCGAAGAGCCCCCGTCCGGTAGGGACAGGGGCTCAGTGAATCAGTGCTGGGTTACCTCGACTCAGGCTCCGCGTGGCGGGGCACGTAGATCAGAGCGGCGATCTCAACGCAGTCGCCGCCCGTATCGCCACTGCGGCTGCTCTTCCGCCAGGCGGCGATCTCGACGCAGTCGCCTTCCGTGTTGGTGCTGCGGCTGGTCTTCCGCCAAGTGGGGGTCGACGGGCTTGGTGTGCTCATAGGCTCTCCAATACCTCGTGCAGCAGTTTCAGGGACTCGTCAGCGGACATTGCCGCGCCCCTGATCAGGTCGTAGCGTAGCGCGTACTCTCGAACCGTTGCCCCGTCGGCGATGACCTGGCCGCCCACGTGGCCCTCGGTATAGACGAGGTCGGGGGTGTCGTCGAAGCCCAGGATCGTGAAGGCTCCCATGAGGCCGGGATACGCGCCTGCGCTGCTCGGGACGATCTGCAGGGTGACGTGGGGTTGTCCCGCCTCCTCGATAAGGCGACAGATTTGCCCCCGCATGACCTGTGGGTCGCTGATCACACGGCGGATGACCCCCTCGTCGAGGATGGCGACGACGCGGGGCGGTGCCGGTCGGCGCAGAGTTTCCTGACGCTCCATGCGCTTGGCGACGAGCTGCTCGGTCTCCTCCTCGGTGCGACCGGACCTCAGCACCTCGTAGGCATACTCCGGGGTCTGGAAGAGCCCTTTGACCATGTTGGGCTCGAAGACGTGCATCATCGACGCCTCCGACTCGCGGGCGACGTAGTCGGAGAAGCCGGGTGGTAGGGCGGCGAGGTGGCGGGTGTCGTTGATCAGCTTCCAGAGCCGGACGTACAGCCCGTTGGTCTTGAAGTACGTGTCGGTGTCCTCGGCGAACTTCTTCGAGGGGATGTTCTTGCCCGCTTCGAGTTGGCCGATCAGTTGGGGCGTGTAGCCGAGCGTCTCGGCGAGCTCGACCTTGGAAAGCCCGGCGTCGCAGCGCCAGGCTTCCAGCTCCGCGGCGAATGCGCGGATCGCGGGGGATTCGTATGGGTCGCGTCGTGCCACCATGGCGGGCCTCCGGGGGTCAACCGCGTCCAGGTTCGGGCTGTCGGGTCGTGGGGTTGTACCGCGGTGTGCCGCGGTTCGTCGCAAAGCGTAACCGAACATGTGAGCGTAGTCACGCAATCAGGGAAGCCGTGCCTGCTTCCCGGACCGAGTCGGAGCGCGGAGGGCGGCGGAATGTCGGCTACATCGGGCATCGAAGCGGAGGGCGGCGAGACGGCGCGGCCGACGGAGGACGGCGTGTACCGGCCTTCGCTCCCGCCGCGTTCGATCGCGGCAGGGCAGCCGGAGCGTCACGCGTTCTGGTTCCCGCTCCCACCGCATCCGGTCGCCGTCGAACAATCGAATCAACTGTCAGAGATCGCGCTCGCCGCCTGGAATATGCGGGAAAGGCTCGCTACGGTGCGACTTATCGCCGCCGAACTCGTCGAGAACGCGATGCAGGTCAGCGACGCCGTCGACATCACCCTGTCACGTCGGGACGGCGCCGTGCTGATCGAGGTGTGGGACACGAGCGAGACATCGCCGGATCGCCAGGCCGCGCGGACGGACGGCCGGAGCCTCCCAGCTGTCAAGGCGCACTCGGACGGCTGGGGCTGGAAGCTGCATGATGACGGCGGCAGGACGGTGTGGGCCGTCGTCGGCGACCGCGACGCATCCGCCGATGCGGTGACGTCACCGCGCGGCGTCAGGACGTGACCAATCCCTCCCGGCTCGCCGGCCGCAGATAAGTAGGAGTACGGTTCGTCGAACTATACTTCGACGAACCACACTCCTCCATTCTGGAGCAGGGATGATCGCGAAGCCTGACCACCTGTTCGATCGGGATTACGAGTGGCGTCACCTGGCGGCCTTCGTCTCCCGGGAGCCGGATCGGCCGCAGCTCGGAGTGGTGAGCGGTCGACGGCGGCAGGGGAAGACTTACCTGCTGGAGGCCCTCACACGAGAGTGTGACGGCTTCTACTTCGGCGCCACAGAGGCGACCGAGACCGAATCGCTGGCGCTCTTCGCGAACGCACTGTCCGAATATCTCGATGCGCCCGTACCCTTGCGGTTCACCGGGTGGGACGAAGCGGTCACTTATCTCTTTTCCGTCGCCGCTTCCCTCCGTGGACCGGTGGTCATCGACGAATTTTCGTACCTTTGCAAGGCGTCACCCGCCCTGCCCTCGATCCTGCAGCGAGAGCTGGATCGCGGGGTGTCGCGGCACACCCCGATCTCGATACTGCTCTGTGGCTCCGCGATGTCGGTGATGGGCGGGCTGCTCGGAGGAAGCGCACCGCTGCGCGGCCGAGCAAACCTCGAACTCGTCCTACGACCTTTCGAGTACCCGCTGGCAGCGCGCTTCTGGGGAGTTACCGGGCCGCGGCTCGCGGTGCTGCTGCACGCGATCGTGGGAGGTACGCCGGCCTACCGCAGATTCGTCAACGACCGGAGTCCGGACGGTCTCGATGATTTCGACGATTGGGTCCTTGAAACCGTGCTGGACCCCGGAACACCGCTGTTCCGGGAAGCGCGCTACCTCCTGGAGGAGGAGGCCGACGTCCGCGACACCGCCCTTTATCACTCGATCCTTGCCGCCGTCGCGAGCGGTAACAACACCAGGGGCGGGATCGCGGGTTACATCGGCCGAAAGGCCGCCGACATCGGGCACCACCTCAACGTTCTGGAGGACAGTTGCCTGATTCGCCGGGACGCGGATCTGTTCCGGCGCGGACGATCCCGCTACCGCATCGCCGAACCGCTGATCGTTTTCTATGAGGTCGTGATGCGTCCACGGTGGGGTCTGCTGGAGAGCGGTCGAGCCGGGCCGATCTGGGCGGACGCCGCGCCGCGCTTCTCTTCCCAGGTCGTAGGGCCGCATTTCGAGCAGATGTGCCGCGAGTTCGCAATGCTCGCGCCGAGCCGCTTCTTCGGCGATCTCCCCGGCGATGTGGGTGCCGGGGTGGTGAGCGGGGGACGTGAACAAATCGAGGTGGACGTCGTCGTCTTGGGACCCGCGATCCCCGGTGAGCCGCGCCGGGTCCTGTCCCTCGGCGAGTGCAAGTGGGGTGAGGCGATGGGCGTCCGGCACGTCGACCGTCTGCGCCGGGCCCGGGACCTGCTGGGCGGCCGAGGGTACGACGTTCGCGACACCGTCCTCGCCTGCTACAGCGGGATCGGCTTCGACGAACGGTTGCAGGACAATTCGGACAGCATCGCGTTGATCGGCCTCGATACCTTGTACGAGGTCGACTGAGGCAGACGGGCTGCATCGGTTACGGTGGGCGCGGGAAGATCACCGGCAGCGGAGGGGCGGGTGTGAACGAACGCATGACCCGCGGCCTCCGAATGCTGCTCCTTCTCTTCGGCATTCTGGGGTTCGCCGTCGACCCCGCGATCGCCGCGCACGCGTCCGCGGCCATCCCGGCGGCGACCGTCTCAGTCTCGGTGGTCGATGCCCAACCAACGGCCGCGGCCTGGCTGGTGGCCGATCCGCAGCCGGCGGTCGATGACCGGTCGGCGGGCGATACCCGACCGGCCGATGTCTCCGGGGGCGTTACGGCGGCCGGTGCCTCTGGGGCTAGGTCCGTCATGGTCGCGGCCGTGTCCGGGTCGGCGTATGCCACGGCGGCGAGCGTTTCCAGTGGCGTCGTACTCGCCGCCAAGGGCGGCGCGCCTCGGGCTCGGGTCGCGACGGGTGTCTCGTCGCCGGCACATACCGCGTCGGCCGGTCCGGTGGTTCTCGCCGGGCGGGTGGCGGCCGGGGCCGACCGGCGCTTGGTCGGGACGGTCGTCGATGCGGTGCGGGCGCCGGGTGGGACGGCGCCGCTCACTCCGCGCGGGCGCGGGCCGCCCTCCATCACGGGTTCCTGATCCTTATCCCGCCGGGCCTGACGGGCACGGCGGGGTTCCATCATGGCCCGGTCATCCGGGCCGGCCCGTATGGAGGCATTCCATTTCTCGTGCCACGGCGGTGCGAGCGCTCCTGGCGTTCGCCATCATCGCCGCCTCAGTTCTCATCGCCCTCACCACGTCTCCGCGTCTCGGACTGGACCTGCGCGGAGGCACTCAGATCGTGTTGCAGACCCACGACTCCCCGTACGCGAAGGCCGATCGGGGGTCCACCGACCGTGCCGTGGAGGTGCTGCGCAAGCGGATCGACGCCCTCGGGCTGTCGGAGCCGACGCTGACCCGCTCCGGCGATCAGCGCATCATCGTCGAACTGCCCGGCGTCCAGGACGCCCGGCAGGCCATGGAGGTCATCGGGCGTACCGCGCAGTTGTCCTTCCGGCCGGTGGTGTCCAGCGGCGGTCAGGCCATGCCCGACGAGATGGGGCGGCCGCTGCGGGTCGGGTCCGTCGCGCTGACCGGGGAGGAGGTCGGCAGGGCGCAGGCCGGGTTCGATCCGCAGGACCTGCGCGGCTGGTTCGTCTCGGTCGGCTTCCGCCATGACGCGGCGTGGCAGCGGCTGACCGCGAAGGCGGCCTGCGCCGAACCGGGTGATCCGGCGCGCCGGGTCGCCATCCTCCTCGACGACAAGGTCATCTCGTCGCCGCAGGTCGACCCGGGCGTACGCTGCGGAACCGGCATCACCGGTGGATCGACGCAGATCACCGGGCGGTTCGGGGAGAAGGAGGCCAAGGACCTCGCGGCGCTGATCCAGGGCGGGGCGCTGCCGGTGCCGGTCGGCGTCGCCGAGCAGCGTACGGTCGGGCCGACCCTCGGGGCGGAGGCGATCGACGCGAGCGCCCGCGCCGCGGTGATCGGGGTCCTGCTCACGGCGCTGTTCGTGATCTGGATGTACCGCCTGATGGGCGTGGTCGCCACGGTGGCGCTCGCCTCGTACGCGCTGATCTCGTACGCCGTGCTCAGCGCGATTGGCGCCACCCTCACGCTGCCGGGGCTGGCCGGGTTCGTGCTGGCCATCGGCATGGCGGTCGACGCGAACGTGCTGGTCTTCGAGCGGGCCCGGGAGGAGTACGCCGCGCTGCCGCGTAGGGGAGTGCGGTCCGCGCTGACCCGGGGGTTCCGCAACGCCTGGTCGGCCATCGCGGATTCGAACATGACGACCCTGCTCGCCGCCGGCCTGCTGTTCTACCTCGCCTCGGGGCCGGTCCGCGGGTTCGGCGTCACGCTGTCGATCGGTGTGCTGGCCTCGTTCGTGTCGGCGCTGCTGGTCACGCGGGTGCTCGCCGAGTGGGCGACCGGCTGGCGGGCCGTCGCCGCGCGCCCGTCGCTGACGGGGCTGGCCGGTGCCGGGCGGGTTCGGCGGTGGATCGAGCGGCGGAACCCGGACCTGATGCGGCGTCGCCGTCTCTGGCTGTCGGTCTCGGCGGCCGCGGTGCTGCTGGCGATCACCGGGATCGCCGTACGCGGACTGAACCTCGGGGTGGAGTTCACCGGGGGTCGGCTGGTCGAGTACTCCACGAGCCGGCCGGTCGGCGCGGACGCCGCGCGCCGGGTCGTGTCGGACGCAGGGTTCCCGCACGCCGTCGTCCAGGCGTCCGGCAAGGACGGCGTGTCCGTCCGTACGCAGAACCTCAGTGACCAGCAGGAACGGCGGATCGAGGCGGCACTCCGGCGCGACGGCGGGACCGTGACCAAGTAGCGCGACGAGAAGGTCGGGCCGAGCATGGGCAGTGAGCTGCGGAACAAGGCGGTGATCGCGCTTGGCGCCGCGCTCGGCGGGCAGCTCGTCTACCTGGCGATCCGGTTCCGGTGGACGTTCGGGGCCGGTGCGGTGCTGGCGATGCTGCACGACGTCGTCATCGTCACCGGGCTGTTCGCCTGGACGGGCAGGCCCGTCGACGGGATCTTCCTCGCGGCGCTGCTCACGATCATCGGCTACTCGGTGAACGACTCGGTCGTGGTCTTCGACCGGATCCGGGAGCTGCGGTCGGCGGAGCCGGACGCCCCGTTCGCCCGGGTCGCGAACCGCGCCGCGCTGCAGACGGTGCCGCGTACGGTCAACACCGGCATGGGAGCGATCTTCATCCTGGCGGCGCTCGCCCTGTTCGGGGGCGACTCGCTGACGGACTTCGCGGTGGCGCTGCTGGCCGGGATCCTCGTCGGGACCTGGTCGAGCGTGTTCACGGCGACGCCGGTCGCGCTCGTCATGGAGAGGGCGGACTGACTTTGGCGTCACCCGGTGCCGGGAGGGGGGAACCGGCACCGGGTTCCGCTGGGGCCTGGCGGGGCCGTTACTGAACGGTAGGGTTCACCGTCGCACGGGTCAATGCCCGCTTATGGCCGCAACTCAGGCCTTTCTCGCTATTTGCTGTGTCTGTTATGTTCGATGATTCGGCTTTTCTGGGCGGTCAGATACGGGGGACCTCGCGCAGCTCCTCCTCCGCGCGGATGACGTGCATCACCGCGTTGATCAGCGCCAGGTGGGTGAACGCCTGCGGGAAGTTGCCCAGGTGCCGGCCGCTGTGCGCGTCGATCTCCTCGGCGTACAGCTGAAGCGGGCTGGCGTAGGACAGCAGCTTCTCGCACATGGCCTTGGCACGCTCCAACTCGCCGATCAGTACCAGCGAGGACACCAGCCAGAACGAGCAGATCGTGAACGTGCCCTCCTCGGAGTCGAACCCGTCGTCCGTCTCCGTGGCCCGGTAGCGCAGCACGAGATCGTCCTGGGTCAGCTCGTCGGCGATCGCGAAGACCGTCTCGCGGACCCGCTTGTCGTCCGGGGGCAGGAAGCCGAGCATCGGGATGAGCAGCACCGACGCGTCGAGCGACTTCGTGCCGTAGTACTGGACGAAGACGCCGCGCTCGTCGACGGCGTTCTCGAGGATGTCGGCGTGGATCTCGTCCGCGGCCCGCTGCCAGCGCTCCGCCCGCTCGTGGTCGCCGCGGATCTGGGCGAGCTGGGAGCCGCGGTGGGCGGCGAGCCAGCAGAAGAGCTTGGACGAGGTGAAGTGCTGCGGCTCGCCGCGTACCTCCCACATGCCGCGGTCGGGGAAGCGCCAGTGCTCGAGAGCGGCCTCGACCTGCTTCACGATTATCGTCCACAGCCGGTCGTCGAGCCGGTCGCGCTTGCGGACGTACAGGTAGATGGAGCCGATGATCGCGCCCCAGACGTCGTGCTGCTGCTGGACGTACGCGCCGTTGCCGATGCGCACGGGACGCGCGCCGTCGTACCCGTGGAGGTGGTCGAGTGTGGACTCCTCCAGTTCGGCGCGGCCGTCGATGCCGTACATGATCTGCAGGTGGCCGCCCGCGGCCTCGGCGACGTCGGTGATGAAGTGGAAGAAGTCGTTGGCCTCCCAGTCGAAGCCCAGCGTGTAGAAGGCCCACAGGGCCATCGTCGAGTCGCGGATCCAGGTGTAGCGGTAGTCCCAGTTGCGGTCACCACCCGGCGCCTCCGGCAGGGAGGTGGTCGCCGCCGCCGCGACGGCGCCCGTCGGCGCGTACGTCAGGCCCTTGAGCGTGAGCGCGCTGCGCTGCAGGTGCGCCCGCCAGGGGTGGTCGGGGAAGCGGCCCCGGTCGAGCCAGTGCTGCCAGTGGTGGACGGTCCAGGTGAGCCGCTCCTGGGCCTCGTCGCACGACTGCGGCGGCCGGTGCTCGCTCCACGACAGCGCCACGAACCGGCTCTCGCCCTCTTTCAGGAGCGTACGGGCGGTGGCGAGGGAGCCCTCGAACCCGATGTTCAGGTCGCTGGTGAGCCGCAGATCGATGCCGTTCCCCTTGGCCACGGCCTCGTGGTAGCCGACGCCGGTGTGCTCCCACTTGGCGCTCTTCCGGCCGTAGTCGAAGATCGGCATGCAGTCCAGGCGCACCTGCGCCTGGCCGTTCTCGCAGCGGATGACGCGCAGCAGCACATGGTCGGCGTCATAGTCGGTCGGGGTGCGGCGATGGGTGTGGGACCGCTGGTCCTCGTGATGCCACGGGCCCATGAGCAGGGCGTCGAGGACGACGAGCCAGCCGCCCGGCGTCCACCAGGTGGTCTCCAGCACCATCGTGCCGGGGATATAGCGACGGGCGGCGGGCACCTCGATGCCCGCGGGCCCGACGCGGAAGTATCCGGCGTCGCGGTCGAGTAGCGAGCCGAACACGCTCGGGGAGTCCATGCGCGGCAGGCACATCCACTCGATATTGCCGCTCGGGGCCACCAGCGCGGTGGTCTCGGTGTCGGACAGGAACCCGTAATCGGCGATCGGCGCGAACGCCTCACCAGCCCCGGGATTGGTCACAGGCCTCATCCGCACATCATCCCGCAGCCGTGGCAGCGTCTGCACCTGCGCGCTCCGCGCCGAGGGCTATTGGGGCGAAATGGGGGGAATGTCGGTATTGGAATAGACCACTACACCGGTGCTGACCTGCGCAAAGATCGATGAGCGCTGACAGTGACGATCGTTTCACCGAGAGCTGGGTAGAGTCGCCGCATTCAGCGTGGACCGGAGGGAAAAGAGTCTCCCATGCCGAAGTACGTGTACGACTTCACCGAGGGCAACAAGGACCTGAAAGATCTGCTGGGGGGCAAAGGCGCGAACCTGGCCGAGATGACCAATCTCGGCCTCCCCGTTCCGCCGGGCTTCACCATCACGACCGCGGCCTGCCGGCACTACCTCGAGCACGGAGCCGTTCCGGACGGCCTCGACGCGGAGATCGACCGTTACCTCGACGCGCTCGAACGGCAGATGGGTAAGCGCCTGGGACAGGCCGACGACCCGCTGCTGGTCAGCGTGCGTTCCGGCGCCAAGTTCTCGATGCCGGGCATGATGGAGACCGTCCTCAACGTCGGCCTGAACGACGAGTCCGTGCACGGGCTCGCCGAGCACGCCGGGGACGAGCGGTTCGCCTGGGACTCCTACCGGCGACTCATCCAGATGTTCGGCAAGACCGTTCTGGGAATCGACGGCGAGCACTTCGAGAACGCCCTCGAGGACGCCAAGCGCGCGAAAGGCATCGGCAACGATCTCGACCTCGACGCCGCCGACTTCAAGGATCTCGTAAAGACGTTCAAGGGGATCGTCCGCGAGCAGGCCGGCCGTGACTTCCCCACCGACCCGCGCGAGCAGATGGACCTGGCGGTCAAGGCGGTGTTCGAGTCCTGGAACGCCCCGCGCGCCATCCTCTACCGCCGTCAGGAGCGCATCCCCGCCGACCTGGGCACCGCGGTCAACATCGTCGCGATGGTCTTCGGCAACCTCGGCATGGACTCCGGCACCGGCGTCGCCTTCACCCGCGACCCCGCGAGCGGCCACCAGGGCATCTACGGCGACTACCTGCAGAACGCCCAGGGCGAGGACGTCGTCGCCGGCATCCGCAACACCGTGCCGCTGGCGGACCTGGAGCAGATCGACAAGCGCTCCTACGACGAGCTCCTGCAGATCATGGAGACGCTGGAGAACCACTACCGCGACCTGTGCGACATCGAGTTCACCATCGAGCGCGGCAAGCTGTGGATGCTGCAGACCCGCGTCGGCAAGCGGACCGCCGCCGCGGCGTTCCGCATCGCCTGCCAGCTCGTCGAGCAGGGGCTCATCGACGAGGACGAGGCGGTCAGCCGGGTCACCGGCGACCAGCTCGTCCAGCTGATGTTCCCGCGCTTCGCCGACGACGCGCAGGCCGAGAAGATCGCCCAGGGCATGAACGCCTCGCCCGGCGCGGCGGTCGGCAAGGCCGTCTTCACCTCCGCCCGCGCCGTCGAGCTCGCCGAGCAGGGCGAGGACGTCATCCTCATCCGCCGCGAGACCAACCCCGACGACCTCGACGGCATGATCGCCGCGCGCGGCATCCTCACCTCCCGCGGCGGCAAGACCTCGCACGCAGCCGTCGTCGCCCGTGGCATGGGCAAGACCTGCGTCTGCGGCGCCGAGGAGCTCGAGGTCGACGTACGGGCGGGGAAGGTCACCGGGCCCGGCGGCGTGACGATCTCCGAGGGCGAGGTCCTCTCGATCGACGGGTCCTCCGGCGCGGTCTACCTCGGCGAGGTCCCCGTCGTCGACTCCCCGGTCGTCCAGTACTTCGAGGGGACGCTGTCCGTGGAGGACGGCGACGAGCTGGTCGGGTCCGTGCACCGGATCATGACCCACGCGGACACGCGTCGCCGCCTCGACGTACGCGCCAACGCCGACACGGCCGCCGACGCCTCGCGGGCCCGGCGGTTCGGCGCGAAGGGGATCGGGCTGTGCCGCACCGAGCACATGTTCCTCGGCGACCGGCGGCAGCTCGTCGAGGACCTCATCCTCGCCGAGACGGAGAAGGACCGGCAGGCCGCCCTCGACGCGCTCAAGCCGCTGCAGAAGCAGGACTTCGCCGAGATCTTCGAGGCGATGGACGGCAGCCCGGTGACGATCCGGCTGATCGATCCCCCGCTGCACGAGTTCCTGCCCGACCTGACCGAGCTGTCGGTCAAGGTGGCCACCGGCGAGGCCTCCGACGACGAGCGCCGCCTCCTGGACGCCGTACGCCGGCTGCACGAGGAGAACCCGATGCTCGGCCTGCGGGGCGTACGGCTCGGCGTCGTCATCCCGGGCCTGTTCGCCATGCAGGTCAGCGCGATCGCCGAGGCGGCCGCGGAGCAGAAGGCCGCCGGCCGCGACCCGCACCCGGAGATCATGATCCCGCTGGTCGTCGCCGTCCAGGAGCTCGAGCTCATCCGCGACCAGGCCGAGGAGGTGCTGCGCGAGGTCGGTGTCGAGGCGCCGATCGGCACCATGATCGAGCTGCCGCGCGCCGCGCTCACGGCCGGGCAGATCGCCGAGGCGGCGGAGTTCTTCTCCTTCGGCACCAACGACCTGACCCAGACGACGTGGGGATTCTCCCGCGACGACGTGGAGGCGGCGTTCTTCAGCCGCTACCTGGAGCTGGGCATCTTCGGCGTGTCCCCATTCGAGACCCTCGACGTCGACGGCGTCGGACGGCTCGTCCGGGTGGCCGCCGAGGAGGGCCGCAAGACCCGCCCGGACCTCAAACTGGGCATCTGCGGCGAGCACGGCGGCGACCCGGACTCGGTGCACTTCTTCCACGAGGTCGGCCTGGACTACGTGTCCTGCTCGCCGTTCCGGGTCCCGGTCGCGCGGCTGGAGGCGGGCCGGGCGGCTATACAGTCATCAGAGAGTGACAGTCGCTGAACCACCGACCCGGCCGACCGCGTCTAACGGGTCGTGCGAGACGGAGGAGCGATCACCGAACGACCTGACCGTGGCGAGCCCACGGTCGAGCTCGGCCGGGACACCTCGGGTGTCCCGGCCGAACCGGCGCGTACCCGCAACGACCTGCCGCAGTGGCGGCCCGACCCCACGCGGCAGGACCTGCCCCGTCGCGGACGCGACGAAGAGAACCCCCAGGACGACCGGACGAGCGTGCTCGAGCCGCCACGGGAGTACGCGAACCGGCGCGCCGCGGACGACGTGGACGGCGGCGGCCCGGACGACTTCGACGGCGGCGGCCCGGACGCGGCCGAGCGCGGCGGCGCGACCGAACCCCGGCCGCGCCGGCGTTCCGGATGGCGGTGGGTGCGGCGGGTGGTCTACCTGCTGCTCGTCCTGATCATCGGTACGCCGCTGTTCGCCGGGTTCCGCGTCTGGTACGTCGCCCGGCAGGACGACCACCGGCACTCCGACGCGATCATCGTGCTCGGCGCGGCGCAGTACAACGGCAAGCCCTCGGCCGTGCTCGAGTGGCGGCTGACGCACGCCCTGAAGCTGTACCGCGAGGGCGTGGCCCCGCACATCGTCACGGTCGGCGGCAACCGGCCCGGGGACAACTACACCGAGGCCGGCACCGGCAAGGCGTGGCTGAACGAGCACGGCGTGCCGAACAACCGGATCGTGGCGGTGCGCAGCGGCAGCGACACCCTGCAGAGCATGATCGACGTGGGCAAGGAGTACAAGCGGCAGGGATGGCACACCGCCGTCATCGTCACCGACCCCTGGCACGCGCTGCGCTCCCGCACGATGGCCGACGACAACGGGATCAAGGCGGTCACCTCGCCGACCCGCAGCGGGCCCACCGTCGGCACCCGGGACACTCAGTTCCACTACATCGTCCGCGAGACGGGCGGCTACCTCTGGTACGTGTTCATCGGCCGCTGGCGCGGCGACTCCTGATTGACCTCAACCTTGGTCGAGGTCCTAGCCTCGGGAGTCATGATCTTCACTGACAGGGAACGCGCGTATCTGGCCGGACAGAACCTCGGCCGCCTGGCGACCGTCGCCGCCGACGGGGCCGTCCAGGTACGGCCGGTCGGCTTCCGGCTCAACGAGGACGACACGATCGACATCGGCGGGCCGAACCTGAGCGCCAGCCAGAAGTACCGCAACGCCCAGGCCAACCCCGTGGTGGCGTTCGTCGTCGACGACATGACCCCCGACGAGCCGGGGGCGGTCCGGCCCGGCTGGGGTCGCGGCGTCGAGATCCGGGGCCGCGCCGAGACCCTGGCCGTCGAGGAGCCGCCGCTGGCGCCGGGCTTCTTCAGCAATGAGGTGATCCGTATCCATCCCCGGCGCGTCAACAGCTGGCACATCGATCCGGACCATCCGGGGCTGAACGTCCGGAACGTCGACTGAGGAGCCGGGTTTCGGGCCGCTCGAACCGAATTTCCGGTCAAAGCGGACAACGTGTGGTCTACGCACTGACGAGCGGTCCGCCGGAGCCGCGATCCAATTAACAAGAAAGCTTCTTAAGAATATTGACGGCTCCGGTTCACATCGGGCTTACTCGGATCGACTGCCGCTTCAGGTAAGGCGCAGGCGGAAGCCTCCGGGGGCTCGCCCGACGACAGCGACAGGGTTCTGACCGCCGGACGCGACCCCGCCCGCGCCTGTGCGCGGGTGCCCGCAAGGAGGACCCGTGCGTGTTCGCCCGCGTGCCCTGACCATCCTGACCGCCGGCCTCCTCGCGCTCGGCGTCCTGACCGCCGGGCGCGCCCACGCCGCCGGCCCGCTCACCGCCACGTTCGCGAAGACGTCGGACTGGGGGAGCGGTTACCAGGGCCAGTTCACCGTCAAGAACGACGGCTCGTCGGCGGTCAGTGGCTGGACGGTGGCGTTCGATCTGCCGTCGGGGTCGTCGGTGGGCACGTACTGGGACGCCTTGTTGACCCAGTCGGGGTCGCATTACACGTTCAAGAACCGGGACTACAACGCGTCGGTCCCGGCGGGTGGTTCGGTGTCGTTCGGTTTCGTGGTGTCGGGGAGCGGCACGCCGACCGGCTGCACGCTGAACGGCGCGGCGTGTGACGGTGGGGGAGGCGGCGGTGGTTCGGACACGCAGCCGCCGAGTACGCCCACCGGGCTCACCGTCACCGGGCACACCTCCTCGAGCGTCTCCCTGTCCTGGAACGCCTCGACCGACGACGTCGGGGTGACGGGGTACGAGGTGTACCAGGGGTCGTCCCCGGCCACGACGGTCTCGGGGACGAGCGCGACGGTGCCGGGGCTGGCCGCGTCGACGTCGTACTCCTTCAAGGTGCGGGCCAAGGACGCCGCCGGGAACGCCTCGGCCTTCAGCGCCACGGTCAATGCCACCACCGACAGCGGCGGCGGGACCCCGCCGCCGTCCGGGGACCTGCGCGCGGCGCCGTACTTCATGCCCCTCGACAACGACCCGCAGCCGATCTCCGGGATCGTCTCCGGCAGCGGCGTGAAGTCGCTGGTCCTCGCCTTCGTCCTCGCGCCGAACGGCGGAGGCTGCACCCCGGCCTGGGACGGCGACACCGCGCACCCGGTCTCCTCGGACACCGCCGTCAAGGCGCAGGTCGACGCGGTACGCGCGGCGGGCGGCGACGTCGCGGTCTCCTTCGGCGGCTACAACGGTCTCGAACTCGGCGCCGCCTGCTCCGACGCCGCGTCCCTCGCCCAGGCGTACCAGCAGGTGATCGACAAGTACGCCCTCACCCATGTCGACTTCGACATCGAGGGCGACGACCTCGGCGACGCGGCCGGGGAGACACGGCGCTTCCAGGCCATCAAGATCCTCAAGCAGAACGCGGCCGCCGCCGGGCGCGCTCTCCAGGTCTCCCTCACCATGCCGGTGACGACCGTCGGCCTCAGCGACCTGGACAAGGCCGAGATCCAGCGGGCCAAGGACAACGGGGCCGACATCGACCTGTACGCGGTGATGGCCTTCGACTACGGAGGCCCGGCGGCGTCCATGGCCGCCGACGTCCAGAAGGTGATGGAGGCCGCGCACACCCAGCTCGCCGCGCTGCGCCCCGACCTGTCCGACGCGAACCTCTACGCCCGTACGGGCCTGATCCTGATGAACGGCCACACCGACCAGCCGAGCGAGCTGTTCACCCAGGACACCTTCCGTACGCTCCTCGGCTACGCGCAGCAGCACCATCTCGGCCGGCTGTCGTTCTGGTCGCTGAACCGGGACCGGCAGTGCACCGGAACCACCGGCTGGGCGGACGGCAAGTGCAGCGGCGTCACCCAGCAGCCGTACGACTTCGCGACGATCATCGGTCAGTTCACCGGTTGAGCCCCGGCTCCCGGTCGTTCCACCCGCCGGCGCGGCCGGGAGCCGGTCCCATCGAGAGTCGGCCCCACGAGAGAGGTCCCCGCCTTGAAGAGATCCAGGATCGCGTCCCTGCTCGTCGGGATGCTGCTACTGCCCCTGGCCGTCGTGCTGACCGCGGTGTCGGCGTACGCGGCGGCGAACACGGCGACGTTCGCCAAGACGTCGGACTGGGGGAGCGGTTACCAGGCACAGTTCACGGTCACGAACAACGGCTCGTCGGCGATCAGTGGCTGGACGGTGGCGTTCGACCTGCCGTCGGGGTCGTCGGTGGGCACGTACTGGGACGCGTTGCTGACGCAGTCGGGGTCGCACTACACGTTCAAGAACCGGGACTACAACGCCTCGATCGCCGCGGGCGCGTCGGTGTCGTTCGGGTTCGTGGTGTCCGGGAGCGGGACGCCGACCGGCTGCACGCTGAACGGCGCCGCCTGTGACGGCGGCGGGGGTGGTTCGGACACGCAACCGCCGAGCACGCCCACCGGGCTGACGGTGACCGGGCACACCTCCTCGAGTGTGTCGTTGTCCTGGACGGCCTCGACGGACAACGTCGGGGTCACCGGGTACGAGGTGTACCAGGGGTCGTCCCCGGCCACGACGGTCTCGGGGACGAGCGCGACCGTGTCGGGGCTGGCCGCGTCGACGTCGTACTCCTTCAAGGTGCGGGCCAAGGACGCCGCCGGGAACGCCTCGGCGTTCAGCGCCACGGTCAGCGCCACCACCGACAGCGGCGGCGGTGGAGGCGGCGGCACCGGCGGCGGCCGGTTCTCGCCCTACATCGACATCACGATGGCCAGCCCGACGCTGAAGGACGTGGCCACGGCGACGGGCCAGAAGCACTTCACCCTGGCCTTCGCGCTCGCGGACAGCACCGGGTGCAACCCGTCGTGGGGCGGCACCATCCCGTTGAACGACTCGCGCGTCATCGGCGAGGTCAATGACCTGAAGAGCGTCGGCGGTGACGTCACGGTGGCGACCGGCGGCGCGACCGGGCCGTACCTGGAGAACACCTGCGGCAGTTCGTCCGCGCTGCTCGCCGCCTACGAGAAGGCACTCGACGCGGTCGGCAGCAACCGCCTCGACGTCGACGTCGAGGCGTCCATCCCGGTCGCGCAGGTCAACACCGCCCTGAAGCAGTTGCAGGCCGCGCGCGGCACCACGGTCACCTACACGCTGCGGGTGCAGTCCTCGGACTACGGCGTCGACCCGTTCTCGGTGCAGATCCTGCAGGACGCCGCCTCCCGCGGCCTGAACGTCACCGTCAACCCGATGCTGATGGACTTCGGGTACTCGGGCTCCTGGGGCGACGCCCTGATCGCCGCGGCGAACTCCACGCTCGGGCAGATGAAGCAGGTCTGGCCCGGCAAGAGCGACGCCGAGCTCAAGGGCATGCTCGGCCTCACCCCGATGATCGGTAAGAACGACACCGGCCCGACCACCACGCAGGCCGTCGCCGGTCAGGTGCTGAGCTACGCCCAGACCAACCACGTCGGGTACATCGGCTTCTGGTCGGTCGGCCGCGACAACGGCGGCTGCCCGAACGGCTCCGTCTCGCCGACCTGCAGCGGTATCAGCCAGAGCACGTACGAGTTCACCAACATCTTCAAGGGCTTCACGGGCTGACGCCCCGACAGGCCCCTGGAGGGGGAGCCGCGGGCCGTTCCCGTCCGCCGCCCGGACGGGAACGGCCGCCGGCGGTTCGTCGCGGGCGGGACGGCACCGCCCGGCCCAGGGGCCGGGCCTCGTCCGGAGCCGGAGCGACGAGTCAAGGCCCTCCCCAGGAATCGAAAACTAGGCGACTCGGGTCGTATGACCGGACCGGGGGCGGGGAACGACGGCTGCTGTAGAACTCCTGTCGAGCAGAGGACTGTCATGCCGGGCTCCGCGGGGAGTCATGCTCCCCGACAACCGACCACATCGGGCTGGTTGGCATTCGCCGGCCTGCTGGTCTGCGTGGTGGGCTTCTTCAACATCCTGGACGGGCTCACCGCTCTCCTCAAGGACCAGTACTACCAGGTCGGGTCGAGCAGGCTGCTCATCTTCGATTACACCGCCTGGGGCTGCATCTGGCTCATTCTGGGAGTCGCGCAACTCGTCATAGGCGGTGCGATCCTCGCCAGGAAGGCATGGGCGAGAACACCGGGCATCGCGCTCACCGCGCTGGTGATCCTTGGCCAATTCGCCTTCCTGAACGCCTTCCCGCTGTGGTCGACGATCGTGATCGCCCTGTGCGTCGTCGGCATCTATGGCTTGATGACTCCGACGTCAGGTTCGGTCGCGCTCTGACGGCAAGCCTGCTGAGGCCGACCGCGACGAGTCGATCGCCGAGCGGTGGTCATTCGGCTTCGCGGCGCGGTCACCGAGCGTCCGGTACGGCCCTGAAAGCACGGATCAGCGCGGAGGGGGCGCCATTCCACCCGGGGGAGGGACCGCACCGCCCGCACCTGGGACCGCGCCGCCAGGACCTGAGTACGTGCCGCCCGCACCTGGGACCGCGCCACCCGGAACCGGGTACGTGCCGCCCGGAACCGGGATGGCGCCGCCCGGGGCGGGCTCGGGTGCCGGGGCGGATGCCGGGGTGATGCCCAGACGGAGCAGGTGTTCGTACAGGGAGTTGACCTGACCGGGGTCGTCGACCGCCCTGCGGACGGGGTCGGTCAGGTCGACCTCGGCGCCGTCGCCGTCGACCAGGCGGGCGACGTCGGACCAGGAGAAGGTGTAGCGGACGCGGCCCGCCTGGATGAGCAGGCCCTCGAAGGCGCGGGCGACGACGCGGGCCACCAGGGCGCGGGTGTCATCGCCCTGCCAGCCGGCCATCCGGAGGCGGTTGCCGAGGTCGCCGGCGCCGCCGCCGGCGAGGATCCGCAGGACCGTGTCGACCGTCGGCTGCGGCGTGTTCGTCGCCTGGCCGGCGGCGGTGAACACGTCCTTCATCGCCTCGGCGTTCGCTCCGGCGTAGAGGCCGCGTTCGACGATCTGCGGCCACTCCAGGACCGGCAGGCGCAGCGCCTCGTCGGTCAGCATCGACGCCTGCGTCGCCAGCGCGGCGCGCCGCGGGTCGGCGAGCAGCGCCAGGGCCGGCCGCGGGTCGGGGCGCGCCGCCGGTTCCGGCAGCGCCGCGATCGCGGCGAGGCGCTCGGCCAGGCTCGGGTGGGAGTCGTACGGCGAGCGTTCCTCGGGCGCGTTCACGACCTTGGCGAGCTCCTCCTGCCGGCTCGGTTCGCGCAGCAGCGTGTAGAACCCCGCGAACAGGTCCGCCGGACGGGCCTGAGCGGGACCGATCAGCGAACAGTAGGAACCGAGGTAGAAGTTCCAGGCCGCCGCGCTCGCGCGTACCTTCCGGAGGGCTTCGCCCATCGGCCGCCGCCCGGAGACGGCGACCGCCGCGGCGTCGGCCTCCAGCTCCTGCCGCCGGGACACCGCCTGCGACACCCGCAGGTACAGCTTGGCGTACAGCAGGAAGATCGTGCGGATGATGGCGTGGTCCCGGAGCCGCTCGATCGTCCTGATCAGCGACGTACGGCCCCGGTAGGTGATGCCGCCCAGGCGGGTGTGTGATCCGCTGTAGTGCCCGAGCTCGTGGCAGAGCACCGCGCGCATCTCGTCGGCGGTGAGGCTGAGCATGAGCGGGATGCCGATGTACATGTACCGTCGCCCGGGGATGAGGCCGAGGAGCCGGGTGTTCTCGCTGACCGCGGCGTTCACGTCGGGGACGAGGCGGATCTCGTCGGGCACCCGGGTCCGGACCTGGTGGGCGAGCTCGGTGACCGTGCGCCACAGCTCCGGCTCGTCGTGGGGCGTCACCGCGACGCCGGGCTGCTCCTCGTCCTTGCGGCGGCCGACGACGAAGACGCCGCGCAGCATCGCCAGGACGCCGAAGGTGGCCAGCGCCGCGACCTTGAAGCCGCCCGCGTGGCCGTACTTCACCGCGTAGAAGTCGAAGAAGACCGTTCCGGTGGTGATGGCGGCGACGAGCACGTAGAAGCCGGCCAGCAGTACGACGGCGACCGCGGCGCGGAACGTGGTGAGCATGGGCGGCCCTCGAGACGTGCGGACAGGGAGGTGAAGAGGACCTTAACCTGCCGCGGTGACGTTTGGCACGGCCGGTTCAGTGGTGCCAGGGCAGCAGGACGGGCTCGGCCGGGCGACGGCCGGCGAGGAGGTCGCGCAGCAGCGGGACCAGCCCGAACGGGTAGACCGCCTCCGTGGTGGCGGCCAGCTCGTCCACGGTCCACCACCGGTGCCCGCTGACGTGCTTCAGCTCGTACGGCTGGAGGCCGCCGGTGTCGACCTCGTGCGCGGTGACCCGGTGGAGGAAGAAGTCGTCGCGGAACGTTCCCTTCGCCCAGCTGAACTCCGCGTACCCGGAGGTCGTCGCCACCGGCGTCCCGAGGTCCTCCGGGGCGACGATGAGGCCGATCTCCTCGCGCAGCTCCCGGGCCGCCGCCTCGTGGAGCGCCTCGCCGTCGTCGACGCCTCCTCCGGGCGTCAGCCAGTAGTGACCGCGCGCGCGGCGGCGGTGGTCATGGAGCAGGCGGAGCAGGAGGACGCGATCGGTGTCGTCGATCAGGAGCACGCGGGCGCTGCGGCGTCGGTACGGTCCATCGGGCATGCCCGCACTCTAGATGGATACGCTCGGACTCCGATGACCCGTTACACCGAGCAGGACACGGCGCGCTGGGCGCCCGAGCCGCCGAAGCGGCGCGAGCGCACGCCGTTCGAACGGGACCGGGCGCGGGTGCTGCACAGCGCGGCGCTGCGCCGGCTGGCGGCCAAGACCCAGGTGGTCGAGCCGGCGGCGGGCGACCAGCGCGGTCAGCACAGCCCGCGGACCCGCCTCACGCACTCCCTGGAGTGCGCGCAGATCGGCCGGGAGCTCGGGAAGGCGTTCGGCTGCGACCCCGACCTCGTGGAGGTCGCGTGCCTGTCCCACGACCTCGGTCATCCGCCGTTCGGCCACAACGGCGAGACGGCGCTCGACGAGGTGGCGGCCGCGTGCGGCGGGTTCGAGGGCAACGCGCAGAGCCTGCGCCTGCTGACCCGGCTGGAGGCCAAGTCGTTCGCGCCGGACGGGCGCAGTGTCGGCCTGAACCTCACCCGGGCGGCGCTCGACGCGGCGATGAAGTATCCCTGGCCGAGGAGGACGCCGGTCGGTGACGGCGCGAAGTACGGCGTCTACGAGGACGACCGGCGGGTCTTCGCCTGGCTGCGGGACGGCGCTCCAGGGAGCGAACCCGACGCGGCGAGTGAGGACGGTGAGGGACCCGAGAGCGCGGGCGAATCCGACGCGGCGAGCGGAGTGGGCGCCGAGGGACGGGGTGCCCGCGGAGCGGGTGAGGAGCGTGAGCGGCCGAGCGATACGCGTCCCGCCGGCGGGGCGCGGCTCTGCTTCGAGGCGCAGGTCATGGACTGGGCCGACGACGTCGCCTACTCCGTGCACGATCTGGAGGACGGGCTGCACGCCGGGCACATCCGGCTGGAGCGGCTGGCCGACCCGGCCGAACGCCGGGCCGTCTGCGAGCTGACCGCCCGGCTCTACTGCGAGGCGGGCGTCGCCGAACTGGAGGAGCGGTTCACCGAACTGCTCGCCGAGCCGTACTGGCCGCGCGCCTACGACGGCACGCTGCGCGCGGCGGCCGCGCTGAAGAACCTCACGAGCGAGCTGATCGGCCGGTTCTGCCGGGCCACCGAGCGGGCCACGCACGAGGCGTACGGCACCGGCCCGCTCACGCGGTACGCGGCGGACCTGGTCGTGCCGCGCGGGCGGCGGCTGGAGTGCGCCCTGCTCAAGGGCGTCGCGGCGCGCTACGTGATGGGGCGCGCGGACCACGGCGCGCTGCAGGCCCGGCAGCGGGAGCTCATCGCCGAACTCGCCGATGCCGTCGCGCGCCAGGCCCCGCGGGTTCTCGACCCGGTGTTCCGCGGGTTCTACGCCGAGGCCGCCGACGACCGCGCGCGGCTGCGCGTCGTCGTCGACCAGCTCGCCTCGCTGACCGACACGTCGGCGCTCGCCTGGCATCGCGAACTCCTCGGCTGACGCTTCGCGCTGCGCCCTCCCGAGACGGGCGCGCGGAGGATACTGGGCTGACCCTGATCCAGAAAGTGGAGGAGCCCATGCCCGTCCCCGAGACCTACGTCGTCGTCGGTGCGAGCCTGGCCGGCGCGAAGGCCGCGCAGACGCTGCGGGAGGAGGGTTTCACCGGACGCGTCGTCCTGATCGGCGAGGAGACGCGGCGGCCGTACGAGCGGCCGCCGCTGACGAAGGGATTCCTGGCCGGCAAGGACCCCTTCGACAAGGCGTACGTCCACGAGGAGTCCTGGTACGCAGACAACGACGTGGAGCTACGTCTCGGCGTCCGGGTGAGCGGGCTGGACCGCGCCGCCCACGAGGTACGGCTCGCGGACGGCGAGCGTGTCGGCTACACCAAGCTGCTCCTCACCACCGGCGCGTCCGCCCGGCGCCCGGCCGTTCCCGGCGCCGACCTCGAGCACGTCCACTACGTACGGGACGCGCCCGACTCCGAGCGGCTGCGCGCGGCGCTGGAGCCCGGGGACCGGCGGGTCGCGGTCGTCGGCGCCGGCTGGATCGGGCTGGAGGCGGCGGCCGCCGCCCGCGCGTACGGCAACGAGGTACGGGTCATCGCGCCGTCCACGCCGCTGCGCCGCTCCCTGGGCACGGAGCTCGGGGAGGTCTTCGCGGCCCTGCACCGCAGGCACGGCGTGGAGTTCGTCACGGGTGACGTCGCCAAGATCACCGAGTCGTCCGTCCTCACGACGGGCGGCGCGGAGACGCCCGCCGACGTCGTGATCGTCGGTGTCGGCGCGGTGCCCAACAGCGCGCTCGCGGAGGAGGCGGGCCTGGAGGTGGACGACGGCATCGTGGTCGACGCGTCGCTGCGCACCTCCGACCCGGACGTCTACGCGGCCGGCGACGTCGCGAAGGCGGACCACCCGCTGCTGGGCCGGCGGATCCGGGTCGAGCACTGGGCGAACGCCCTGAACGGCGGCCCCGCGGCGGCGCGCGCGATGCTGGGACGACCGGTCGTGTACGACCGCGTCCCCTACTTCTACACCGACCAGTACGAGCTGGGCATGGAGGCGTCCGGCGCCTGGGTCGGCGGCTATGACCAGGTCGTGTACCGCGGGACCGACCCGGCCGCGTACGTTTCGGGCGACACCGACGAGCTGGAGTTCATCGCGTTCTGGCTGTCGGGCGGCAGGGTCGTCGGCGGGATGAACGTCAACGTCTGGGACGTCGCCGGGGACATCCAGGCGCTGATCCGGTCGGGCCGTCCGGTGGACGCCGCGCGGCTGGCGGACCCGGGGGTACCCCTCGCCGACCTGGTGTGAGCACTCCGCCCGGCGGGCCCGGTGGCACCCCTCGCCGAGCCGATGTGAGCGCGCCGGGTACCGTCGGCCCGTGACCGACGAGGAGTGGGCGGAGCACCGCCCGGCGGTGTTCGGGGTGGCGTACCGGCTGCTCGGCACCGTCGCCGACGCGGAGGACGTCGCGCAGGACGTGTGGCTGCGCGCGGCGGCCGCCGACCTGTCCCAGGTCGCGGACGTACGCGCGTGGCTGGTGACGGTCTCGGCGCGCCGGTCGTACGACATCCTCCGCTCGGCGCGGGTGCGCCGGGAGGCCTACGTCGGTCCCTGGCTGCCGGAGCCCCTGCTGACCGGGCCGGACGCCGCCGAGCCGGTGCTGGTCGACGAGTCGGTCGGCACCGCGATGCTCCTCGTCATGGAGGAGCTGACACCGCCGGAGCGGGTCGCGTTCGTCCTCCACGACGTCTTCGAGGTGCCCTTCGACGAGGTGGCGGGCGTGCTGGGCAACACTCCCGCGGCCAGCCGGCAGCTCGCCTCCCGGGCGCGCCGCCGGGCGGCCGCCGCCAAGGAGCGGCCGCGCGCGACCCGGCCCGAGCGGGAGCGCGTGCTCACGGCCTTCCGCGCGGCGTACGAGACCGGTGACCTGGAGGGGCTGGTCAAGCTGCTGCACCCCGATGTCGTCTACGTCACCGACGGCGGTGGCAAGGTCTCGGCGGCGCGCAAGCTCATCGTCGGCGGCCGGAAGGTGGCCGAGGTGCTGGAGCGGGTGCGCGCTCGCTGGGCGCTCGGCCACGCCGTCCCCTGTGAGATCGGCGGCGAGCCCGCCCTGGCGATCTTCCGGGACGGCGCGGTCGCGGTGATCGACACGTTCGACATCGCCGCCGACGGCCGGATCCTGGCGATCCGGCGGGTGCTCAATCCGGAGAAGCTGACGCACGTCAGCGTGGCTTCCTGAAATTCCTGCCGGGAACCCGTCACACCGGACGGTACCGTCTCGTCTCCCTGGCGAAGAACCACCACCGAGAAGGGTTGACGCGATGTCGCGCTTGAACGTCGCCGAACTGGCACCCGAGGTCTACAAGGCGTTCCTCCAGGCCGAGCAGGCGATCCGCAGGGGACCTCTGACCGCCACCGTCCGCGAGCTCGTCAAGATCCGAGCCTCGCAGCTGAACGGCTGCCTCTTCTGCATCGACATGCACACGCACGAGGCGCTCGAACTCGGCGAGAACCTGAACCGGATCATTCAGCTGCCCGCCTGGCGGGAGTCGCGGCTGTACACCGAGGCGGAACGGGCCGCGCTGGCCTACGCCGAGGCCGCCACCAGGGGCCCCGAGGAGGTCTCCGACGAGATCTGGAACGCGGTGACCGACGCGTTCAAACCGGACGAGGCGGCGTTCCTCGTCGCCCAGGTCGCGCAGATCAACATGTGGAACCGCGTCGCCGGGACCATGCACACCCAGCCCCCGAACCGGGACTGACGCGTTCCCGCGAGGCCGGCGCGCCGTCCACGCGACGGCGCGCCACCGGGTCCGCAGCGGTCAGCGGCGTACGGGGTCGACGCGGCGGCCGTCCTCGCCGAACAGCAGCATGCGGTCGGTGTCGATGGCCAGCCGGATGGCGTCGCCCGCCGACACTCCGGACCGCGACTCGAGCCGGAACACCACGTCCGACCGGCGGTGATGGCCGTCGTGCCGGCCCGGTTCGGGCGTGGGCTCCTCGGCGACGATCCCGGCGGACCGCAGGATCCGGCGCAGCACGCCCTCGCCGGAGCTCGGTTCCGGGCTCGCCCACGGCGGGTCGTTCTCGTACGGGGCCTCCGGGTCGACGTGCGGCAGGCCGGCCTCCGCGTAGGCGAGCCACTCGGAACCGTGGAACTCCAGCGCCCGTACCCGGCCCGCGATCAGGCCGTCCGCCGCGGGCCGCAGGGCGTCGGCGCGGAAGCCGACCGTCAGGTACCTGCCGTGGTGCGACACCAGCGTGGGCGCGCGGGGATCGGACCAGGGCAGGACCAGCCGCTGGTTCCCGAGGCCGAGGATGATCCCCTCCTCCTGGTCCGCCCAGACGCCCGTCCTGATGAGGTTGATCGGCGGGGCGCTCAGGAACGCCGCCACGAACATCGTCGCGGGGTCGTCGTACACCTGCTGAGGGGTGCCGACGTCCTGCAGCACGCCCTGCCGCATGATCCCCACCCGGTCCGCGAGCGTGAGCGCCTCGGTCTGGTCGTGGGTCACGTACAGAGTGGTGACCTTGATGCTGCGGACCAGGGCGCTGATCTCCATGCGGAGCTCGGTGCGCAGGCCCGCGTCCAGGTTGGACAGGGGCTCGTCCATCAGGAAGATGCCGGGTTCGCGGATCAGCGCCCGCCCCATCGCGACGCGCTGGCGCTGGCCGCCGGACAGCGTCGAGGGCAGGCGGTTGAGGGTCTCCTCGATGCCGAGCGCCCGCGACAGCTCGACGATGCGCTCCTGGGAGGCCGGCGACGCGTCCCCGGAGATCTCCAGCGGGAAGGCGATGTTGCCCCGGACGTCGCGGTGCGGGTAGAGCGCGCCGCTCTGGAACACCATCGCCAGGTCGCGGTCGCGCGGCGGGAGGCCGTTAGCATATCTGCCGCCGAGCCACAGGTCACCGGAGGTGATTTCCTCCAGGCCCGCGACCATGCGCAGCAGTGTCGACTTCCCGCAGCCGGACGGGCCGAGCAGCACGAACAGCTCGCCGTCGGGTACGCGCAGGCTCACGTTCCGCACGGCGTGGAAACCGTCCGGGTAGACCTTGTTCACCGCGTCGAGGACGACTTCGGTCATGCTTCCACCTTGTGTCGCCGGGACGACCTATGGCGGCCCTCCGTCGCTCCCGCGGGTTGATCGCGGTCCCCGAACCACTCGATGCAGAGTGACGGCGACATCCGCCATTGCCGCCGAAGTTGAGTAAGTACATCGCGCCTTTCCGTGATTTGTCCAGACCGTTGGCGCGCCAATTGATCAGGTCACGCGGCCCCCTCCGGGGGTGTCCGGTACGGCCCGCGGTGTCCGAGGTCAGGACTAGACTGCCGACGTGGCAGGCCGGATCCGTGATGAAGACATCGCCCTCGTACGTGAACGGTCGCCGATCGACGCGGTCGTGGGGGAGTACGTCCAGCTCCGTAACGCGGGCGGCGGCGCGCTCAAGGGCCTCTGCCCGTTCCACGACGAGAAATCGCCATCTTTCAACGTCTCGAACGGGATGTTCCACTGCTTCGGCTGCGGGGAAGGCGGTGACGCGATCTCTTTCGTGCAAAAGATCGAGCACCTGTCGTTCGCCGAGGCGATCGAGCGCCTGGCGGCGAAGGCCGGCGTGCAGCTCCGCTACGCCGACAGCGGCTACGTCCCCAATCGGCAGAAGGGCGAGCGCACCCGTCTGATCGAGGCGCACCGGGCCGCCGCGGAGTTCTTCACCGAGCAGTTGCTCACCCCGGCGGCCGAGCTCGGCCGCCGCTTCCTCGCCGAGCGGGGTTTCGGCCGGGAGGACGCGGAGCGGTTCGGCGTCGGCTACGCGCCGAACGAGTGGGAGGCGCTCGTCCGGCACCTGCGCGGCCGGGGCTTCACCGACAAGGAGCTCGTCACCGGGGGGCTGGCCAGCCAGGGGCGGCGCGGGCCGATCGACCGGTTCCGCGGCCGGCTGATCTGGCCGATCCGCGACCTCACCGGCGACGTCATCGGGTTCGGCGCGCGCCGGCTGGAGGAGCGCGACGACGGTCCCAAGTACCTCAACACCCCCGAGACGCCGCTGTTCAAGAAGGGTTCGGTGCTGTACGCCGCCGACCTGGCGAAGAAGGACATCGCCAAGCGGCGGCAGGCGGTGATCGTCGAGGGCTACACCGACGTCATGGCCTGCCACCTGGCGGGCGTCGGCACCGCGATCGCGACCTGCGGCACCTCCTTCGGCGACGAGCACATCAAGATCCTGCGCCGGCTGCTGCTGGACCAAGACGAGGCCAGCGGTGAGGTGATCTTCACCTTCGACGGCGACGCCGCCGGCCAGAAGGCCGCGTTGCGCGCCTTCGAGACGGAGCACCGGTTCGCCGCCCAGACGTTCGTCGCCGTGCAGCCGGACGGCCTCGACCCGTGCGACCTGCGACTCCAGCACGGTGACGCGGCAGTGCGCGACCTGGTCGCCTCCCGCGTGCCGCTGTTCCGGTTCGCGGTCCAGGCGACGATCGCCAAGTACGACCTCGACACCACCGAGGGCCGGCTCGCCGCGATCGACGCCGCCGCGCCGATCATCGCGGGCATCAGGGACCGGGGCATGCGCGAGCGCTACGCCATCGACCTGGACAAGTGGACCGGCTTCCTCGACGAGCAGTTCGTCCTCCGGCGGGTGCGCGAGCACGGCTCCGGCCGTCCGGGCGACGGCCGGCGGGGCGACGCGCGCCGGCGGCGGCCCGAGCCGGCTCCGGTCCCGCAGCGCCCGGCGCATGACCTGAACGACCCGGTGGTCCAGGTCGAGCGCGAGACGCTGAAGCTCGCGGTGCAGCGGCCCGCGCTGCTCGGTCCGGCCTTCGACGCCATGCCCGCCGACGCACTGCTCGTCCCGGGTCACGCCGCGGTGCGATCGCTGATCGCGGAGCTCGGCGGCGTCGTGACGGCGCAGAGCGGACCGGAATGGGCCGGCCGGCTGCGGGACGCCGCGCCGAACGACGAGGTCAGGGCTCTGGTCACCGCGTTCGCCGTGGAACCGCTGCGCTCCAGCGGAGATCCGGATGACCGATATGCCGCTGCAATGCTGTCCAGATTGCAGGAGATCCAGGTCACGCGGGAGATCGCCAAACTGCAGTCCAAACTCGGACGGCTGAATCCGGTCGAGCACCGGGAAGAGCACAACCGCCTTTTCGGCGATCTCATGGCCCTTGAGCTGCAGCGAAAGATGTTGCGCGAGCGAGCCATCAGTTCTCTGTGACCCCTGGGACGCAAAAATAGGTCCCCCGGAATAAGGGTCCCTTGCCGCACACTGTCACCGTGGGCCCTTCGGTGCTGCCTAGCGAGACGCCGCCGGTTGACCAGGTGGCGGACCTCGTCGCACGTGGCAGAGAACGTGGAATAACGGTGGACGACGTCGCCGCCGCGATCGATCGTTCCGACCTGCCGGCGGAGTCGGCCGACCGGGTCGTCCGGATGCTCGCGGAGCAGGGGGTGGAGGTTCTCGAGTCCCCGAGCGGACACGAGGACTCAGCGCGAGCTGATGGGGACGACCTCGGAAGGCGGGCGCCGACAAGCGACCTGGTCCGGATCTACCTGCGCGAGATCGGACGCGTACCGCTGCTCACGGCAGAAGAAGAAGTAGAACTCGCCAAATCGATCGAGGCGGGACTGTTCGCCGAGGAGAAGCTGGCCAAGGCGGCCATCATCGCTCCCGTCGAACGCTCCGACCTCGAACTGCTCGCCCATGACGGGGTACGGGCGAAGCAACGACTGATCGAGGCCAATCTGCGCCTGGTGGTGTCCATCGCCAAGCGTTACGTCGGCCGCGGAATGCTGTTCCTCGATCTCATCCAGGAGGGAAATCTCGGGCTGATCCGTGCGGTCGAGAAATTCGACTACACCAAGGGGTACAAGTTCTCGACCTATGCGACCTGGTGGATCCGCCAGGCGATCACACGGGCGATCGCCGACCAGGCCCGGACCATCCGGATCCCGGTGCACATGGTGGAGACCATCAACAAGCTGGTGCGCGTGCAGCGCCAGCTCCACCAGGATCTCGGCAGGGAGCCGACTCCCGAGGAGATCGGGGTGGAGATGGGACTGCCGCCCGACCGGGTGGTCGAGATCCAGCGGGTCGCGCAGGAGCCGGTGTCCCTGCAGTCGCCGATCGGTGAGGAGGACTCCGACCTCGGCGACTTCATCGAGGACGCCGACGCCGTCGTGCCCATGGAGGCGGCGGCGTTCATCCTCCTGCAGGATCAGCTCGGCGGCATCCTGGGGTCGCTGTCGGACCGGGAGCAGCGGATCATCCAGCTGCGCTTCGGCCTGACGGACGGCCATCCACGGACGCTCGAGGAGGTCGGCCGGGAGTTCGGCGTGACGCGGGAGCGCATCCGGCAGATCGAGTCCAAGACCCTGGCGAAGCTGCGGCATCCGACGCGTGCCCAGATGCTCCGGGAGTACCTCGACTAGCTCCCCGGCCGCCCCTGAGAAGGCGGTTCAAGCGGTCCCGGGCGGGGCCGGCGTGGTGATGTTCACATCACGCCGGCCCCGCTCCTGCTTGACGAGGACAGGTTAGGTAAAGCTAAGTTAGGTAGACCTAAAACAGGCGTGCCCGCTCCTCGTCCAGGCGCCTGACCGTCCTTCGCCCCCTTGGAGACCGCATGCGTCCTGTCCACGTGCTCGCCGCCGCGGGCGCCGCCCTCATCTCGCTGTCCACGCTGTCGGCGTGCGGGAAGGACGACGCAGCGGGCGCCAAGGGCGGCTCGGGCGCCATCGAGGTGACGGCCACCGACTCCTCCTGCGACCTCGGCGCCAAGACCGCGTCGGCGGGAGCGGTGACGTTCAAGGTGACCAACAAGGGCTCGCAGGTGAACGAGCTGGAGATCCTCGCCCCGGACGGCAAGATCGTCACGGAGCGCGAGAACATCGGGCCCGGCACCGGTGCCGAGGTCACCGTCCAGCTCTCCGCCGGCACGTACAAGGTCATGTGCAGCGCCGGCATGACGGGCAAGGGCCCCTCCCAGCCGCTGACCGTCACCGGCCAGGGCAAGTCGGTCGACCCGCGCCTGGACCAGGCCGTCGCCGCGTACCGGACCTACGTCGCCGAGCAGGTCGACGACACCCTGGCCAAGGCGACGAAGTTCGCCGCCGCGGTGAAGGCGGGCGACGTCGGGCAGGCCAAGGCGCTGTACGCCCCGTCCCGCGTGGGCTGGGAGCGGATCGAGCCGGTCGCCGAGTCCTTCGGCGACATCGACCCGAAGGTCGACCTCCGCGAGGCGGACCTCAAGCCGGGTGACAAGTGGACCGGCTGGCATCAGATCGAGAAGGCGCTGTGGAAGACCGGCTCGGTCAAGGGCGAGGGCCCCTACGCCGACCAGCTCGTCAAGGACCTGCAGACGCTCAAGGCGAAGGTCGGCACCGCGTCCATCACCCCCACCTCGATGGCCAACGGAGCCAAGGAACTGCTCGACGAGGTGGCGACCGGCAAGGTCACCGGTGAGGAGGAGACGTTCTCCCACACCGACCTGGTCGATTTCAAGGCCAACGTCGACGGCGCCCAGAAGGTGTACGAGCTGCTCAAGGCCATCGTCAAGGAGCGGAACCCCGACCTCGCGACGACGCTCGACGACGAGTTCGCCAAGGTGCAGAAGCTGCTCACCAAGTTCGAGAAGGGCGACGGCTACGTCGCCTACGACACGGTGGGCGCGAAGGACCGCAAGGACCTGTCGGACGAGGTGAACGCGCTCGGCGAGCCGCTGTCGAAGCTGGCGGCGGTGGTGGCCAAGTGACGGGCCTCAGCAGACGCCGGCTGTTCGGCTACTCCGGCGCGACGCTCGCGGCCGGCGCCGCCGTCGGCGCGGGCCTGGTCAGCGTCGCCCAGGCCGGTGAGGACCACCGGTCCGCCGACGAGGAGGCCGTCCCGTTCCACGGCGCGCACCAGGCCGGGATCGCCACGCCCGTCCAGGACCGGCTGCACTTCGCCGCGTTCGACGTCGTCACCGACGACCGCGCCCGCCTGATCCGGATGCTCAAGGAGTGGACCGCGGCCGCCGCGGCGTTCACCGGCGGCCACCCGTACGGCTCGGCCGCCGGCGGCCTGGGGGAGGCGCCGCCCGACGACACCGGCGAGGCGCTCGGCCTGCCACCGGCGCGGCTGACCCTGACGATCGGGTTCGGCCCGACGCTCTTCGAGAAGGACGGCAAGGACCGGTTCGGTCTCCGGGCGAAACGGCCGGCCGCCCTGATCGACCTGCCGCACTTCCCCGGCGACAACCTCGACCCGGCCCGCAGCGGCGGCGACATCTGCGTCCAGGCCTGCGCCGACGACCCCCAGGTCGCCGTGCACGCCATCCGCAACCTCGCCCGCATCGGCTTCGGCGTCGTCTCCGTGCGCTGGTCCCAGCTCGGTTTCGGCAAGACCTCCTCGACGACGCCGGACCGGCAGACGCCGCGGAACATGTTCGGCTTCAAGGACGGCACCCGCAACATCGCCGGCACCGACGCCAAGGCCCTGGACCAGCACGTCTGGGCCGCCGGCGCCGACGGGCCGTCCTGGATGGCCGGCGGCTCCTACCTCGTCGCGCGGCGCATCCGCATGCACATCGAGACCTGGGACCGTACGTCCCTCCAGGAGCAGCAGGACACCTTCGGCCGGACGAAGGGGGAGGGCAACGCGTACGGCGCCAAGCGCGAGCACGACCCGGTGCCGCTCGACAAGCTGCCCGCCGACTCGCACGTCCGGCTCGCGCACCCGGACGGCAACGGCGGCGTTCGCATCCTGCGGCGCGGCTACTCGTTCACGGACGGCACCGACGGGCTCGGCCGCCTCGACGCGGGCCTGTTCTTCATCGCCTACCAGCGGGACCCGCGCAAGCAGTTCGTCGTGCTGCAGAACAAGCTCGCCGCCTCCGACCACATGAACGAGTACATCCAGCACGTCGGGTCGGGGATCTGGGCCTGCCCGCCCGGAGTCCGCAAGGGCGGCTTCTGGGGCGACGCCCTCTTCTCCTAGGGCTCGGCCGGCCGGAGGCGGCCGCCTCGAAGTCACCGGTCGGAGCTCGCCCGGCCGATGGCGACCGGCTCGGAGCCGGCCGGGTCGCAGCCGGTCCGGTTCCGGCGTTTCGAGATGGCCGAGGCCGGGCATCGCCGGGAACGCCGCGGAGCCGTACTCTGGCTCAATGGGGCCACGGCTCACCGGCGACGAGACGGCCCTCTGGGTGGCCGCCGCCCGCGTGCTGGACGCGAACTGGACCGGCACGGCCACGGTGCCGTCGCCGGGCCTGTACCCGCACCAGTGGAGCTGGGACTCCGCCTTCGTCGGCATGGGCCTGGCCCACCACCGGCCCGACCGCGCCCGAACCGAGTTCCTGTCGTTGTTCCGCGGCCAGTGGGCGACGGGCCTGCTGCCGCACATCGTCTTCAGCTCCACGGAACCACGGGACGCCTACTTCCCCGGACCCGAGCTGTGGCGCAGCGTCGAGCAGCCCGCCGCACCGCGCGGTGTGCTCACCTCCGCGCTCGCCCAGCCGCCGCTGCACGCCCTCACGGCGCTGCGGATGGCGCAGGCGTCCGACGGCGCGGACCGGGCGTTCCTCGTCCCGCTGTACCCGTGCCTGGTCGCCCAGCACGCCTACCTCGCGCGGGACCGGGACATCGGCGGCAGCGGCCTGGTGAGCCTGTGCCACCCGTGGGAGTCGGGGCTCGACGACAGCCCGGCCTGGGACCCGCCGCTGGCCGCCGTCGACCCGCGGGGCCGGACCTATCACGGGGGAGATCAGGACCGTTACGTCGCGCTCGTGGCCGGGATGCGGGCCGCCGGATATCGCGCGGAGTATCTCCGGGACGATCATCCCTTCGTCGTCGAGGATCCGCTGTTCAACGCCGTCTACCTGGCCTCCACGCACGCGCTGGCCGAGCTGGCCGACCTCACCGGGGCCGATCCGCGGCCGCACCGCGAGGCCGCGGAGCGCATCCATGGCGCCCTCCTGGACCGGCTGTGGGACGAATCGGCCGGCTGCTTCCGGCCACGGGACCTGCGGACCGGGCGCCTGATCCCGGAGACGACCGAGGCCGGGTTCGCGCCCCTCCTGGACCCGGAGCTGCCGGCGGAGATCGTCCGCGCGCTGGCCGACCTGCTGCTGTCGGCGCGCTTCGCCGGCGCGGCCGGCTATCCGGTCCCGACCTGTGACGTCCAGTCGGCGGCGTTCGACCGCGGGACCTACTCGCGCGGGCCGACCTGGGTCAACACCAACTGGCTCCTGTGGTCCGGCGCCTGCGCCCACGACCTGGGCGGAGTCGCGGACCTGCTGTTCGGCTCCACCGTCCGGCTGGTGCGCCAGTCCGGCTTCCGCGAGTTCTACGATCCGTTCGACGGCAGCGGACAGGGCAGCCACGACTTCAGCTGGTCGGCGGCGCTCCTGCTGGATCTGCTGGCCGCGCGCCGGAGCGCCGGCCAGGCGCTGTAGCGTGATCTGTCATGCGACTGACGTGGCGGAAGAGCGTTCCGGACGGCGTGGTCCTCCAGCGGGGCGAGCGCGTCCTGGCGGTCGGTGGTGAGACGGTCGCGAGCGATGCCGCCCTCTACCTCCCCGGGACGGACGAGGTCACCCGGCTGCCCTGGGAGCGCGTGGAGCAGGCCACCTGGCAGGACGGTGTCCTGGCCGTACGGGAGGTCGGCGGCCGGCGGCACACCGTGCCGCTCACGGAGCCGGGCTCGGTGCCCGAGACCGTCCGGGAGCGCGTCACCGCCACCGTCGTCGTCAGCACCCACGTCAAGCTGCCCGGGGGAGGCGTACGGGTCGTCGGCCGCCGGCCGCCACGGGCGGACGGCGAGGTGCGCTGGTCGTTCGTCTTCGACCGCGGCCTCGACCCCGCCGATCCGGGCCTGCTGGCCCAGGCCGAGCAGGCGCTGGAGGAGATCCGCCGCCAGACGGGCCTGTAGTAGGTAGGGCCTGTCTCCAGGCCCCGCCGTCCGGGCGGGGACGTCGAGGCAGGCCCCAGGAGCCGCAGGAGTGCGCGAGCGGGCGCCCGAGGCCCCGCGGGTGCGGATGGCGCGCCCGCTCGCGGTCGTGGTCAGGTGACGTCGGCGGGTGTGTCGCCGGGATGGGCGGGCTGGCGGGTCCGGTCGGTCGCGTCCGTGGGGGCGGACGGCTCGGCCCGGCGCATGCCGGGGACCTTCTCCTGGACCATACCGCTCACCGTCTGGACCTTGTCGCCGAACCTGTGCCGCGCCGACTCGGCGAGCTCGCCGGCCTGGGCGCGCAGCACGCCGGCGGCCTCCTGCACGCGGGGATGCTCGGCGACACGCCGGGACATCCGTTTGATCTGCTCGTAGCGCTCCTTGCCGGCGCGCGTTCCCAGTACGTACCCGGTCGCCGCTCCGGCGAGGAACACAGCGCGGTGTTTCATGATCAACTCCTCTGCTGAGTCGCCGTAGGACATACCCCGAAGAGGGCGGGCCAGTCGGCGAAACGAGCACGTGCGAAATGCGCTAACCTTGTGCGCGATGGGGCGGCCAGCGGTCAGGGCGGCCTCTCGTGTGATCCCCCGTAGCTCAATTGGCAGAGCGTCCGGCTGTTAACCGGCAGGTTACTGGTTCGAGTCCAGTCGGGGGAGCCAGTCGAATGGGCCGGGCTCGGTGAGCCCGGCCCATTCGCATCTCCAGGGGCGTCTTCGGCGGCCGGCGGTTCTCAATCGCACAAGCGATGTACAAGCGGCGATTGCGACGCTTCTCGGCGCATGTCCCCCTCACCCCCTGGAGGTTGGCAGATGCGTCGTCCTTCCTGGCGCCGGCTGCGTGCCGGAGCCGCACTCGTCCCCGCCGCGGTCCTCGTCGCCGCCGGCGTCCCGGCGACCGCGCACGCGGCGCCCGTCCGTACGGTGACCGCGAAGGCGCCCGCGAGCGTCTTCTCGGCCGGGCAGGTGTCGCCGCTCAGCGCCGGCGACGGCACCCCGGCCGGCGCGGTGCAGTGGATGAAGAACCACGTCGGCAGCACCGGCTGGGAGCACTACTGCGAGAAGGCGGTGGAGAACGCCTACGGCACGACCGGGGTGTGGGCCTCGGCGATCGCCCACTGGAACGGCGCACCGCACCACAGCGGCACCAAGCCACCGGCCGGGTCCTTCGTGTACTGGAACATCAGCTCGTACGGCCACGTCGGCATCGCCGACGGCAACGGCGGGTTCTACTCGACCAGCATCAGCGGCAAGATCGGGCACGCGTCGAGCGTGAGCCACTTCAGCCACTACCTGGGTTGGACGCCCGGGGCGGTCCCGCATCGGTGACGGTGGTGGGGAGGGAGCCGTCGGCAGGGTCGGCGCCCTCCCCGCGCACCGCCGCCAGCCGGGCCCGGGTGCGCGTCTCCCACAGCGGCACGTCGAGCCGGCGGAAGAGGGCCAGCGCCTGCTCCAGGCACGCGATCGCCCGTACGGTGTCGCCGCTCTCGTGCGTCGCCTCGCCGAGGGCCCACAGCGTGGACGCCTCGCCGAACAGGTCGCCCTGTTCCCGGAAGGCCGCGAGACAGCGATCGAGGAGGTCGGCCCCGGACCGCGGGCGCCCCTCGGCCGTCAGCACCATGGCCAGCAGACGCAGCGACCTCGTCTCGGCGAGGCCGTCGCCGAACCGCCGAAACAGCCCGATCGCGTGCGTCGCGTGCCGGTGCGCGGCCCCGAGGTCGGTACGGGAGTGGTAGTGCGTCGCGGCGAGGAAGCGCAGGACGTGCGCCTCCCCGTACTCGTCGCCCGCCGAGCGGAAGGTCGCCAGGGCCTGGTCCAGATGGGCGAGTGAGGCGACCGGGTCGCCTTGATCACGGTGCACCAGGCCCAGGTTGAGCAGGCCGTTGGCCCGGCCGGTCAGGTCGCCGTGCCGGTCGGCGATCTCCAGGGCCTCCTGGAAACAGGCGAAGGCGTCGTCCAGCCGGTCGCAGATGTGGTGGACGTCACCGAGCGCGCCCAGGGCCCTGGCCGCGCGGACCGGCGCGTCGAGCCGCCGGCTGCCGGTGACGGCGGCGGTCAGGTGCGCGGCCGCGTCCTTGTAGCGATCCTGGGCGGCGGCGAGGAGGCCGAGACCGTAGCGCATCGCGGTCTCCCCCCAGCGGTCGTCCCGGGCACGGGCGGCCGCGAGCGCGACCTCGTGGGTACGGTGCCAGTCGTCCCAGTGGCCCCGCAGGTCGTGGAAGCTCAGCAGCGAGGCGGCCAGCCGCCAGGACAGCTCGGCCTCCCCGGCGGACGCCGCCCGGTGCACGGCCGTGGTCAGCGTCTGGCGGTTGGCCTCGAACCACGCGAGCGGCTCCGCCGGTGCCACCCCGGCGAACCCCGTTCGGCGCGGGTCGGCCGGACGAGCACCGGCCTGGCGCGGATCGCCCAGGTGCGGATCGCTCAGACGCGGGTCGGGCAGGCGCAGCCGTCGGCTCGGCAGGGCGTCGTCGGCCGCCTCCGCGAGGTCCAGCAGCGTACGCAGCACCCGGAGCACGGCCGCGTCCCGTTCGCGCGGCGGTTCGGACTCGAGGGCCTGTTCGCGGGCGAACAGCCGGACGAGGTCGTGGCAGCGGTAGTGGGGGCCGTCCGGGGCGTCCGCGCGGCCGGGTTCCAGCAGGCGCGCGTCGACGAGGGCGTCGGTGACGTCCTCGGCCTCGGCCACCGGCCGGTCGAGGAGCGCCGCCACCATCCAGGGCGTGATCTCGGGCAGGTCGAGCAGCCCGATCAGGTGGAACGGCCGCCGGTGCGCGGCCGGCAGCGCGTCCTGGCTCAGCGCGATGCTGGACCGTACCTCCAGGTCCCCGGCGGCCAGGCGGTCGAGCCGCCGGTGCTCGTCCGCGAGCTGGCCGGCCAGCCGGTCCAGGGTCCACTCGGGACGCCCGGCCAGCCGCGCCGCCGCGATCCGTACGGCCAACGGCAGGTGGCCGCACTGGGCGACGAGAGTGCGGGCGCGGTCCTGCTCCGCCAGGATCCGCTGCCGTCCGACGACCCCGGCCAGCAGGTCCACGGCGTCGTCCGGGTCCAGCACGTCCAGGTCGAGCAACTCGGCGTACTCCAGTCCGATGAGCGGGGTCCGGCTGGTGATGAACGCCGCGCAGCCCGGCGTCCCGGGGATCAGCGGCCGTACCTGCGCCTCGTCGGCCGCGTTGTCGAGGACGAGGAGCACGCGGCGGCCCGCCAGCCGGTCGCGCAGCAGCGCCGCGCGATCGTCGACGCCGCCTCTGATCCGGCCGCCCCACACGCCGAGCAGGCGCAGGAACCGGTCGAGGGCCACCGCCGGATCCATCGGATGCCCGGTGGTGCCGCCGAGGTCGACGTGGATCCGCCCGTCGGGGTACCGCTCGGCCAGCCGGTGGGCGGCGTGCACGACGAGCGACGTCTTGCCCACCCCGGCCATGCCCGCCACGGCGCACACGGCCGGGCCGGCGTCCGTTCGCGGGGATGCGAGCAGCCGGGCCAGCTCGGCCTGCCGGCCGACGAAGTGCGGCACGTCCGGTGGCAGCACGCAGGGGCTGTGCTCCTCGCGGGGCGCCGGATCCAGCGCGGGGTCGGCGGTCAGCACGGCCTGCTCCAGCCGCCGCAGCCGCGGGCCCGGCTCGACCCCGAGCTCCCGCGTGAGGACGGCCCGCGCGTCCCGGTACGCCTCGAGGGCGTCCGCCCGGCGCCCCGCGCGGTAGAGGGCGAGCATCAGCTGGGCGCGGAACTCCTCCCGGAAGGGGTGGGCCGCCACGAGCGCGGTCAGCTCGCCGATCAGTTCGAGGTGCCGTCCGAGGCGGAGGTCCGCGTCGACGCGCCGCTCGATCGCGCTCGCCCGCATCTCGGTCAGCCGGCCCGCCTCCTCACGCCGGAGGGTGTCGGAGCCGACGTCCGTGAGGGGCTCTCCCCGCCACAGCGCGAGGGCCTCCCGCAGCAGGTCCGCCTCGGCGGCCGTGTCGCCGCCCGTGGCCGCCCGTGCCGCGTCCTCGATGAGGCGCGCGAACCGGTGCGCGTCGATCCGGTCGGGGTCGACGCGCAGCAGGTATCCCGTGGGTTCGGTATGGATCGTCAGGTCGGGGACGGCCGCCAGGGCGCGGCGGATCCGCAGGACGTACCCCTGGAGGGTGAGCCGCGCGCTCGACGGCGGGTCGTCCCCCCACACGAGTTCGGCGAGCTCTTCGGCCGGCACCACCCGGTTCGCGCGCAGGACTAAAGCGGTGAGCACGGCGCGCTGCTTGGGCGCGTCGATCGGAACCCGTCGTTCACCGTCGAGCAGTTCGAACGGGCCGAGGATGCGAATCTCCATCGCCGCTCCAGGGGGCGTCCGGCGCGAGTAGCCGCCCCGCGCCCAGGATGCCGACTACGGTGTGGATGATCAAGGTTTTCCCGGGCCGGTTCCTCCCCCTTGAGGAGGAGGCGGCCGTCTCCGCCTCCGCCCCTCGACCGACGCCGGGGCGGGCGTACACCCATCTGACGGGCGACGTCGGCCGGGCGCCGGGCTGCCATGCTGGACAACGTCGGAGGAAAGGCAGCCGAACGGCCGGGGAAGGAGTCGTCCCATGACGGGTCTCCCTTACACCGCTCTTACCCCCGACGGGACAGACTTTGACCGCGAACAGTGATATCGGGGGTGACGGGTGAAGGGTGACACGGTGGCGTGGACGCCGCCCAGCTGGGACGAGATCGTGCGTGAGCACTCCGCGCGCGTCTACCGCCTCGCCTACCGGCTGACGGGGAACCAGCACGACGCCGAGGACCTCACGCAAGAGGTGTTCGTGCGCGTGTTCCGTTCGCTGTCGAACTACACGCCGGGAACGTTCGAGGGGTGGCTGCACCGGATCACCACCAACCTGTTCCTCGACATGGTCCGCCGCCGGCAGCGCATCCGGTTCGAGGGACTCGCCGACGACGCGGCCGAGCGGCTGAAGGGCCGCGAGCCGAGCCCCGCCCAGGCGTACGAGGACCGTCACTTCGACGACGACATTCAGACGGCTCTGGACGCGCTGCCGCCGGAGTACCGCGCCGCCGTGGTGCTGTGCGACATCGAGGGTCTGTCCTACGAGGAGATCGCCGCGACCCTCGGCGTGAAGATGGGCACGGTCCGCAGCCGCATCCACCGCGGCCGCGCCCAGCTCCGCGACGCGCTGGCGCACCGGGCTCCCGAGCCGGAGGCGGCCGAGAAACGCGCCGCCCGCCGCAAGCCGCGCCGCAGCGCGAGCCGCATGCGCACCAACCCGGCCTGGACGACCTCGTAACGAGCCCGCGCGGACCCGGCCCGCAGGCCGCCGTGACCGGCCGGCGCGCGGGCCGGTCTCAGGTAGCGCGCGGACCGGCCTCAGCGGCACGCGGGGGTGTCAGGCCACCGTGACCGGGTGGCGCACGACCGCCCCGAACAGGTAGCCGAACGTGTTGTACGGCGCGACGTCCGGCTGCGCGGTCCCGGTGGCGTCGGTGGCGCGCGCCAGCAGCTCGTACGAGCCCGGGCCCGGCGGGCGCCAGGTGATCTCCCAGCGGACCCACCCGAGGGCGCCGCGACGTCCGTGGGTGGCGGCCCGCCGCCAGGTCCGGCCGCCGTCGGTGCTGACCTCGACGTGGCGTACGGCCCCTTCGCCGGACCATGATCGGCCGTGTAGCGAGACGGTCCGCCCGGCCTCGAGCCGCGCGTTCCACGGCAGCTCGAACGCGCTCTTGGTCACCTGCCGCGTGAGCGGAGCGCTGCCCTCCGGCGGGTAGCCGGGGCCGAACATCCGGTAGTAGGTGGTGTTCCAGGGAGAGGACAGCGGGGAGGCGGAGACCTCGATGTCGCCGACCCACTTGATCGAGGCGATCCCCACCCAGCCGGGCACCACGAGGCGTACGGGGAATCCGTGGTCGGGGGGCAACGGCCGGCCGTTCATCTCATAGGCCAGCAGGACGTCGTCGAGCGCCTTGGCGACCGGCAGTGGCCTGCGCACCCGCCCCATGTTCCGTCCGCCGTCGATGAAGTCGGGGTCGAGGCCGCGCGGCATGACGTCCACGGCCCGGTGCGTCAGCCCGGCGCGTTCGAGGACGTGGGCCAGCGGGACACCGCGCCAGCGGGCGACGCCGACCCCGCCCAGCAGCCACGGCGTGCCCGATACGGACTGGTGCTGCTGCGTCGTGTAGAGGTTCCGGCCGTTCCCGGTGCACTCGATGAACGCGTCGATGGTCCGGGCCGGCATCCCGAGCAGGTCCTCGTAGGAGAACTCGACCGGCCGGTCGAGGGTGGGGGAGCCGTGCAGGCCGCTGCCGAACAGGCGGAGTCGCCAGGTGCGCACGTCGATCAGCGGAGTGCGGGTGTGGTTGCGGACGAAGAAGCGGTCGGTCGGCGTGAGGTACCCCTGCCCGCGCATCGCCTCCCACCGGGTCTCGGCGTTCGTGCCGTACACGATGAACAGCTCGGGCGGCAGCGGCTTGAGGATCGGGCCGTCGTCGGCGCGGGCCGTCCCGGCGGCCGTACCGGCCATCGCCGAGCCCAGGCCCAAGCCCAGGCCGGCCGACATGCGGAGGATCGTGCGTCGTGACGGCCGACAGTCACCTTCTTCAGTGAGGTCCACGGAAACTCCTTGATCTATTGTTTTCCGACCAATGTAGTGGAGTAATCGTCCGTGTTCCAGCGGTGAAGGTGATCTCCCGGCCGCGCCGGCTCAGACCCGGGCGCTCGGCCGCGTCATCGCGGGTCCGCCGCCTCCAGGGCGGCCGCCATGCGGCGTACGGCCTCGGTGACGCGGTCCGGCGACGTGCCGAAGTTCAGGCGGGCGAAACCGTGCCCGGCCGGGCCGAAATTCGGGCCGGGCGAGAGCGCCACCCGGCCGTGCCGCAGGAAGGTCTCGGCGGGGTCGTCCCCGAGCCCCAGCGCGCGGCAGTCCAGCCAGGCCAGGTACGTGGCCTGGGGCGGGTGGTGGCCGACGCCGGGCAGGTGCGCCTTGAGCAGGTCGCCGAGGAGCCGGCGGTTGGCGTCGAGCCCGGCGAGCAGGTCGGCGAGCCACGGGCGGCCGTGGGTGAAGGCAGCCTCCGAGGCGATCACCCCGAACAGGCCCGCGCTCTCGCTCACCTCCTCGTGGATCAGCGCGACGTCGGCGCGGGCGTCGGGCCCGGGGACGGCCAGGGCCGCCTTGAGGCCGGCGAGGTTCCAGGCCTTCGACGCCGAGGCCAGCACGATCGAGCGGGCGGCGGCCGGGGCGTCCAGCGAGGCGAACGGAACGTGCCGCGCGCCCGGGTGGGTCAGCGGCGCGTGGATCTCGTCGGCGACGATCCGCACGTCGTACCGGTCGGCGAGGTCCGCGACGGCCAGCAGTTCGTCGCGGGTGAAGACCCTGCCGGTGGGGTTGTGCGGGCTGCACAGCAGGTAGGCCCGCGCCCCCGCGGCGAAGTCGCGCTCGAGCAGGTCCAGGTCGATCCGGTATCCGTCCGGACCGCAGGCCAGGGGGTTGCGGACGACCTTGCGGCCGATCCGCTCCAGCCAGTAGAAGAACGGCGGATAGCCGGGGGTGTTGACCACCACCTGGTCGCCGGGCGCCGAGACGATCTCCAGGACCTCCTTGATCCCGGACATCACGTCGGGCACCAGCCGCATCGCGTCCGGTTCGGTCCGCCAGCCGTAGCGGTCGGCGGCGAAGTCCGCGAACGCCTCCGGCAACCGGCCCGCGGCCGCGTACCCGGTGTCACCCCGGCCGACCGCCCTCGTGAGCGCCTCGGCGACGGGCTCGGCCAGCGGGGTGTCCATCTCCGCCACCCACATGGGCAGGACATCGGAGGGGTACTCGCGCCACTTGACGCTGTGCCGCTCGCGCAGGTCGGTCAGCTCGTACGCGGTGAGGGGATTCGCGGGCATTGCACCACCTTTTCGGGGTTTGTGGTCACCGCCCAGTCTGCCCGTCGCCGTTCGCGGAGATCATGCCGGGCGTAGGGTGCGGCGTATGACGGCGATCTCGGCGGACCTGGCGGTCGAGCTGGAGCGGGCGCTCCCCGGCGGCAGGGTGGTCCGCGACCCGGACGTGCTGGCCTCCTACGCGCACGACGAGGCGGAGTGGGCGCCGCACGGCATGCCGGTCGCGGTCGTACGGCCCCGGGAGACGGCGGAGGTACGGGAGGTCGTCGCCCGGTGCGCGCGGCTCGGCGTGCCGGTGGTCGCGCGCGGGGCCGGCACGGGTCTGTCCGGCGGCGCCAACGCGATCGACGGCTGCGTCGTGCTGTCGTTCGAGGCGATGAACGAGATCATCCGAATCGATCCGGACGAGCGGATCGCGGTCGTACAGCCCGGTGTCGTCAACGACGACCTGCGCAGGGCCTGCGCCGAGCACGGGCTCTGGTACCCGCCGGACCCGGCGAGCGCCCCGTGGTCGACCATCGGCGGCAACGTCGCGACCAACGCGGGCGGCCTGTGCTGCGTGAAGTACGGCGTGACGCGGGACTACGTCCTCGGGCTCGAGGCCGTCGTCGGACGCGGCGACGTCGTACGGCTGGGCCGGCGCACCGCCAAGGGCGTGGCCGGGTACGACCTGACCGGCCTGCTGGTCGGCTCGGAGGGCACCCTCGGCGTCATCACCGAGATCACCGTGCGGCTCCGGGGCGCCCGCGCGGCCGAGCGCACGATCGTGGGGTACTTCGACTCGCTCGTGGCGGCGGGGGAGGCGGTCAGCGCCGTGACCGCCGCCGGCGTGGTGCCCAGCGCCCTGGAACTCATCGACCGGCACTGCCTGCGCGCCGTCGACGAGTGGAAGCACATGGGACTGGCCGACGAGGGCGATGTCCTGCTGCTCGGCCGCAGCGACACGCCCGGCCAGGCGGGGGAGGAGGAGGCCGACGCCATTCTGGGGTGCTTCGCGGCCGCCGGAGCGACGTGGAGCGCGCGCTCGACCGACCCGGAGGAGGCGGAGGCGCTGTTCGCGGCCCGCCGGCTCGCGTACCCGGCCGTCGAGCGGCTCGGGCCGGTGCTCACCGAGGACGTGTGCGTGCCCCGCATGCTGGTGCCGGAGATGCTCGGCCGGATCGAGCGGATCGCCGCCGAGCACGACATCCAGATCGCGAACGTCGCGCATGCCGGGGACGGCAACCTCCACCCGCTGATGATCACGCCGACGGACGACGACGCGGCGCGGGAACGCGCCCAGGCGGCGTTCGAGCGGATCGTCGACGAGGCGATCGGACTGGGCGGCACCGTGACCGGAGAACACGGCGTCGGCCTGCTGAAACGCCGGGGCATGGCCGAGGAGGTCGGCCCGGTCGTGCTCGGCATGCACCGCGCGATCAAACAGGCACTGGACCCCGCCGGCATCTTCAACCCCGGCAAAGTCTTCGCCTGACCCCTCCGTCCGTCCGAATGACGATCGCCTCCGCGCGGCGCCGAGCACGAAGAGCCTCGGACGGAAGGCCGGCCCGCTCCGCAGATACCGAAGTCTCGGGAAACGCCACCGCCACCGCCCGGGTCGCCGGGTTCTCTCCCTTATGGGGCGGCCGGAAAGCGCCATTGACCGAGCCGTATGCCCACCAGCCACGATCTCGGACCACCCAGGTCGCCGGCTGGCCCGCCATCCGGACACCCCCTAGGCTTGTACTGCAATGTCGTGGCAGGTACCTCGCCCTGTCGGCCGAGGCGAGCGCTGATGAACGGCCCCGGAACGGCCGCCCCGCCGCGAGCGACGCGTGGGCTGCCGGTCGAGGTGACGAGCTTCGTCGGCCGCAGACATGAGATCGCCGAGGTCAAAAGGTTGCTGGCCGGCGCTCATCTGGTGACGCTCACCGGAGTGGGCGGGGTCGGCAAATCCCGCCTCGCCCGCCGGGTCGCCGCAGAGGTGCAGCGGGCGTTTCCGGATGGCGTATCGCTGGTCGAGCTCGCCGATCTGGAGAGCTCAGAACTGCTCGTTCAGGCCACGAGCGAAGCCCTGAGAATTCACGACCACTCGCGCCGGACGCCACTGGAGGTGCTCGTCGGCCATCTGCGCGACCGGCGAATGCTCATCGTCCTGGACAACTGTGAGCACCTGCTGCGTGGCTGCGCCGCCCTGGCTCAGGCACTGATGCGTTCGGCTCCGGATCTGCGAATTCTCGCCACCAGCCGGCAGCCGCTGGGCGTCGCGGGCGAGCAGATGTTCATGGTGCCGACGCTGTCGCTGCCCGACCGCGCTGCCCGGCCGTCCGCGCCATCCGACGCGGTAATGCTGTTCGCCGAACGGGCGGCGGCGGTGGTCCCGGACTTCCAGCTCACCGAGGCCGATCGAGAGGTCGTGGAACGGATCTGCCGCCGGCTGGACGGGATCGCGCTGGCGATCGAGCTGGCCGCCGTGCGGCTGCGGATACTGTCGACACGGCAGTTGCTGGACCGGCTGGACGATCGATTCAAGTTTCTCGTGACGGGCTCGGCCAATGAGTTGCCGCGGCACCAGACGCTCCGAGCGCTGATCGACTGGAGTTACGCACTCTGTACCGACCAGGAGCGACTGCTGTGGGCGCGTGCCTCGGTCTTCAGCGGTGGCCTGGACCTGGCGGCGGCCGAAGAGGTGTGCGTCGGCGAGGGCATCCTCCGGGAGGAGATCGTCGAGGTGGTGGCCGGGCTCGTAGACAAATCAATCTTCGTGTCCGAAGACCGGCTGGATGTGAAGCGCTACCGGCTTCTCGAAACCGTCCGCCAGTATGGGCGTGAACGGCTCATCGCGTCCGGCGAGGAGGCCGCACTACGGCGTCGGCACCGTGACTACTACCAGAAGCTGGCGGCACAGGCGCAGGCGAAGCTGGTCGGACCGGATCAGGTCGCCTTGGCCGCGCGGCTCCATGTCGAGCACGCCAATCTGCGCGTCGCCTTGGAGTTCTGCTTCACCGAGCCGGGAGAGGCACGGGCCGGGGTGCGGCTCGGGACCGATCTGCTGTACCACTGGATCACCGGTCTCTATCTCGGTGAAGGACGTCGCTGGCTCGATCACGCGCTCGCCGTCCACTCCGAGGAGGACGAGGACCGAGCGCGGGCGCTCTGGGCGGACGGATGGCTCGCGGTCATCCAGAACGACATCGACGCGGCGGCGGCGATGCTCGACGAGAGCAGGGCCATCGGGGAGCGTCTCGGCCTGGAATCGGTTCTCGCCTACGTCGCGCTCTACTCCGGCATGATCGCCATGTGCCGCCAGGACACCGACTCCGCGATCGCGCTGTATGAGGAGGCGGTGGCTCGCCACCGGGCCACCGGTGATCAGGTGGGTCTGCTGCTGACGCTCATCCGGCTGTCGCTCGCTCATTCCTACCGCGGCGACGCGGCGCGCGCGGTGTCGACCGCGCAGGAGTGCCTGGCGGTCTCCGACCTCTTCGGCGAGCGATGGGCCAGGGCGTACGCGACGATGGCGCTCGGCGTCGAGGCATGGCGTCAAGGCGATATCCGGCACGCCCGTGAGCTGGAGCAGGAGAGCCTTCGGTTCCATCGCACCCTCGATGATCCGCTCGGAAGCGGGGTGAGCATGGAGGTGCTGTGCTGGATCGCCGCCGCGGAAGAGGACCACGAGCGGGCGGCGCGGCTGGTCGGGGCGTTGGAGACGGTGTGGAACGCGGTCGGTGCGCCGCTTTCGGGCTTCGGGCACCTCGGCCGGTACCGCGACGCGTGCCGGTCGCGTATCCGCGGGGTTCTCGGCGACCGCGCCTTCGAGGCCGCGGTCGATCAGGGGGCCGCGCTCTCGTACGAGGAGGCGCTGTCCTACGCCCTGGAGGAGAGGCCACACACCGATGTGTCGCCCGCAGGGGGGCGATCACCGTCGGTACTGACCCCTCGGGAGATGGAGGTCGCCCGGCTCGTCGCCCAGGGGATGCGCAACAAGGACATAGCGGCGAAGCTGGTGATCGCGCACCGAACGGCCGAGGGCCACGTCGAGCGCATCATGACCAAGCTCGGCTTCGCCTCGCGGGCCCAGATCGCCGCCTGGGTCACCGCGCAGAGTCACCCGGACCAGCGGGACTGAGCGATCCGACGCGCCAACGGTGACGGCGACGTCGGCGAGGCGCGGCGCGGACGGTCCCGTCTCCGTCCGCACCGCACCCGTCTCCACCCCCGTCCGGCCGTCGGCTCGCCCGTCACCCGGCCCGCCCGCCGGTCGGGCCGGGTGACGGGACGGCGGCCAGCGGCCACGACGCGGCGGAGGGACCCGAGCGACACTCCCCGTCGCGGGATCCCGCCCGCCGCGTCGTGGGTCCCTTCGCAGCGCCGGTCCCCTAGGCCGGGCTGGGTTCGTTGCCCGCCGCGGCCTCGGAGTCCGCGGCGACCTGGGAGTCCGTGGCGACCTCCGAGGCAGCGACCAACTCTGGGAACGCGAGGGTCTCGGAGTTCGCGACGACCTCGAAGTCCCCGACGGCCTGCGCGTCGGCCACGGCCTGCGCGTCGGCCACGGCCTGCGCGTCCCCGGTGGCCTGCGGGGCCGTGCCGTTCTTGAAGTCCGCAGCGGCCTCCGGGTCGGTTGCGGTGGCCGCGGAGCCGGCGGCGGTCTGAGGGGCGTCGGTGGTGTCCGGCGCGTGTCCGTGGAACAGCTTCGGGCGGTAGACGTCCCACAGCTCGCTCAGGAAGAAGTGGCCGAAGCGCTCCAGGGCGGCCAGGCCGTTCGGCCCCTCCGTGCGGAACGTGGTGAGCTGCCGGGCGAAGTCGTCCAGCCCCAGGCGCAGGATGCCGGCGCCGGCGATGGCCGCCTCGTCGTCGTCGCTCTCCATCACGTGCCCCTCGAAGATGCGGAAGAACAGCGTCGTGGTGTCCGGCCAGACGCGCGTCGCCGCGCGGTGGCGGATGTCCTTCCACCCGGAGAGGGTGCGGGGCCGGCCCTTGGCGTCGGTGAAGTGCAGGCGATACCGCATGAGCTTGCGGTCCGGCGCACTCCCCGGACAGAACAGGTTGAACCAGCCCCGCTCGATCTGACACCGGCCCCCGCAGACAGCGGCGTCGATCCATCCCTCAGCCCGTGCGGTGTGCTCGGGCTCCTCCAGGAAGCGGTCCACGTCGTCGACGGTGATGGTGAGCCGGAACCCGAGCCGATGCCCATGATCCCGGCCCGCCTGCTCTCCCGCCCCGGGAGCATGCTCACCCTCGGCGAAGAACCCCTTCATCTCCTCAGTGAACGACAGCGACGTGCGCTCTTCGGCACCCCTGTGAACCTCGGAACCACGCGTCGTGCCGTTCACCGCCCCTCCAACCGGGCGCGTCCCGTGTACGCGCCCGGTGTCCTCCAGCAACCGCGTGCACATCCGGTCGGACAGTGCCGCGATCGTCAGTGACGGGTTCGGCCCCACCGCGCCGGGCAGTGCCGCCCCGTCCGCGATGTACAGGCCGGGGAACCCGTGCACCTCCCCGAACGGGTCGCAGACCCCCTCACCGGGGTGCCGCCCCATCGGCGCCCCGCCCCCCGGGTGCACCGTGATGATGCGCTTGCGGAACCAGATCGGGTTGTCGGCGTAGGTCGCACCGAGCACGGCGGCGATCCGCTTCATCGTGGAACGCATCCGCGCGAAGTACTCCTCGCTCGTCTTCGTCGTCCAGTCGGCGTCGAGCCGGCCGCCGCGCAGCCGCAGCACGCCGTCCGGGACGTCGCGGCCCATGCCGAGCAGCGGCAGCGAGCTGACCGACAGCGCCCCGTCGCCGATCAGCTCGGACACCTCACCGGACAGGTTGGTGTCCGGCGCATGGGAGAAGAAGGCCGCGAACCGCTCGCGCATCAGGCGGACGATCCGCGAGATCTCGTGCGCGATGTCGGCCTCCTCCACCATCCAGCCGACGAAGTTCGGATAGCCGCCATCCTCGATGTACGCGCCGCGCCCCGCGCCCGGCACGCCGTCGACCTCGTCGGGGAGCCGGATCGCGCTGGTGATCGTGGGGCCCAGGCTGGCGTCGAGCGGCCGGAGCCGGTCCCGGTCCTTGGCCCGCAGCAGGAAGGTCAGCAGGTCGCCGTTGCCGGAGAACCGCGTGCCGAGCGCGTCACTCAGCCCCGGGAACCGCGCCTTGTTCCGCAGCAGCAGGTAGGTCGTGCCGTACGCGCCGGCGGCCAGCACCAGACGGTCGCAGGAGATGGTCCGGGACTCCGGCTTGCGGGCCTTCGTGAGGGGATCGTGGTGGACGTAGTCGACCTCGTAGCCGCCCTCCGGTCGCGGCCTGATCTCGCGGACCTCGTGCAGGGTGCGCAGGTCCGCGCCGTGGTGCCGGGCGGCGGACAGGTAGGTGTGGTCCAGGCTGTTCTTCGCCCCGTCGTTGCAGCCCAGGTAGCACTCCCCGCAGAGCCGGCAGCTCCGGCGCTGCACGCCGTGCAGGTTGCCGTACTTGGGGTCGGTGATCGGCAGCCCGAGCCCGGGTTCGGCCCCCGGCGTCGGTGCGAAGCTGACCGCCAGTGACGGCAGCTGCCAGTCGAGCCCGAGCTCGGCCGCCGCGTCCTGCATCGCATGGGCCTTGGCGGTGCCGGCGAAGGCCGGATGGTCGAGCGGGTAGGGCGTGCCCCCGAGCATGCCCTCGACCGCGTCGTAGTGCGGATCCAGCTCCTGCCGGCTCACCGGCCAGGTCTCGTACCCGCCCTCAGGGAGCGCCTCTTCCTTGACGAACCACTCCTCGTCCTTGCGCAGCAGGACGTTGGCGTAGATCAGCGAACCGCCGCCCAGGCCGCTGGAGACGACCGAGTCGAACCCGCGGAACCCCCAGACGTCGTACAGCCCGTACAGCCCCTCCGCCGGGTCCCAGAACGCGCGGCTCATCTGCGCCGGCGTACGGGCGAAGGTGCCCGGCGGGTAGTCCTGCCCCCGTTCGAGGACCACCACGGACAGGCCCGCCTCGGCCAGGCGGTAGGCGGCGACGGAGCCGCCGAAGCCGGAACCGACCACCACCACGTCGGTGTGTTCGCGGTTCATGAGACCTCCTTCGTCGGAGGGTTGACCAGAGGTGCTGCGTTCATCGGCTCACTCGCTCCGCTCGATCGCGAGACCTCCTTCGTCGGAGGGGTGACCAAGGGTGCTGCGTTCATCGGCTCACTCGCTGCGCTCGCTTCCGAGGAGTGCCGCTTCAGGAAGTCGAGGATCTTCGGGAAGACGTCCACGTGCGCGTTCTCGCCGATGAAGGGGTCGATGTGGCCGTAGCCGGGAAGGGAGGCGAACTCCTGCAACCCGGGGCGGGCCCGCTCGAGCGCCGCGTGACAGGCCGCGTTCGCGCCCGGGAAGACACGGTTGGCATCGCCCGACAGCAGGAGGACCGGGGTGGTGACCTCGTTCGCCCGCGTCAGGTAGGCGTCGGGCAGCGCGGCGTGGCGCGGGTCGCCCGGGTGGTACTTGACGGCCTGACCGGCCGACACCATCTTGCGGATGTGCCGGAAGTAGTGCACTCCGGTCGGGCCGAGCAGGTCCGCGATCCGCTGGTGGGTGACCGGCAGCAGGTTGTCGTGCTCGTAGAGGGCCGGATGACCGCTGCCCCACATGAAGCTGATCATGTGGCAGTCGCGAACGTCGCACTCGCGGTGGAACAGCGAGACGAGACGGGAGACCATCCAGCCCCGGGTGAGCGGCGGTGCCTCACCGAAGCGTGAGTCCAGGAAGGACAGGCCGATGAGGTACTCCGACAGACCGGGGCCGGCCGTGAGCTTGCACCGCGACCAGGCCGGGACCCGGGGGACCAGCGAGACGCTGTTGCTCACGAAGCTCGTGATGCCGTCGAGGGCGCCGCCGAAGAGGCTCATGGAGAACGACAGCGACCCCAGGCAGTGCGCGATCACGTGCACCCGCCGGTCGCCGACGTGCCGGCGCAGCTCCGCCAGGGCGGCCGGATGATCCCAGGCCGCGATGTCGTCCAGCGTGTAGCGATGCGTCTCGGCGTCGTACGGCAGCCGGGAGCTCATGCGGAAGTCGAGCGCCCAGACGTCGGTGAACCCGTTGTCCAGCAGGGCGCTCACCAGGTTGCGGTGCTCGGGCATGATGAACATGTCGATGGACGCCGTGAGGCCGTGCAGCAGGAGCACGACGTCGTCGCAATCGCTGCGCCGGAACCGGGTCAGGTTGAGCCCGAGACCGTCCTGCGTCGCGAACGGATGCACGGACACCTCGGCTCCGGACACGCCCTCGAGGGTGTATCGCGCCGGGACACGTCGCTCCATGACTCTCACCTCCCTGCCTCCGGACACACAATGGCAGGCGCAAGTGCGCGCGCATCATCGTGGTAAACCCTGATTCCGCCCTAGGGCGACTAAGGGTTCTGGTTCAGCGCGCTGACGATACCGACCCGGGACGACACACCGAGCTTGGCGAAGATGTGCGACAGGTGCGTCTCGACCGTCCGGATGCTGAGGAACAGCCGTTCGGCGATCTGCTGGTTCGTGCACCCCTCGGCGACCAGCGTCGCCACCTCGAACTCCCGCCGCGACAGGCCGTGCGGGCCGGCCGCCCGGCCGGTCGCGCCCGGCACGCGCACGCCGACCTTGCGCTGCGCCCGTACGGCCTGGGCGTGCAGGGTGCGGGCGCCGCACGCGGTGAAGGTCTCCGCGGCGGCGCCGAGCTCGGCCCGGGCCTGAGTGCGTTCGCCGGCCGCCGTGTAGGCGATCCCGGCCCGGAGCCTCGCCCGTCCGGCGTGGATCCGCATGCCGCCCTTGTCGAGGATGGCGGCCGCGGCCTGGGCCTGTTCGGCCGCCAGGTCCGGATCGGAGGCCGTCAGCGCGTGCGCGCGGGCCAGCATGGCGAAGCCGCCGTTCGTCTCCAGACCGGGCCGGGCGAGCACGTCGGCGCGGTCGGCCCAGCCTGTGGCGTCCCGCGGCCGTTCCCGCGTGGCGTCCACGTCGGCGAGCGTCTCGCAGCAGGCCACCAGCGTGCCGGGATCGAGCTGGGGATCGTTGAAGTCACCGCAGGCGGCGATGAGCTGCTCCGCGCCCTCGTCCAGGCGCCCGGCGTGGATCAGCGCCATCCCGCGGGCGTACCGGGCCATGGCGGCCCACCACTCTCCGCGGCCGAGCCGCAGGCCGACGAGCTCGTCGCCGAGCCGCACGGCCGACTCGTGGTCGCCGGACCAGCTCGCCGCCAGGCACTGCTGCGTCATCGCGAAGCCCAGCGACTCGCTCGAGCGCAGGAGGCGGGCGACCTCCGTGGCCTCCTCGGCGGCGGCCGCCGCCTCTTCCAACCGGCCGAGCATGGTGAGCGTCTGCGCCTGACCGGCCATGATGTGCGGCAGCATCGAGCTCTGCCCGGTGGTGCGGGCCACCGTCAGGAAACGGCCGAAGTGCTGCAGGGCGTCGGCGTACCGGCCCATCATCAGCTCCAGCCAACCGAGCCAGATGTCGGTGTCGAGCCAGTCGGCGAGGTGGTCGTCCGGCGAGACCGCCATGAGGCCGGCGGCCACCGTCGCGTAGCGGGCGGCGTCGTCGATCAGCCCGGCGGCGTAGGCGGGCATCGGGCGCACGGCGGCGACGGCCAGCACGAGACTGGGCTCCCAGCCGTCGGCGTTCTCCGGCATCAGGTCGAGGACGGCCTGGGCGGCGCGGAAGTCGCTGCGCATCAGGCTCTCGGTCACCAGCCGCACGCGGAGCTCGACGGCGGCCGGGGCCTGGGTGTCGGGGATCCGCCGCAGCTCGTCGAGGAGGAGCGCGCGGGCCTCGTGCGGCCGGTCGAGCTGGCGCTCCATGATGCCGCACAGCCGGGCGGCACGGGCGCGGCGTGCGAAGTCGTCGGGCGGCAACAGGCGCAGCAGCTCCCGCGCGGTGTCCTTCCCCTCGGCGATCCGGCCGCTGACCGCCTGCGCCCGCGCGAGCTCCAGCAGCAGGGCGAGCCGCATGTCCGGGGTGTCCGGAACGAGCCGGAGGGCCTCCTGCAGCCAGTGCGCGGCGGTCGCGGGAGCCTGCGCGGCGACCGAGCGGGCCGCCTCGACGAGCGTCGCGATGGCCGTCTGATCGCCGATCCTGGCGGACCGCTCGACGTGGGGGGCACGCGCCGTCGCCGGGGCGCGCAGGTCCGCCAGCCGGGCGGCGATCCGGGCGTGCACGGCGTGCCGCCAGCCCGCCGCCGCCGACTCGTACGCCGCGTGCCGGACGAGCGGATGCCGGAACCGGAACCGGCCCGGCGCCGCCGGTCGTACGACGTCCCGTGCGACCAGCTCGTTGATCGCCTGGAGAGTGCCGTCCTCGGACGTCTCGGCCGTCACCGCGACCAGGGCGGGTTCGAACTCGTCCGCGACGACGGCGGCGGCCCGCGCGACGAGCAGCGCGGTGGCGGACAGGCCGCTCAGCTCCATGCCCAGGGCCGCGCGTACGGCGTGCGGCAGTTCGCCGATCTCGGTCGGTTCGCCCGTGCCGTCGGGCGTCCCGACGCCGGTGCCCATGCGGGCGAGCGCGTCGAGGTAGAAGGGATTTCCGCCGCTGGCCTCGTACAGCGCACTGCGGCGTGCCCGGCTGACCTCCGGGCCGAGGAGCTCGCCGACCTCCGCCTCGCTGAGCGGGTCCACGGGGATCCGCGTCGCGGTCTCCATCAGCGCGGCCAGCCTGGGCGAGGCCTGGGCCGGCCGGTAGGCCACGGCGACGAGCATCCGTCCGCGCGGCGGATGACGTGTCAGGTGGTCCAGCAGCTCGACCGTCGACTCGTCCGCCCAGTGCACGTCGTCGAGGACCAGCACGAGCCCGTCGGAAGCGGCCAGCTCCTCCAGCAGCCGCCGGACGGCGCGGTACAGGTGGTACCGGTTGGTGGCCGGCGCCATCGTGCCGACGTCACCGGGCGCGGCCACGGAGAGCGCGGGGAAGACGGTGGCGAGCAGCCCGGCCGCCGGTGCGCCGAGCCGTTCGGGCAGCTCCTTCGCTATCGTCTCCAGACGGTCGTCCAGCGCGTCGAGCACGGCGCCGAACGGCATCTCCTCGAACTCGGTGGCCCGGCCGGACAGGGCGGGCAGCCGGCGTCGGGCGGCCTCGGCGGCCAGTTCGTCGAGCAGCCGCGTCTTCCCCGCACCGGGGTCGCCCGCCAGGCCGACGAACCTGCAGGTGCCGTCGGCGGCGGTGTCGAGAAGCCGCCCGAAGCCCTCGAGGACGTCGCGGCGTCCGACCAGCGGGGGATCGACTTCTCCCGTCGCGCCCGCGGTCGACGATGCGCCGGTCGTCCCGCCGACACGACGATCCATACCGTTCCCTTGCGGTGGAGGTGCTTCGCGGCCCTTCTCCGACCCAAGAGGTCGTCAGCGGCAGTTTACCGAGACACGGCTTTTCGCGTCCGTATGGTCTTTCAGGTCGTACCTGGTCAGCCGCGTGTCAGGACGCAGGTAATCAGATTGTTACTCCGAGAAGCATGCCGCCGTGGGAAAGGTTCACGCCTGCGGGACCGCGAGGGCGGCCCATACCGCCTTGCCGGCCCGGGGAAGAGGCGTCCAGCCCCACGTACGGCTCAGGGCCTCGATGACGTGCAGCCCGCGGCCGTTCTCGGCGATGTCGCAGGGGTCGCGTACGAGGGGTTCCTGGCGGCTGGCGTCCGCGACGACGCACACGACGAGGGTGCCGTGGCGTACGAGCGTCAGCCTGATCGGCCGGTCGTCGGTGGTCACGAAGCCGGCGGGCAGGCCGTAGCGCAGGGCGTTGGTGACGAGCTCGGAGACGATGACCGTCGCGTCGTCCGCCAGGTCGGCCAGTCCCCAGGCCCGCAGCGTGCCGATGGTGAACTCGCGGGCGACGCCGGGAGCGGCGCCGTTGGCCCGCAGCGGGCACATGGCGTCCTGTGAGTGGCCGAACACCGGTCCGAACGCAGTGAGCTGAGGCAGCACGTGCGCGCTGTCGCGCACGCCCGTCGGGGAGGGGGGCTCCTCGGCGAGTTCGTGCCGGGTAGAGGTACAGCTCGTGCGATAAGGGGGCATCTGGCGGCCTCCAGACGACTCGGACGGGCCGAGTAGGGCTTGATCGGCTATCTTCCCCCGGAGCGCGAACAGATGCAAGAACTGATGCACAATCAGATGCACGTGCAAATGCGCGTCCCAATCGCACTCACGAGACGCGCGGGAACCGGCCTCCCCGGCCCCCGCCGTCCGGGCTCATCGCCCCGGCGTCGTAGCCCAGCGGTAGTACAGCTCGGGGCGGCCGACCTGGCCGTACCGCGGGGCCCGGGCCGCCCGCCCGGCGTCGACGAGGTACTCCAGGTAGCGGCGTGCGGTGACGCGCGACAACCCGGTGGCGGCCGCGACCGCACCGGCCGTCAGCCCTTCCCCGGCGGTCCGCAGAGCGGTCGTCACCGTGTCCAGCGTCGAGGCGCTCATCCCCTTGGGCAGGGCGGGCCGGTCCGCACTACGGAGCGTGGCGAGCGCCCGGTCGACCTCCTGCTGGTCGGCCGCCTCGCCGGATCCGGCGACGGTCGCGTGGAAGTGCGCGTAGCGTTCGAGCTTGGCACGGAGCGTGGCGAAGGTGAACGGCTTGAGGAGGTACTGCACGACGCCGATCGAGACCGCCGCTCGTACGGTGGTCAGGTCACGTGCCGAGGTCACGGCGATCACATCCGACAGGTGGCCGGCGGCGCGAAGCCGCCGGCAGAGCTGCAGCCCGTGACAGTCCGGCAGGTAGAAGTCCAGGAGCAGGAGGTCGACCGGCCCCCGGTCCAACACCCGGAACGCCTCCGCGCCCGAGTGCACGACGCCCGCGACCTCGAAGCCGGGAACCCGCTCGACGTACATCCGGTGCGCGTCCGCGGCCACCGGGTCGTCCTCGATCACCAGGACGCTGATCACGCCGTCGCCTCTCGTGCCAGCGGCAGCGCCACGGTGAACACCGCGCCGACCTCCCGGCCCACCACGATCCGTCCGCCATGGCGATGGGCGACCTGGGCGACGAGGGCCAGCCCCAGCCCGCGCCCGGACGGGCGCGCCCCTTCCTTCGTCGACCAGCCGCGCTCGAAGATCTCCTCCACCGAGTCCGGGCCGACGCCGCCGCCCGTGTCGGCGACACGCAGCAGCAGCTCAGCGCCCGAGACGCGGGCGGTGACGAACACCCGGGGGGAGTGGCCGCCGGCCTCCACGGCGGCATCGACGGCGTTGTCGAGCAGATTGCCCAGGATCGTCACCAGGTCGCGGGAGCCGAGCGTCTCCGGGATCGCCGTGTCGTCGATCTCGGTGTCCGGTGTCACGACCAGTTCGACGCCGCGCTCGTTCGCCTGGGCGGCCTTGCCGAGCAGCAGCGCCGCCAGCACCGGCTCCGCGATCGCGCTCACGACCTGGTCCGTGAGGCGCTGGGTGAGCTCCAGTTCGGCAGTAGCGAACTGGATGGCCTCCTCCGGTCGTCCGAGCTCGATGAGCGACACGACGGTGTGCAGCCGGTTGGCCGCCTCATGCGTCTGGGATCGCAGCGACTCGGCGAAGCCCCGTACCGAGTCGAGCTCGCCACTGAGCGCCTGCAGCTCCGTGTGGTCCCGCAGGGTCACGACGCTGCCGAGGTCACGCGTGCCCGAGGTGACGGCCGATTTGTTCACCACGACGACGTGTTCCCGGGTCAGGTGGATCTCGTCCACGCACGGGCCGTCGGAGGAGAGAGAGTCACGCAGGCTCTCCGGCAGGGCCAGTTCGGCCACCCCGCGTCCCTCCACATCCTCGGGCAGGCGGAGCAACTCCCGCGCGGCGCCGTTGGCGAGGGCCACCCGTGCGCGCGGATCGAGGAGCAGCAGCCCCTCCCGTACGGTGTGCAGGATCGTGTGGTGGTACTCGTACATGCGGCTCAGCTGCGTCGCGTCCATCCCGTGGGTGTGCCGACGCAGGCGCGCGTTGACGAGATAGGTCCCCGCGCCGCCCACCCCCAGTGCGAGCAGGGCGAGCAGCACCAGCGCCAGCAGCTGGTCCCGGACCCGCCGGTCGAGGATCCGCACCGTGATCCCCGTGCTGACCAGCGCGACGACCCGGTGCTCCCGGTCGAACACCGGGGCCACGCGTCGCACCGACGGCCCGAGGGTTCCGGTGAAGGTCTCGGTGAAGGCGCGACCGGCCCGCGCCCGCTCGATGTGGCCGAGGAACGGCCGGCCGATCATCCGGGGGTCGGGATGCGTGTACCGGATGCCCGTCGGGCTCATGATCGTCACGAAGGCCACCCCGGCGTCCCGCCGTACCTGCTCGGCATACGGCTGCAACACCCGTGACGGATCCGGACCCTCCACGGCGGCGGCCACGGTGGGCGCGTCGGCGACTCCGGCGGCGACGGCCGACACCTGCCGCCGCGCCGTGTCCTTCGTGCTCGCCGCGGCGTACAGGTAGGCGAGCACCGCGCCCCCCGCGACGACCGAGGTGACCACGATGATCTGCATGACGAAGAGCCGGCCGGCCAGGCTCTGACGCCGCCGACCGGCAGGCCGGAAGACCCATCGCATGCACGCAAGTGTGCACGCTGTGTTTCGGTGCCGTGAACGGGTGTTTCACGAACGAAATGAACGCAACGGTGACTGAGGCACCGGATCTGCGCATAGTCCAGGCAGATTTCCCCCGCTACGAAGGAGGCGGACATGTCTGCCGAGCCCCAAGACCGTGCGCCTGGACGACGCCGCGAACGCACCCATCTCCTCTATCTGATGGTGATCGCGGCGGTGATCGCCGGTGTCGTCGTCGGTCTCACCGCGCCCGGGTTCGCGGTCGAGCTCAAGCCGCTGGGGACCGGCTTCGTCAACCTCATCAAGATGATGATCAGTCCGATCATCTTCTGCACGATCGTGCTCGGTGTCGGCTCGGTCGCCAAGGCCGCCAAGGTCGGTGCGGTCGGCGGCCTCGCCCTCGGCTACTTCCTCCTGACGTCCACCGTCGCGCTGGCGATCGGGCTCGTCGTCGGCAACCTGCTCCACCCCGGAGCGGGCCTGCACCTCACCCAGGCGCTGCGCCAGTCCGGTCACGCGCAGGCGTCCGACGCGAGTGAGGGAGCCGTCGACTTCCTGCTCGGCGTCATCCCCAAGACCCTCGTGTCCGCCTTCACCGAGGGCCAGGTCCTGCAGACGCTGCTGGTCGCGCTGCTCACCGGTTTCGCCCTCCAGTCGATGGGCCGCGCCGGCGCGCCGGTCCTTCGAGGCGTCGAGCACATTCAGCGCCTGGTGTTCCGGATCCTGGCGATCGTGATGTGGGCCGCCCCGGTCGGGGCGTTCGGCGCGATGGCGGCCGTGGTCGGCGCCACCGGCCTCGACGCGCTCAAGAGCCTTGCCGTCATCATGATCGGCTTCTACCTCACCTGTGCGATCTTCGTCTCCGTCATCCTGGGCGCGGTGCTGTGGCTCGTCGCGCGGATCAACGTCTTCGCCCTGCTGCGCTACCTCGGCCGTGAGTTCCTGCTCATCGTCTCCACCTCGTCCTCCGAGACCGCGCTCCCGCGCCTCATCGCGAAGATGGAGCATCTCGGCGTGAGCCGGTCCGTCTCCGGCCTCACCGTCTCGACCGGCTACTCCTTCAACCTCGACGGCACCGCCATCTACCTCACGATGGCGTCCCTCTTCATCGCCAACGCGACCGGCGCGCCCATGTCGATCGGCCAGCAGATATCGCTGCTCGTCTTCATGGTCGTGGCCTCCAAGGGCGCCGCCGGGGTCACCGGTGCGGGTCTGGCCACCCTCGCCGGCGGCCTGCAGTCCCACCGGCCCGACCTCGTCGACGGCGTCGGCCTCATCGTCGGCATCGACCGCTTCATGTCGGAGGCCCGGGCCGTCACCAACTTCGCCGGCAACGCGGTCGCGACCGTCATCATCGGAACGGTCACCAGGGAGTTCGACCGCGACCGCGCCCGTGAGGTCCTCGCCGGGCAGGTGCCGTTCGACGAGACGACCCTCCTGGACGACCGGCCGTCCGCCGAGCCCGGCACCGTCCCCCCGCCGGCCGCGCCGGGAGACACGGCGACGCCCGCCCCCGCGAACGCCTGACTCACCCTGGCCGTCGAACGCCCGCGCGACTCGACCGTGTTCGAGTTGCGCGGGCGTTCGTGGGCAGGCAAGGTAGTGGGGCTTGATGCTCGCTACCCTCGGGGCGGTAGCTCAGCCGGTTAGAGCAGGGGACTCATAATCCCTTGGTCGTGGGTTCGAGTCCCACCCGCCCCACTCGCTCAAGCAGTTCGATCACCTCGCTGAGCCGAAGGCGGCAAGACGGACGCCTCGCGCCGGCCGTCGGGTGAGGCCGCCGCGAGGCGTCGGTCGATGAGAATCAGATGTGGCCGAAGCGGCAGTCCATCGGGTGCGTCGGGCTGACCGAGACGGCGTCGATCACCGGGCCGAAGGCGCCGGCCGTGGCGCTCCCGAAGGCGAGGGTGACCGCAGGGCCGAGGGCGCGGAACCTGAACCGCTGCGGGACGTATCCCATGTCCGCCCGCGTCTTGCCGGTCGTGTCGAAGGCGAAGTTCCGCTGGTTCGCCGGGTGGCCCATGCCGTGCTGCGTCACTCGCAGGAATCCGCGCTTGACCGCCGGCCCGCCGTCCGGATTCCCGGCGAGGGAGAACGTGACGTTGTAGCAGCCGCCGAAATGGGTGGGGACGGACTGCTCGACCGTTCCGGCGGTGTTCCCGTCGAGGTCGATGGACTGGTTCCCCTCCGCGGCCTGCCAGAAGCCGGAGCCGATCAGGTCGACGTTTCCGTCGGCGACCCTCCAGGGGCTGATCTCGGCCCCGGTGTTGAACGTCGTGAAGGAGTTCGCGGGGACGACCGGGTTCTCGAAGCCGCCGTTGGAGAAGGGCGGCATCGCGGTGTTCTGGGCGTGGGCGGACTGGGCGGCGGTCATGCACAGGGTGAGGGTGGCCGCCGCCGGAAGCGCGGTGATCGTCCGCCTGACGCGTGGGCTGAGGGTCAATGAAACCGCCATGCTTTTCTCCTGGTCTCGGCGTGGTCTGTACGCGGCGTATCGATTGGCCGGAATGGGCATTGGAACGCCCGATCGAATTCACCTGTCACGCACTGTAATCAAGTGATCTTGCTCTGTATTCGAGCGATCGGAACCTGGAGGGGATATGGACGGCCTGTTGCTCGTCGTTTACCGGTCGTGCGGCGAGGCGTCGCCGACCGCCTTGTGGCCTATGTCGGGATCAGTGGTTTTGGCCGGATGTGGTCAGGGTGGAAAGTAAAAGCCTGCTGCGGGCAATGCGTCGGGCCGGCCGCCCGTCGAACGCCGCGCCGGCGGCCGAATCCCGTCGCCGCGCAGTTCGCGCGGGGGTTCCCGGGGGCATCCCCGGTCCCCTTGGTTCTCAGGAGTCACATCGGCATCCGGGCGAGCGGATGCCGGGCTCGACGTTCTACGCGGTTTCGACGGGCCGACGCTACTTTGAGGCTTGTATCCGTCACTGCGCGTGGGACACTGGGCGGATTCCGGTGTCCTGAGGGGAGCGCATGATCGGTTCTGCGCCTGATGGCGAGAAGGCCGTGAGCAGCATGTTCGGTCATCATCGTGGTGGGCCGACGGTGCTGCGTATTGTGCTGGGGTCGCAGTTGCGGCGGTTGCGTGAGGCGCGGGGGATCACGTGTGAGGAGGCCGGTGAGGCGATCCGGGCGTCGCATTCGAAGATCAGCCGGATGGAGTTGGGGCGGGTTCGGTTCCGGTCGCGGGATGTGTCGGATCTGCTGAGTTTGTATGGGGTTGCCGATCAGAAGGAGCGGTCGGCGATGTTGGCGTTGGCGGAGCGGGCGAATGAGCCGGGGT
>NZ_BAABHJ010000024.1:0-4284 GCF_039542035.1 Actinoallomurus liliacearum
CGCTCGATCGGGGTCGCGGAGTTCCGCACCTCGACACGCAACAACTTCCGGCCCTCAGGAGATACGGCTGTCACTCGTTCAGGGTATGTCGGTATTTCCTCGTGTTGCACAAGGCGGTGCCATAGTGGACGATCTTCCGGGAAAACGCGCGCCCGCGACCCGAACGACGTGGCTCCGTACTCCACGCCGGCCCGCCGTGGCGTCGGCGGGAGGTTGAGATCGGTGTTTTATCTCGTTCTCACCATACGTAGCTGTCGATCTCTCTAAGGTGACGTGGGTGTCGCGTGCGGATGATGTATGACGGAGGTCAGGCGTGCGAGTGGCCATGACGTACCTCAGGCTTCCGGAGGCCGAGGGCGGAGGCGATCCGGGGGCCCGTGCCCGCGCGGTGTTCGGCGGCGGTAACTGGCGGGAGAAGCATCCCGTGCTCCCCGTCGCCGGTGCGTGGCAGGCCCTGCACTACCTGCTGACGGGCGACCCCTGGGACGGCCCGCACCCGGCCGCGGACGTGGTCTGCGGCGGGCGGCTGCTCACCGAGGACGGCGCCGAGGAGCTCGGCGTCGACGTCATCTACCTGACCGCCGAGCGGGTCAAGCTGGCCGCCGACCACCTCGCCGCGACCGAGTTCAAGCGCATCGCCGGGCGCTACGACGCCGAGCGGATGGCCGAGCTCGGCGTCCAGGGCGCGGAGGACTGGGTGGGCGAGCCCGCCGAGGCGATCCGCGACGGGGAGCTGCGCGTGGTGTACGAGCGGCTCACCCGTTTCTTCGAGGCCGCCTCGGCGGAGGGACAGGCCATCTTCAAGGCGATGGGCTGACCTCGCGCACAGGCGCGTCAGGAGGTGACCGGCAGGCCGAGCATCGCGTCGAGTGAGCGGTGCGCGGTGCCGGACACGTCGAGTGCCTCGGCGAGCCGTACCTCGGCCAGCGCGAGGGCCTCCGCGACGGTGACCTCGCGGCCCAGCTCCGCGGAGAGCGACGTGGTGCCCGCGTCGCGGATGCCGCACGGCACGATCTTGTCGAACCAGCCCAGGTCGCAGTCGCAGTTGAGCTCGAACCCGTGCATCGTGACGCCACGGGATACCCGGATGCCGATCGCGCCGACCTTGCGGTCGGGCACGCCGGGCACCCAGACCCCGCTCCGGCCCTCGACCCGCTTGGTGGCCAGGCCCAGGTCGGCGCACGTGTCGATCAGCGCCGCCTCGATCGTGCGGACGTACGCGACGACGTCGACGGGCTCCCGCAGCTTGACGATCGGGTACCCGACGAGCTGCCCGGGGCCGTGCCAGGTGATCTTCCCGCCGCGGTCCACGTCGATCACCGGCGCGCCCGGGTCCCCGATCGGCCGGTCCAGCGGCTCCGTCCGCTTGCCCGCCGTGTAGACCGGCGGGTGCTCCAGCAGCAGGCAGACGTCGGGGATCTCGTCGGCGACCCGCCGCTCGTGCAGCCGGCGCTGCAGCTCCCACGCCTCCTCGTACGGGATCGCCCGCTCGCCGAAGCCGGCGTGGATGAAGACCAGTTCGCTGGAGTTCGCGGGCAGCTCGTCGAGGACGGTGGTGGATTCTTCGCTGACGCTCACGGCCCTCAGCGTACGTGCTCCTAGAAGGACGCCAGCAGCCGAGGCTCGATCCGCGTCTCCTTGACGCCGCCGGAGCCGTCGGCGGCGACCTGATAGGCGCCCTGGCCCTCGACGTACGACACGGCCTGGACGAACTCCGTGCCGACGTAGTGCAGCGCGACCGCCTCGTCGGCGGCGTATCCGTCGGGCAGCGCGCCCTCGGCGACGAGACGCTGCAGCAGCGGCCGGCGCTGCCGGTCGCTGTCGTAGTGGACGCCGCAGGAGTAGGGCAGCAGGCCCAGCCCGTCGGTCAGCGGGCGCAGTTGCGGGCCGAAGGAGTCGGTGGTGCCGCCGACGTGCCAGCACAGCGCTCCGGCGCTCTGCCCGCACAGGACGACGCCCGTACGCCACGCCTCGGCGAACGCGTCCGTGAGGCCGTGCAGGCGCCACAGCGCCAGCAGGTTGGCCACGCTGCCGCCGGACACGTAGATGAAGTCCTGGGCGAGCAGGTGCGCCGCGGGGTCCTCGTGGTTCGGCATCGGGAACAGCGCCAGGTGGCTCACCTCGGCGTCCGTCCCGGCGAAGGCGGCGTAGAAGCGGGCGATCGCGTCGGCGGCGTCGCCCAGCGCCGTCGTGAGGAAGCAGACCCGCGGGCGGTCCTGGCCGGTGAGGTCCAGGGCGTACCGGAGGAGCGGGCTCGGCGTCAGCCCGTAGCGGTCGGTGGGGATGAAGCCGCCGCCGCCGATCGCCACGATGTGCGGTTTACCGTCGGTGCTCATCACTCGCCCTCTCCACTCCACGTCCCACGGCCACCCGTCACGGTACGGCCCCGGGGGCGGGCGGCGCAGGGGGAGTGGCGCGTTCGTTGCGACTTCCTGGAAGAGAGGACACCATGCCGCCCCGGACCAACCGGCCCCGACCGACCTCCCGGTGTTCTCTCCGGCGTTCAGGACAGTAGGGCGGCGAGGGCGCTCGACAGGTCCGGATGCCGGAAGCCGAAGCCCGCGGCGGTGAGGCGGGCCGGCAGGATGCGCTGGCTCACGAGGACGCCCTCGTCGGCCAGCCCGCCCAGCGCCAGGCGCAGCGCGAAGGGCGGCGCGGCGAGGACCGTCGGCCGGTGCAGGGCGCGGCCCAGGGCGGACGTGTAGGCGGCGTTGGTGACGGGTTCGGGGGCGGTGAGGTTCACCGGCCCTTCCAGGGGACCGTCGATGAGAAGGCGCAGCGCCGCGATCGCGTCGGCGAGGGAGATCCAGCTCATCCACTGGCGGCCGTTGCCGAGCCGGCCGCCGAGCCCGGCGCGGAACAGGGGGAGCGTCCGGCCGAGCGCGCCGCCCTCGCGCGCCAGGACGACACCCGTGCGGGGGATCACGACGCGGATCCCGGCCTCGGCGGCGGGCGCGGTGGCGGCCTCCCAGTCGCGGCAGAGCCCGGCGAGGAACCCCTCGCCCGAGGGGCTGTCCTCATCGACCGTACGGTCGCCGGTGTCGCCGTAATAGCCGGACGCCGAGGAGGACACCAGCACCGACGGCCGGTCGTCCATCGCGGCCAGGGCCCGGCAGAGGGTGCGGGTGCCCTCGACGCGGCTGTCGCGGATCTCCTGCTTGTAGCACTCGGTCCACCGGCGGTCGCCGATGCCCGCCCCGGCCAGGTGGACCACCGCGTCGACGCCCTCCAGAGAGGCGGTGTCCACCTCCCCGAACGGATCCCAGTGAACCTCGTCGTCGGCCGTGGGCCGGCGGCGTACGAGCCTGAGAACGGTAAGGCCCTCGTCGCGCAGTGCGCGGACGAGGGCCGAACCGATGAGTCCGGTCGAACCGGTGATGGCGATCTGCACGATCGCAGCTTAGTTAGCGGACCGAACGAAAGGCGGTGCCGACACCGACCTCAAAGGCCGAGCTCGGCCTCGAAGTTGCCCTCCTCCAGGCGGTTCTTCACCGTGGTGAGGAACCGCGCGGCGTCGGCGCCGTCCACGAGGCGGTGGTCGTAGGTCAGCGCGAGGTACACGATCGAGCGCACCGCGATGACCTCGCCGAGCTGCGGGTCGTCGATGACCGCCGGACGCTTGACGACCGAGCCGGTGCCCAGCATGCCGACCTGCGGCTGGTTGAGGATCGGCGTGTCGAACAGCGCGCCACGGCTGCCGGTGTTGGTGATCGTGAACGTGCCGCCCGTGACCTCGTCGGGGCTGACCCGGTTGGTGCGGGTGCGCTCCGCCAGGTCCGCGATCCGCTGGGCCAGGCCGGCGAGGTTCAGCTGACCGGCGTTGTGGATCACCGGCACCATGAGGCCCTTCTCGGCGTCCACCGCGATGCCGAGGTTCTCGACGTCGTGGTAGGTCACCTCGTTGGTCTCGGAGTTGATGACCGCGTTGAGCTTCGGGTGCACCTTGAGCGCCTCGACGGCCGCCTGGGCGAAGAACGGCAGGAAGCTGAGCTTCACGCCCTCCCGTGCCAGGAAGTCGGCCTTGGCGCGCTCGCGCAGTCGCGCGATCTTGGTGATGTCCGCCTCGACGACCGTGGTCAGCTGCGCCGACACCTGCAGCGACTCGACCATGTGCCGGGCGATCGACTGGCGGGTGCGGGACATCTTCTCGGTGGTGCCGCGCAGGCGCGACACCTCCGCCGGGACCGGCGCGGCCGGGCGGGCGGCGGGTGCCGCGGGAGCCTGGGCGGCGGCCGGGGCGGGCTGCGCGAGCGCCGGAGCGGCCTGCGGGGCCGGCTCGGGCGC
>NZ_BAABHJ010000025.1:0-6572 GCF_039542035.1 Actinoallomurus liliacearum
CTACCGCCCCGACGGAGGCGTAGACCACTTCGGTCCCGCGTCGGAGCGCATCGCGGAACCGGTGTCCCCGGAGGATGCGCGGTCCGGCGCGCTCACCGGCCAGACGCCGGCGGACGATGAGCTGTACGCCGCTTACCGGACCTTCTGGGAGGCGCTGGAAGGTTCCGGTGATACGGAGGCGCGAGGCTCGGACGCGGCACCGCTCGTGCCGTGGTACGTGGAGCGTGGCGGGCTCGGCGACGGCTCCGTGTCGTCGGTCGCCGAGGTGGTGGACGGGTCGCTGCCGGACGGCCGGCCCGACGAGTCGGTGACCCGCTGGATCGATGCCGTCACCTCGGGCATGTCATCGTCCGTGGCGCGTTCGGTCCGCAAGAAGATCCTCGCGCTGCTGGCCGAGGACGACCCCACGAGGTGGGAACGGCTGCTGCTCCACGGCAAGTTGATCACCAAGAACGACGTACGGGTCAAACTGTCGTTCTCGGTGGAGCAGACGGAGTTCGCGCCGCCGGAGGACGCGGGCACCGATCCGGGCCATCAGACGTACTTCAGCAAGTACGGCGACACCACATACGCCGAGGAGGTCGCGCGCCAAGCCCTGAGCGGGAGGAGCGCGCAGGTCGAGCCGATCCTGTTCCTCTCGGTGGGGCTGCAGGCAGGGCTGTCGCACGTCTCACCGGTGTTCAAGGCCGGGACGGAGCGCGGCAGCGGTTCCTGGCACACCATCCTGATGGAGGTCCAGTCGGGGAACCGGGTCATCGCCAACGCCACCCACAGTCACGCGGCGCGGATCCGGGTGCGGGCCACCGTCAACCGGGTCGAGCGTCCGGATCTCCTGCTCCCGGGCAGGGCGCGACTGGCGTTCCCCACGGTCTACTCGTCCGCCGCCGAGGCCGCGGCCCTCACGGTGCGGCCCGGTGACGGCGGGCACCCGGTCGTGCGGGTCGTGGACCCGGCGGTGCTGGACGGCCTCGATCACGCGGTCACCGCGATCGTGCCCGAAACGCTGCTCACGGGGCTGCGGAGCGTTCTCGATCATCTCGGGCTCCCTGCGAAGGACGTCGATGAGATCGTGCAGGACATCGCCGAGGAGTACGTCAACGAGAAGACGTTCAAGGACCGCAGCCAGTGGTGGCTGACCGGGAGCTGGGTGACGGGCCTGATCGCCAAGAGGCTGTCCGCCCTGTCCACGTTCCAGGGACATCTGGAGGTCAGCGGCCGGCCGCACACCGTGCGTTACGTGACGACCACCACCGAGGAGGTCCTGCTCCGTAACGACATCGCGGACACGGTGCGGATCGGCGACGGTGAGAAGCACAGCTCCGGGGCGAGCGCTACGCCGGGCGTCGCCTTCGGCATCGAGCTCGGCTCCCATCTGGCCACGCCCAGTGTCGATCTGCCGAAGCTGGGATCCTCGCGCGAGTACGGGCGCACCCTGACCGCCGGAGGCCAGGTCAAGAACGCCACCATGCGCAAGGACCGGCTGGTCCGCTATCAGACCGAGTTCGTGGTGACGGTCTCGGTCAAATCCGACCACGGCGACGTCCCGTTCACTCTCCCGCTCGTCGGCGAGCTGGGCATCGGTCTCGCGCACGCCAAGGAGTTCGAGCGCGATGCTCTCGGCGGAGTGCTCACCGGCTCCGGACTCATCCCCGCGGAGGAGCCGAAGGAATCGGCGAAGCCGGAGGACCTCGAAGTACCCGCCAGGTCGGAGGCGCTCGACGAGGGGCCGCCGACGGAGACGGAGGTGCCCGCCGAGGATGCGCCGGCCCGGTCGGAGGTGCCCGCCGAAGTGCAGGAGGCGGAGACGGTCGCCGGTGGGACGTCCGCCGTGCCGGAGCCCGCGGCAGGGCGCTCGGTGTCGTCCTGGGCCGACTTCGCACGGTGGCTGAGGTCGCGGTTCACGGACGGAGGCCCGCCCGCGCCCTTCTTCGACGGCGGGGTGCGGGACGTCGGCGACCTCCTCGCGCTGGCCTCCCGAGGGCCGATCGAGATCGTCCTTCCTCCTTCGCTGTACGACGCGCTCGTCCCCCATTGGCTGGTCGCGGAGGACGACTGGCGGGCCCTGTACGCGCACCCCGGCATCACCTGGGTGCTGCCGGCGGACGAGCACGCGATCCTCGTCTCCGGTGAGGACTCCGGCGGCTCCGGCGGCCCGATGTGGCGGTACGTGCTGGACGAGGACGCCCGGGTGGTCGGCGCCCTCCTCATGGACGTGCGCGAGGGTGAGCGGGAGCCGCGCTGGTACGCCCCCAATCCGGCCAGGGAACCGATGACGGCGGAGGCACCGCCGCCGTGGTACGAGGATCTGCTGGCGCCGCTGCGCGCGGCGGGGCTGACGGCCGTCACCGACTTCCTGGCCTCAGGGGGGACACCGCAGGTCCAGTTGACCGAGGCGCTGCGGACCCGGCTGGAGGAGCCGGGCGAGGACCGGGCTCTGCACGACGCCGTCGACGCGCTGATGGCGGAGCCGCGGATCCAGGTGGTGGCCGCCGACGGCAGGCGAGTCCAGGAGCAGGCAGGCGGAGAGAAGGCCGGCGAGAAGCGGTTCGTCATCGATGAGCGCGGTCAGGTCCATGGTCCGCTGCGGACCTGGCGTCATGTGGTGCATCCCCGTGAGCCGCTCGCGCTGGCCACCCGTACCGGCCTGGGCCGGGGCATCGTGCGGGAGATGCCGGGCCGGGAGAAGGTTTACCGCGAACTGGCGGACGAGCTCGCGCGGCAGATGCGTGCGGCCGGCGTCGTGGGCAAGATGTCCGCCGCCCTGCGTCAGCATCTGGCGCGGGCGCTGGCCATGAAGTTCGGCGTGCCCGGCGCCCGCGGCACGGTGGCGGACGGCATCGACGGCGACATCAGCCACGAGGTGACGATCGGCGGGTACGTGTTCACCGCCGTGCTCTACACCGAGCTGCGGGCGCTGCGCCGGGATCCGGTGGCCGAGGTCAACGTCAGCCTGGACACCCAGCGCAAGAACGTCGCGGGGCTGGACACCGAGGACAAGAAGGGCCGCACCATCGGCGCCGGGTTCAAGCTCAGCTTCCGGGTCAAACTGGCCCGGCTGTTCAGCCTGGACCTGCACCTGCTCGAACTGAAGGCCGAGCGCGCCCGGCACCACAAGATCGGTAACAGCACGGGGGTCAAGGAGTACCGCCGCGAGCGGACGAACGGGAACGTCACCCGTTTTGAATACGAGACCGCCTACACGACGGCGGTCACGACGAGCCGTAAGTCCGGAGACCTGGTCGCGGCCCGGGTATGGGAGCAGTCCGGCGACGAGTACTGGACCGCCGTCACCGTCTCCGACGCGCACCTGCCCGCCAAGCCGCTCCCCGCCGACGAGATCCTGGCGTACGGCGAGGTCACGGTGAAGACCGGACCGATGGACGAGGAGGGTCTCCGGCGGCTGGCCGCCCCGCTCGGGAAGGTCACGGGCGAGGAGTTCGACCTCACCAGGGAGGGCCTGACCGGCATCCAGGTCAACCTGACCGGCGTCAGCGAGATCTCGGCGCACATGGCCGAGCTGGTGGCCGCGCACAACAGGACGCCGGGGCCCAGGCCCCAGGCCGACGCGTTCAAGCAGGTGCTCGCCGCGCTCGTGCCGTCCGGTCGGCGATACGGCGCGGCGGAGCGGATCCTGCGCACCGGCACGCACACGTTCCTGGAGTCCAACGCCCGGCGCCTGCTGAGCCGCCGTGGCCTGCGGATTCCGCTGCCCTCGACCGCCGGCGGATGGCGGCAGGAGCTCCGGATCCGGATGCGGACCTTCAACGTCCGCCACGAGCAGACGGTCAAGGGCGCCGCCTTGGAGCAGTACACCGAGGCCGATCTCCGGTTCGGTGAGGAGAGGGCCACCGGTTACGGTCTCGACGGTTCCGCCGGGCCGGGCGGTGTGGTGCGGCTCGGCCTGCCGTCCGCGGAGAGCCACAACGAGGGCGAAGGCCACCAGACGACCAGCCAGAAGGTGGGCAACCAGATCTCGGGCGGCGTCATGGGCGGCGGCGATGTGTCCTTCCCGAGCCGCAGCGTGACCGACATGGGCGGCGCGCTGGATCTGAACCTGGGCACCTACTCGGGCGACAGCGAACAGGTCGGCGCCGATCCCGTCTACACCATCCAGTACCGGCGCTGGCGTCACGTGAGCGGGTCGCGCAAGCTGCGCCGCGCCTTCTTCCGGGGCAGGGGGACCCGGGTCTCCTACCGCGTCGAACGGCACGTGAAGATCGCCCGTGGGGTCGAGCTCCTGGCCCCGTACGTCCGCGCCGCCGACCACGGCCTGCCCGTGCCGGCCCGGGAGGACCTGCCGTCCGCACAGGGCGAACGTCGCTACCTCAATGACGACCTGGCCCTGGCCGCCGCGCACATCGAGGACGTCGACGCGGCCGACGTCGTCGACACGATCGAGGCCTTGCTCGGCGGTGACCTGGATCCGGACATGCTCGGCGCGATCGAGACGGCCTTCGACGAGGAGGCGATCCGCGGCCAGTACAAGGTCGCGCGCCGAGGCGGGATCCACCGCGTCCTCACCACCCCCGCGAAGACGTGGGGGGAGGGCCGTGTCTGGGACTACCTGAAGATGCCCGCCCGCACGGGCGGCACCCTGCACACCGGTATCCGCGTGACCGCCATCGAGGACTCGGTCACCTACCGGCGGCCCAGGCCCGACGTGAAGGTGACGACCGGTGGGCAGGCGTTCGTCCAGTTCGGCGAGCACCGGAGCCGCGGCCACGCCTGGCGCGGCGGCGGCTACTTCCACGGCCGGTGGGCGACCGCGCCGGTGGGCCTGCGACCGGCCGGCGGCGCGAGCGTCAAGTACGAGCGCAGACACGGGCTCAAGGTCGGCGTCGAATCCACCGCGCGTGACGTCCGGCGCGCCACGGCCAAGGACACCTCGCAAGAGTTCCAGCACGGCGCCCGGTTCCGCGTCGAGGTGTTCCACCGGTACTCGCCGAGCGAGTTCGCCCGGCGGGCCGCGCAGGTGGCGAAGGCCGTGCCCACGCTCGTGGACATCCTCTCCCTGGGCGAGAGCCGGCGGATGTGGCGGCGCCTGTTCCCCGCCACCGTCCCGGCGGCCGCCACCGGGGAGGTGACCGGCCGGGCCAAGGTCCTCGTGCCCACCCACCTGACCGCGGCCGGCCCGAGACCTGCCGCGACCGCGGCCGGTGAGGCCGTGGCGTCGGCGTCGGTCCCGGTACGGCCGATGATCACGCGCACGCGGCCGCCGGCTCCAACGGCACTGGCCATCTCGCTCGCCGAGCACATGCACGCCATGGCGACGCCCGGAATCGAGCACCTGGCCCGCTGGGCGCCGGCCGCCGCGACGCCCCGGCGCCGGATCGACGGCGCGGAGGTGGCGCGCGGTGTCGCACCGGCGGTCGATGAGTTCGACCCGACCCACCAGGACGGCCTGACCGGCGACATCGCACTGGACGAACGCGACGCCTCCGCCAACATCGACAAGCTGCTGCGCGGCACCTACCGCATCCCGCTGGTCGGCGGCGAGTACCTCACCGTGCAGCTGGTGCCCACCCGGGGACGATGGCTGACCCGGGGCGGTTTCATCGGGCTCAACTTCCCCGAGCACTCCCAGGAACCCGCGCGGGAACACGAAGTCGAACGGGGGTGGAGCGTGGACGGCGAGTTCGACCTCGGCCACGCGTTCGCCCGGCCGCTGGAGGAGCACGCCGACCAGCCCCTGTTCGACCCCGGGATGTCCTCCGGCAAGGACAACCGGACCGCTCGTACGCACAAGAACTCGGCCGGCGACTACGTCGAGTCCAACCGGCAGCGCGACGACGACTACGACTACTACACCTTCGACGCCCGGTTCCACGTCAGCGGCCCGCACGGGCACCACGTCGTCCTGGACGTCCCCGACGGTCTCATCGGCATGCTCCCGGCCGCGGTGGTCCGGCGACTGATCACCGACCTCGGCCTGGACCTGGAACGACCGCCACTGGGCGACGCCGAGCTACCGGCCCAGTGGGCCGAGAACGGCACTCTTCCTCCCGAGGCCACCGCCGAGGTCATCGACCGGGCGGGAGGCATGACCGCGCTCCGCGGCCGGACCCTGCGGCTGTGGACCTCCGCCGGCCACCTGGCGTCGGCCTCCGTGGCGGCGGACCGGATCACCGCTCAGACCGGCGTACCGGTCGAACTGCTCATCCGCGACGCCGACGGAACGATCAGCCGGTACCCCCAGAACGCGCGTCAGGCCCTGCGGCCGACGACCACGTCCCCCGACGAGCCGGGCGATGCCCTCAAGTCGCCGGACGGCCGGCTCACGGGTCTGACGGACGAGGACCCGCCCACCTCCGCGCCCCTCATCGACGAAGACCAGCAGGTTCCCCTCGCCGACCTCGAACGCGCCGGGATCGACCTGACGACCGCGCAACGAAGCCAGGCCATCCTGAGCGGCGGCCTACGCGGCGCGGACCTCACGCGCGACCAGCGTTCCCAACTGGCCGCGCGGACCGAGCCCGTCGCCCCTGAGGTATCGGTGGTGAAGGCCGAGCCTGTCGCTCCCGAGGTGTCGGCGGAGATGGCCGGGGCCCTTGTGCCTGTTCATGCCGGTGGTC
>NZ_BAABHJ010000026.1:0-196396 GCF_039542035.1 Actinoallomurus liliacearum
CTCCGGCCGCGTCGCCCGCGCCGGTGGTCCCGGTCGCCGTCCGGCCGGCGGGGCCGCGTCCGGCGGCCCCGCCACCGCGGACGGCACCGAGCCGCCCGCCGACGTCGTCGTCGTCCGTCGCGGCGCCGGAGCCGAGGAAGCCCACGGCCGTGTACGTGCCGCATCGCAAGAAACCGCTGGCCACGGTGACGGTCATCGTCGTCCTGGCGGTCATCGTCGCCGTCGGCGCGGGGCTCGCCTTCGCCACCGTGTGACGCCGCAGCCGCGACGCGGTCGGCCGGCTCAGCCGGCTGAGCCGGCAGGCATGCTGATCCCTGGCGATCGGTGCGCACGAGGGCGCACCGATCGCCAGGGATCTTCAGGAAAGAGCGATCTTTTCGATCGTCTGCCGGAGCGACTCGGCCGTCTCGGCGAGCGGAGCGACCGCCTTGACGAGGCCGGTGAGGCGGGACAGGGCGGCGGCGAGCCGAGTCCGGTCGGGTTCCGTCCTCTCGAGCTCGTCGGCCACCTCGGACAGAGCCGTCTCCGCGTCGGCGCGAGACGCCTCCGGGAGCCGCGTCGCCTGCTCGTTCAGGAGCGCGTGCAAGGTCTGCAGTTCGTGCAGGGCCTGCGCGGTTGCTGCCTGGTGCTGGGTGACCCGGGCACCACGGCCGACGGCCATCGCCCCCAGGTTGATGATCTGACCGTCGCCCGACTGGGCGATCCCGAAGTTGTTCGTCGCATCGGTCATATCGATCCCTCCATCTCGCGGAAATCGGCGTTAGGCCGATGCGTTCTCGCCCACGGCGAGCCGGCCGGTATTGACGATTCTCCCGCTGCCGGTCTGAATGATTCCCTGGTTCAGGATGGTCGCCTGCCGGGCGCGGTATTCACCGGTGTCGAGATTCCTCTCTTCGAGGAAATCGATGACCAGCTCGGACACGCGCTTCTGGACGATGTCCCCGTACTTCTTGACGTCCATGTCCTGGAAGAAATGATGAGCGCCGGGAGCCTGGCCGATCTCTCGTACGCTGCGTCGTGCTCCATAGTCGAGGACGTCGGCTCGGCGGGCGGGGAACTCGGCACCGAATTCGTTCTGATCGCGAGGGGAGACCGGCCGGTTCCTGCTCAGCGCCCGCAGGAGCAAGTGGTAGGGGAAGGTGCAGATGGTGACGGCCGCGCCGATCGCCTCCCCGGCCATCTGTACCACCGCCTTGGCAGCGACGAGGCGGACGTCACTCGGGGAGATCGCCGTGGGCAGGCGGTCCACCTCGTGGTAGGCCGCCTTGATCGGGCGCAGCTCGTACCTGTGCGTCTCGGTGTAGAGGGTGCGGCCTCGGACGTCGAGGTTGACGAACACCGACGCCACCACCTCCTGATCCCAGGAGCCGACGCGGACGCACAGGTATTCGCGCGCCGCGTCATAGTGCTCGACGCCCTGCTCCGTGGGGAGAGGCGCGTCCTTCGGAGAAACGGGCCGGACGCGCCCGATCGCGGTGCGATACCAGCGACGCGCTATCTCCAGCTCTTCGATCCGCTGTCCCTCCCATTCTTCGGCCTGGAGCACGGCGGTGAGCCTTCGCTGGATGTAGCCCATGATCTCTGCCGTGGTGAAGGGGGCCACCTCCGCGCGCCCGGGGCTCCGACGGTCGTCCATCGGCGGGAGGATGCCGTCGTTCGCGCGGTTCAGAAGGATCGGGAAGGCGGACGATGTCTGCCACGTTCCCGCGCCGACGAACGGCCGGTAGCCGCTGTAGTAGACCAGCCCCGAACTGCCGTCCTGCTCCCTGTTGATCCGGTCGCACTCGATCTGGGTGAGCGCGGCGTGGTCGGGGATGCGCCCGTCGAAGCCGTGCCGTCCTCCCTCCGGCGCGGGAACCACCAGGTGCGCGACAAGGGTGTGCAGTGTGATCAGGCGCTCCAGGAAGACCGCCGCCCAGGTGGCCCAGAGCCAGAGGGCGATCCCGATGATCGTGGCCGTCATGCCGAGGAACGAGAGCAGTACCGGGACGAACGGGCTGATGAGGATCGCCGTCCGCCGGTAGCGCCGGCGATTCCGTGCGATCAGTGCGTGTCCCAGAACGGGAAGAACGTCGTATCCATACGAGGGAGCGACGAATCGGTCCGTGTCGGCGACCTCACCGATGCACTCTTTGACGACCGCGTTCGCGAAGGCCGGATCCACGTGTGCTCCCACGCAGAGCAGACGCGTGACCGTGGTGCGGGCGTTCGGCCGGCCGGCGGACGGAGGGACCGGCTGGGGGTCACCGGATCGTCGATGGGTGGCCGCGTGCATACCGCTCATGTCGATGTCCTCTGAGGTCGAGAGAGCCGGGATTTCAGAAGTCGTCCGTGGTCACGGGTTGGAGGCCGTACTCACCCGCGATCGAGCTCCAGGCGGCGACGAAACCGTCCTTGGCCTTCCCGGCCTCTTCGCTGGCGGACTCGGCGTCCTTGTAGTGCTGGTTTCGCGTGGCCGATCCGGCGGTGCACCTACCGCTCTTCAGGTCGGTGGCCCAGGCGGCGAAGGCCCGGTCGGCGAGGGCCGACTTCTGGAACGCCGTCGCCAGGTCCTGTGCGGCCTGGGAACCGTTCTCGAGCGCGTCGACCTGTGCCCGGCCCGCCTGGTCCGCGAGGTTCGACCGGTTCGCCGCCGCCTGCGTGAGGGCCGAGATGTCGGCGTCCAGGCCGGCGCCGGTGCCACACGACTGGACGTCCTGTACGGCGGCCACGACCGCCTTCCGGTCTGGTGCGCCTTGATCGAGGAGAGTCTGCAGTGCCGTCGCCTGCGATCGCCCGTCGTCGGGGCCCGCGCTCGACGCGCCATCCGTGCTCGACGGGCTCGACGGGCTGTCCGGTGGCGGTGTGAACTGAGGGACGCCGCTCGCGACGGAAGTGCCCGAATCCTCGGGAAAGGCTCCTCCGGGATTCGCCGACGGCGCGGCGTCTCCGGTCCAGGGGTGGGCGAGTGAGACGGCGACCAGGAGCGCACCGCCGAGTGCCACGAAGAGGAGGAACAGCGCGGTGCGCCGAATCTCGTACGGAATGGACCGGAAGGTGGGCGTCGGCAATCTCTCCTCGGACCAGCGAATGGCGGGAGGCGATTCGGTGGATCTGTGTTCGGGCTGACGACCAGCGTCCATCGGTGACCCTCCCCGTGATCGACAGCGCGCTTCCGCCGAGCGTCGCTGTTATTGGGACGGCCCTGTCTCTCGATCGGGTCACCGATCTACGTAACGAATCAGTAACACAGCGTTATGTCGCTTTATGTGACGAAATGCCAGAGCTGATATCTGGTGATCAGTGCGTCCTCTCACGCACCGATCACCAATGATCTTCGTGCGCTTTCAGCCCACCTTGGTGGCGCGGTCGTCCGGGACGCAGTGGGTCATCCGCGGGCCGTTGACGTCCCTCGGTCCGTTGTGGCCCAGCTTCTCGAGCCGCGCCCGGTCCTCCTCGGTGAGGTCCTGGCTCGCCGGCGGCTCCAGGTGCGCGACGTCGTCCGGGCCGATGCCGAGCCCCTCACCGACGCGCAGGCCCAGGTCGTCCTCGGCGAGCAGGAAGTGCCAGACCATCCGCTCCTGGATGGGACGCTCGCACTGGGACAGCATCGTGACCAGGTTGTGCACCAGGTCGTCCCGCTCCCAATCGTGCATGAGCAGGTAACGCCGGCCCGCCTGCGCGTAGTCGTTGGTCCGTGGGATCCGCTTGCGGGTGACCCGGCCGGTGATCGTCGGCCCCTGCTCGTCATGGGTCGGATACCGCGCCTCGCGCAGCCCGCCCGTGATCGACGGCTCGTAGTTGACGTGCGGGTTCTCGCCGCCCTGGTCGACGCGGTAGGTCATCAGGCCGTCGCGCTGGTTGGTGCGGACCCGGCCGTGCTTCGGCTGGTTGACGGGCAGTTGCAGGTAGTTCGGGCCCACCCGGTAGCGCTGCGTGTCGCTGTAGGAGAACGTGCGGCCGACCAGCATCTTGTCGTCGCTGAAGTCGAGCCCGTCGAGGACCCCGGTGCCGAAGAGCAGACCCCGGAGAGCATTGTCGCGGACGCACCGGTCGACCGGCTTCAGCGCGTGGTCGGAGGAGTCCCGGCCGCCGATCACGGTGGAGAACCGCACCGCCACCGGCGTGCGCTTGCCGGCCTCCTGGAAGAGCTTCGCGCGGGTGAGGGCGCCGATCGGCTCGTCGCCGATCCGGCCGTACGCCTCGAAGTACCCGAACGCGGTGGTCCCGCGGGCGTGCACGACGCGTTCGGGGATCCGCTCGCGGTCGAAGTGGCTGATCTTCTCCAGGAACTGGTAGTTCTCCAGCGTCGCCGGGCCGCGGGCGCCGACCGTCCGCTGATTCTGGTTGTCGTAGACCGGGTGCCCCTGCCGGTTGGTGAGGACCTCGCGACCGTCTCCCGGCTCGGGGCCCATGCTGGATACGTCCGTCATGGCGACGGCCTCCTCGGGTCGTGTCTCCGTTCGTCGCCCCTACCCGTTGTGACCGGTTCAAGCTCCTTGGCGGCGTCCTCATCCGCCGAAGAGATCGCCGCTGACCAGGCTCGATGTCCTGGACCGTGCCGGCGTACGCCGCTCGCCGGTCGTCCTTGGGAAACGGAGAGTCACCGACGGGGGCGGTTCCGCGAGGAGCGTGCCGGCTCCGGGGGCCGCCACCGTTCTCCGACCTCCTCGTCGCTCGGCGGGGACGCGGGCAGCGGCCGGGTCGGCGCGCCGGCGCGCAGCGCGTCCAGCAGCGGCGTCAGGTAGCGGTGACGCAGCGCCGCGGTGCGCTCGGCGTCGCCGAGACGGATCGCGGTGATCTGATCGAAGATCATCGGCAGGTCGTTGGCGGCCACGTCCGGCCGTAGCGCGCCGGCGGTCTTCGCGCGGTCGAGGATCCGCGCGGCCAGCGCGGACGCCTGCGCGGCCAGCGTCCGCAGCTCCGGAGTGGGGGCGAACGTGCCGGCCAGGTGCACGGTGAGAGAGTGCACGTCCGAGTCGATGACGCCGCGCACGAATGTCTCGAACGCCTCCCACGGAGCGTCTTGCCGGGCCAGCGCGGACTCCGCGATGGCCGTGAAGCGCCGCAGGCCGTCCTCGCAGAGCGTCCGCAGCAGTTCCTCCTTGCCGGCGTAGCGCCGGTAGAGGGCGCCGACGCCGACCCCTGCCTCCTCGGCCACCGCCGCGATCGGCGCCTCGGGGTCGCGGATGAAAACCGCTCGTGCCGCGTCGAGGATCGCGCGGTCGTTGCGGGCGGCCTCGGCCGCCCGTCCTCTCCCGCCGGATGTCCTGGTCTCCATGACCGGGATTCTAGCTTGAACGGAATGATCCGTTCCGCTAAAGTTTGAACGGAACGATCCGTTCTGTTCTAGTACTTCCGGAGGTTCGCATGACCGCCACGTCCTGGTCGCTTCTCGAGCAGGCCCACACCGCGCTGCGCGCATCCACCGCCGAGCTCGGCGACGCGGACTGGGCGGCGAAGACCCCGTGCGAGCAGTGGAACGTCGCGCAGGTGCTGCGGCACGCCGCCGGTGACCAGCGCGCCTACGCCGCCGCGATCACCGGTGACGGCGGGCCCGAGGAGAACCCGTTCGACCCCTCGGTCGACGCGCCCGGCGACCCCAAGGACCTGCTCGAGAGCGCCGTGGGCGTTTCGGCACGGGCCTTCGCCACCGTGCCGACGGACGCGCAGGCCGTTCCCACGCCGCTGCCGCAGGGGCCGATGACGGCCGAGTTCGCCGTCGGCGCCGCCGCGCTGGACGCCGCCGTGCACGCCTGGGACATCGCGGTCGCCACCGGCCGTCCGTCGCCGCTCCCCGCCGAACTGGCCGAGCGCCTCCTGCCGGTGGCCACGGCCATCGCCGAGCCGCTCCGCGGCTTCGCCTACGCGCCCGCCCTCGACCCGCGACCGGCCGACGACGCCACCGCCGCGCTGCTGCGCCACCTCGGCCGCGACCCGGAGTGGACCCGCTGATCAGTTTCGACGCGGCCGCCGCCCGGCCCGTCGCGCCCCTCAAGCGGTGCGCCGAGGCCTTGCCCAGATGTGGACCGGGGCGTCAGGCGTCGCGGCGGCGCACCGCCTGCCAACCGGCCAGCAGCGCGGCCGCCGCCCACAGCGCGGTCACCCCGAGCCCCGTCCAGGGGCCGGGGCCTCCCGTGGTGTCCTGGCGCAGTACCTGTTGCCCGGCCCGGTCCGGCAGGTAGGCGGCGGCTCCGCCGGCGATGTCCCCGACGACGAAGGACACGATCAGGATGAACGGGATGAGCAGGCTCAGCACCGCAACGGCGCTGCGCAGCAGGAAGGTGAGCCCCGCGGCGAACAAGGCCATCAGGGCGAGGTAGATCCCGGCGCCGAGGCAGGCCCGCAGCGCGCCCGGTTCGCCCAGGCCGATGGCGTACCTCCCCAGGAACGCCTGCCCGGTGAAGAAGGTGGCGAAGGAGGCGGCGAGCCCCACGACGAGGGCGGAGCCGGCCAGAACCGCCGTCTTGGCGGCGTAGAACAGGTTCCGGCGCGGCACGGCGGACAGCGAGACCCGCAGGGCGCCGCCGGCGTACTCGGAGGACACCGCGGTGGCCCCGAAGGCGATGGCCGCGATCTGCGCGAAGTTGATCGCGTAGAAGGCGCCGAAGACGGGGTCCCCGCCGTTGTCCGCCTCGGCTCGGCCGACGGTGGCGAAGACGAGCAGAGTGATGGCGAGGGTCGCGGCGAAGACCGCGATGAGCGAGCCGAAGCTCGCCCGGACCGACCGGATCTTGATCCACTCGGAGCGGAGTACCGCTGTGACGGGCATGGTCAGACTCCCTGGGGGACGGTCGGAGAGACGGTGGCGGCGGAGAGCTCCGGCACGGTCAGGCCCCTTTCGGAGCGGCGGCGGAGAGCTCCCTCATGGTCAGGCTCCCTTCGGAGCGGCGGCGGCGAATTCCGTCTCCGCCGCGGTGAGAGCGAGATACGCCTGCTCGAGGGACGCGCGTTCGTCGGCGAGCTCGAGAATGGCGATGCCCTCGCGGGCGGCGATGGCTCCGACCTGCGCGGCTTCGGCGCCTTCGACGACCAACCGGCCGTCATCACCTCCGGTGACCGCGTATCCGCCGGTCAGCAGCGCGGCTCGCAGCCGGGCAGGGTCGCCGGATCGTACGCGTACGCGCGCGTCACTGTGCCGTTCGATGAAGTCCCGCATGGGGAGATCGGTGAGGAGCCGGCCCCGGCCGAGGACGACGAGGTGGTCGGCGAACGTCGCGGTCTCGTTCATCAGGTGGCTGGAGACCAGGACCGTGCGGCCCTCGCGGGCGAGCCGGCGCAGCAACTCGCGGATCCAGACGATGCCTTCCGGGTCCAGGCCGTTGGCCGGCTCGTCCAGCAGGAGGACGGCCGGGTCGCCGAGCAGCGCGGCGGCGATGCCGAGGCGCTGACGCATGCCGAGCGAGAAGGTCCTGACGCGGCGGCGTGCCGCCGTGGCCAGACCGGTGTCCCGCAGGACCTCGTCCACGCGGCGGTCCGGGATCCGATTGCTGACCGCGAGGAACCGCAGATGGTCCAGGGCGGTACGGGAACCGTGGGCGGCCTGCGGGTCCAGCAGGGCGCCCACGGTGCGCAGGGGCTCCCGAAGGGCCGCGTACGGCCGGCCGCCGACCGTCGCGGTTCCGGCGGTGGGGCGGTCGAGGCCGAGGACGAGGCGCATGGTGGTGGACTTCCCGGCGCCGTTGGGCCCGAGGAACCCGGTGACCCGGCCCGGCTCGACGCTCAACGTCAGCCGGTCGACGGCCCGGGTGCCGCCGTACTCCTTCGTGAGGTCTTCGAGGTCGATGCCGATCATGGCCTCAGCGTCGTCGTACGGACCGGGCCCCAGCGCCCCCCGTCGGAGGAGTCCGTCTCCCCCGTACGGGGGGAGACCCGGTGTTCCCTCTCTGCCACGATGACCGCATGCCAGGCCTCCTGTCGCCGCTGACGCGTGCGGTCACGTACACCCGCTGGCTGCACCTGCTCGTGGGATCGATCGTGCCGTTCGGCTGCGCCATGGCCTATCCCGGACTGATCAGCCCGACGCCGTCCGACTGGGTGCTCATCACCGTCCTGCCGATTCCCCTGGTCCTGACCGCGGCGATGGTGCCCGGGATGCGCCGGGCAGAGGGGTTGCAGGCGCGGCTGATGCTGTTCCCCGGCTCGCACGCGCGGGTGGGGGGCAAGGAGGATCCGGGAATCTCCGCCGTGCCGTCCGCTTCATGGAGCCACCGGGCCAGAACCGGCGCCTGGCTGGTGCTGCGGCTGGAGGCGGGGCTCGCCGTCGCGGTGGCGACGGAGCAGTTGATGGCGCTCTCCCTGTCGTTCGCCGGGGCGGCCGCCGGAGATCCCGGCGTGGCCGACTCACTGGTGCGAATCTCCGGTACGGGCTGGGCGTACGCCCTGCTGATCCCGGTTCCCGTGCTCGCGCTGGCCGCGGTGGTGGTCGGCGCGGGCGCCCTCATGGCGAAGGCCGCCCGCCGGCTGCTCGGACCGTCCGCGAAGGAGCGGCTGGCCGCGTTGGAAGAGCGCACCGAGCGGCTGCTGGAGCGCAACCGCATCGCCAGGGAGTTGCACGACTCCCTCGGCCACGCCCTGACTCTCGCGGTAGTGCAGGCGGGTGCCGCCCGCGCGTCCGCCGATCCGGACTTCACGGACCGGGCGCTGGAGACCATCGAGGAGACCGGCCGGGCCGCGTTGGAGGACCTGGAACGGGTCCTGATGGTGTTGCGCGACACGGCGCGGTCGGCCGCCGCCCGGCCCGCCCTCGGTGAGGCGGGCCGGCTGCTGGACTCCGCTCGGGCTTCCGGCGCACAGGTCGACGCCGAGGTGAGCGGGCCGCTGGACCGGGTGCCGGCCCCGGTGTCCCGCGAGGGTTACCGGATCCTTCAGGAGGCCCTCACCAACGTGCTGCGGCACGCGGGTCCCGTGCCGATCCGGGTCCGCATCTCCGTGGACGAGACGCGGCTGCGACTCGAGGTGCGCAATCCCCTGCCCGCGGCGGTCGCGGTATCCGGCACCGGCGGCGGGAGCGGGCTGCGGGGGGTACGGGAGCGCGCCGCGTTCCTCGGTGGCGAGGCCCGCGCGGGCGAGGACGGCTGCGACTGGCTGCTGCGCGTCGACCTGCCCCTGCGCTGATCTAGGCTGACCGGATGCCGCTCACGATCCTCCTGGTCGACGACGAGCCGCTGGTACGGGCGGGTCTGCGCGCCGTACTGGAGGCCCAGCCGGACATCGAGGTGGTGGGCGAGGCGGCCGACGGCGCGGCCGTGATCCCGCTGGTACGCCGACTGCGCCCCGACGTCGTGGCCATGGACGTACGGATGCCGCTGATGGACGGCATCGAGGCCACGCGGGCGGTGCTGCGCACGGTGCCGGATCCGCCGAAGATCGTCGTGGTGACGACGTTCGAGAACGACGAGTGCGTGTACGGGGCGCTGCGTGCGGGCGCCGACGGATTCCTGCTCAAACGGGCCCGGCCGGCGGAGATCGTGCACGCCATGCGACTCGTGGCCGAAGGCGACTCGTTGCTGTTCCCGGCGGCGGTCCGGCAGTTGGCCGCCTCGTACGGCGAGGACTACGGCAACGCCGAGGCCCGGGCGGCCATGGAGCGTGCCGCGCTGACCCAGCGGGAAGAGGAGGTGCTGCGTCTCATGACACGCGGCCTGTCGAACGCGGAGATCGCCGACCGCCTCGTGGTGGGGACCGAGACCGTCAAATCGCACGTGAGTTCCGTACTGGCGAAACTCGGGGCACGGGACCGCACCCAGGCGGTCATCACGGCGTACGAGTCCGGCTTCGTCTCCCCGGGCTGACGACGCGCGGCGGCGATCAGGAATGACCGCCGTCCCGGGTGGCGTCCACCAGAGCCTGGAGCAGCCGGGTCGGGTCCTCGCCGACGCGGCTGCAGACGTACAGCCACCACTGGGTGCCGAACACGATGTACTCCCTGACCGGATGCCCGCGGTCCCGCATCGTCCGCAGCCGATCGGCGCCGAGTCCCAGCAGGATCTCGACCTCGTACGCGCCGGAGTCCCGCCGCATGCGCGGCTGCAACTCGTCGAGGAGGTCGAGGTCGTGGGTGGCGATCGAGCAGAGGTGGCCGCCGTCCAGCAGGCGGGTCGCGTACGCGAGGTAGGCCGCCCGCAGCTCACGGCTGTCGCGGGGGAGGGCGACGGTCTCGGCTTCGAGGTAGGAGCCCTTCACCAGACGGATGCGGCCAGGGCGCTGAAGCAGGCGGGGCAGGTCCTCGGCCGTCCGGTGCAGACGGGCCTGGATGGTGACACCGACGTGGTCGAAACGCTCGCAGAGGCGTTCGTGGGTCCACAGGATGAGGTCCGTACGGCCGGACCCCTCCATCGAGATCATCATCTCTTGTCCCGCGGCGGCGGTGGCCTCGGCCAGCCGGGTGGCGTTGGCCAGCCCCAGCTGCCGGTCCACCACGGAGCCGATGTGCGAGAGGTCGAGGGACACCGAGCAGTTCGTCCCGCGGGCTGCGGCCTGCCGTGACAGGTCCAGGAACACCTCGGTCTCGGCCGCGGCCAGATCGGCGTCCCGGCAGCTCTCGCCCATGTAGTCGAGGGAGATGGACTCGCCTTCCGCGTTGAGCAGTGCGGCCCGCGCGAGCGCCTCGGGAATGGTCCGGCCGCCGACATACCGTTCGGCCACCCGCCAGGCCAGCGCGCGCAGTGCGGGATCCGCGGCGACCCGGTCCTTGAGGCCCTCGTCGAGGGCCAGTGCGCGCATCGCCTGGGCGGCCTGCTCCATCACGGTCATCGTCATCCTTTCGTCCGAGGACCGTGAATCTATCACCAACGAAGATTATTTTTAGAAAAGGCCGCCCTGTCTCCCCGGGGCCAGGTGAATGTGCGGCCGCCCACGACGGCGGGCGCTGCACGGGTTGCGCGCCGGCCTCGACCTCGCACAGTGAGTGTCGGCCCGGTCGACAAGGACCGGTGTCGCTGTCGAATGCTCCAGCTCAATCAAGAGGAACAGAAGGTTGTGATCCACATGGACGACCACAACGATGCCCCCCAGACGACCAGGCCGGTGTCCGCCGAGGTCATCCAGGGAGTGAACATGATCGCCTTCAGCCTCGGCGTCATCGCCGGCTGCGTGACGATAAGGATCTCTGGCGACGCCATCGTCGCCTTCTCGGTCGGCGGTTTCGTCGCCGCCGTGACCCTCATCGTCGCCACGCTCATCGTCCGCCGCGACGGCCGCTAGGAGAGCGCCGTCGCCGGACCGGCAATCACTCTCGGCCGGACCCGGCCGAGGCCGAACATCGAGCGGCTCCCGTCCAGGGGGCCGCTCTGCTCGTGGCCCTGGTCGACTAGGTGAGCGCCGGTCACCATGCGGGCATCCAGCGGACCGACGCCGGCGACGCGCGCTGACGACGCTGTTCGAGGTGGGTTGAGTGATGGCGCGCCCAGAGGGATTCGAACCCCCGACCGTCGGATTAGAAGTCCGATGCTCTATCCAGCTGAGCTATGGGCGCTCAATCGATCGGCTCTGAGTGTACGGACTTCGCGGCGTTCGTGCGTCACCGGTGAGAGCGGTCCGATCAAAAGCCTGGTGGTCCGGGTGGCCTGATCCGGCCGGGACCCCCACGATCTCCGTTGACATGGATGATCTACCGATATTGACTCCGCGTGTGAGGGAAGGTCCCCGCCTGCCCTGAGCGAAAGGTGCCGTCGTGCGCCCACGGCTTGGTGTCCGCCGCCTGCTCGTCCTCCTCGCCGTCGCCGCCCTGGCCCTCGCGTACGGCGGCGCGCCGGCCTCGGCCGCTCGGCGTGGGACGGCCACCGCAGGGCGGACGCACACGGTGACGTACGACCACTACTCGCTGAAGCTCGACGGCGAACGGGTCTACCTGTGGTCGGCGGAGTTCCACTACTGGCGGCTGCCGAGTCCCGACCTGTGGCGGGACGTGCTGCAGAAGTTCAAGGCGGCCGGGTACAACGCCACCTCCATCTACTTCGACTGGGCCTACCACTCGCCGAAGCGCGGCGTGTACGACTTCACCGGCGTACGGGACATCGACCGGCTCCTCGACATCGCGCGGCAGGTGGGCATCTACGTGATCGCGCGCCCGGGGCCGTACATCAACGCCGAGACCGACAGCGGCGGGTTCCCGGGCTGGCTGACGACGCAGAAGGGCCGGGCGCGGTCGAGCGCTCCCGACTACACCGAGGCGTACCGGGAGTGGCTGCGGCACGTCGACCCGATCATCGCGCGGCACCAGTTCACGCACGGCACCGGTCCGGTGATCCTGTACCAGATCGAGAACGAGTACGGGTCCAACACCGACACGGCGTACATGACGGATCTGGAGCAGCAGGTGCGCGCGGACGGCATCGACGTGCCGCTCACGCACAACCACTGTTGCGGCGCCTCGACGTGGGCGACGGGTCCCGGCGCGGTCGACCTGCCGGGCCGGGACAGTTACCCGCAGGGGTTCAACTGCTCGACCCCGGACCGGTGGAACGGGGTGAGCACGCTGCCGCGCTTCCGGGACGACGCGCCGATCTTCACCCCGGAGTTCCAGGGCGGGGCGTTCGACCCGTGGGGCGGTCCCGGGTACGACAAGTGCCGGCAGCTCACCGGCCCCGACTTCGAGAAGGTCTTCTACGAGAACAACATCGCGAACGGCGCGACGCTGCAGAACTTCTACATGACGTACGGCGGGACGTCGTGGGGCTGGCTCGCCGATCCGAGCCAGGTCTACACGTCGTACGACTACGGCGCGGCCATCAAGGAGGACCGGGAGCTGACGCCGAAGTACGACGAGGCCAAGCGGCTCGGGTACCTGACGCGGGCGGTGGCGCCGCTGACCAAGACCGACCCGGTCGCGACCGGCGGGCCGACGAACGCCGCCGTGAGCCTCGCCGCCCGGGCGAACCCGGACGACAACACGCACTTCTACGTGCTGCGGCACCGGGACGGCACGTCGACGACGACCGAGACCACGCACCTCCCGATCGACCTGAACGCCCGGCCCCCGCACTACACGTACGACGACACGGACTCCGCGCTGGAGTACGCGGGGGACGGCTGGAACCACGCCTCCGGCCAGGACTGGACGAGCGGCGACTACCGGGACACCGAGTCCTACAGCGACCGGGCGGGCGCGTCGGTGACGGTGACGTTCACCGGCACGGCGGTCCGCTGGATCTCCTCGCACGAGACGAACCACGGCATCGCCGACGTCTACCTCGACGGGGCGAAGGTCGCGACCGTCGACGGGTACGGGACCTCGAAGCTCTTCCAGGAGGTGTTCTACAAGGCCGAGGGGCTGGCGGACACCACTCACACGCTGAAGATCGTCGCGACCGGGACGAGCAATCCCGCCGCGAGCGGCGCGTACGTCATCGTGGACGCCATCGACCTGTCGGCGGGGCCGCAGGGCGGCGCCGAGCCGTACTACCCGTCCGTCCCCCAGGAGCCGGGCACGGACATCACCCTCGCGGGACGTGATTCCAAGCTGCTGGTCGCCGGCTACCGGCTCGGCGCACAGGAGCTGCGGTACTCCACCTCGGAGATCATGACGCACGGCCGCATCGGCGGCCGGGACGTCGCCCTGCTGTACGGGCGCCAGGAGGAGGACGGCGAGACCGTGCTGCACTACGCGGCCGAACCGGCGGTGACCGTGCTGTCCGGGGACGTACGGCACGTCTGGGACGCCGGCCGCGGGGACCTGCGGCTGAACTACGCGCACCAGGGCCTGGCGCGCGTGCTCGTCACACCGCGCGACGGCGTGCCGCTGTTGCTCCTGCTCGCGACGGACCAGGAGGCGGCGCGGTTCTGGCGGCAGGACACCGCCGCCGGGCCCGTCCTCGTCCGCGGCCCGGAGCTCGTCCGGTCCGCGGCGGTCCACGGATCGGTGCTGGCCCTCACCGGTGACACGTCCGCGCCGACCGGCCTGGAGGTCTTCGCCGCGCCGGCCGTACGGGCGGTCACGTGGAACGGCGCGCCCGTACGGACGGCCGGGCACGACACCCTCACCGGACGGCTGGCCGGGCCCCGGCCCGTCACCCTCCCGGCGCTGACCGGCTGGAAGACGCGGCGGGAGTCACCCGAGGCGCAGCCGGGCTTCGACGACCGCGGCTGGACGGTCGCGGACCACAGCACGACCAACAACCCGACGCCGCCCGCCACGCTGCCGGTGCTGTACGCGGACGACTACGGCTTCCACCACGGCGACGTCTGGTACCGGGCGCACTTCACCGCGACGGGCGGGGAGACCGGGATCGCCCTGACGGCGGGGACCGGCCGGGCCGGCGTCTACTCGGCGTGGCTGAACGGGAGGTTCCTGGGCAGCACCGGGGACGGCCTGCACACGTTCGCCTTCCCCGACGGCGCGGTGGCGAAGGGGCGGGACAACGTGCTCTCGGTGCTCGTGGAGAACATGGGGCACAACGAGGACTTCGACGCGACCGACTCGCACAAGGAGCCGCGCGGCCTGACCAACGCCGCGCTCCTCGGCTCGGCCGCCGCGCTCACCTGGCGGATCCAGGGCGGCGCGGGCGGGGAGGACCTGTCCGACCCCGCGCGCGGCCCGTTCAACACCGGCGGCCTGTTCGGCGAGCGGAACGGCTGGCACCTGCCCGGCCGTACCGGCGCCGGCTGGACGGCCACGACACTGCCGCACCGCGACACGACGCCCGGGATCTCCTGGTACAGGACGACGTTCGACCTGCGCCTGCCGAAGGGCCAGGACGTGCCGCTCGGCGTGACGTTCACCGACGACCCGTCCCGGCACTATCGGGCGCTGCTGTTCGTGAACGGCTGGCAGCTCGGCCGGTACATCAACGACGTCGGCCCGCAGCACACCTTCCCGATCCCGCCGGGGATCCTGCGCACCGACGGCCGCAACACCCTGGCGATCGCGGTCTGGAACGTGGACGACGCCACCGGCGGCCTCGGCCAGGTCGGCCTGCGGCAGTACGCCGACCTGGCCACGAGCCTGCGGGCCTCGGACGTCCCCGCCACCCGCTGACACCCGCCGCCATCCGACCCGCCCCGTCACACGCGCCAGTCATGTGGTGGCGTGGCCGCCACGTGCCGGCGCGCGTCGTCGAGCCGCCGTGCTCAGCGCTCTTCGCGGAAGGCGACGTGGCGCCGGGCGATCGGGTCGTACTTGCTGAGCGTGAGACGGTCAGGGTCGTTCCGGCGGTTCTTGCGGGTCACGTACGTGTAGCCGGTGCCCGCCGTGGACCGGAGCTTCACGATTGGCCGGAGCTGGTTCCTCGCCACGGTGGTCTCCCCTCTGAGGCCGTGCGGTCCTTCCGCACCGATCGCGACAACGAATATCGTTCCCAGATATTCCGCGTCGTCACGCCGTGCCCGTCGCCTTCGTCGACAGGTCGTACACCGTCGTGCCGCCGACCGTCTTGGCGGCATAGTTCTGCTGTACCCAGGCCGCGATCCGCTGGGCCACGTCACTGCCGCCGGAGCTCGTGCCCCGCCCCATGCCCATCGTCGACCCGCCGACGAAGTAGTGGATCCGCCCCGCGCGGACGTACTCCTGGAACCGCTGCAGGCTCGGCGCCGGGTCGGTGCCGTTGAACCCGCCGATCGCCATCACCGGCTCGCCGGTCGCCAGTTGGTATCCGGAGGCGTTGTTCGATCCGACCGTCGCGGCGACCCAGGTGTACGAGCGGGCGTTCTGCTTCAGCGCGGCGGTCAGTGCGGCGCTCGGCGTGGTGGCGTTCAGCAGTCCGCCGGGCCCGCCGCCCGCCCCCGGACCCCGTCCGCCGCCGCCCGGCGCCTGCGGGCCCCCTCCGTTGCCGGTGCGCGCGCCGCCGGGGAAGCCGCCCCCGGGGAACCCGCCGCCGGTTCCACCTCCGGGGAACCCGCCACGGCCACCGCCCTGCGGCCGGAAGCCGCGGCCCATCCCTCCGGGGCGGCCGCCGAACCTCGGCATCCCGCCAGGCCCGGACGACGGACCCGCCGTCGGGATCGCTCCGGTGTGCGGCGTGCCGGCCGTCTCGACGGCGTACGCGGCCGGTCCGGCGATCGAGCTCAGGACCGCGACGGCCAGTGCCGCGCCGAGCAGCCGGCGCGGGGCGCGGCCGGCCGAGGCCAGCAGCGCGGCGGCGAGCGGGCCGCCGACCAGCACGACCAGCCGCAGCCAGGGCAGGAAGTCCGGCGTACGGCCGAGCAGGACGTACGACCACCAGGCGGTCAGCGCGACGGTCCCGGCGAGTGTGAACGACGCGACCGGCCGGTGCCGCTCCCGCCACAGCACCGCCCCGCCCATCCCGGTGAGGGCCGCGACCGCCGGGGCCAGCGCGACCGTGTAGTACCCGTGGAAGATCCCCTGCATGAGGCTGAACACCAGGCCGGTCACCAGCAGCCAGCCGCCCCACAGCGCGAACCCGGCGAGCTCGCGGCGGCGTTCCCGGCCTCGCGTCAGCCAGAGCCCGGCGACGAGCAGGACCAGCGCGGCCGGCAGCAGCCACGCGACCTGCCCGCCGAGCTCGGCGCCGAACATCCGCGTCAGGCCCGCGTCCTGGTTCAGGTTGCCGAGCCCGCCCGTCTCGTCGCCGTTCAGCCGCCCGAGGCCGTTGTAGCCCAGGGCCAGCTCCAGGACGCTGTCGTGCTGGGAGCCGCCGATGTACGGGCGGGAGCCCGCCGGCACCAGGGCGACGACCGCGACCCACCATCCCGCCGCGACGACCAGCGCGACCCCGGCGAGGAGCAGCTGCCCGATCCGCCGCCGTACGGGCGCCGGCGCCAGCAGCAGGTACACCAGCGCGAACGCCGGCACGACGAGGAACGCCTGAAGCATCTTGGCGAGGAAGCCCAGCCCCACGCAGGACGCCGCGAACACCAGCCATCGGGTGCTCGCGCCCTCCACCGCTCGCACGACCCCGTACGCGCCGAGCGTGAGGAGCAGCACGAGCAGCGCGTCCGGGTTGTTGAATCGGAACATCAGCGCGGCCACCGGGGTGGCCGCCAGGACCGCCCCGGCCAGCAGCGCTCCCGCGATCGCCGTACGGTCGCCGTACCGGCCGAGCGAACGCCGCACCGCCGCGTACACCACCCCGACGGCCGCGACGCCCATGAGGGCCTGCGGCACCAGGATGCTCCAGGCGTTCACCCCGAAGACCCGGGCGGACAGCTCCATCGGCCACAGCGCCATCGGCGTCTTGTCGACGGTGATGAAGTTCGACGCGTCCGACGATCCGAAGAAGAACGCCTTCCAGCTGCGCGTTCCGGCCTGGACGGCGGCCGAGTAGAAGGAGTTCGCCCATCCGGAGGCGCCCAGCCCCCACACGTACAGCACCGCCGTGGCGGCGAGCAGTCCGAACAGGGCGGGGCGCGCCCAGGCCGGGTCTTCGCCGGGCCCGCGGAGCACCCTGCGGGCGAGGTGACCGCCACGGGCGGCCGGCACGCCGTGCTCCGGCTCGGCCTGCCGGGGTGGTCCGGAGGTCATCGAAGTCATGAGACCACGGTCGGCGACGGACGTCAGCGGTCCCTGAGCCGACCATTAAAGGCCGGTGAGAATCCGGCCGGGAGCGGTCACTCGGTCACGAGGTTGACGGGGATGTTGCCCCGGGTGGCGTTGGAGTAGGGGCACACCTGGTGGGTCGCCTCCAGCAGATCCTGGGCGACCTCCGGGGAGAGGCTCTCGGGCAGCTTGGCCCGCAGGGTGACGTCGAGGCCGAAGCCGCCCTTGCCGTTCGGGCTGAGACCGACCTCGGCGGTGATCGACATACCGGTGACGTCGACCTTCTTCTTTCCGGCGACCAGCTGCATGGCACTCGCGAAACAGGCGGCGTAGCCGGCCGCGAACAACTGCTCGGGGTTGACGCCGTCGCCGTCGCCGCCCAGCTCCTTCTGCAGGGCCAGCTTGACGTCGAGCATGCCGTCCGACGTCGTTGCGCGGCCGTCGCGCCCGGTCGAGGTGGCGCTGGTGGTGTATCGGCTCATGTCCTTGCCTTTCAGAGAGTAGACAGACCTGTCTGTCCGTTGCGGTCTCGATGCTAGACAGGGCTGTCTAGTACCGTCAAGGAGTGGACACTCATTCGCCGGCGGGTCGGCGAGGCCCGGCCTGGGCTCGCATCTTCGAGACCGCCACGCGCCTGTTCTATGCCGAGGGCGTGCACGCGGTGGGCATCGACCGCATCATCGCCGAGGCCGGCGTGGCCAAAGCGACCTTCTACCATCACTTCCGGAGCAAGGACGACCTCGTCCGCGCCTACATCGTCGAGCAGAGCCACCAGCAACGTCGGCTGGCCGAAAAGTTCGCGGCCGCCACCCCCCGTGAGGCGCTGCTGCTCGCTTTCCAGAAGATGTGTGAGTTCGGTGCGGAACCCACCTATCGCGGTTGCGCGTTCATCAACACCGCGGCGGAGTACCCCGATCCCGCCCACCCCGTGCGCCAGGCCATCGACGAGCACCGAGACTGGAACCGCCGGTTGTTCCGCGACCTACTGGCCGCCGATGGTCACCCTGACTCCGCGCGCACCGCGGAGATCCTCATGCTGCTCAAAGACGGGCTCGCGGTCGGTTCTGACCTCGACGATCCCGAGTCCGTCGGCATCGCGGCTCGTGAAGCCGTCACCAGAGTCGTGGACGGCGGGAATGATCGGTCATTCGCCGACGCCGGCGGGCCGCGTCGATAGACGTGCGTCGGCGTCCGTCCGGAAGATCGGCCAACCGATCTCGGTCCGCCACTGGGACGGGTCCGCGGTGTCGCGCGGGCCGGTGAGGTAGTACTCGCGGATCGCGCCGTCGACGGCGAGCGCGTGGCGGGTCACATAGGCGGCCAGCGTGCCGTAGGCCCGGTCGACCTCCGAGGGCGGCCCCGCGTGGGTGATGACCGCGAGTTCGGCCGCCGGTACCACCAGGGAGGTGACCCGGCCCAGCGGCCGGGTCGGCCCGGCGCACGGAACGAAGACCGTCGCCCGGCCGCGATGGTGGGTGAACAGCTCGTCGGCGTAGACGCCGCCGGCCGGACCGTCGGGGGTCAGGTTCTGCGCGCTCAGGGTCGCGTACAGCTCGCCGAGCGCCCCCTGGAGCCAGGCGACGGAGTCCTCGGCGTCGACGACCTCGCTGATCGCGGCCGCCGGCCGTCACGTCCGCCGGCGACGTGACCGTCCATGCCGACATCGCGCGGTTCACCGTCCAACTCGTCCCGCACGGCGGCGAGGTCGCCTGGGCCGCGCGCGTCTTCCTCCTCCTTGGCGACGACGGCCGCATCCGCCAGGACTACCACCTGACCGTCAAACCCCTCGCCGTCCAGTAGGGCGACCCCGGGACGCGTACGGAAGGCTCGGTATCGGCGTTCATGCCGTAGGCACGAAACGGTGCCTACGGCATGAAGGCCTTCGACCGGACGTGGTCTTACCGAGCCTTCCGGCCTCAGCCGAACCAGTCCTCGCCTGTGGACGCCGCGAGCTCGCGGCGGATGTACCACTCGGTGCCGAGGAGGCGCTCGCGCTCGGCGTCGGGAAGGCCGGCGAACATCGCGGGCCCGGCACCGCGCTCCGCCTCCGACTCGTGAGCCTGGAACGCCTGCCACTTGCGGTCCGCCCAGCGCCGTACGTCGAGCGTCGTGGTGACCCGCTCGTCCGGGGTCCCCGGAAGAACCTGACCGGGGTCCGGCGGGGAACCGAAGATCCTCTCCCACTCGGCGAGCACGACCGAGCGGGGGACGGTCACCAGGGAGAGCGCCCGTACGGGCCACGGCGCACCGGCGTCCGGATACAACTGCTCGTACGCGGCGGCCTCGACGGCGGCCAGGGTCGCGCGGTGCGCCCGGACGTGGTCCGGGTGCCCGTAAGCGCCGTACGCGTCATAGGTGACGACGACGTCCGGCCGGAAGTCGCGGATGTGCCCGACCAGCCGTCCGACCACCTCGTCCAGTGGCGCTCCGACGAACGCCTCGCCTCCGGAATCGGCGCTCCCGGCGTCCGCGTAGCCGAGCAGCCTGGGGTCCCCGGCCCCGAGGATCGACAGCGAGCGCCGCAACTCCTCGACGCGCCGCGTCCCCTCCGTCCAGGTGCAGGTCACCACCCCCGTACGAACGCCGGCGTCCGCGGACCGGGCCAGCATTCCGCCCGTCCACAGCGCCTCGTCATCCGGGTGCGCGTGCACGCACAGCACTCCTCCGTCCGGCACCGGCTCTCCCCTTTCATCGTCGGATCGTGATCGTAGAGGTCCGGATGGGGGGCCGCGCTCGGCCGGACGGCCCCTCGGCCGGTGGTCCACGGAGACCGGCGCGCACCTACCACCGGCGTACGGCCGTCGACCGGCGGATCGGGCCGCTAGACCATCGGTGCTATCCGTGCCGCCCACCGGATCGGCAGGCTCGGCCCCATGAAGGACATAGCCGGTCGACAGGCCGCGATCGGGTCCGGTGGACCGCCGCTTCGGCGGCGCGTCGCTCCGGCCGTCGCCCTCTTCCTCCTCGCCCCGGCCATCGGCGAACTGCTGCTCGGCAATCTGCGGGTCGAGGAGACGGTGGCCTTCCTGCCCATGCTCGCTCCGCTGTACGGCGGCGGCGCCCTGCTCATCCGCGAGACGGCGCGGCGGGCCGGGCGCGGACCGGCCACGATGCTGATCCTCGGTGTCGCGTACGGGCTCGTCGAGGAGGGACTGGCCGATCAGATGCTGTTCAACCGGCACTACGCCGGAAACGACGAGATGGGCGCGACCTACATCCCCGCGCTCGGGATGGGCGGCTGGCTGACGGTCGGCGTGCTCACCATGCACGCCGTCTGGAGCACCAACGTCGGCATCGCGCTCGTCGAGGCGCTCGTCCCCGAACGTTCAGAGACACCCTGGCTGGGCCGTACCGGACTGGGGATCACCGCCGCCGTCTTCACGGTCGGCACGGTCGTGACCACCTGGGGAAGCCATCACGACGAGCACTTCTTCGCCGCGCCGCCGCAGTTGCTCGGCACCGCGGCCGTCATCGTCCTGCTCGTCGTGGTGGCCTTCCGCCGACGACCCGCCGGTCCGCTCCCCGGCACCGCACCTCGACCGGCCGTCGTCGGGTGCGTCGCCTTCGTCGCCTCGGGCGCGTTCCTGTCCACCGCAGACCTGCCCGGCTGGTGGAGCGTCGCGGCGGCGGTCGCGCTGCTCGCCGCAGCGATCATCGTCGTCGGCCGGTGGTCCCGGCGGCGAGACTGGAACCGGCTGCACCGGCTCGCCCTGGCCGCGGGTGCGCTCCTCACCTACGCCTGGACGGGGATCGGCATGCGCCCCGAGTCGGGCCCGAAGCGGACCGCCGACTACGTCATGAACGCCGTGCTGGCCCTCGGCGCGGTCGTCCTGGTCGCCTGCGCGGTCCGGCGCTCCCGCGCCGCCCGCCCGCCATCCTCGGTCACAGTTCGCAACTGATCCTTGCCGGAACGGAGACCACTGCTTCCCATCTCTCGCTATCATCCGTTGGATCCCCGACGTGATCGAGTCGTCGCTGTGCGTGAGCGATGGGCTGTGTCACACTGAAGCATGCGTGGAGGTGAGGACGGCATGGCCATGCCGCTTCCAGCTGATTCGCCGCATGACCATTACACCGTCGAGGACTGGCTGAACCTGCCCGAGACCATCGGGCAGCGGATAGAGCTCATCGACGGGAGTTTCGTAGTGAGTCCCTCGCCGGTGGCCAACCACCAACTCTGTGCGGGCAGGCTACGCACCCTCCTCGCGGCTGCCGCCCCGGACGATCTTGATGTGGTCGAGGCGTTCGGGGTGCGAACGGCCACTGAGGTCGTGCTTCCGGACGTGGTCGTCGGCGACGCAGAGGTGCTCGTCTCTGGAGCGACCGTACTGCTGCCCGAGCAGACGCACCTCGTCGCAGAGATCGTCAGTCAGGGGAACCGGCGAAGGGACTACCAGGACAAGCCGCGAATCTATGCGGCGGCCGGCGTTCCTACCTTTCTCAGGATCGAGCTTATCGGGGCGAATCCGCCGTACGTCGAGGTGCTGAGCCTGCGTGATGGCGTTTATGTCAGCGTCGCCCACGTTGATGCCGGGCAACCCGTGAAGCTGACCGATCCGTTCCCGGTCGAGTTCGATCCGGCCCGGCTGCTCGGCCGGCGCTTCCGCTGAGTCGCGTCTCCGGCGAGGGGCGGCGCCCGGTGTCCGGGCGCAAGGCTCGGTGAAAGGCGCTGGGTGGAGGGGACGATTCCGGCGTCATGGGATGAACCAGGGTGGGATCGGGGGGCTTCACCGAGCTTTTCGTACGGTCTGTCGGCCGCTCAGCGGGGCGGGGTGGGGCTGGGCTGGGACGCCAGGTCGCGGAACGCGGTGTCGAGGGCGGCGATGAGGTGGTCGAAGGTGAGGTCGAGAGACTCGGGAAGGCCGAAGCCGCCGGCCGTTTCGAGGGAGACGAGGCCGTGGCAGACGGTCCGCCACATGCGGATCGCGTGGATCAGGTCCGGGCCCTGCAGCCCGTATCCGCTGATGGCGGCGGCCGCGACCGCGACGGCTTGGTCGCTCACCATGGTGTACTCCTCGTCGCCGGGCGTCGGGGCCTGCACGCTCGCGGCGTAGCGGCCGGGATGGGCGAGGGCGTAGGTCCGGTAGGCGCGGGACACCGCCCGCAGGCTGTCCCGGCCCGTCAATCCGACGGCCGCCCTGGTCACGCTGTCGGTGAGCTCGCGGATGGCCAGCAGCGCCACGTCTCTCTTGACGGCTTCGAGCCCGTCGACGTGCTTGTACAGGCCGGGGAGGGAGACGCGGCACCGCTGGGCGACCGCCGCGAGGGTGAGCCGGTCCAGGCCGACCTCGTCGGCGACGGCCGCCGCTTCGGCGACGATGCGGTCGGGGGTCAGTCCAACGCGGGGCATGGTCACCGACCGTATCGCCCGAGCGTGATGCCCGCGCCGGTGACGAAGACCAGCAGCAGGATCAGGGCCGGCGCGGCCAGCAGGGCGAGGCCCTGCAGGAGGAACAGGTAGACGATGCCGGAGGCCGCGATGGACACGGCGAGCGCGCCTCCGGCACAGCGCAGCCAGCGGGGGAACGCCCCTGACGCGGTCGCCGCCGCGCCGACGACGGCCAAGGCGAGCATCTTGACCCCGTCCAGCCGATCACCCGCCTGGAACAGCAGGTGCGCGGTGTCCGGCGCGGTCGTGCGGGAGAGCGCGAGGCCGAGCACGAACTGGGTCAGGGAGATCACGGCGGCGACCACACCGGCGACCCCGATGACCCTGCCGACGGCCGCCGAACCGGCGCGGAGCGCGGTCCGGGCGAGCAGGACGGAGATCACCGCCAGGCCCGCCGTCGGCAGGCCCTCGGTGAGAAGGAACTGGGCTGCCACGACGCCCTCGTGCCCGGCGATAGCGGTGACGATCTCGCTCCCGGAGGCGGTGAGTTTCGGGCTGGGCGCGCCGAGGGACAGCCCCGCGACCCAGGACAGGGCGTAGGCCACGCCCGTGACGGCGGGGACGGTGAGCAGGCGGGGGCGGACGGGTGCGGTGGCCGAGACGTTCATTGACGCTCCAACGAGGCGAAGTTAATGCAACTAACTTCAAGTTAGTCGTATTAACTTATAGGCGCAAGCGATCTCGGCCGTTCGGGCCGAGTGCGATCACGCGGTACCGCGAGGCGAGGGGGAATCTGGTGGTCCCACAGGTGGTGGTCCAGGAAGCCGGCGTGCGGCAGGACCAGCGGATGCCCGGCGCCGAGGTCGCGGTAGGCGAGGCGGCCGTCCTCGTCCTGCTGTACGAACACGGGCCCATGACCGTCCCGCAGATGGGGCGTGCACAGGCGTTGAGCAGGCAGTTCGTGCAGCGAATGGTCAATGAGGCGGCGGTGCGGGGCCTGGTGGAGATCAGTCCCAACCCCGCGCACAAGCGGTCCTCGCTCATCCGGCTGACCGGCGAGGGTGCGGCGACGACGACCGCGCTCGTCGCCCGCGAGCGGGAGATGCTGAGCCAGGTCGACGGTGAGCTGACCGACGACGACATCGCCGCCTGCCTGCGGGTGCTGACCCGAATGCTCGAATTCCTCGACGACGTCGACGTCGACCTCGACGTCGCATTCCGATCAGAAGGTGAGCGGCATCCTCGCGGAGTCCGCTCGGTGGGCGAGTGTGCCGGAGATGCGGGACGCACGTGAGCAGTTGAGGGCGGTCCAGCCTTCTACGAGGGCCTGACCGGCCGAGCGACCGAGATTCGGTCATAGCGGTGTGCGTGCCCTCACCGCCGGCCCACCCACACGTCACGGTCTATGGCTGGAGCGCCAGGTCGCGCTGATACCAGGTGCCCGGCTTACCGCCGAGGTCGGCCGGGTCTGCCGGGCCGACCGGGATGAACCCTGCCTTGGTCAGCACCCTCTGGGACGCGGCATTGTCATGAGAGGTGGCCGCTCGCAGTGTGCGCAGCCCGTGCCGAGCCACCGCCAGCCGGTACAGCTCCCGGACGGCCGCGGTCGCCACGCCGCGGCCGGCGACGTGCTGCGCGACCCGGTAACCGAGCTCGGCAGTGCCGTCCCCGAAGCGGTACAGGTTGAACCGGCCCAGAACCGAACCGTCCTCGGCGACGAGCACGTAGAAGGCGCCAATGCCGGCCTCTTGCTCAGCCAACAAGGCGCCGTGCTGGTCGGCGAACTGGTCGAAGAACTCGTCACCGCGGTCGGAGACCGAGGCGGCGAAGTAGGCGCGGTTCGCCACCTCGAAGGCCAGGACCGCCGGGGCATGGCCGGCATGCAGCCGCTTCAGCTCGGGCACCGCCCGACTCTAGCCAGATGATGCGTTGAGGCCACCTGAGTTTCCGCCGGCGGCAGACGGCCCCCAAGACCAGGGCGCACAACGATCTGCGGCTGGAGTACTAGGACGCGGTTCCCTACACACTCCAGCCTTGCATGTCCGGATTGGGGTGGATGTGCCTTTTCTGGACGAGTCGAGTGAGGTCGTATGCCGACGCATGAGTGGACGCTGGCCGATGACCGCCCTGGCAGGGGCGGTCCGCGGAAGCGCAGAAAGGCACTCACCATCAGCGGTGACTCGTCCCATTTCACGGTGACCGTGGAGGTGCTCGACACTGTGACGAAGCAGCGGCTCGCGGTGCAGACATTCGAGGTCCGCGGCACCACGACGTTCGGTGGTACCACGCCGGCTCAGGCGCCGGTCGGCCTGGCCGGTATCGAGTGCCGGATCGCCAAGGTCCTCTGAAGACCGACGCCGGGGTAGTCGTGCCCCCTCATCAGCACCTGGCCGGCCTCGGCGCCTCCGCCCGCGTCACCGCCGACGCCGACCCAGCCGCCCGCCGACGCGCTAGGACGCTTCCGGGCCCGGTAGCCGCCGACCGCTACCGCTGCGGTATCCGTTAAGGCGATGTCATCACGCTACGGAGGGAGACCCAGGTTCCCCCGGCATGGGGACGCCGCCGTGGGCCCTGTGGGCGTTGAGTGCTGCCGTGGCATTTCGACGTACTCACAGGAGGTATCTGATGGACGCACGTGCGAAGGTCCGCTGGCGGACCGTGACCGTGGGGGCGGCCTGCCTGGCCGCGCTGGCGGTGCCGATCACTTCGGCCCGTGCCGCAGGCGGCCGGGCGTCGGTCTCGCCGGCCCAGAGGGAGCAACTGCAGCGGTCGCTGGACGCGGTGACGGCCGCGGGGGCGGTGGGGGTGCAGGCCGAAGTGATCGGCACCGACGGCCGGTGGCGGGGCGTCAGTGGGCACGCCCGGCTGGGTGGCGCGCGACCGGTGCCCCGGCAGGGGCGCTTCCGGATCGGAAGCATCACCAAGTCGTTCACCGCGACGGTCCTGCTCCAACTCGCCGCGCAGGGAAAGGTCGGCCTGGACGACCCGGTCGAGCGGTACCTGCCCGGCCTGGTGCCCGGCGGGCAGCAGATCACACTGCGACAGCTCCTGAACCACACCTCAGGGATCGCCGATTACCTCGATGACACCACGACCTATCCGATAGCCGGCCGGGAGTTCCTGGAGAAGGTGCGGTTCCACACGTTCCCGGCCGAACAGCTCGCCCGCAGCGGCGTCGCGCTTCCGCGGTACTTCCCGCCCGGCAAAGGCTGGCACTACTCGAACACGAACTACGTGCTGGCCGGTCTCATCATCGAAAAGGTCACCGGCCGGTCCTGGCAAGACGAGATCACCCGCCGGATCGTACGGCCGTTGGGGCTGCACGACACGACCGTGCCCGACAGCGACCCCGACCTTCCCGGCCCGCACGCGCACGGATACATGGAGATCGACGGCGGGGCCGTCGACATCACCCGGATGAACCCCTCGATCGCGGGACCCTCGGGCGCGATCACCTCCACCACCGGCGACCTCGATCGGTTCTACGCCGCGCTGCTCGGCGGCCGGCTGCTGCCCGCGACGTGGCTCGCCGAGATGAAGAAGACGGTCCCGATTCCTGACGGCGGCCCGGCCGGCGAGGCGGACGGGCTGGGCCTGGACAGCATGCGACTTCCTTGCGGTGTCAAGGTCTGGGGCTACGACGGAGGCATCGTCGGCTACGGCAGCAAGAGCCTGCACACCGCCGACGGCCATCGGGGCATCACCCTGTCCGTGACCCTGCGCGACCTCTCCGACCCCCACACCAGACAGATCCTGGACGCGATCCAGAAGACGGTCGACACCGCCTTCTGCGGCACCCCCTGAAGACATTCCGAACGGCACCCGCCGATGCCTGGGCCGGCACCGCTCGGTGGCGATGCCCGGGCAGGTGCGCTCACCAGCCGACGGCACTGCCGTCTTTCCTGAGGTCGGAGGCGGCCCGGTAGACGCCGTCGACCGGGGACGGCGAGGCACCTCCGGTCGCCACCCGCTCGGCGGCCTGCGCCTGGGACTGGCTCTGGGCCTGTTCCTGGGATTGGGTCTGGGCCTGTTCGCTCCGGTCGCCGGCGATCTCCCGGTCGAACACGATCGCCTGGAATCCGCCCATGGCGCTGCCGACCGACTTCGCGACGTGATGGCCCATCGCGGAAAGCTGCCGTCCCACCAGGTTGAACAGCTCGGGTTCGAGCTGGAGGACATCGGTCTTCTGGTCATGGCTGAACCGCGCCGCGTCGGCGGCGGCCTGCGGGTTCATCCCCAGATCGACCAGGTTGATGATCTCGGTCGCCTGCGCCTGGGCCTGTTCGCTGCCGCCCACGTTTCCGAACGCCATGACGGGATGGCCGTTCTGCATCACGAAAGCGGGGATGAGCGTGTGGAAGGGGCGCTTACGGGGGGCGACGACATTCGGCGACGATGGGTTCAGCGAGAACTGTGACCCACGGTTCTGAAGAGGGAACCCATAGCCGGGAACCGTCACCCCCGACCCGAACAGTTCAAAGAGACTGTAGATGAACGAGACCATGTTGCCCCACCGGTCGGCCACCGCAAGATACACGGTTCCCGAATCAATCGACGCCCTGACGCGCGGCGGCGTGGCCCGGCGTGGGTTTATCTTCTTGCACTGAGCTATCGCATACTCCGTCGAAAGGAGTCGGCCGAGCGGGACCGAGGTGAATCTCGGGTCGCCGTTGTAGGTGTTGAGGTCGTCGTAGGCGAGCTTCTTCGCTTCGACCAGCAGGTGCCAGAATTCTGGTGAGCGCGGCCCGAGGTTGGCGAGATTCAGGCCGAGGACGGGGCCGCATTGCTGAAGGATGTTGAGCATCTCCAAGGCGGCGAAGCCCTGGGTGTTCGGCGGCATCTCGTACACGTCGTAGCCGTGGTAGTTGATGCTGATGGGCTCGACCCATTCGGCGTGGAACTCTGCGAGGTCCGCCGACGTCATCGCTCCGTTCAGCTTCTTGATCTTGGCCACGACGGCGTCCGCGATCTCGCCGGTATAGAAGGCGTCACGGCCCTTCCTCTGCAGGACCCGGAGGGCATGTGCGAGGTCCGGATTGCGGAAGATGCTGTACAGCGGTGGAGCCTTGCCGTCGCGGAGGAACACCCGTACCGAGTCGGCGTCGGTCTTCAAGACATCCACACCCTCCTCCCAGTCGCTGTGGATCTGCTCGGTGATTCCGAAGCCCTCTTCGGCGAGCGTCACGGCGGGTTCCAGGACGACGTCGAAGCCCCGAGTGCCGAACCGCTCGAGCAACCGATGCCAGCCTTCGACGGCGCCGGGCACGCTGATGCTGTCGACACCGTGCTCTGGCATCCCGGTCTTCTCATCGAAGCCGCGGGCGTGGAAATAGTCGAGATCCCAGGCTTTGGGGGACCAGCCACTGGAGTTCAGCCCGAACAGCTTCCGGTCCTTCGCCGAATAGTAGATGGCGAACAGATCGCCGCCCAGACCCGCGCTCTCAGGTTCGACCAATCCGAGAACCGCCGCGGTCGCCACTGCCGCATCCACGGCGTTCCCGCCCTTTTGCAGGATTCGCAGGCCCGCCTGCGCGGCAATGGGCTGGCTGGTCGCGACGGCGCCGTGCCGCGCGACGACCTCGGAGCGAGTCTGCTTCGGCCAATTGCTCGCGCGGTCTCCGCGTACGGCCGTGATCCTGGCGCCCGGGTTGGGGATCGAATCGGTCGGTCGGCCGAACGGCGTCGGGCTCGGACCTCCGGCACCGGTGGTGGGCCGCGCCGCGCGTGACGTACTCGCCACGGCCAGATCGGCCGTACCTCCCAATGACGCCCACCCCATCGCGGCGCCGCTTATCTTCAGAAAAGAACGGCGTCCCAATCGCATAGGCGGGACGATAGCCAAGGCGCTGCCTTCCCCGGTCGCCCGTGAGCGAGGGCAAGGATTCCTTGGTATGAATCTGGGAGTCTCTACATCTCAACCACGATTAACGACTCAGGACACTAGCTCCAGATCGTGCATATCGGGGCGGCCGTTATGCGGTCGCCGAGGTCGTATACCTGTCGTCCGGTGTGTAGCACGAGTCCACGGACGAAACGGTCTCCCAGTTCGTCGCGTAGCCAGGCGAGATGGCGGCCCGAGTCGCGGTTCGGTCCGGTGGACGCCTTGACCTCGATCCCGATGACGCGATGTCCGGCCAGCTCGATGAGGATGTCGATCTCCCGTCAGCCGTGCCGTCGTCGACGATGCCGCCTTCACGCACGCGGCGGTACCGATTTCATGCATAGCGGTTGGGCCGTCCCGTCTCTGACGGAGGCGGGACGGCTTTGAACGTCGCGGGCTCAGGCCGGGCGGGGCTTGCGGTCGGTTCCGCCGCAGTCGAGTTGGCCGGCGATGGCGACGTCGCCGCCGACGGCGGACAGGGCCTCCAGGCGGACGTAGCGGGCCGTCGCGGGCCGGAAGCGTACGTGCTTCAGGGCGTGGTCGGCGGCCCAGGTGCCCTTCGCGACCTCCTTGAAGGTCGTGCCGTCGACGCTCACCGAGATCCGGTACGCGGTGATGGTGCCGGTGGTGACGAACTCGTCGAACGAGTACGGCGTCACCGTGTCCTGCCGGGGCAGGTAGGTGAAGGTGTCGAGGCCGGAGTAGCGCCGTCCCAGGTCGAGCGTGATCGCCTGCGGGAGCGGGCCCGTGGACGTCCACAGGGTCTGGTCGGCCTCGCCGTTCCAGCCGTAGTCGCTGTGTCCGTCGATCGCCTTGGCGGCGTCGCCGCTGGTGGCGGTGGCCGAGACCGGGGTGACCGGGTGGCGCAGGACGTCCGGCTGGGCGGGCAACGGCGGGCGGGACCGGTCCGGTCGCCAGCGCCGCCCGACCTCGCGGAGCGTCGCGACGACGCTGTCGTCGAGGAGGCCGTCGGTGTTCGGCGGGCAGTTGAGGATGAAGGTCGCGTACCGGGATTCGAGGACCTTCAGATGGCCGTCGACGAGCTGGTCGGTCGTGATCAGGTCGGTCGGCGTGGACGGGTGCCAGAACCAGCCGGACGGGGAGATCGTCTGGCCTTGGGAGGCGGCGTAGGTGTTGCCGGGCGGGCAGAAGACGCCGCCCTTCGGCTCTTCGAAGAACAGCAGTTCGGAGTGCCACGGGACGGTCAGGCCGTTGAGGTCCAGGACGAGGCAGTCGGGCTGCAGCGCGGCGACGTGCTCGCGGATCTCGGCGAACGGCAGCGTCTGCTGGCCGAACGCCCAGTGCCACGCCCACCCGTCGAAGAGGAGCAGCGGGATCCGGCCGTAGTGGGCGAGCAGCTCGGTGAGCTGGTTCTTGACGAACTCGATGTTCGCCCGGGTGATCGGCGGGTCGTCGTCGAACCCCTTCGGGCCGACGCCGTTGGTGCGGTCCCAGATCGAGAAGTACAGGCAGGGCGTGATGCCCCGGGACCGGAACGCGTCCATGTACTCACCGACGATGTCCCGCTTGACCGGGCTGCTCGCCACGGAGTACCGCGTGTACTTCGACGGCCAGAGACAGAAGCCGTCGTGGTGCTTGGCGGTGAGCACCGCGAACCGCATGCCGGCGGCCTTGGCGGCGTCGGCCCACTGGCCGCAGTCCAGCTTCGCCGGATTGAAGGAGAGCGGGTCCTGGTCGGGGTCCACCCACTCGGCGTCGTGGAAGGTGCCCATGTTGAAATGCAGGAACATCCCGAAGCGCCAGTCGACGAAGCGGCGCTGCAGGGCGTACCGGTTGCCGCGGTGGGCGAGGGGCGCGGCGGCGGCTCCGGTAGCGGTCAGGGGGAGGGCCGCGGCTCCGGCGGCCGTGGCGGTCGCGGCGAGGAAGGCGCGTCTGCTCGGCGAAGAGGTCATCGATGAAGCCCCTTTCGGGGTCCGTGGCCGGGCGGGCGCCCGGCCACGGACCCGTGGAGGTCAGCGGAAGGAAGGGGAGGGGACGTCGGACACGGGCACGCCGCCGCGCTCGTTGTCGAGCGCGACCAGGCTCACCGGCGCGGGCGTCGCGTCGGCGCGGGCGACGATCGCGAGGGCGAGGGTGTTGCCGCCGTGCTGCCGCAGCAGGCCGGCCGGCAGCGTGAAGTCCGTCTGCGGGCCGATGTCCCCGCCGTACTGACCGAGGTTCCAGCCGTTGAGGAAGATCTGCACGCGGTAGCCCTGTCCGACCGGCCCGCCGAAGCGGAGCGCGATCGGCACGTCCTGGCCCTTGGGCAGGTCGAGCCGGAAGGACGTGCGCTGCCACGTCACGCCGGGCGTGACCTCGGTCGCGGCGCCCGTCTTCCAGGTGCCGTCCGGGTACGCGGGCAGGTGCCAGCCCGCCCGCTCGCCGTACAGGCCGCCGCTGTTCAGCGGGCCGCGCGTCGGGTCGGTGAGGTTCTCGCCGCCCTTGGCGCCCTGGATCCGCCAGGCGATCGGGGCGTCCGAGCCGGCGACGGTGACCGCGTACAGGCCGCGCGGCTGCTTGAACCGGTTGTCGTCGGCGATCCAGTCGTCGTTGTGGCCCTGGTTCTCCACGAGGACGGACAGGACGGCCTGTTGTCCCGCCTTCACCAGGCCCGCCGGGATCGTGAAGTCGCCGCGTCCGGGATCGGGGTTGACCGGGGCGTCCGCGTCGGCCTCGACGCCGCCCGCGGCCGAGCCGAGGTACCGGCCGTTCAGCCAGACGAGGTAGGAGCCGCGCTTGCCGGTGAAGGCGTTCAGCGACACCTTCGTCTCCGCGCCGGTGCCGGTGAACCGGCCCCGGTACCAGACGTCGCCGTAGTGGTAGCCGTAGTCGTCGGCGTACAGCACGGTCGGCGTCTTCGGCTTGAGCGGGCTCTCGGTCGTGGTCTTCGTCGCGGCCGTCCAGCCGGAGTCGTCGAAGGCGGGCTGCGTCTCGGGGGACTCCGCCTTCGACCGCCAGCCGGTGAGCGCCGGCAGGCGGACGGCCTTCGGACCGGGCAGCGTGCCGAGCAGCGACCCGCTCGCGGTCGGCCGCGTCCCGACCGGCGAGCCGTTCACGACCAGGCGGCGGGCGTCGCCGAACACCTCGATGTCCTCGGCCTTGGCCGTGTCGGCGCGGACGTACGCGGTCTGCCCGCTCACGGTGGCGGAGCGGACGAGCGACGTGCCGCGCACGAGCAGCGGGCCCGCCTGCCAGAACTTCGCGGCCTCGGCGTCGGTGCCGAGCAGGAGCAGCAGCGGACGCCGCCCGCCGCCGCTTATCAGCACCCGGGCCAGGCCGGAGTGGGTGTAGTCGAGCCGCAGGTCACCGGAGGAGGAGCCGGGAGGTACGCCGGGGTCGGTCGGTCGGGGAGAATACGACGCCTTCACCGACCCCTGCAGCACCTTCACGGTCGGCTGCGAGGAGTAGCGCAGCACGGTCGAGCCCTGCGTGCCGTCCGTGCCGTACAGCACCGCGACGTCCCGGCCGCCCGTGTACGAATTCGTCATCAGTTCGGAGTTCGACCAGACGAGCCGCTGGCCGCCCAGGTCGTAGCCCGCGATGAGGACCTTGGCGTCGCGGCCCTTGACCCGTACGGGCACCTGGTAGCGGCCGTCCGGGGTGGTCCAGTCGAGCGTGGCCGAGTCGTCGGTGGTCGCGGTGTGATCGCTGTGCCGGACCAGTACGAACTGCGTGCGGGTGTCCGGATTGGCGCGCGCCACGGTCTCGATCGCCTTGTCCGAGGACGCCGGGGCGGTCGCCGGGTCGGTCCTGGTCAGCGGCGCGACCGAGGCCAGGAAGAGGTTCTGCCGCTTGAACTCGTCGTACTTGTCGCTCAGCAGCCGGTTCTCGGTGATCGCCGAGCCGTAGTCGTAGGAGGTGTAGACGTCGTTCGGCTGGGCCAGCCAGCCCCAGTTGGTGCCGCCGAAGCCCATGTAGTAGTTGAAGGCGGTCGCTCCGGACTCGATGAGGTTCGACTTGTAGAAGAACTTCATGTACTTCGGGCCGGTCAGCTCCCGGCACTTGTCGAAGCCGGCGTTCTGCTGGTCGATCGACCCGCCCTGGTACTCCGCGGCGAACACGGGCGTGTCGTCGCGCAGCCGCTCGGTCAGGCCCGCGCCCCACGGACCCCAGCTCGTGTCCGCGTTGGCGCAGTCGAAGCCCTGCGGGTAGTCGTCGACACCCGGAATCTGCACCGCGCCCTGCCCGGACGCCCACGTGGAGGTCCAGGACGCCGCGTCGCAGCAGTCGTTGGTCATCGTCGGCACGTCGATGCCGTCGGCGCGCGCCTTCTTCTGGATGTCCTCCATGTACGCCGCGTCGGTCGCCTCGGCGTACTCGTTCTCGACGTTGTAGAGGATGACCGAGCCGCCGCGGGTGATCTGGTGGCGGGCGAGGATCGGGTCGATGTGGCCGAGCCAGTCGCGGTACGCGGCCGTGTAACCGGGCGCGCTGGTGCGGGCCCGGCCCGGCACGTTCTTCAGCCAGGCGGGGAAGCCGCCGCCGGTGGTCTCGGCGTTGATGTACGGGCCCGGCCGCGCGATGACGTACAGACCGGCCTGCTGGGCGATGGTGAGCAGGCGGTCCACGTCGCGTACGCCGGTGAAGTCGTACACCCCGGCCTTGGGGGAGTGGTAGGCCCAGTCGAAGTAGATCGAAACGGTGTTGAACCCGGCGGACCGGTACTTCTCCAGCACGTCGCGCCACAGGTCGGGGCTGGGCAGCCGGAAGTAGTGGAACTCCGCCGACCGCAGCAGCACCCGCTGCCCGTCGATCGAGACGGAGTAGTGGTCGTACGTCACCCGGTGCCTTGGCACGGCGGCGACGGCGGTGGTCGGCGGGGAGAGCGGGGACACCGCGAGGGCGAGCGTCGCGGTCACGGCGGTGAGGAGGGCGAGAAGCCTGAGTTTCAGGCGGCGGACGGGTCTGACGTTCACGAGCCGGGCCTCCGATGGCGGTCGTGGAGTCGGAACGGTCGGATCCCCCGATGGATCCGGGGACGTCGGTCCCCGGGCGGTTCGGGGCGCCCCGCCCTCGCGTCCTGGGGCATGGACGGGGCGCCCCTGCTCGTAGGCGGCCGCCGCCCGGTGGAGGGCGGCGGCCGGTCCCGCTACTTCAGCGAGAAGGTGCTGACCCGCAGGTCACCGTGGAACACCAGGTAGACGTCGTGGCGGCCCTTCGCGCCCTGCAGTGCGGCGGTCGTGGTCGCGTACTTGTAGACGTCACCGGTGCTCGAGACCGTCGCCGTGCCCGCGAGCGGGCCGGTCGGCGAGTCGAGGCGGATCTCGATCGAGCCGTCGCCCGCGCTCGCCTTGGCGGCCGAGGCGGTGAAGGTCGCCGCGCCGGAGCCGAGCGACGCGTCGGCGAACTTGACCCAGTTCCCGTCGGTCGCGCCGACCGCGTCACCGCGCACCTTGGTCTCGTCGCCGAGGTGGACGCCCTGGTAGTCGTCGAAGTCCACCGCGCGGGTCGGGGTGGCGAGGTTCCGCGCCGGGATGGTCTCGCCGTGCACCTGCAGCGCGCCGCGCTGCCGGATGTCGGCCGAGGACGCGCCCACGAGCACGTCGTAGGCGCCGGACTCCACGACGTCCTTGTCCCGGGTGACGTCCCAGTGCGCCAGGTCGGACACCTTGAACGTCAGGTGCACGGTCTTGGTCTGACCGGCCGCCAGGTGCACCCGCTGGAACGCGCGGAGCTGCTTGACCGGCTGCTTGTCGCGCGAGGTCCGCTGGTGCGTGTAGAGCTGGACGACCTCGTCACCGGCGCGCTTGCCGGTGTTGGTCACGTGGACGGTCGCGGTGACCTTGCCGCTCGACTGGCTGACGTGCAGCCGGTCGTATTCGAAGGTCGTGTACGACAGGCCGTAGCCGAACGGGTAGAGCGTCCGACCCTGGTAGTAGAGGTACGTGCGGTTCGACTTGATGATGTCGTAGTCGAGGATGTCGGGCAGGTCGCCGTCCGAGCGGTACCAGGTCTGGGTGAGCCGTCCGGCCGGGTCGCTGTCGCCGAACAGCGTGTCGGCGAGGGCGTGCCCGGTCTCCGCGCCGGCGTGCGTCGTCCACAGGATCGCCGGGACGTTCTGCTGCTCCCAGTTGAGCGTGGTCGGGTAGCTGTTCTCCACCACCACGATCGTGTTCGGGTTGGCCGCCCGCACCGCCTTGATCAGGTTCTCCTGGCTCTCGGCGAGGGCCATCGTCGTACGGTCGTGAGCCTCGCGGCCGTTGATGAACGGCATGCTGCCGACCACCACGACCGCCGCGTCCGCGCCCTTGGCGGCCTTGACCGCCTCGTCCGCGCCGCTGCTGATCACGTCCTTGCCGAAGTGGGACGCACCGGACTTGGTGGTGAGCGTGAGCGTGCCGTCGGAGCCGGCCTTGAGGTACTTGTTGTCGCCGTACCAGGACTCGTCGGTCTCGTAGCCGGCGTACCGCAGCAGGTAGCTGCCGTCGCTCTGCTGCTCCAGCGAGAACATCTGCTGCACGAACCAGCCGTTCGGCTGGTCCTGGTCGTTGACGACCGTGTCGCCCCAGTTGTACCGGCCGGCGTACTTGCCGTTGGCGACGCTGCGCAGGGTCAGCTTGCCCTGGCCCCAGTCGAACGCGTCGAACTGGGCGGTGGTGTCGGCGCTGGTGGCGCTCTCCTTCAGCGCCGCCCCGGACGCCCCGGTCCCGGCGGTGATGTACTTGCCGGTCTTGACGTCCTTGAGGGCGATCCGGTCGGCGCCCTCGCTGTCGGACACGGTGCCGCCGCTGCCGAGCTTCTCCTTGAGGCCGTCCAGCGGGGTCACCTTGTACGGCAGGGAGCCGGAGTACCAGTCGGTGTAGAGGGTCTTCTCCAGCGGGCCGACCACCGCGAGCTTCTTGGTCTTCGCGGCATTCAGGGGGAGGGCGTTGCCGGAGTTCTTCAGCAGCACGGCCGCCTGGTCGGCGGTCTGCCGGGCCAGCGCCTGGTTGGCCGCGCTGTTGATGACCGACTTGTCGATCTTGGCGTACGGGCCGCCGTCCGGGTCGAAGTCGCCGAGCCGGACCCGCAGGCTCAGGATGTGCGAGACCGCGGTGTCGAGGTCGGACTGCTTCAGCAGGCCCTGGTCCAGCGCCGACTTCACCGCGGCGGTGGTGGGCCCGCCGTTGGTGTCGTCGACCGTGAAGCTGTCCAGACCGGCCTTGATCAGCGCGGCGTCCGCCTCGGGCTGGGTGGCGTAGTAGTGCTCGCTGCCGGTCAGGTTGTTCGGCGCGCCGGCGTCGGTGACGTTCAGCAGATCACGCTTGGTCCACGAGCGGACGACGTCGTTCAGGTCGGGGCTGACGGTGTTGGGCCGCCCGTTGACCAGGTTGTACGACGCCATCACGCCGGTCGCCGCGTCGGCGGAGATCGCCGGCGAGAACGCCTTCTCGTCGTACTCCTTCTTCACGCGCGGCCGCAGGTCCGACGAGGTGGTGTCGCGGTTCACCTCGTTGTTGTTGGCCAGGTAGTGCTTGAGGACGGGCGCGGCCTTGAGGTGGTCCTTGTCGGGTCCCTCGATGCCGGAGCCGTACGCCGTGGAGATGGCGCCGGTGAGGTACGGGTCCTCGGAGTAGCCCTCCTCGTTGCGGCCCCAGCGCGGGTCGCGCAGCAGGTTGACGACCGGTGCCCAGAGCTGCAGGCCCCACACGTCCGGGTTCTCGGAGTTGAAGCCGCGCGCCTCGGTGCCGACGGCCGATCCGACCTTCTGGATCAGCGCCGGGTTCCAGGTGGAGGCCAGGCCGACGGCCTGCGGGAAGACGGTGCCGTTCGCGGTGACGACGGCGCCGTTGTTGTGGATGTCGGTGGACCAGGCGACGCCGTGCAGCCCCTCGGTGCCGGTCTTGAACGCCTTGATCCCGAGCCGGGGGATGGCCGGCTCGTACTGGTGGAGGAGGGAGATCTTCTCGTCGACGGTCAGCCGCTTGAGCAGGTCGCCCACACGGGTCTTGAGGGGGAGGCGGGGATTCTGGAAGGGGTACGTGGTCTTGGCGTGGGCCGGACCGCTCAGCCCGAGCGTGGCCAGTACGGCCACGCCGAGCGTCGCGGCGACCACGGGAGGTCGGCCGGGGTTGGTTGGTCGGGGAAAACGGGGTTTCATTCTCACTTGCTACGACCTCCTAGTCAGTCGAAGCGCTTCGACGTTTAGCCCCCGAAAACCGTGGTCCCTGTGGGAATCGCGCGACGATGTCCTGGTACCAGTGCGCACTGTCCTTCCAGGTGCGCTTCTGAGTCGCGTAGTCCACGTGGACGATGCCGAACCGCTTCGAGTAGCCGTACGCCCACTCGAAGTTGTCCAGCAGTGACCAGACGAAGTAGCCGCGCACGTCCGCCCCGGCCTCGCGCGCCCGCTCGACCGCCGTGAGGTGGTCGCGCAGGTACTCGATCCGGCGCTGGTCGCGAACCCGGCCGTCCGGGTCGACGCGGTCGTCGAACGCCGCGCCGTTCTCCGTGACGACGAGCGGCAGGCCCGGGTAGTCGCGGTGCAGGCGCAGCAGCAGCTCGGTCAGGCCGGTCGCGTCGATCGGCCAGCCCATCTCCGTGTACGGGCCCGGCTGCGGAAGGAAGTCGATGTCGTCGCAGCCCACCCAGGGCGACGCCGTCCCGTCCCCGTGCCCGTCCGCGGTGGCGCGCGGCGACACGCCGTCCCAGCGCCGGACGAGCGTCGGGGCGTAGTAGTTCACCCCGAGCAGCTCCAGCGGCGCCTTGCAGGTCGCCTCGTCGCCGTCCCGTACGAACGACCAGTCGGTGAGGCCCCGGGTGTCCTCGAGCAGGTCGGCGGGGTAGGCGCCGTCGAGCATGGGCCCGAGGAAGACCCGGTTGGCGACCGCGTCGACCTGGCGGACCGCGTCGGCGTCCTCTCCTCGTACCTGGTGCAGGTTGAGGGTGACCGACACCGGGCCGGGCAGCGCCTGCGCGGCCAGGCCGTGCGCGAGGTTGAGGTGGTGGGCGGCGGTGAGCGCGGCGACCGGGTCGGTCCGGCCGGGAGCGTGCACGCCCGAGCCGTAACCGAGGAACGCCGAGCACCACGGCTCGTTCAGCGTCGTCCACAGGTGCACCCGGTCGCCGAGCGCCGCGCCGATCCGCTCGGCGTACTCGGCGAACCGGTAGGCGGTGTCGCGCGCCGTCCACCCGCCGGCGTCCTCCAGCTCCTGCGGCAGGTCCCAGTGGTAGAGGGTCGCGACCGGCTTGATGTCGTACTCGAGCAGCGCGTCGACGAGCCGGGAGTAGAAGTCGATCCCGCGCTGGTCGGCCACGCGCGGCCAGGCGATGGAGAAGCGGTACACCCCCAGGCCCAGCTCCCGCATGAGCTCGACGTCCTCCGGCCACCGGTGGTAGTGGTCGGCGGCCACGTCGCCGGTGTCGCCGTTCAGCACCAGGCCGGGCGTGTGGCTGTAGGTGTCCCAGATGGACGGCACCCGGCCGTCCTCATTGGCCGCACCCTCGATCTGGTACGCGGCGGTCGCTGCTCCCCACAGAAAATCGGTCATGAGATACCTCGGATCGTGACGGTCTGGCCGGCGGCCTCGACGAGGAGGCCGTGATCGTGCTGGACGATCGTGCCACCCTCCACGTCGCCGGACCGCACGCCGACGAGCAGCACCCGCCAGTTCTCGGCGTTCGCCGCGGTCACCGTGACCACGTCGCCGTCGCGCGCCGTCGTGAACGTCGCCGCCACCTCGCCCGAGACGTCCGGGACCTCGGTGGTGACCCGCGCGCCGTCGGCCAGGGCGTACGCGTGCAGCGTGACGCCGTCGGCGTAGTCGTAGTCGGGGCGGTCCTCGACCGCGCCCATCGGGATCACCGAGCCCGGCCGGGCCAGCAGCGGGACGGACAGGAAGTCGTGCCGCTCGCGCACCCAGCGCCCGCCGGTCACCGGCTCGCCGGTAAGCACGTGCGTCCAGGTGCCCTCGGGCACGTAGTACGCGGTCTCGCCGTCGGCCGAGAAGACCGGCGCGACCAGCAGGTCGCCGCCGAGCATGTACTGCCGGTCGAGGTGGCTGACGGCCGGATCGTCGGGGAACTCCACGACCATCGAGCGCATCATCGGGATGCCCTCGCCGTACGTCTCGCGCGCCGCGCCCAGGATGTACGGCATCAGCCGCGCCTTCAGCCTCGTGAAGAGGCGCAGGACGTCGACGGCCTCCTCGTCGAACAGCCACGGCACCCGGTAGGAGTGGCTGCCGTGCAGCCGGCTGTGCGAGGACAGCAGGCCGAACGCGATCCACCGCTTGAACAGCGCCGGGTCGGGCGTGCCCTCGAAGCCGCCGATGTCATGGCTCCAGTAGCCGAACCCCGACATGCTCAGCGACAGCCCGCCGCGCAGGTCCTCGGCCATCGCCTCGAACGTCGACTCGCAGTCGCCGCCCCAGTGCACCGGGAACGCCTGCGTCCCCGCCGTGGCGGACCGGGCGAACACCACGGCCTCGCCCTCGCCCCGGCGCTTGCGCAGCAGCTCGAAGACGGTCTCGTTGTACAGGTACGTGTAGTAGTTGTGCATCCGCTCCGGGTCGGAGCCGTCGAAGTAGACGACGTCCGTGGGGATGCGCTCGCCGAAGTCGGTCTTGAAGCAGTCCACGCCCATGTCGAGCAGCGCGTCCAGCTTCGCGGCGTACCACTCGCGGGCCTCGGGGTTGGTGAAGTCCACCAGGCCCATGCCGGGCTGCCACTTGTCCCACTGCCAGACGTCGCCGTTCGGCTTCTTGACCAGGAAGCCGCGCGCCTTCCCCTCCTCGAACAGCTTCGAGCGCTGCGCGATGTACGGGTTGATCCACAGGCAGATCTTCAGGCCGCGCGCCTTGAGGCGGCGCAGCATGCCCTCCGGGTCGGGGAACGTGCGGGGGTCCCACTCGAAGTCGCACCAGTGGAACTCGCGCATCCAGAAGCAGTCGAAGTGGAACACCGACAGCGGGAGGTCCCGCTCCGCCATGCCGTCGATGAAGCTCGACACCGTCTCCTCGTCGTAGGAGGTGGTGAACGAGGTGGACAGCCACAGGCCGTACGACCAGGCGGGCACCCGGGTCGGGCGGCCGGTCAGCGCGGTGTACTTGCGCAGGACGTCCTTCGGGGTCGGGCCGTAGATGACGAAGTAGCGCAGCGACTGGCCCTCGACGCTGAACTGCGCGCGGGTGACGACCTCGGAGGCCACCTCGTACGACACGTGCCCGGGGTGGTCGACGAAGACGCCGTAGCCCGCGTCGGTCAGGTAGAACGGGACGTTCTTGTACGCCTGCTCGCTGGCGGTGCCGCCGTCGGCGTTCCAGACGTCGACGGTCTGGCCGTTCTTCACCAGCGGGCCGAACCGCTCGCCGAGGCCGTACACGTGGTGGCCGACGCCGAGGTCGAGCTGCTCGCGGATGTAGTGCTTCCCGTCGCCGGTCTCCACCATGGCGGTGGTCTTGGCGCCGCCGCCGGTGATGACCCGGCCGCCGGCGGAGAAGTCGACGCGCCACGGACCCTGCCGGGCGACCCGTACGGACAGCGCGCCCGAGGTCAGGACGGCGGCCTCGTCGTCCACGGTGACCTCGACGCCGACCTGCTCCTTGTTCAGCCGGAACCGCGGGTCGCGGGGGACCTCGCCGTCGAAGTGGGTGACCGTCACCCCGATGACGTCCGGCATGGGAGAGGTGTAGGTCAGGGTGAGCTGCGGGCCCTTGAGCAGGTCGCCCCGGTGCCGGATGTGCTGGGTCGGCGCGTAGACGCTGAGCGAGTCGGGCGCGGCCTGCACGTCGAGTACTTCGACGGGGTACGAGGCCTGCACGCCGTCCTGCAGCATCCAGTAGCCGTTGGTGAATCTCAAAGGTGGTCCTTCTTACTTGACGGCACCGACGGTGATGCCGCGGCTGAGAGTGCGCTGGAAGATCAGGAAGAAGACGACCGCCGGGATGATGCCGAGCAGGGCCGACGCGCTCGTCATGGTGGCGTCCATCATCTTCTGGCCCTGGAGCACGCCGAGCGCGACCGGCACCGTCTGGTTCTCGTTCGAGATCAGGAAGATCATCGGGAGGAAGAACTCGTTCCACGTCCAGATGAAGAAGAAGACGAACAGCACGCCGAGGGTCGGCCGGCTGATCGGGACGACGACGCGCCACAGGATGCGGAACCGGCCCGCGCCGTCCATCCGCGCCGCCTCGAGGATCTCGCGCGGGAACGTCGACAGCACCGACGACAGCAGGTAGGTGCCGAACGCCGTCTGGATCGCGGTGAGGATGATGATCACGCTGAGCCGCGTGTCGTACAGGCCGACCTTCTTCGACAGGAAGTACAGCGGGTAGACCAGCACCTCCTGCGGCATCGTGTTGGCCAGCAGGAACAGCACGAGGATCCACACCCGGCCCTTGATCCGGCCGATGCCGAGCGCGTAGGAGTTCAGCACCGCGAGGATCACCGCGAGGATCGCGACCGAGCCGCTGATGATCAGGCTGTTGACGAGCTTGGTGCCGAAGTCGACGCGCTCCCAGAAGTCCTTGATGCCCTGCAGGTAGAAGCCCTTGGGCATGGCGAGCGGGCCGTTGCTGGAGTACTCCGCCGGGGTCTTGAACGCGTTGAACGTGATGATGACGAACGGCAGCAGCATCACCACCGCGAGCACCGCGAGCGACGCGAGCACCGCCCAGGCTCCCGGAGTCCGCCGGTGCGCTCCGGACGCGGGGCGACCGTGGCGCGCCGGAGTGCCGCGCCTGGCGCTGATGGCTGTCATCGGTCGGCCCCCTCGGCCTTGTTCTGGCGGCTGATCAGCACTGCCATGACCACGATGATGATGAGCGTCAGCACGGTCGCGATCGCGGCGCCGTAGCCGACCTGGGTCTTCTCGAAGAAGTTCTGGTACGAGTAGTAGGCGGGGACGTTCGTCGCGCCGCCGGGGCCGCCCTTCGTCAGGATGTAGATCTTGTCGAAGCTCTTGATCGCGGCGACCGTGCAGGTCAGCAGCACCACGTAGATCTCCGGGCGGATCTGCGGGATCGTGATGTGCCAGAACCTCCGCCACCACGACGCGCCGTCGATCTCCGCCGCCTCGTACAGGGAGGGGTCGACCCGCTGCAGGCCCGCCATGAACACGACGAGCGGGAAGCCGACCTGCACCCAGACCATCACCCCCATCACGGTGTAGAGCGCGAGCTTCGGGTCGCCCAGCCAGTCCTCCTGGAGCGACTTCAGCCCGATCGCCTTGAGGACCGCGTTGAGGGCGCCGTTGTCGGGTGCGAGGATCCAGGCCCACACGATCCCGGCCACCGCGAACGGCAGCACCTGCGGCAGGTAGATGCAGGCACGCAGGATCGCGGCCGTGCGCGGGCCGAACCGCTTGGCGATGAAGTCGAACAGCGCGGCCGCCAGCACCAGGCCGATGACCAACGGGATGATCGCCATGGCGATGACGAGCGCGACGTTGTGCCCGAAGGAGGCCCAGAAGGAGCCGTCGGACAGCAGCTTGCTGTAGTTGTCCAGCCCGACCCACTCCGGCGAGCCGATGCCGTCCCACTTCGTCAGGCTGAAGCCGATGTTCATCACGAACGGCACCAGGATGACGGCGACGAACAGCACCGTGCTGGGGATCAGGTAGACGGAGTAGGACAGGCCGCGGCGCGGCCGGCCGGCGGGCTTGGACACCGCCTTCGCGGGCGGCGCGCTCAGGGTTTGAGTCATCGTGTGTCTCCGGTGCGAGGGGCGGGCGGCCGGGCCGGCCCTGGGGCGGCCGGGCCGCCCGCTCCCCGCGGTCGGCGGTGTCGCTAGTGGCCGATGTTCGAGAGGTTCTCGTTGTACGGCTTGGCGAAGCCGTCCAGGACCGAGCTCGGCGAGGCGGAGCCGGTGATCAGCTTCTGCGTCCCGGCCACGAGCACGTCGTAGTAGGCCGGCGCCGGCCAGTCCGGGTAGAAGCCCAGCGCGTCGTTGTTCGCCAGGGTCTGGTAGTTCTCGATGAGCTTCTTGTTCTTCGGGTCCTTCACACCGGAGGGGTCGCCCGCGACCGGCACGCCGCCGTTGTCGGCCAGGAGGTTCTGGATCTCCTTCTGCATCGTGATGTTGATGAAGTCATAGGCGAGATCCTTGTTCTTGGACCCCTTCGGGACGACCCACAGGTTGCCGCTCGACCCGAGCGTCAGCTTGGTGTCCGGCCAGAGGAACGTGTCCCACTGGAAGTTCTTGATCTCCTTCTCGAAGCGGCCGTACCACCAGCTGCCGGAGAAGAACATCGGGAACTTGCCGCTCATGAAGGACGTGCCGGCGTCCTCGGCCTTGACGCCGGAGGAGTTCTTGGCGATGTAGCCCTTCTTCACCCAGTCGGAGAAGGTGTTCGCGGCGTACGTCCACGCCTGGTCATGGAAGTCGACCTTCCCGGTGTAGCGCTCGAACCGGTCGACCCACGGCCGGTCCGCCTTGCTCAGCGCGAGCTGGTAGAGGTACTGCTGCGCCGGGTACTCCGCGCCCGCGTTGGACAGCGGAGTGACGCCCTTGGCGACGAACGTGTCCATCGCCTTGGTGAACTCGGCGAAGTTCGTGGGCACCTTGATGCCGTACTTGTCGAACATCGCCTTGTTGTAATAAACCTGCAGGTACTCGGCGTAGTTCGGGACGCCGTACCACTTGTCGCCGCCCATGACGCCCTTGGCGTCGTACTTCGCGGTCTCGGCGACGCTCGGCGGGAGCAGTTTGTCCCAGCCGCGCTTGGTGACCTCGGCGGTCATGTCGGTGAGCAGGCCCTGCTTGGACAGCAGACCGGCGGTCGCGTTGCCCTTGTTGTACTCCAGGATGTCCGGGGCGTCCTTGGAGTTCAGCACCATCGGCGCGGTCTTCTGGATCTGTTCGAAGCCCTTCTCCTCGAACTTCACCTTGACGCCCGGGTGGGCGGCCTCGAACTCCTTGATCGCCTGGTTCCACGCGATCCCCATGGCGCTGTCCTGGGTCTCGTAGTGCCACAGTTTCAGCTCTTTCGACGAAGAGCCGCCGCCACCGCCACCGCCGCCGCACGCGGACAGGGCCAGCGCTCCCACGGCCAGGGCCGCGAGCGCCTTTGTCGCCTTGAACATCGGGGATCCTCCAGGGGGTGAAAAATTGTCGAAGCGCTTCGACGAGTGCCGAAAAAAGGAGTCGTGGAATTCGTCAGGCCGCCGGTGTGCTGGACCGGACGACGAGGCGGGAGGGGAGCAGGGTGGCGCCGGGCGGCTGGTGGCCGTCCAGCTTCTCCATGAGCAGGGCGACCGACCGGCGGCCGAGTTCCTCGGCGGGGATGGAGATCGAGGTGAGGTCGAGCCGCTCCGCGAGGTCGTCGGGAGCGATGGCGATGAACGAGAGGTCGTCGGGGACGCGGCGCCCGGTCGCGCGGAACGCCGCGAGCAGCGGTTCGACCGCGGGCTCGTTGTGGACCGCGACGCCGGTCAGGCCCGGGTGGTCCCGCAGCAGGTCGTCGGCGGCCTCCCGGGCGTGGTCCGGGTCGCAGGGCCGGACGACCGCGTGGACGCCGCGTTCGGCGGCGGCCCGCTGGAAGCCGGCCTTCGTGCGCTCGGCGAAGCCGGTGCCGCGTTCGTACACCGCGGGCGGCGCGCCGATCAGCGCGATCTCGCGGTGCCCGAGGTCGGCCAGATACTCGGCGCACGCCGCGCCGGCCGCCTCGAAGTCCCAGTCGATGCAGGTCAGCCCGGTCGGGTCCGCCGGGAACCCGATCAGCACCGACGGCCGGTCCAGCGAGCGCAGCACCGGCAGCCGTACGTCGTGCAGTTCGACGTCCATCACGAGGATCGCGTCGACGAGGGCGGAGCCGGCCACCCGCTCGAGGCCGTCGACGCCCTCGTCCTGGGTCAGCAGCAGGACGTCGTGATCGTACGCGCGGGCGCTGGTCACGGCCCCGATGACCATCTGCATCACGATCGGCACGTGGATGCCGGAGCGGAGCGGGACGACGAGCGCGATGACGTTGGAACGGTTGCTGGCCAGCGCGCGGGCCCCCGCGTGCGGGCGGTAACCCAGGGCCCGGATACTGTCCATGACCCGGCGGCGCGTCTGGTCCGAGATGGACCGCTTGCCGCTCAGCACGTAGGACACCGTGCTGGGGGAGACGCCGGCGTGGCTGGCCACGTCAGAGATCTTTACCAAGGTCCGCTCCTGTCGAAGCGCTTCGATTGCCGGAATGTTAAGCCTGTCGCTTAGGTGGCGCAATGGGGCGTTACGAGAACGCAACCGGAATTTGGGAGCGCTCCCACGCTCCACATCGTCGTCGATCCGATCGAAGTGGCCGGTCAGCGGCCTGTTCGGCGCCGGTTGGCGAGTTCCCGTTGGAACCTGTCACTCACGCCACTGGGAGCCGCCGCGCCGTCCGCGTACCCATGGAGCATGGAGTTTCTGCCCTACATCGCGCCGATCGGCGTCGGCCTCGCGTACGCGCTGCTGATGTCCCTCATCCGTGAACCGCACCGGCGGCGCGTCAACGCCCTCATGATCGCCGGTGCCGGCGCCGCCTACCTCAGCGGCGGCGGCATGGGCGGCTGGGAGTTCGCCTTCACCGGGCTGGTCACCTACGTCGCCTTCCGCGGCCTGGACTCGTGGCGGTGGATCGGCGTCGGCTGGCTGCTGCACACCGTCTGGGACGTCGTCCACCATCTCAAGGGCCATCCCATCATCCCCTTCGCCCACAGTTCGTCCATGGGATGCGCCATCTGCGACCCCGTCATCGCCCTGTGGTGCTTCGGCGGTGGCCGGACACCGCGCGAGCTGCTCCGCCGTACGAGGCTGCGGGAGCGGACGGCCTGACGCGCGGACGCCCGGGACGCGACGCGTCCCGGGCGCCTGGGCGGGTCAGCGCCAGCTGTCGTTGATCGTGGCGGTGCCGCCGGACCCGGTGGTGTACGACCGGTTGGGATCGGACTCCCAGGTGACCGAGCCGTCCGGATTCTTCTTGAGGTACTTGTACTGGAAGGTGGTGTTCGCCGGCAGGGACACGGCGGCGGACCAGGTCGGGTAGCCCGCGGACGACAGCGCGACGGCGCTGCCCGGCGCCCAGTTCCCCAGCGCGGGGATCGAGCCGACGACGAAGACGTTCTGCCCGTAGTAGGTCGTCGCGTACTCGTTGAACGTCACCTGGACGACGCCGGTGCCGCCACCGCCGGTTCCGGTGGCCGCGACGTCGATCGCCACGGCGCCGCCCGGGCTCACCGAGAACGTCGCGTTGCCGGAGCCGTCGACCGTGACGGCCGTGCCCGTGCACTTCCCGGCGGACACGCCGCCGCCGATGACGTCGCAGTACGTCCCGGCGGGCAGGCCGGTGGCGAACGTACGGCTCAGCGTGCCGCCGGAGTTGTTGATCGCGACGTAGCCCTTCGCGCCGCGGCCGAAGGCGATCTGGTTCGAACCGTCGGACCACCAGTTCGCGACGGACGTGCCCCTCACGGCGTTGTGCCAGCCGACCATGCCGCCCAACGTGCGGTCGAGGCAGCCCTGCCAGCCGCTCGCGCAGTTGGTGTTCGTCACGTACCCGTTGCCGTCCGCGGGCGGGGAGTCGTCGGTGCCGCTGAAGTCGAAGCCGGAGTAGACCTGCGGGGTGCCGAAGTTCCAGGCCAGCGAGAAGATCGTGGCCAGCCGGTACTTGGTGCCGTCCTTGTAGGACAGCGTGCTGCCGTTCCGCTCGGTGTCGTGGTTGGCGACGAAGACGACCGACTTGTCGCTCGGCTCCATGCCCCACGACTGCCCGAAGCTCTGCAGGTTGGCGATGCTGCCGTTGAACTGCTCCTTGAGCTTCTGCCCGTAGATGAACTCCAGCAGGTCGCCGGTGCCCTCGAAGGCGCTGGGCGCGAGGCTGCCGCTGCTGCCGGGCATGACCTCCTGGTAGATGTACGCGGACCTGGTCAGTTTCGCCTCGATGGCCGCCAGGTCGGTCGCGCCGATGTGCTTGGCCGCGTCGACCCGGAACCCGTCCACGCCGAGGGACAACAGGTCATTGAGGTAGCCGGCGATCTTGCCGCGCACGTAGTCGGACTCGGTGCGCAGGTCCGACAGGCTGCTCAGCTCGCACTTGGTGACCTCGGTGAAGTCGTTCCAGTTGTGGATCTGGTCGTCGGACTCCGGGCAGTCGGACGGGTAGTTGTGGAAGTCGGCCGAGGAGTAGATGCCCGGGTAGGCGTACTTGGTGAAGCTCTTGCCGCCGTAGCTCGTGCTGCCCTGGCCGGTCATGTGGTTGATGACCGCGTCGGCGTACACCTTGACGCCCGCGGCGTGGCAGGCCGACACCATGGCGGCGAACTGCGACCGGGTGCCCATGCGGCTGTTCACGTCGTAGTCGGCGGGCTGGTAGACCTCCCACCACGGGTGGCCGCTGCGGGTGAGGGAGTCCTCGGGCGGGGCGACCTGGACGGCGCCGTACCCCTGCGGGCCGAGCACGTTCGTGCACTCGGAGGCGACGGAGTTCCAGTTCCACTCGAAGAGGTTGGCGATGACGTCGTGGTCGCCGGTGGGCGACGCCCCGGCGGGCGCGGCGCCGGCCAGGGGCGTGATCGTGGCCGCCAGCGCGACGGCCAGCGCGGGCAGCAGGCGTTTCAGCATGCGGGGCCTCCTGGGTGAGGAGAGTGGGCGGGGTCCCCCGAGGGTCTGGCGGCCGCTGTGTTTCCGCTGTGTTGCCGCGACGGTAACCCGTACGCCGGTTGCTGGCAAGACTTTGCTGCAAGCTTGCGAAAGAATACGGCAACGAGTCCGGCCCGATCCGTTCCGTCCGGCGGTACATTCGTGCATGTGAGCATGCGCCTGGCGGACATCGCCGCCCAAGCCGGAGTGAGCGAGGCGACCGTGAGCCGGGTGCTCAACGGCAGGCAGGGCGTCGCGCCGGCCACGCGGCAGGCGGTCATCGACGCGCTCGACGTCCTCGGGTACGAACGCCCCGTCCGCCTCCGGCCGCCGCGCAGCGGGCTGATCGGCCTGATCGTCGCCGAGCTGGACAACCCCATCTTCCCCGCGTTCGCGCAGGTCATCGAGAACACCCTGGCCGTGCACGGCTACACCGCGGTGCTGGGCGCGCTGGCGCCCGGCGGCATCAACGAGGACGACTACACCGGCCTCCTGCTCGAACGCGGGGTCTCCGGGATCGTCTTCGTCTCCGGGCTGCACGCCGACTCGCAGGCCGACCACGGCCGCTACAAGCGCCTCACGGACCGCGGGCTGCCGATCGTGCTGATCAACGGCTACGCCGAGGGGGTCGACGCGACGTTCGTCTCCAGCGACGAGGTCGGCGCGATGGAACTGGCCGTGGCCCACCTGGCGCACCTGGGACACCGGCGCATCGGGCTGGCCGTCGGCCAGGAGCGGTTCGTGCCGGTCATCCGCAAGACCGAGGGCTACCGGAGGGGGATGGCCGAGCACCTCGGAGTCGCCGAGGTGGACGACCGGATCGTCAATACCATCTTCACCGTCGAGGGCGGCGAGGCCGCGGCGAAGCGGCTGCTCGACCAGGGGTGCACGGCGATCTGCTGCGGCAGCGACATGATGGCGATCGGCGCGATCCGGGCGGTCCGGCAGCGCGGCCTGCGGGTGCCGGAGGACGTCTCCGTCATCGGCTTCGACGACTCCCCGCTGATGGCCTACGTCGACCCGCCGCTGACCACGGTCCGCCAGCCGGTCCGCGAGATGGCCCTGGTCGCGGTGCGCAGCCTCCTCGACGAGATCCAGGGCGTCGGCGCGCCGCACACCGAGCTGGTCTTCCGGCCCGAGCTGGTCGTCCGCGGCTCCACCGGACCGCTCGGCGCGGCCGACCGGTGATTGCGGCAACTTTCCGCAAGAAACCGCGCCGGGTCAGTCCAGACCCTGTTCGAGCGCGTAGCGTACGAGCTGGGCCTTGTTGTGCAGTTGCAGCTTGGTCAGGGAGTTCTGCACGTGGTTCTGCACCGTGCGGTGCGACAGCACGAGCCGTTCGGCGATCTCGCGGTAGGTCAGGCCCTTGGCGACGAGTCGCAGCACCTCGGTCTCCCGGTTCGTCAGCCGGGGCGTCTCCTTCTCCGGCGCGGCGACCAGCCTGCGGTACTCCCCGAGGACGAGGCCGGCCAGTCCGGGGGTGAACACCGCCTGGCCGACCGCCGCCGCGCGCACCGCCGCGACGACCTCGTCGAGGGACGCCGACTTGGTCAGGTAGCCGGTGGCGCCCGCCGTGACCGCGTCGAGGACGTCCTGGCGCTCCCCGCTCGCCGACAGGACCAGTACGCGGACGGACGGGTCCGCCGCCAGCAGCCGCCGGGTCACCTCCGCGCCCCCGAGGTCCGGCAGGTGCAGGTCGAGCAGGACGACGTGCGGCCGGGTGGCCTTGGCGACCCGCAGCGCCTGCGCGCCGTCGCCGGCCGTGCCCACGACCGGGAGGCCGGCCGCCGTCAGCCGTTCCGCGATGCCGTCGCGCCAGATCGGATGGTCGTCGACCACGAGCAGGCGGGGCGGACCGTCAGCGTCCATGGCGTGCGACCTCGTTCCTCGGTACCCGTAGCTCGACCTCGGTTCCCCGGCCGGGCACCGACGTCACGGCCGCCTCCCCGCCGAGTTCACCGACGCGGCCGACGATCGACTGCGCGACGCCGAGCCGCCCGGCCTCGGCCGCCTGTGTCAGGCGGCCGGCCGCGAATCCCACCCCGTCGTCCCGGACGCTCACCGCGACGGCCTCGCCCTCGTCGTCGAGCAGCACCCAGGCCCGCGCGTCCGGCCCCGCGTGGCGGCGGACGTTGTCGAGCGCCTCGCCGGTCGCGGCGGCCAGGGCCCGGGCCGCCGCCTCGGGCAGCAGCACCTCCTGCGCGGGGCAGGAGACGGTGACCCGGTGACCGGCCAGGGGTTCCAGCAGTGTCCGTACGTCGAACCGGCCGTCCGGGGCCGGTGTCGGCGGAAGGGCGATCAGCGACCGGAGCGCCGTCTCCTGCTCGCCGGCGAGCCGGCCCAGCTCGGCGGCCTCGCCCCCGAGCTCCCGGCCGCGCGTGCTGACCAGCGCCAGGACCTGCAGCACCGAGTCGTGGATGTCCCGCGCGATGCGCTGCCGCTCGGCCGTGGCCGCCTCCCGCCGGGCAGCGCGGTCGAGGGCGGCCTCCGCGCGCAGCACGAGCCGTACGACGTGACCGCCGACGGTGCCGGCGATGACCAGCAGCACGATGCCGTTGAAGGTGTTGCGCGGCAGCGCCTGGCGCTCGAGCACGTCGGCGGCCGACAGGACGGCCGCCCCGGCGACCCCCGCCCACGGTCCGCCGGCGACGGCGCAGGCCAGCACGGAGCCCGCGGCCCAGCACAGGGGCAGCGTCCCGGCGCCGTGGTCGATGCGGGCGGCCGTGTCGACCAGCCGGGTGGCGAGGACCAGGGCCGCCGCGACCGCGACGTCGGCGCCGACGAGCCAGGGCCGGCGTGCCGACGCCCGGGAGTACGCCGCCGTGGCCAGCACGGACCACGCCGCCATCACGGCGAGCACGGCCAGGCCGCCGGTGGGATGCGCGTACCGCGGGTGGTCGCGCACGATGATGACCGCGGCATAGAGGAGGGCGATGAACCGGTAGACCCCGACCGCCCGCCACATCTGCTCGACCACGACTGCGACATTACGGGTAAAAGACCTGAATCGCCTCCGGCTGGACTCTCCCACTGTGGGAGAGCCCATGCTGATGCGGGTGAACGAGGGATACCTTCCGATCGGGCGGTTCGCCCGGCTGTGCCGGCTGAGCGTCAAGCAACTGCGGAACTACGACGACCTGGGACTGCTGGTCCCGGCCCACGTCGACCCGGACACCGGATACCGGTACTACCGGCCGGACCAGTCCCGGGACGCCCTCGTCATCGGCCTGCTGCGCTCCCTCGATGTGCCGCTCCCGGCGATCGGCCGGGTGCTGACCGCCGGGACCGGCGCGCTGGGCGGCGTACGGGACGCGATGGAGGCCGACCTGGCGCGCCGGCGGCGCAACCTCGCGGCGCTGGAGCGCATCCTCGCCGACGGGCTGCCCCGCCCCGACGTGAGCCTGGTCCGCGAACCGGCCCGCCGCGTCGCGGCCGTCCGCGACGTCGCGCCGCCGGACGGGATCGGCGCCGTGACGTCGGCGTGCGTCGCCCGCCTCATGGACGCGTGCGCGGCGGCCGGGGTCGTCCGGGCGCCGATCGGGCTGTTCCCGCTGGACCTGACCTCGGAGGTCCTGGTCACGGTCGGCGTCGAGACGGACACGGCCGTGCCGGGCACCGCGCCGGACGTCCTGCGCGGCGGGCTGTTCGCGTCCGCGACCCACGTCGGGCCGTACGACCAGATCGGTCTGACCGCGCACGCGCTGCTGGCCTGGGCGGGCGACCGGGGGCACACCCCCGCCGGGCCGCTGCGCGAGGTCTACGTCTCCGATCCCGCGAGCACGCCGCCCGAGCGGCTCGTGACCCACCTGATGATCGAAGTGAAGGAGTCCGAATGAAGAACCTCTACTCCGCCGCCGACGAGCCCGAGCTCGTCGAGTTCGGCCCGGCCCGTGGCCTGGGCGTCGTCGGCCAGGGCGAGCCCGGCGGCGCCGCGTACGGCACGTGCGTCGGAGCGCTGTACGCCGTCGCGGGCGGCCTGTGCGGCGTGGCCGCCCGGAACGGGCGGGCGTTCGACCTGCCGCCGCTCGAGGGCCGGTGGTGGGTCGAGGACGAGCGGTCGCCGTTCGACGTGCCACGGGAGGAGTGGCACTGGCAGATGTTCCTCCGGCTGCCCGACACGGTGGAGGACGCCTGGTACGACGAGGCGCGCGAGGCCGCGCCGCACCCGGCCGCCGCGCGGGTGCAACTCGTCACCTACACCGAGGGACGCTGCGTCCAGGTGCTGCACCGGGGGCCGTACGCCGACGAGCCGCGCACCCTCGCGCGGATGGACGCCTCCATGAGGGAGACGGGGATGGTGCCGAACGGCCTGCACCACGAGGTGTACCTGTCCGACCTCCAGGAGACCGACCCGGCGAAGATGCGCACGATCCTGCGGATGCCGGTCCGTCCGGCGGTCTAGTCTCGCCGTGTGACGCAGACTCCGGCCGAGCCCCGGCGATACCGACTCGACGCGACGCTGTCCGGGTCGCCGGCGCTGGTGGACGGGTCCTTCCGCACGCCGACGCGGGAGGACCTGCCGCTCCTCGGCGCCCTCATGTGGGACGCCTACCGCGGCACCCCGGACGAGCGGGACGCCGGCGACGGTGTCGCGTCGGCCGTGGCGGAGATCCGGCTGACCTTCGACGGAGAGTACGGCCCGTTCCTGCCGGAGGCGTCGTTCGTCGCCGAGGAGGACGGCCGTCCCGTCGCGGCCGCGCTGGTGACGGTGTGGCGGGGGACACCGCTGCTGGCGTTCGTGTTCACCGCCTCGTCGCACACCGGCCGCGGCCTGGCCCGCCGGCTCATCCACGCGACGATGGGGGCGCTGGCGGAGCTCGGGTACGACCGGCTCTCGCTCGCCGTGACCGAGGACAACGCCCGCGCCCGCGCCCTCTACGAGTCGATGGGATTCGTCAAGGTCCCCGCCTGAGGTCCGGCACGCGACCAGGACCTCGGTTGCGGGGACGCTCAGGGGCTGATAAAAAACCGACTGTACGGTCTTTTTTTGAGAGGAACGGTGCGATGTCACTGCGGGTGCTCGGTCATGGGCTGTCGAGTTCGGCGATGGGCCTGGGCTGCATGGGGATGAGCGACTACTACGACGGCCGCGACGACGAGGCGGAGTCCGTCGCCACGATCCGCCACGCCCTCGACCTGGGCGTCATCCACCTGGACACCTCCGACGCCTACGGGCCCTTCACCAACGAGGAGCTCGTCGGCCGGGCGATCGCCGGACGGCGGGACGAGGTACTGCTGGCGACCAAGTTCGGCATCGAGCGCGCGCCGGACGGGAGCAACCGGTTCAACGGGCGGCCCGAGCACGTGCGCGCGGCCTGCGAGGCCTCGCTGAAACGCCTCGGCGTCGACCACATCGACCTCTACTACCAGCACCGCGTCGACCCGGGGGTGCCGGTCGAGGAGACGTGGGGGGCGATGGCCGAGCTGGTGGCGGTCGGCAAGGTGCGCCATCTCGGCATCTCCGAGGCGACCCCGGAGACCCTCCGCCGCGCCGCGGCGGTGGCCCCGATCACGGCGGGCCAGTACGAGTACTCACTGTTCACCCGCGACATCGAGCAGGACATCCTGCCGACGCTGCGGGAGCTGGGCGCCGGGCTCGTCGTCTACAGTCCCCTCGGCCGCGGCATGCTCACCGGCACGGTCGGCGGGGGCTTCTCGGCCGACGACTTCCGGTCCCGCAACCCGCGCTTCCAGGGCGACAACCTCACCGCCAACCTCGCGCTGGTCGACCGTGTGCGCGCCGTCGCCACCGGCAAGGGCGTCACTCCCGCCCAGCTCGCGCTGGCCTGGGTGCTGGCCCAGGGTGAGGACGTCGTGCCGATCCCCGGCACCCGGCGGCGCGCCCGGCTGGAGGAGAACGCCGCGGCCCGCGAGATCACGCTCACGCCGGAGGACCTGGCCGCGATCGAGGAGGCCGTGCCGGTCGGCGCGGCCGCCGGCGACCGCTACCCTTCCGGCTACGCGGTGCGCAACTGAACGGACGGCACGTGAGCCCCTCCCCAGAACTCAAGCAGGACCGTGCCCGCAGGACCCGGCAGGCGCTCCTGCGGGCGGCGTCCGAGGCGTTCGCCGAGAACGGCTACCGGGCGACGTCGATGACCGAGATCGCGGCGCGCGCGAAGGTCGCCAAGGGGGCGCTGACCTTCCACTTCCCGGCCAAGGGCGAGATCGCGGCGGCCATCGTGGCGGACTTCTACGACCGCTGGCCGGCGCTCATCGACCGGTTGCGCGGCGAGTCCGACGGCCCCCTCGACACCATCTGGGCGGTGCTGTCCGCCCTGGCGGAGGAGTTCGAGCACGATCCGCTGGTGCGGGGCGCCGTGCGCCTGCAGGCGGAGCGCAACGTCATCGACGTCGAGCTGCCCGCCCCGTACACCGGCTGGATCAACGCCTTCACCGAGCTGTACGCCGACGCGCGGGCGGCCGGGGAACTGCGCCCGGGGTTGGTTCCGGAGGAGCTGGCCCGGATCACGGCGGCGGCGTTCTTCGGCGTCCAGCACGTCTCCGATGCCCGGACGGACCGTGTCGACCTGGCGGAACGGACCGACGAACTCGTGCGGTTGCTGACCCTCGCCGTCCAGGCCGGCTGAACGTCCGGTCGAGGGCCGGACGTTCAGCCGGCCCTCGACGGTCAGTCGCGGGCCCGGTACACCGCGCCGGCGAACGGCAGCGCGCCGCCGGTCTCCCGCTCGTCGGGCGGCGTGAGCCCGGCGGCTGCGGCCCACGCGTCGACCAGGCCGGCCGGCCAGGACGCCCGCTCGCCGGGGAGGACGACGACCACGCCGCCGGGTGCCATCGCCCGGCCGAGTTCGCGGACGGTGTGCCGCGGGAACGCGAAGGTCTTCGGATCGAGGCGGCAGGCCACCACGGGGAGGCTCGCGGCGGAGAAGGGCAGGTCGATGTCGATCTCACCGACGCCGACCGGCGGGACGCTCCCGCCCGCGCGGCGCGCGGCCCGCCGCAGGGCGCGGGCGTCGCGTCGGCGCGGCACGGACACCTCGACCGGCACCCCGTCGGCGATCAGCCGGGCGGCCAGGTCGTGCAGGCCGGGCCCGACGAGCCGTACCGGCGCGGTGCGCCGCGCGGCCGCCCCGGCGAGGAGCGTGCCGAGGGTCGCGTCGTCGAGCGGGGCGTGGCCGCAGGCGGCGGAGGTCGGCGTGCTCATCGGGGCGCCATTCGGCCGGTGCCCGCGACTGCGGACGCGGTGGGGCGGGGCTGGGTCACCGAAGTCCTCCCACGGTTTATCTGTATTCTGCAGTTATCGTAACCTACCCCTCTAACCAGGCATTATTCAGGGCATGAACGACATCGACGTAGCGATCGTGGGGCTCGGACTGGCGGGCTCCGCCACCGCCTGGGCGCTGAGCCGGCGGGGCCGGAGCGTGGCCGCCTTCGAGGCGTACGGGCCGGGCCACCGGCGCGGCAGCTCACACGGTCGCGCCCGGATCTTCCGCCGCGCCTACCTGGACCCGCTGTACGTCGAGCTGACCGGCCGGGCCGGGCGGCTCTGGGACGAGCTGAGCGACGAGGCGGGGGAACCTCTCCTGACCCGCACCGGCGGCGTCGACCACGGCCCCGGCCGGGAGCCGTCACACATGGCCGACCTGCTCCAGGGGCACGGCGTCGCCGCCGAGCTGCTCGATCCCGCCGAGGCCGCCGGCCGCTGGCCCGGCATCCGCTTCACCGGCCCCGTCGTCTTCGACCCGGAGGGCGGGGTCCTCGACCCGGAGGCGTCGATGGCCGCCATGGTCCGGCTCGCCGCCGAGGCCGGCGCGCACCTCGCGTACGACACCCCGATCCGGGCCCTGGAGCCGGACTCCACCGGCGTCCTCCTCCACACCGACCAGGCCACCTGGCACGCCCGTATGGTCGTGGTCGCGGCGGGCGGCTGGACCGGTCCGCTGCTCGACGGCCTGGTCCCGCTCCCGCCGCTGACCGTGACCCAGCAGCAGGTCTTCTTCTTCGAGGCGAAGGACCCCGGCCCCTGGCCGACCATCGTGCACGGCGAGACGTCGCTCGACGTGTACGCGCTGCCGGAGGGCCCGTACGTCAAGTTCGGCGAGCACGTGGGCGGCGCGGTGACGACCGCGGACCGCCGGGACTTCGTCGTGGACCCGGCCGCCCGCGACCGCGCGATCGAGTACGCCCGGACGTGGCTGCCGGGCGTGGACCCGGAGCCGCGCTCGGAGCTGACCTGTCTCTACACGTCGACGCCCGACGAGGACTTCGTGCTGGACCGGAGAGGGCCGTTCGTGGTCTGCTCCGCCTGCTCCGGGCACGGCGCGAAGTTCACCCCGCTGATCGGCGAACTCGCCGCCGACCTCGTCGACGGCCACCCGCCGATCCCCAGGTTCGCCCTACGGTGAGGTGCCGAATGACGGAGACCGACGCCCCCTGCACGCACCGTACGTGCGGGGTGGGCGACCATGACCGGGCAAGGTTGATCACTGGCATCCGCTGCTCTCTAACGGCAGCGAACACCAGCGAAAGCGCTCAGGACCTCCCGACGGTGCGCCTTCCCCGAGACTTCCGCCGGCCCATCCGCGCCTTGAGGCCATCGGCCGGATCGATCAGCCACGTTGACGTCGGCATGGACCCACCAAGACCGCCGAACCGGTCATCGGACCGGCAACGACGACGACAACGTGACCACCACGGCGTCGAAGTCCCGCAGGGAGTCGCCCGAGGGTTGATCACTGGTGTTCGCTGCGTTCTGACGGCGGCGGACGCCAGTGGAAGCGCTCGGGAACCTCAGCGGGCGCCCGTGAACGGCGTCGCTACGGGGCCCCGGACGCCTGGGGTGACGTGGAAGATGCGGCCGGCGTCCGGCTCGGCCTCCCGCTGCTCCGGAGACAGGCCCTGCTGCGACGTCGTGATGAACAACGTCGAACGGTCGGTGCCGCCGAAGCCGCAGCTCGAGACGTTCGTCACCGGCAGACGCACCGTGGCGACCAACTCCCCGGACGGGGCGTAGCGGTGCACCGCGCCGCCGCCCCACAGCGCCACCCACAGGAAGCCCTCGTCGTCCACGGTCATGCCATCGGGGTGACCGCCCTCGACCTCGGTGAACGGCCGCCGGTTCGTCACCGCGCCGGTCTCCAGGTCGTAGTCGAAGGCGTCCACTCGATCCGTCGGGGTGTCGATGTAGTACATGGTGCGGTGGTCGGGGCTCCAGCCGAGCCCGTTGGAGATCGTGACCCCTTCGAGCACCGTGCGGACCGAGCCGTCGAAGACGAACAGCGAGCCCGCGCCGGGCGTCTCGTCGAACGCCATCGTGCCGGCCCAGAACCGCCCCGCCGGATCGCACTTGCCGTCGTTCATCCGGATGGTGGCGGCATCGGCCAGGTCACCGGTCAGCGCCGTCGCCTTGCCGTCCTCGTCCAGCTCCATGAAGCAGGTGCCCGCGGCGATGATCCACCCGCCCACCACCCGCGGCACGGCGGCGCCGATGGGCCGGTCGACCTGCAGCGAACGCGGGTCGGTCAGCGTCTTGCCGTCGTAGCCGGCCAGCCACAGTCGCCCGGCCATGATGTCCACCCAGCCGAGCCGGTCGCCGTACCAGAACGGCCCCTCGGCGTGCTCCACCTTGACCGGCGAACAGGGTTCCGCGGTGCGTTCCATGCCTCGGCTCCAACCGTGATGCGTGATCAGCGTCATCCTTCCACTACCCGCTCCGGAGCCGGAGACCGTCCGGGGCCTATCGTCTTCGTTCGTGACGGTAGAGAAGGGGCTGTGGGCGGGGCTGGTGCTGGACGCGCTGGTCGGGGATCCGCGGCGGGGGCATCCGGTGGCGGGGTTCGGGCGGGCCGCGAGCATGCTGGAGGGACGCCTGTACCGGGACTCGGTGGCGCGGGGGGCCGTGTTCACGGCCGCCTGTGTGCTCGGGGCGGCCGGTGCCGGTGTCGTCGTGGACGCGGTCGGGCGGCGCACGGCGGCGTCCGTGGTGCTCACCGGCGCAGCGACGTGGGCGGTGCTCGGCGGGACGTCGCTCGGGCGTGAAGGCCTGGCGATGGCGGCCGCGCTGGAGGCCGGGGACGTCGAGGCGGCGCGGCGGCGGCTGCCGCACCTGTGCGGGCGGGATCCGAGTGAACTCGACGCCAAGGAACTCGCACGGGCCACGGTCGAGTCGATCGCCGAGAACACCTCCGACGCGGCCGTCGCACCGCTGTTCTGGGGCGCGGTCCTCGGCGTGCCGGGGCTGCTCGCGTACCGGGCGGTCAACACGCTGGACGCGATGGTCGGGCACCGCAGCCCCCGCTACCTCAGGTTCGGGCGGGTCGCCGCGCGGCTGGACGACGCGGCGAACTGGACGCCCGCCCGGTTGACCGGGCTGCTCACTGTCGCCTGCGCCCCGCTCGTCGGCGGCTCGCCGCGCGCCTCGTACGCGATCCTCCGCCGTGACGGCGCGGCCCATCCGAGCCCGAACGCCGGGCGGTGCGAGGCGGCGTTCGCCGGGGCGCTCGGCGTCCGGCTCGGCGGCGTCAACGTGTACGGGAACCGCGTGGAACACCGGCCCGAGCTCGGCGACGGCCGCGCCGCCGAGCCCGCGGACATCCGGCGCGCCGTCCGCCTGTCCCGTGCGGTCACGGTGGCCTCGGCCGCCGTCACGATCGGTGCCCGCGCCGCCGTCAGGGCCTGGTCGCGGAGCCGGCGCCGCTGAATGAGGCGAGCCGCGTGGCGTGCCCCGGCAGGTGCTCCTCCGCACGCATCCGGACAGCGTCCTCGTGGGGCCTCGGCGCCTCCTGACCGATCGCGACCGGCGGCGCGGCTGCTAGCTTCGGCGTCCGTGGACACGCGGAACGGGATGTTGCTGGTCGCCGGTACGACCTCGGATGCGGGCAAGAGCATCCTCACGGCGGGGATCTGCCGGTGGCTCGCCCGCCAGGGCGTCAAGGTCGCGCCGTTCAAGGCGCAGAACATGTCGCTGAACTCCATGGTCACCGCCGACGGCGCGGAGATCGGGCGGGCGCAGGCCATGCAGGCCGCCGCCGCGCGGATCGAGCCGACCGCGCACATGAACCCGGTCCTCCTCAAACCCGGCAGCGACCGGCGCAGCCAGGTGGTCGTGCTCGGCCATCCGGTCGCCGAGGTCGACGCGATGGGGTACGCCGCGCACAAGGAGCGGCTGCGCCGGGTGGTCCTCGGCAGCCTCGCCGAGCTGCGCGCCCAGTACGACGTCGTCATCTGCGAGGGCGCGGGCAGCCCCGCCGAGATCAACCTGCGCGCCGGCGACCTGGCGAACATGGGCCTGGCGCGCGCCGCCGGTTCCCCGGACGGGCCCGGCATGCCGGTGGTCGTGGTCGGCGACATCGACCGGGGCGGGGTGTTCGCCGCGCTGTACGGGACGGTCGGCCTGCTGGAGCCCGCGGACCAGCGCCTCATCGCCGGGTTCGTCATCAACAAGTTCCGTGGCGCGCCGGAGCTGCTGGCCCCCGGCCTGGCGCAGATCACCGCGCTGACCGGCCGGCCGGTGTACGGCGTGCTGCCCTGGCTCGGCGGCCTCTGGCTGGACGTCGAGGACTCCCTCGCCCTGGACGCGCGCCCCGAGACGCGCCCGGCGGTCGCGGGGGAGACGTTGCGGGTCGCGGTCGCCCGGCTGCCCCGGATCTCGAACTTCACCGACCTCGACGCCCTGGCCGCCGAGCCCGGCGTCAGCGTGCGGTTCGCGACCACGCCCGGCGAGCTGGCCGACGCCGACCTGGTCGTACTCCCCGGCTCCCGGGCCACCGTCTCCGACCTGGCCTGGCTGCACGAACGCGGACTGGCCGCCGAGGTCGTACGCCGGGCGCGGGCGGGCCGGCCGGTGCTCGGAATCTGCGGCGGCTACCAGATGCTGGCCCGCGAGATCCTCGACGACATCGAGTCGATGGCCGGGCCCGTGCCCGGCCTCGGGCTGCTGCCGGTCCGCGTCGAGTTCGGGCCCGAGAAGATCCTCGGCCGGCCCGGCGGCACGGCGTACGGCGAGCCGGTGCGCGCGTACGAGATCCACCACGGCGTGGCGGCGGTGGAGGGCGGGGAGCCGTTCCTCGACGGGTGCCGCGACGGGGCGGTCTGGGGCACGACCTGGCACGGCGCGCTGGAGAACGACGGCTTCCGCCGCGCGTTCCTCCGCGAGGTCGCGCAGGTGGCGGGACGCGACTTCACCCCGGCGCCGGACACCGACTTCGCCGCGCTGCGGGAGGCCCAGCTCGACGCCCTCGGCGACCTGGTCGAACAGCACCTCGACACCGACGCCCTGTGGCGCCTCATCGAGACCGGCGCGCCACCGGGCCTCCCCGTCGTCCCGCCGGCCGGGGCGACCCCATGAGCGCGGCGTCTCTGGTCACTCCTCCGACGAAGGAGGGCGTATGAGTGCTTTTGCTCCAGGCGAGGACCGCTGGCGGGCGCGGCTCGGGACGCTGCGGCAGGTCGTTCGCCAGGAGCTCGTGACCCGGCAGCTCGCCCACCACCTGCCGGACGCCGAGCCGGGCGACGTCCTGGACATCGGATGTGGCCAGGGCACGCAGGTCCTGGCGCTGGCCCGCCGAGGTCACCGGGTGACGGGACTGGACGCCTCGCCCGCGCTGCTCGGGGATCTGCGGACCGCGCTGGCGGCCGAGCCGCCGGAGGTACGGAAGCGGGTCCGCCTCGTCGCGGGGGACGCCCGGGAGGCGGCGGCGCTGACGGCACCGTCCCGGTTCGACCTCGTGCTGTGCCACGGCGTCCTCATGTACTTCGCCGACCCCGGTCCGGTCCTCGACGCCGTGGCCCAGGTCACCGCGCCGGGCGGGCTCGTGTCCCTCCTCGTGCGGAACGGCGACGCCCTCGCCATGCGGCCGGGACTGCGGGGCGACTGGGCGGCCACCGCGGACGCCTTCGACGGCACCGCCTACCGCAACCGGCTCGGCGTCGACGCCCGAGCCGACCGGCTCGCCGACCTGACAGCGGCGCTGGACGAGCGCCGCATGACCCGGCTCGCCTGGTACGGCGTCCGGGTCTTCACCGACACCGCCGCCGACGACGCGCCCGTTCCCGCGCCCGAGCACCTGGACGCGCTCCTGTCCTGCGAGGAACGCGCCGGGCGTACCCACCCGTACCGGGCCGTGGCCGCCCTCCTCCACGTCATCGCCCGGCGGCACCCGGAACGATGACCGCTCGGCCGGGATAGCGGCGGAACAGAAGAATGTCCCGGCGGTGGGAGAGGCTGCGGCATTGAGCCGATCCCCACCCGACCCGCCGGGACATCACATGGCGTCAGGTGTCACCTGACGAGCGCCTGCTGCTCGCGCAGGCGCTCGGTGGCGGTTCCGCGACTCAGCGCGCGGTGCCCGCCGGTGCCTCAGCGGTGCCGCCCGCTCCGGACCGACGGCGCCTTGCGGACCGACGGCGCCTTGCGGACCGACGGCGCCTTGTGGAGCGACGGCGCCTTGTGGACCGGCACCTTGCGGACCGGCGGCGTGGTGTGGACCGACGGCGCCTTGTGGAGCGACGGCGCCTTGTGGACCGGCACCTTGCGGACCGGCGGCGTGGTGTGGACCGACGGCGCCTTGTGGAGCGACGGCGTCCTGTGGGCAGCCGGAGTGGTGTAGCACGGCGTGCTGGTGGCCGGCGTACTCGTGGGCGCCGTGCGACGCGGCGTGGGCGTCGTGCAGTAGTCCACGTGGTCGGCGTTACCGCCGGCGCACCCGGACAGGCCCAGCACGGCCACGGCCACGGCGGCGGGCAGGAGGGCCCACCGCATCTTTTCGCTTTGCATTTTCGTTGTACCTCCATGGCGAAGGATCGCTTTAGCCTTCGTCCTCGTACTGTCCGTGCGCCGGGAGAACGGCCACACGGCTCGTGAATTCCTCGACCGTCGCGTGACTCGCCGGACGCGCTCCCGGGCGGGGCCGTTCCGCGGCGCCGTCCGGAGGCGTCAGCCGGTCTGGCGGGTCGCGGTCTCGATGACCTCCAGGCCGGCCACGGCGTCCTCGAGGGCGACCGGGGGCGGGCCCTCGCCGCGGACCGCCGCCGCGACGGCCGGGTAGAAGTCCTGGTAGCGGCCCGGGTCGGTCGGTTCCGGGCGGGTGTCGCCGGGGGTGCCGACTTGCCCGTACGCCTCGGGCGGCGTCACGCCGTACGCCGGGTTCTCCGGCGTGCGGCCGGCGCGGAGCTGGTCCTCCTGGACGTCCAGGCCGTGGGTGACGTACGCGGCGCGGTCCCCCAGCACGCGGAAGCGCGGGCCGAGGTCCGCGCTGATCGCGCCCATCCACAGGTGGGACCGGACGCCGTTCGCGTGGGTCAGGGCGACGAACGCGTCGTCGACCGACTCGGCGCCGGGCCGCCGTACGTCCAGCTCGGCGTGGACGGCCACGGGCGGGCCGAAGAGCGTGATCGCCTGGTCGATGAGGTGCGCGCCGAGGTCGTACAGGACGCCGCCGGCGGCGGCCGGGTCGGCCGTCTCCTTCCAGCCCGGCTTGATCTGCGGGCGCCAGCGCGTGAACCGGGACTCGAACCGCAGCACCCGCCCGAGCGTTCCTTCGCCGATGAGCCGGGCGGCGGTCCGGAAGTCGCCGTCCCAGCGGCGGTTGTGGAACGGCACGACCAGCGGGCCCCCGGCCAGCGACCGGGCCTCGGCGGCGGTCACCGCGATCGGCTTGTCGACGACGACGGGGAGGCCCGCGTCGAGCGCCGCGCGGGCGAGCGGCGCGTGCGTGCGGTTCGGCGTCGTCACGACGACCAGGTCGTACCCACCGGACCAGACGTCGTCGGGTGCGTCGAGCAGCTCCGCGCCGGCGTACCGGTCACGTACGGCGGCCCGCCGCGTCGGGTCCCGGGTCACGACGGCGGCCAGCTCCAGGCCGGGAGCGGCGGAGATGAGCGGGGCGTGAAAGACCGCGCCTCCGGTCCCATACCCGATCAGAGCGACGCGCAGGTTGTCCACAGATGGCCTCCTTAATGGCCATTTGATCACGCTGCGGGTCTGTCCCGGCACGAGGGATCGGCCTAATCTCCCATGGGGGCCATCGATCGGTGAAGGAGCACGCATGCCCGACCCGTCGCCAGATGCGAATCTGGCCGAGTCGCTGAGCGAGTGGACGCGGGCGTTCGGCTGGCGTGACCGGGCGGCGTTCCTGTGCGGTGAGGACGTCTTCACGCAGGGCGAGGTCCACCGGGGGGCGGGGCGTGCGGCCGGGTTCCTGTGGGCGCACGGGGTACGGCCGGGCGACCGGGTGGTGATCGGGCTGCCGGCGTCGATCGAGTTCGTGTGGGCGTTCCTCGGCGCCGTACGGATCGGGGCGATCGCGCTGATCGCTGACCCGGAGGCGTCCATGCTCCCGCCGGGCGAGGTCGCGGTGTGCGAGCCCGGACGGCACGAGAAGGTCATCACCCCCGGTGAGCTCGCCACCGGCATGGCGCGGGCGACCGTGCCGCCGGCGTACCCGGTGCATTCGGGCACGCCGGCGTTCGCGCAGTACGGCGAGGTGTACGCGCACGGCGATCCGGAGGCGTCCTTCCTGGCGATGGAACCGTTCGGGCTGCGGGAGAACGACGTGCTGTTCTCCGTTCCCAAGACCTACGACCCGGCGGGGCTGCGCAACACCGTCTTCCTACCGCTGTACTCCGGAGCCAGCGCCGTGCTGGACTCCGGCCGGCGGTCGATCGCCGCGGTCGCCGAGCGGGTGCGCCGGCACCGGGCGAGCGTGCTGCTCTCGACGTCCGCGTTCTTGACGAGGCTGGCGGCCGAGGCGCCTCGCGAGCCGTTCTGGCCGCTGCGCATCGCCGTGTCGCAGGGCGCCCCGCCGCCGGTGCGCGCCGAGGAAAGGCTCGGCTGCCCGGTCCTGGCCCCGGCGGTTCAGGACCCGGCGCCGGCGTAGGTGCCGAAGCTCCAGAACACACCCTCGGGGTCCCGTACGGTGAAGTCGCGGGAGCCGTGGTCCTGGTCGGTGAGGCCCTGGACGACGGTCGCGCCCGCCGCCACCGCCCGCTCGTACAGCGCGTCGGGCGCGTCGGTGACGAGGTACACCGCTCCCGTGCCCGGGGGCAGGCCGGCGATCGGGCTGTCGGTACGGTCGGCGCCGCCCAGCATGACGCCGCCGCCTCCGGGGGCGCGCAGCTCGGCGTGGGCGACGCGGCCGTCGTCCTCGTAGACCGCGGCCTCCTCGAGCCCGAAGGCGTCGACGAGGAACCGGATGGCGGCGTGGGCGTCCTTGTAGCGGAGTGCGGGCCAGACTCGTGTTTCGCTCATGGCCTCATCGTCGCCCGGCGGTGTCGTCACCGTCTTGGACGAATGGGAGCTCCTCGCCGGTCAGCCACGCGGACGGGGGACACCCGGCGAGCTCGTTCCACTCGCGGGCGAGATGCGCCTGGTCGTAGTAGCCGCACGCCGCCGCGGCGGCCGCCAGTGACGGTCGGCCGGGCTCCTTGAGGAGCCGCTTGGACCGCTCGAACCGCATGACGCGGGCCGCCTCTTTCGGCCGCAGGCCGTACTCCGCCGCGAACCGCTCGCCCAGGTGCCGCCGGCTCCACCCGACCTCGCGCGCGAGGTCGCCGATCCGCACGGCGCCGTCCGCGTCGGCGAGCCGCCGCCAGGCGTACCCGACCTCGGGCGCCGGGGCCGTCAGTCGGCCGACGCCCCGCGACAGCACGTCGTCGACCGCGGCGAAGCGCGCCGGCCAGGTCGGAGCCTCGGCCAGCCGTTCGACGAGCTCCCGGGCGCGGGTGCCGATCAGGTCGTCGAGGGACAGGACCGCCGCGCCGAGCTCTGCGGCGGGCAGCCCGAACAGCGAACGGGCCCCCTCCGGGGTGAGGTCGAGCTGCACGCCCGCGAGGTCGCCGTCGTGCGAGATCCGCACCGGCCGGGTGTGCAGCCCTCCGGCGAGGGCGGTGAAGGCGGTCGACGGCCGGCCGGACGGGCCGCTCGTACGGGTCGGGGCGCCCAGGCTGAGGACCACGGTCAGGTGGCGGGACGGCAGCCCCAGATGCGTACCGGCCGGAAAGCCCTCGTACCGGTACCCGACACACCGCGCCACCGCCGCCGCCAGCCGCGCCGGCGGCCGAACCCGAACGCTCTGACTGACCCGCCCAGCCCCGCCCATGCACCTCACGCTATCCCGCCTCCGGCGTTCAGCGCCCCGACGTCGGTGCCGGGGACTGCTCGCCATCGGCGGAGCGGGAGACGACGCGTTGTATCAAACCATTACCAGGTCGGCCAGAGGTGGTAATACTTTGATACATGGCCGACACCTCGTCCGCATCACTCGCCCGCCTGGAGCGCCTGCCCGCGACCTTCCTGGCACGCATGGCACGAGAAATCGGTATGGCGCCACACGATCTGTATCGACTGCGCGACGAAGGCGCGATTCAGGAGCTGAGCAGAGGGGTCTTCCGGAAGGCCGCGGCGCCTGAGGGGCAGGTCGACCTGCTCGCGGTGGCTCTGCGAGCTCCATTGGCCGTTGTCTGCCTGGATTCGGCATTGGCACTGCACGGTCTAGTTGATGAAATCCCCGCAAAGCTGCATATAGCGGTGCCTAGGGGGACTACGCCGCCCAGGGTGGATTACCCGCCGGTGCAGGTTCACCGATTTCACGCTGACACATTCGAGATCGGCGTTGAAATGTATGAGGCGGCCCCATCTGAGTGGGTCCGCATATATAGTGCCGCCAGGAGTGTCGTGGACGCCATGCGCCTTCGGCACCTCGTTGGGGACGTATTCGCGTTGCGCGCACTTCGAACCTCTTTGGAGAACGGTGCCGCACGTCCCGGCGAATTGGTGGATCTTGCCCGGACCCTCGGAGTCGGGGGAGCCGTGCTCCAGGCGATAGAGGTGATGCTCTCCTGATGGCTCCTAACCCGCGACGGGACACGCCCGCCGGTCGTGCGTACAACGACCTGCGGAACAAGGCCCGCCGGGAGGGTCGCCCGACAGACGAACTCCTGACATTGTTCGTCCTCGAACGCTTCCTGTATCGACTGAGTCGCTCGGACGTGTCCGATAGGTTCGCGCTCAAGGGCGGCATGTTGCTGAGTGCCTACCATGCGCGCCGTACGACCCGGGATGCGGATCTGTCCGGCATCGGCATATCGGTGACGGGAGACGATGCCGTGGCGGTAATGGCCCGGGTCGCGGACATGGCGGTCGACGATGGCGTCGAGTTCCTCGTCGGCCAGATACGGAGCAGGGCGATTCGGGAGGATGGGCCCTACGGCGGAACGCGAGTGGTCATCCCCGCCCAAGTTGCACGATTCCGCACGAGCGTTCAGATCGATGTCAGCTCTGGCGACCCGATCGTGCCAGGAGTGCAGCGCATCGACTTCCCGCAACAACTCCAGGACTCCTCGTTCGAGTTGCTCGCCTATCCGATCGAGACGGTCCTCGCAGAGAAGGTCCTCACGGCGCTCGAAAGAGGCGACGCCAATACGCGGGTGCGTGACTACGCCGACGTCTGGCGACTCATCGCCGGCAACGCCTTCGCCGGTGCCGGATTGTTCGAGGCGGTCGCCAAGGCGGCAGATCATCGAGGGCTGAAACCGGGGCCGCTGTCCGAACGGATCACATCACTCGTCGAGCTTCGCGGCCGCGTCTACCGCGAGTGGCGAAGAAGGCTCGGCCCGGACGGTGACGCGTACCCGGAGGACTTCGGCGAGGTTGTCGCCGCGGTCATCGCGTTCGCCGACCCGCTGTTGCTCGGTGAGGTCGTGGGTGTGGACTGGGACCCGGACGCCCGGTCCTGGCGGCGGTGACGGGACGTCGTCCAGCGGTGCGCTCCGCGGTAGTCGCGGAGCGCGGCGGTCTCAGCCGTCCGGGGTGAGGTTGGGGAGGGTCTCCAGGGCGCGGACCAGTGGGGCCAGTTCCGGGAGTGCGGCGGCGTCGGCGAGCGCCGCCTCCAAGGCCGCGTTGTGGCTCGGGGTGGCCTTGGCGAGGAGCTCCCCGCCCGCCTCGGTGACCTCCGTGTAGATGCCCCGCCGATCGTCCTCGCACAGGTAGCGGCGGAGCAGGCCGCGCTTCTCCAGGCGGGTGACGAGGCGGGTCGTGGCGCTCTGGCTCAGGACCAGGGCGTTCGCGAGCTGCTGCATCCGCATGTGCCAGTCCGCTTGGCGGGACAGCAGGTGGAGGGTGCAGTACTCGTTCACGCTCAGGTCGTGCTCGGCCTGCAGGGCCCGCTCGACCCTGTCCTCGATCCGGGCGTGCAGGGCGGCGAGGGTACGCCAGCCCTGGGCGCGGGCCTCGGCCGCGTCATCGGGCAGTGGCATGGGTCACCCCTCTTCTCGTTTGGCATCTCGCCGATTGCGTGGTGAGATAGTCGGCGTCTGCAAGTATCAGGCGTGTGCAACTATTGTGTGTGCTGGTTATTGCTCACGCCGCCCAGTCTATCCGGAGGAGACTCCATGCCCATCGCGCTGCTCGCCCTGGCGATCGGCGGCTTCGGCATCGGCACCACCGAGTTCGTCATCAGTGGCCTGCTTCCCGACCTGTCCACCGACCTCCACGTCTCCATCCCCACCGCAGGGCTCCTGGTGTCGGGATACGCCTTCGGCGTCGTCGTCGGAGCCCCGCTGCTGACCGCGCTCGGATCGCGCATCTCTCGCAAGACCATGCTCGTGGCGCTGATGGCGCTGTTCACCGTGGGCAACCTCCTATGCGCGCTCGCCCCCACGTACGGCGTGCTCATGGTCGCCCGGCTGGTGACCGCCTTCGCCCACGGCGCCTACTTCGGCATCGGCTCCGTCGTCGCCGCCGACCTCGTCCGGCCCGAGAAGCGGGCCGGCGCGATCGCGATGATGTTCACCGGCCTGACCGTGGCCAACGTCCTCGGCGTACCGGGTGGCACCGCGCTCGGCCAGGCCTTCGGCTGGCGGTCCACGTTCTGGGTGGTCACCGCGATCGGCCTGGTCGCCCTCGCGGGCATCGCCACCCTGGTCCCGGGACGGCCGCGGCCGTCCGCCGACACCGGCCTCCGCCGTGAACTGTCGGTCTTCCGGCACGGTCAGGTCTGGCTCGCGCTGGCCATGACGGCCCTCGGCTGGGCCCCGGTCTTCACCGTCATCACCTACGTCGCGCCGATCGCGACCCGCGTCACCGGGTTCTCCTCGGGGGCGGTGCCGATCCTCATGGTGCTGTTCGGCCTCGGCATGGTGGCCGGCAACACGCTCGGCGGCAGGCTCGCCGACCGCGCTCTCATGCCCAGCCTGTACGCGATCCTCGCGGCCGTGATCGCGGTGTCGGTCCTCCTGCTCCTCGTCGTCCACAGCAAGGTCGCGGTGGTCGTCGTGATGCTGCTGCTCGGCGTGGTCGGCAGTGCCACGATCGCGCCGCTGCAGACCCGCGTGCTGGACAAGGCGGCGGGCGCGCCGACGATGGCGTCCGCGGCCAACATCGCGGCGTTCAACCTCGGCAACACGGTCGGGCCGTTCCTCGGCGGTCTCGCCATCGACGCCGGCCTCGGCTACGCCTCGACGACCTGGATCGCCGCCCTCCTCGGCGCGGCCGGCCTCGCGGTGGCGCTCGTCTCCGGCGCCCTCGACCGCCGCGGCCCCGTGTCGCCCCGGCCGGCCGAGCCCGTCCTGCCGGCCGGAGCGCACAGCCGTTGAGCACCGCCTTCGGAGCTCGCCGGATCGTGGGGTCCCGGGGCGGTGCGCCGGTGGGGGCGCGCTCGTAGACTGGGCGCGCGACGGCGAGGGAAGGAACCCGGTGCGAGTCCGGGGCTGTCCCGCAACTGTGACCAGGTAGCGAGCCCGCACGTACGGCCACGGCGATGAGCTGGAAGGCCGCGGGGGAGCGGCGACCTGGGAGTCAGGAGACTTCCCGCCGTCGACGACCTTTCACCCGAGCCGGGGCGAGGACCCCCGAGGGAAGGAACCGACACGTGCGTGTCCTGCTGCTCTCCACCGCCGACACCGAACTCCTGTCCGCGCGTTCCGCGGACGCCGGGTATGTGACGGGTAATCCGTCCCGCCTGGGCGTCGCCGACCTGGACGCCCTGTGCGAGGGCGTCGACGTCGTCGTCGTCCGGCTGCTCGGCGGGCTGAAGACCTGGCGGGAGGGCGTCGAGGACCTGCGCCGCAGGGACGTGCCGTTCATCGCGCTCGGCGGCGAGGCCGCGCCCGACGCGGAGCTGATGGCGCTGTCGACCGTGCCCGCCGGGGTCGCCGCGGAGACGCTGGCGTACCTGCGCGAAGGCGGCGTGGACAACCTGCGGGAGCTGGCGCGCTTCCTGTCCGACACCCTGCTGCTGACCGGTGAGGGGTTCGAGGCGCCACGGGAGATGCCCGCGTACGGCCTGCACCGTACGGGCGGCGAGCCGGAGGACGGCAGGCCGACCGTCGGCGTCGTCTTCTACCGGGCGCACGAACTCTCCGGCAACACCGCGTTCGTGGACACGCTGTGCGCGCGGATCGAGGAGCTGGGCGCGAACGCGCTGCCCGTCTTCTGCGGCTCGCTGCGCTCCGCCGACGAAGGGCTGCTGGAGCTGCTCGGACGGGCGGACGCGCTCGTCGTCACCGTGCTGGCCGCCGGGGGAGCGGTGGCGGCGGACGCGTCGGCGGGCGGGGACGAGGACGCCTGGGACGCCGGGGCGCTCGCCGCGCTGGACGTGCCCGTCGTCCAGGGCCTGTGCCTGACGACGTCCCGCGCGACCTGGGAGGCGTCGGACGCCGCGCTGTCCCCGATGGACGCCGCGATGCAGGTCGCGATCCCCGAGTTCGACGGCCGGCTGATCTCGGTGCCGTTCTCCTTCAAGGAGGACGGACCGGACGGCATCCCGGTCTACGCCGCCGACCCGGAGCGCGCCGCGCGGGTCGCCGGCATCGCCGTCCGCCAGGCCCGCCTCCGGCACACGCCGGTCGCCGATCGCCGGCTGGCGATCGTGCTGTCGTCGTACCCGACCAAGCACTCCCGGGTCGGCAACGCCGTCGGCCTGGACACCCCCGCCTCGGCGGTCCGCCTGCTCGGGGCGCTGCGCGCGGCGGGCTACGACGTCGGCGAATACCCCGAGGACGGGGACGAGCTCATCCACTCGCTGATCGCGGCGGGTGGGCACGACGTCGAGTGGCTGACCGAGGAGCAGCTCCGTGCCGCGCCCGCCCGGGTCACGCTGAAGGACTACGAGCGGTGGTTCACCGCGCTGCCGGAGCCGCTGCGCGAGCGGATGCGGGAGCACTGGGGCGAGCCGCCGGGAGAGCTGTACACCGACGGCGACGATGTCGTCCTGGCGTCGCTGCGGTTCGGGAACGTCGTGCTGATGATCCAGCCGCCGCGCGGGTTCGGGGAGAACCCGGTGGCGATCTACCACGACCCCGACCTGCCGCCCTCGCACCACTACCTGGCGGCGTACCGCTGGCTGGACGAGGTGTTCGGCGCGGACGCCGTGGTCCACCTCGGCAAGCACGGCACGCTCGAGTGGCTGCCCGGCAAGGGCCTCGGGCTCGCGGCCGACTGTGCCCCCGACGCGGTCCTCGGCGACCTTCCGCTCGTCTACCCGTTCATCGTCAACGACCCCGGCGAGGGCACCCAGGCGAAACGGCGCGGCCACGCCGTCATCGTCGACCATCTGGTGCCGCCGATGGCGCGCGCGGAGACGTACGGCGACCTGGCCAAGCTCGAGCAGCTCCTCGACGAGTACGCCACCGTGCAAGCGCTCGACCCGGCGAAGCTACCGACCGTACGCGCCCAGATCTGGACGCTCGTGCAGGCCGCCCAGCTCCACCATGACCTGCACGTCGCCGACGAGCCGGGCGAGGCCGACTTCGACGACTTCGTCCTGCACATCGACGGGTACCTCTGCGAGGTCAAGGACGTGCAGATCCGGGATGGCCTGCACATCCTCGGGCAGGCGCCGGAGGCGGAGCAGCGGGTGAACCTGGTGCTCGCGGTGCTGCGCGCCGCGCAGGTGTGGGCCGGGCGGGCCGGCGCGCTGCCCGGGCTGCGCGCGGCGATCGCGGCGGCGTACGGGCTGGACGAGCGGGAGCTGCTCGCGGCGCCCGGCGCGCGGGTCGAGGCGACGGCGCTGACCGAGGTGGTGGACGGCCCCGCCCGTACCGCGTCGGACCTGGTCGACCTGCTGGAGGCGGCCGCGCGCCGGCTCGTCGTCGGGATGGAGACGCTCGGCTGGGACGCCCCACGGGCGGCGGCGGTCTGCGCCGAGGTGCTCGGCCGCGAGGTTCCCGAGGTCGTGGCGCTGCTGGAGTTCGGGGCACGGGAGGTCGTGCCCCGGCTGGACGCGACGTCCGGGGAGCTCGACGCGGTTCTGCACGCGCTCGACGGCGGGTACGTCCCCGCCGGGCCGTCCGGGTCGCCGACCCGCGGGCTGGTCAACGTGCTGCCGACCGGCCGCAACTTCTACTCCGTCGACCCGAAGGCCATCCCGTCCCGTACGTCGTGGGACGTGGGGGTGTCCCTCGCCGAGTCGCTGATCCGGCGGCACCTGGACGACACCGGCGAGTACCCGCGCAGCGTCGGGCTCACGGTGTGGGGCACGTCCGCGATGCGGACGCAGGGCGACGACATCGCCGAGGTGCTCGCGCTGATCGGCGTCCGCCCGGTCTGGGACGAGGCGTCTCGTCGCGTCACGGGCTTCGAGGTCATCCCCCGCGAGGAGCTGGGCCGGCCCCGCGTCGACGTCACGCTGCGCATCTCCGGCTTCTTCCGCGACGCGTTCCCGCACGTCATCGCGCTGATGGACGACGCGATCGGCGCGGTCGCGCAGCTCGACGAGGCGGACAACCACGTGCGCGCGCACGCGCTGGAGGACCTGGCCGGGCACGGCGACTGGCGGCGCGCGACCAGCCGCATCTTCGGTTCCAAGCCGGGGGCGTACGGCGCGGGCCTGCTGCCGCTGATCGACGCCCGCAACTGGCGGGACGACCGGGACCTCGCCGAGGTGTACGCCGTGTGGGGCGGCTACGCGTACGGACGCGGCCTGGACGGGCGGGAGGCACGCGGCGACATGGAGGCTGCGTTCCGCCGCATCTCGGTCGCGGCCAAGAACCAGGACACCCGCGAGCACGACATCATGGACTCCGACGACTACTTCCAGTACCACGGCGGCATGGTCGCCATGGTCCGGGCGCTGACCGGGCGGAACCCGGCCGCGTACGTCGGCGACTCCGCGCTGCCGGACCAGGTCAAAACGCGGACGCTCGGGGAGGAGACGCACCGGGTGTTCCGGGCACGCGTCGTGAACCCGCGCTGGATCGCCGCGATGCGCCGGCACGGCTACAAGGGCGCGTTCGAGCTCGCGGCCACCGTCGACTACCTGTTCGGGTACGACGCGACGGCCGGGGTGGTGGACGACTGGATGTACGAGAAGCTCGCCCAGGAGTACGTCTTCGACGCCGAGAACCGCGCGTTCATGGAGCAGTCGAACCCCTGGGCGCTGCGCGGCATCACCGAACGCCTCCTGGAGGCCGCCGACCGCCGCCTGTGGGCCGAACCCGACCCGGAGACGCTGGACCGGCTGCGCCGGACCTACCTCGACCTGGAAGGCGACCTGGAGGCCGGCGAGTAGCCGAGAGGCGGCCGACGGCCGCCCGACGACGAGACGGAGCCCCGGGTTCGCAGGCGCGGCCCGGGGCTCCGTCGTGCGCGAACGTCGATGATCGACCGCTGATCGGTTGCGGCAATGTGACCGTGTTGTTCGCAGAACGCCTTGTACACGTGATTGATTCTGATCTAAAGTCCCATGCATTGCTCGCAAACGAGCACCGAATCTGACTGAAGCGCATGCGCGGGCGGCCTGCCCAGGGAGTTATCAATGACGCGCGCAAGAACTCGTCTGCTCGGCCGTACGGCCGGTACGCGGCTCATGGCGATGGCCACCACGCTCGCTCTCGGGGCCGTGGCGGCCTGCTCCGGAGGAGGATCCGGATCCTCCCACGGCGCGGCCATCTTCTGGCACGGCTACACCGGGCCGGAGGCGAAGGAGATCGCCGCACTCGGCCAGGAGTGGAACCAGGCCCATCCCGACGAGAAGGTGAACGTCACCTTCGCCGGCAGCAACGACGACGCCCTGAAGAAGACGCTCGGCGCGTTCGTGTCCGGCAAGACGCCCGGGGTGGCCTACGAGTTCGGCTCGTCGATCACCACGCTGGCCAAGCGCCACCAGACGCAGGACATCACCTCGCTGGTGAAGGGCGCCCCCGATTTCAAGTGGGACGATTTCTTCCCGGCCGCCCGGCAGGCGGCCACCACCCCGGACGGCAAGATCTACGGCGTTCCCGCACTGGTGGACAACCTGGGGCTGGTCTACAACAAGAAGCTGTTCGACGCGGCCGGCCTCTCGTACCCGACGGCGTCCTGGACCTGGACCGACTTCCAGAACGCCGCGCGCAAGCTGACCGACGCGGGCAAGAAGCAGTACGGCTGGGCCTACGTCAACGACGGCACCGAGGACACCGTCTGGCGGTTCCTCGCGCTGCTGTGGCAGGCGGGTGGCGACCTGCTCACCCCGGACGGCAAGAAGGCCGCCTTCGACTCGCCGGCCGGCCTGTCCGCCATGCAGCTGCTGCACGACATGTCCGTGACCGACCACTCGGTCTACCTCGACGGCGGCGACCAGCAGTACCTCAACCTGTTCAACTCCGGGAAGATCGGGATGCTGTGGACGGGGCCGTGGGACCTGGGCTCCATCACCAAGGACGTGTCGTACGGCGTCCAGATCCTGCCCGGCAAGGTCACCCACGCCACGATCGCCGGGCCGGACAACTACATGCTGTTCAACAAGTCCGACCGCAAGACCGCGTGGGCCTTCCTGCAGTGGCTGACCTCTCCTGAGGTCCACCTGCGCTTCTCCACCGCGACCGGCGACCTGCCGCTGCGGCAGTCGGAGACGCGGCTGCCGGGCTACCAGCAGTTCCTGAAGAAGTACCCCGGCAACAAGGTCTTCGTCGACAACCTGGAGAAGAACGCCACGAAGTCGCGGCCGAACATCCCCGAGTACTCCAAGATCTCCCAGGCCCTCGGCCTGGCGGTCCAGGCGGTGCTGCTCGGCAAGGCGCAGCCCCAGGCCGCGCTGGATCAGGCGCGTGACGAGGTCAACACCGTCATGGCGGGCGCGTAATGGCGGTCGCGGCGGCCGATCCGGCCGCGCGCGAACGCCGCTCCGCCCCGCGCGGCCGCCGGGTCCGCGGGCCCGGCCCGCGGATGCGCCGGGCCGACCACTTCGCCGGCTGGGCCTTCGTGTCCCCGGCCGTGCTCCTCATCGGGCTGTTCGGCCTGGTCCCGGTCGTCTGGTCGCTGCTGCTGTCCTTCCAGGAGACGGACCTGACGTCGCCGGGCACGTGGACCGGAGCCGCCAACTACCAGAAGATGGTGCACGACCCGGTCTTCTGGCAGGCGGCCCGGCAGACCCTGGTCTACTGCGTGCTGTTCGTGCCGATCACGATGCTGCTGGCCATCCCCATCGCCGTGCTGCTCAACCAGAAGGTGCGCGGCATGACGTTCTACCGGATGGCGGTCTACGTCCCGCTGGTGACCTCGACGGTCGCCACCGGCGTGATCTTCAGCTGGCTCCTCAACCCGCAGTTCGGCCTGGTGAACGCAGCTCTGGGCAAGGTGGGCCTGCCCCAGCAGGGGTTCTTCCAGAGCACGGGCGAGGCGCTGCCCGCGGTCGTGGGGATGACCGTCTGGGGCTGGCTCGGCTTCGCGGTGATCATCTATCTCTCGGCCCTGCAGAACGTCCCGCGTGAGCTCATGGAGGCCGCGGCCCTGGACGGCTGCGGACGGGTGAAGGCGTTCTGGAAGGTCGAACTGCCGCTGCTCGCGCCGGCCTCGTCCTTCCTCCTGGTCTGGCTGACGATCAACGCGCTGCAGCTGTTCGACGAGGTCTACGTGACCACGAAGGGCGGCCCCCTGCACGCCAGCACGGTCCTGGTCTACTACCTGTACCAGCAGGCGTTCGTGGACTTCGACGGCGGCTACGCCGCCGCGATCGGCAGCGCGCTGTTCGTGGTGATCCTGGCCGTGACCATGGTCCAGCTCTGGCTGAGCCGCCGGGCCTCCCACTACGAGGTGAACTGAGATGGCCGACACCGCGCTCGCCCGATCGAGGGGACACGTCCGCGCGGCGGAGCAGGGGCGTCCGCCTCGCCGGCCGTCCCGCCGGCCCAGCCCCCTGCACCTGATCCTCATCCCGCTCTCGGCGGTGATGCTCGCCCCGCTCATCTGGATGGTGCTGCTGTCGATCTCCACGGAGGCGGAGACGCGGCGGTTCCCCCCGGGGCTGCCGAGCGGCGTCCACTGGCAGAACTACCTCGACGCCTGGCACCAGGGTCCGTTCGGGCACTGGCTGCTGAACAGCGCGATCGTGTCGGTCAGCTGCGTCATCGGCAACCTGGTGCTGTGCTCGCTGGCCGGCTACGCCTTCGCCCGGATCCCGTTCCTCGGCAACCGGGTGCTGTTCGTCGTGGTCCTCGCCACGCTGATGGTGCCGTTCCAGATCGTCATGCTGCCCACCCTCATCGTGATGCAGCACCTGCACCTGACCGACACGCTCGGGGCGCTGATCGCCCCGAACCTCGCCACGCCCTTCGGCGTTTTCCTGATGCGGCAGTTCTTCACCACCGTGCCCAAGGAACTGGAGGAGGCGGCCCGCATCGACGGCGCCGGACGGCTGCGGACGCTCGCGAGCGTCCTGCTGCCGCTCATGGGCCCCACGCTCGCCACGCTGTCGGTCCTGACCTTCCTCAACGTCTGGAACGACTTCCTGTGGCCGCTCATCGCCGTGCAGAGCCCCGGGAACATGACGATCCAGCTAGGCCTGCAGAACTTCCAGGGGCAGCACTTCACGAACTGGCCCGTGCTGATGGCCGGCACCGTGACCAGCCAGATCCCGGTGCTCGTCCTCTTCGTCTTCGCGCAGCGCTTCTTCGTCCGCTCCATCGCGTCGTCCGGGCTCAAGTGACCTGGACCGCCTCGTCCGGGCCGGCAGTCGGTCAGACGATGGTGACCTCGACGCCCGCCGCGCGGAGCCGGTGCAGCTCGGCCGGGTCGGCGCCCGAGTCGGTGACCAGCATGGTGATCTCCTCGATGCCCGCGATCCGCGAGAACGCGCGCTTGCCGACCTTCGAGCCGTCGGCCAGCACGACCACCCGCTCGGCGGTGTGCAGGAAATTGCGGTCGGTCTGCGCCTCCACGTCGTCGTGCGTGCTGATGCCCCGGCCCGCCTCGATGCCGTCGACGCCGATGAAGGCGATGTCCAGGTTGATCCCGGCGAGGGCCTGCTCGGCGAGCGGGCCGACCAGCTCGTACGACGCCGAGCGCACACTGCCGCCGGTCACCACGAGGTCGATGGCGGGGCGCACGGACAGCTCCCCGGCGATGTTCAGCGCGTTCGTGATCACCTTGAGCGGGCGGGCCGACGCGCCGAGGATCCGGGCCAGCTCCGTCACCGTCGTGCCGCCGCCCAGGCCGACCGCGTGCACGGCGTCGGTCACCAGCCGGGCCGCGGCCTGCGCGATGCGCAGCTTCTCCTCGTGATGGCGGCCCGTGCGATAGCGGATCGGCAGCTCGTAGAGGACCTCGGCCGAGACGGCGCCGCCGTGGGTGCGCTTGAGCAGTTGCTGCTCTTCGAGAACACGCAGGTCACGGCGGACGGAGGCGGGAGACGCGCCCAGGTCGCCGGTGAGGTCCGCCACGGAGACGGAACCGTCCCGGGCCAACCGGTCGAGGATCAGACCGAGACGCTCCTCTTGCCGCATTCGATCACTATAAGGCGATCACGGCCGCTCGTGAACGATTAATTTCGGGGCAAATCGCTCACGGCGTTGCTCACTTGGTCCCGCCTCCGCACACGCGTCACACCGCGGTCAGGGGGGCGACGCCGACCTCGACCCGCGCGGCCAGCGCCGCCGCCTCGTCGGGGCCGGCCTGCGCCGTCGTGCCACCGGCGGCACGGGTCGACAGCGCCCCGCAGGCGCACCCCCAGGCCAGCGCCTGCGGGAGCGCTCCGGAGGCCAGCCACCCGGCCAGGAAGCCCGCGTCGAAGCCGTCACCGGCGCCCACCGTGTCGACCGGGACGACCTCGGGGCCGCGCGCCGTGACGGTCTCCGTGCCGGTCCGGGCGACCACTCCGTGGCGACCGCGCTTCACGACCGGTACGGGCCCCGCCGCGCGGAGGACGTCGAGCGCGTCGTCCAACCCGTCGATCTCGTCGGCTCCCCGGTCCGGCCCGTCTTCTCGGGCCCCGAGCGCGCCGGCCAGCGACAGCGCCTCCGCCTCGTTGGGCAGGAGGAACGTGCAGGCGGCGAGCAGGCCGGGAGCGAGCCGCCACGCGCCGGACGGGTCGTCGTTGGTGTCCAGCGACGTCGACGCGCCGCCGGCCGCCGCGTCGGCCAGCAGCCGCGGCAGGCCGGCCGCCAGCCGCGGCTGCAGGAAGTAGGACGCGGCGTGCACGTGGCGGGCGGTCAGGTCCGGAACGTGCTCGGGACCGAAGGCGGGCAGGCAGCCGGGCGCGGTGAGGATCGCCCGGTCGCCGTCCGGCCGGTTGAGGCAGACCGTCAGCGCCGTCGGCAGGGTGTCGTGCCGCGTGCACGCGCTGATGTCCACGCCCGCCGCCGAGAGCGTGTCGAGGACGAAGTCCCCCGCCGGGTCCCGGCCGACCATCGCGACCAGCGCCGTGGACAGGCCGAGCCGGGCGGCGCCGTGCGCGACGATCGCCGCCGAGCCGCCCAGCGCCAGGGCGCCGCTGTCCACGAGCGTCTCGGCCTGGCCGGCGGGCGGCGTCTCCGGAGCCCCCGACACCAGCACGTCCGGGTTCGCGTCGCCGACCACCAGGAGGTCCAGGGCGCCGGACCGGCGCCCCGCGGCCGTCACCGCGACCCCGGGGAGACCTGGGCCCGCAGGGCCGGGGGCAGGGCGTCGCCGTGCGCGGCCACCATCGCGTCGCACAGCTCCCAGATCTGGTCGACGGTCAGCGCGGCCGCGGCGGCCGGGTCGGACATCGCCGCGTGCCGGATGTGCCGGGGGTCGCCCTCGACGGCGGCGGCGACGACCAGTTCGACGACGTTGAGGAAGCTCCGGTTGAGGGCGGCCAGCTGCGGCGGCAGCGCCCCCACGCCGTGGGGGTGGACGCCGAGCCGGTCGACGGTCGCCGGGACCTCCACTCCCGCGCCCGCCGGCAGGTTGGTGATCAGACCGGTGTTGGCGGTGGTGACCTGGATCGAGCGCAGTGTGCCGGTGACGAGGCTGTGGATCACCTGCGGGGCGTACTCGGTCGCGTCCTCCTCCTCGCGCGGCTCCGGGTTCAGCCCGGCCGCCAGGCGCTCCCGGATCGACTCGTACTCGGCGACGTTGCCCGCGCTGATCCCGAGGTAGTCGCCGACCGGGATGCGCAGCCGCTCGATCTCGGCGGGATGCCGCAGGTAGAAGGGGACGTACTCGGAGGAGTGCTCGCTGGTCTCGGTCGGGTAGTAGCCGAGCCGCCGGTACATGTCCACGCGCACCCGCCGGCGCAGCTCGGGGTCGCGCTCGATCGCCGCGTCCAGCGCCGGGTAGAGGTCCCGGCCCCGGTGCTCCCAGCGCAGGATCCACGCCTGGTGGTTGACCCCGGCCGACAGGAAGTCGACTTCCTCGTGCGGGACGCCGACAATGTCGGACAGCCCGCGCACGGTCCAGTAGACCGAGTGGCAGAGGCCGGCGGCCTTGAGACGCGGCGCCACCGTGGCGAGGTACTGCAGGTTCATGGCCATCGGGTTGGTGTAGTTCAGCAGCCACGCGTTGGGGCACACGGCGGCCATGTCGGCGGCCAGCCCCTCCAGCAGCGGGAACGTCCGCAGCGCCCGGAAGATCCCGCCGATGCCCAGCGTGTCGCCGATCGTCTGCCGCAGCCCGAACTGCGCGGGGACCTCGAAGTCGATGGTCGTGGCGCGGTGACCGCCGACCGCGACCATGTTCACCACGACGTCACTGCCGTCCAGCGCGGCCCGGCGGTCGAGCTCCGCGACGATCTCCGGCTTGGCGCCGAACCGCTCCGCCGTACGCCGGGCGAGCGCCTCGGCGACCGACAGCCGCTCGGGGTCGATGTCGTGCAGCGCGAGGCGGACATCCGCGAGCTCGGGAAAGGACAGGATGTCGCGCAGGAGCTGCTGGGTGAACTCGACAGAGCCGGCGCCGATGAACGCGATACGGATGGACGGGGACATACAGGGTGAACCTTCCACTTACGGGGGTGGCCGGCGGCGGCCCCACGGGTACGAGAACCGCCGCCGGCCGGTACAGCCGGGTTACAGGGGTGGGTCAGACGCCGCGGCAGGGCACGCGGTAGGCGTCGAGATCGAGGTTCTTCTTCAGGGAGTTGAAGTTCTGCGCGTTGGCCTTGGTGCAGAACTTCGAGGTGCTCAAGGTGTACTCCACGTTGAACACGGCCTTGCCCGCGGCCACGTACTTGTCATAGCCGTAGCCGGTCTGCGCCGTGGTGCACTCGTCGTTCGTCCAGCACTCCTCGTTCAGCGCCCAGTCGAAGTACGGCTGGAGCGCCTTCAGTTGGTCGGTGTCGTTCTTCAGGCCCGCGGACAGCCCGCGCTTGTGCGCCTCGTTGGCCAGCCAGGTGTTGAACGCCAGCTGGTCGGTCGCGGTCAGCGGGAAGCCGGGGCTGTTGGTGTAGCCGTCGACGTTGTCGAACTCGATCGCGTCGAAGCCCTTCGTCTTGCACATGTCCATGCGCTTGGTGAGGATCGTGCCGAGCGTGCCGCCGTACTGCCGGATGTCCAGCCAGCGCTCACCGGGCCAGTCGTCGAGGTTGTTGCCGAGCACACTGCTCGGGAAGTCACCGGCGTCGCTCCGCCAGTCCTCGTACGTTCCGGCGCTGATGTAGCAGACGACCTTGCGGCCGGACTTGCTCGAGTGCAGGTTCGCCACGTCGGCGGCGGTGGCGTTGAACCCGTCGATGTCGTACATCGCCACGTCGAGGTACGGCGCGGACGGTACGGAGGACAGCTGCCACTGCCAGCTCGTGTTCAGGGCGGGCTTCCAGCAGCCGCTGCAGGAGACCGGGCTCGGCAGGGTCGCCGCGTCGGCCGGGAGGACCAGGCCGAGGCAGGCGATGAGTGCCGCGCTGAGGGCGGAGATGACGAGACGTGCTCTTTCGCGCATGGGCGCTCCTCGTGAGTCGATGAAACACGGGGCGGCATGCGTGCTGTTCCGCACTCCCCGTACGCGCCGGCCCCGGAATCTCCGCGGCGGCCAGGGTGGCGTCGCCCATATGGATCCGCAGGACTGACGCCAGCACGCGAAAGAGCTCTCCTTCCATCCGGCAGGACTGAGGATTGCTCATTCATGCTCTGTTCGCAAGGCTTCGGTGCAGAAACGAGCATAATCCTGACCGTTCGACCGCACGGTCGGGGGATCGGCCGTGGCGCGGTCGGGGGCCACGCCTTACGCTGTGCCGCCATGGAACAGGATGTGCTCGGGGCGGACTATGAGGCGATCCGGCTGACGCTGGACGAGGACGCCGAGGGCGAGGTGGTCGCCACGCTCGTCCGGCGGCCCTGCCCCGGAAGCCGGAAGGCCGTGCTCTACATCCACGGGTTCGTCGACTACTTCTTCCAGACGCACCTCGCCGACTTCTACGTCGAACGCGGGTACTCCTTCTACGCGCTGGACCTGCGCAAGTACGGGCGTTCGCTGCTCGACCACCAGACGCCCAACTTCGCCCACAGCATGTCCGACTACTTCCCGGAGATCGATGAGGCGGCCCGCCTCATCCGTGCGGAGAACGACACGCTGCTCGTCAACGGCCACTCGACGGGCGGGCTGGTCGCCGCCCTGTGGGCCGATCGCGTCCGCGGCCGGGGAGTCGTCGACGGCCTGTTCCTCAACAGCCCGTTCCTGGAGCTGAACGTCCCCGCCGGGGCCCGCCGCACGCTCGGCCCCGTAGTCCGTGCCCTGGCCATGGGCCGCCCGAAGATGGCCATCCCGGCCGGCGTCAGCACGGCGTACGTCCGCAGCATCCACCGCGACCACGACGGGGAGTGGGACTTCGACCTGGCCTGGAAGCCGGCCGAGGGCTTCGGCGTCCGGCTCGGCTGGCTGTCGGCGATCATCAAGGCGCAGCGGCAGGTCAAGGCGGGCCTCGACATCGACGTGCCGGTCCTCGTGATGGCCTCCACGACGACGGTACGCGGCAGGAACGGCGACTTCTCCACCGGCGACGGCGTGCTGAACGCCGACGACATCGCCCGCTGGTCGACGCGCCTCGGCCGGCACGTCACCTGCGTGCGGGTCGAGAACGGGCTGCACGACCTGGTGCTGTCCGCCGCGCCCGTACGGGCGAAGGTCTTCGACGAACTGGAGCGCTGGCTGACCGCCTATCTCTGAGCCGGGCGTTCAGAACCGTCTCCGCGCCGGGGCCTTCAGAACTGGTCGCTCCCGCCGGCCTGGCTGACGGAGAACACGTGGCGCGGGGCGGCGCAGACGGTCTCCAGCACGTGCACCGGCGTGTCCTCGGTGGAGTACGACGCCCGGAGGACCTGCACGACCCAGTCGCCCGGATCGAGGCGGAGCAGGCCGGTCTCCGGCTCGGTGGCCGGCCGTGCCATCAACGTCTCCTCGGCGTGCCCGAACGCGTGCCCGTGGGCGGCGACCGCCTCGTGCAGGGAGGGCGCCAGCAGCTCGGGCTTCACGATGGAGGTGTCCGCGAACAGGTCGACGCGGAAGTACGAGACGGCGGCGCGTACCGGGACGTCGTCGGCGAGGATCAGGCGGTGGCGGGCGATGACGTCCTCGCCGGGTTGTACGCGCAGGCAGGTCGCGATGTGATCACGGGCGGGCTCCCGGTCGACGCCCAGGAGACGCAGCTCGGTGCGGATGTCGTCCCGCTCGGTCATGCTGACGAACGTCCACTCGACGCCGCTCGCCGGCGGCTCGGTCGGCAGCGACCGCCGCACGACGACCGGCGGCATGCGCTCGGCGAGCGGCTCGGGAGCGCGCGTGGCGAGCGGCTCGGGTACAGGCGCGAGCGGCTCGGGAACATGTGCGAGCGGCTCGGGTGCGCGCGCGGCCGACCCCTTGCGCATCTGCGAGATCCGGCCGGGTGAGACTCCGAGCGTGTTGGCGAGGTCCTCGAGGCGGTGGCCGTTCTCCCGCGCCTCGGCGATCGCCTGCCGGCGCATCCGGGCCGCCTCTTCGACCAGCGCCTGCTGCTCCGCCATGACCGTGCCGAGGACGCGGGCGCGCTCGATCGGGTCGGTGAGAGCGGCGATCTCCCGCAGTCTGCTGTGGCTCATGGCGCTGCGGCCTCTCTCGCTCGAAGGAGCCTCCACCTCGCTATTGCACGATTACACAAAGTCGCCGTATGCTCACACCCTATCCCGTTTAGGCCCCCTAAAGGCCGCCGCTGAGAGGGCTCTGGTCCATGCGTGTTCGTCTCGATCACCCTGCCCATCTTGCTACAGGGGAGGCCCAGAGGGGTGGGATTACCGGCAAGTTCGCCACATTCCGTCACACCTCGGTGACGGGATGATGGCCCGGTCGGTGCTGGGGGCGATCACCGTCCCCGGGCGTCCGGGAGAGGTGGCGGCGGCCCGGCGGTTCGTCGCCAAGGCGCTCGCCGGCCGTCCGGAGGTGGACACCGCCGTGCTGCTGACCAGCGAGGCGGTCACCAACTCCGTGGTCCACACCGACAGCGCGATGGTGACGGTGGTGGTGCTCGAGACGCCCACCGGCGTGCGGGTCGAGGTCACCGACGAGGGCGGTGACACGCTACCGACGATGTACGACGGCTACGAACTGCGCGAGGGCAGGCGAGGGGTCTTCCTCATCGAGGAGCTCTCGGCGGCCTGCGGCATGCGCCGGCACGACAACGGCCTGACCTTCTGGTTCGAACTCTAGAACTCGTCTCAGAACCCCGCACTTCGCGACAGGCCCTAACCGGCGTGCGCTCCTGAGGCGGGACCCCGCCCGACGAGCACGCCGCCGACCCGATCCCGCACCTGCGCCGCCACTGGGCCGCGCACCAGCCGGAGGACCCCGTACGGCGGGAGCGGCTAGCGGATCGCGGACAGGTCGAAGTTGTCGAACCGCACCCGCACGTCCCCGCCACTTCCGCCGTTCTCCTGCGCGGCGACCAGCCCGGCCGCGCCGTTGGCGAGGGCGCCGCTCCTGTCGGAGGTCTCGGCGGCGAGGGTGCCGTTCAGCCACAGGCGCAGCCGTACTCCGCCGTCCTGTTCCTCGCACGCCGCCTGGAGGCGGTTCCGCTTTTGGTGCTTGAAACCGGCGGCGGACTGTTTCTTGACCAGCTCGCGGGTGCCGGCCTTGCCGGCGGCCTTCCGGATCAGCACGCCCTGGCCGTCCGCGCGGACCAGGAACTCGTAGTAGGCGGTGTCGTCGCTCGTGCCGGTACTCCGGCAGAAGACGCCCAGCATCCCGTACGCCGGGCCGCCCAGCACCGTCGCGTCCACGCTGACGAGCGCCCGTTTGGGCGCGTCCTGGGCGACCTTGTCGGACGGGGCCTTCTCCGCCCGGCGCGTGTAGATGCTGGTGCCGGCGTCGATGCGGTATCCGCTCGCGTAGTAGCCGCTCCCGGCGTACCAGGTCGAGCCCGACCAGCCCGAGGACGTGTTGGAGAAGTCGTCGGCGTAGAAGGGGACCGTCTTCGACGGCGGCCCGTCGGAGCCGGTCAGTGCGACGACGGTGCCGAGGCCGACGACCAGCACCCCGGCGGCCCCGCCCGCGGCGAGCAGCCATCGCCGGCGACGCGGCGCGGCGACGCGGAGAGCGTCGGGGCGCGTCTCGTGGCCGTCCGGCCGCGCCCGGTTCCGGGCGGGCCCCATGGCGGCGGACGCCGTGCGGTCCGCCGGAGGCGGTGACGTCCGGTCGTCCGGGATGGCCCATGTACGGCCGAGGGTCTCGGCGGCGTGCGCGGTGTCCTCGTGCGGGCGCCCGGTGAGGCGGTCGAGGAGCTCCTGCGCGGACGGGCGTCGCCGCGGATCCTTGTCGAGGGCCCGCACGACCAGCTCGCGCATCCCCTCGTCCAGGTCCGTGAGGTCCGGCTCGCCGTGCGCGATCCGGTACAGGACGGCGGGCACGGTCGGGCCGTCGAAGGGCGGCCGTCCCGTCCCGGCGTACGCGACGACGCACCCCCAGGCGAACATGTCCGAGGCCTGCGTCGCGGTCTCGCCCATCACCAGCTCGGGCGCCATGTAGGCGGGCGTCCCGATGAACTGCCCGGTCCGCGTCGCGCCGGAGACGGTGTCCAGCGCCCGGGCGATCCCGAAGTCGATGACGCGCGGGCCGACCGACGACAGCAGGACGTTCGCGGGCTTGAGGTCACGGTGCACCACGCCGGCCGCGTGGATCGCGGTGAGCGCGGTGGCGACCCCGACCGCCAGGTGCTCCAGGGCGGCCCCGCGCATCGGCCCGCCGTCGCGTACGAAGGCGTCCAGGTCGGGTCCGTCGACGAACTCGGTCACGACGAACAGCGGCTCGCCGTCGATCCGGGCGTTCAGCACCGGAGCGGTGCAGAAGCGCCGCACCCGGCGGGCGGACTCGACCTCCCGGCGGAACCGGTCCCGGAACATCTCGTCGTCGGCCAGCTCCGGGTTGATGACCTTGACCGCGACGCGCTCCCCGCTCGCGCTCTCCCCGAGGTAGACCGTGCCCATGCCGCCCCGGCCGATCCGGCCGACGAGCCGGTAGTCGCCGAGCCGGGGCGGGTCCTCGGGCCGCAGCCGATCGATCGAGCTCGTTCCCGTCACGGCGGCCCGCCCCTCCTGTCGCTCGATGAGCGATAAGACTAGTGGGCGGGCCGGGCGGTTCCGGACTTACGGGACGAGCAGCAATTTGCCGGTCGTCCGGCGGGCCTCGAGGTCCTCGTGGGCCCGGCCCGCGTCGGCGAGGGGGTACCGCCCGCCGACGTGCACCGACAGCTCACCGGAGGCGATCCAGCCGAACAGGTCGTCGGCCCGCCACAGGAGCTCCTCGCGGGTGGCGACGTAGTGCACCAGCGTGGGCCGCGTCAGGAACAGCGAGCCGCCCGCGTTGAGCCGCTGCGGATCGACCGGCGGCACCGGCCCGCTGGCGGCGCCGTACAGCGCGAGCAGGCCGCGCGGCCGCAGCGAGGCGAGGCTGCCGTCGAAGGTGGTCTTGCCGACGCCGTCGTAGACGACCGGCACGCCGCCGGTGCGCGAACGGACCTCCTCGGCGAAGCCGTCGTAGCGGAGGACCTCATCGGCCCCGGCGTCGCGGGCGAGCTTCTCCTTCTCGTCGGTGGAGACGGTGCCGATCACCCGGCCGCCCCGCAACTTGATCATCTGGGTGAGCAGCAGCCCCATGCCGCCGGCCGCGGCGTGCACGAGCGCGGTGTCGCCCGGCTTGACCTCGTACGTCGAGTGCGTCAGGTAGTGGGCGGTCAGGCCCTGCAGCAGCACCGCGGCGGCCAGGTCGGGGGCCACTCCATCGGGCACCGGGACGACCCGGTCGGCCGGTGCGACGGCGAGCTCGCCGTACGCCCCCCTCAGCTCGGCGGACGCCACGACGTCACCGACCCGTACGTCGGTCACCCCGTCGCCGACCGCCGTGACGCGGCCGGCCCCCTCGGCGCCGGGAACGGCCGGCGTCTCCTTCGGATAGACGCCCTGCCGCTCGTACACGTCCTTGAAGTTGACCCCCGCGGCGGCGAGCTCGATGACGACCTCGCCCGGGCCCGGCTGCGGATCCGGGACCTCGGTGAGCCTCAGCACGTCCGGTCCGCCGTGCTCGGTCATCACGATCGCGCGCATCGCGACCTCCTTACGTTCGATTCCCATCGAACATTAGCGCGCCGGTCCGGGCACGGGAAAAACGGGCTGAGGCAGGCGCGCCCACGTACTAAGTTCGGAACTTCGCGCTTCCCATCGACCGAAAGGCTTTCGTCATGCCCACAAGAGAGGCGGAGGACACCGACCCCGAGATATCCGCCGAACGCGCGCACCTGACGCTCTCGCGGGAGGCACTGCACCGTATGCGGGAGAACGTCCTGGCCCTCGACGCGTCCGTGGCCGGCGACTGGGTCTCGGCCGAGGTGCTGAGCGCCGAGCTCGCCAAGCGCGCCGAGTCGCTGCGGGACGACCCCACCACCGCCCTGTTCTTCGGGCGCGTCGACCATCCGGACGAACGCCTGTACGTCGGGCGTCGGCACGTGCACGACGACGGCGGCCGGGCACTGGTCATCGACTGGCGGGCACCCATGGCGCGGCCGTTCTACAAGGCGAGCACCGCGGACCCGATGGGGCTCGTGCTGCGCCGCCGGTTCGGGTACTCCGGCGGCGAGCTGACCGCGTTCGAGGACGAGGACTTCTCCGCCACCGTCGAGTCACGGCTGCTGATCGAGGAGATCGAGCGGCCCCGCGTCGGCCCGATGCGCGACATCGTCGCCACGATCCAGCCCGAGCAGGACGACATCGTCCGCGCCGACGCGGACCACACGCTGTGCGTCCAGGGCGCGCCGGGCACCGGAAAGACCGCCGTCGGCCTGCACCGGGTCGCCTACCTGCTGTACGCCCACCGGGAGCGGATGCGCCGGGGCGGCGTCCTCGTCATCGGCCCGAGCGCGTCCTTCCTCGACTACATCCGCGGCGTGCTGCCCGCCCTCGGCGAGGTGAACGTCCAGCAGCGCACCCTCGACCAGGTCGTGGCCGCCGTTCCGGTGACGGCACGGGACGAGGCCGCCGTCGGGCGGATCAAGGGCGACGCCCGCATGGCGGAGGTGCTGCGCCGCGCGGTCTGGAGCCACCTGAGCGAGCCGCCCGAGGCGCTCGTGGTGCCGCGCGGCACCCGCCGCTGGCGCGTCCCCGGCTACGAGATCACCGAGCTGGCCGAGGCCCTGCGCGACCGCGGCGTCCGGTACGGCGCCGGCCGCGACCTGCTCGGGCACCGGATCGCGCACGCCGTCCTGGTGCGGATGGAGACCGGGGGCGAGGTGTGCGACGACCGGACCCACGAGGCGGTCCGCCGGACCCGCCCGGTCAAGGCGATGGTCGACCAGGTCTGGCCCGCCGTGGACCCGGTGCGCGTGGTGATGCGCCTGCTCTCCGACGCGGAGTTCCTCGGCCGGGCCGCCGACGGCCTCCTCGATCCGGCCGAGCAGGCGGCGCTGCTGTGGGACCGGCCGCCGCGCGGCCCGAAGTCGGCCCGCTGGACGCTCTCCGACGCCGTCCTCGTCGACGAGGCCGCCGACCTGGTCAGCCGCACCTCGAGCCTGAACCACGTCGTCCTGGACGAGGCGCAGGACCTGTCGGCCATGCAGTGCCGCGCGGTCGGCCGGCGCTGCGAGACCGGCTCGGTCACGGTGCTCGGCGACATCGCCCAGGGCACCACGCCGTGGGCGGTCGGCGACTGGCCGACGCTGCTGCGGCACCTGGGGAAGCCGGACGCGGACCTGACCGTCCTCGACCGCGGCTACCGCGTGCCGCGCCAGATCATCGACTTCGCGAGCCGCCTGCTCCCGCGCATCGCCCCGGAGCTGGCGCCGCCGACGTCGGTGCGGTCCGCGCCGGGAGCGCTGCGGGTGAACCGGGTCGCCGACCCGCACGCCGCGGTGGAGGAGGCCTGCCGCGACGCGCTGGCCGGCGAGGGGTCGGTCGGGCTGATCGCCGCCGAGGCCGACCTGGACGGGCTGGGCGCGCACCTGACGGCGCGCGGGCTGGAGCACGTACGCCTCGCGGACGGCATGGCGGCGGCGCGGCTCGTCCTCACCCCGGCGACGCAGGCCAAGGGCCTGGAGTTCGACCAGGTCATCGTCGTGGAGCCGGCCGCGATCGTCGAGGCGGAGCCGGACGGCGACCGCTCGCCCGGGCTGCGCCGGCTCTACGTCGTCCTCACCCGCGCGGTCTCCCGGCTGACCGTCCTGCACGCGCGCGACCTGCCCGAACCGTTGCGCTGACCCGGCCGCCCCGCCCGGCCCTGACCAGGCGGGGCGGGATCCCCGGCCGTGATGGCCGGCCGCCGGTCGTAGGCGCGCCGGGCTCCCCGGCTGTGGCGGCCGGTCGCCGGTCGTAGACGCGGTCGGCGGTCGGGGTGGGCTCCCCGGCTACGGCCGGCCGCCGGTCGTAGCCGCGGTCAGCGGGCGGACCAGGCGTGGGGGAGCGTCTCGGCGGCGACGGCGAAGACCTCCTCGATGCGCGAGGCGACCTCGTCCGGCTGGAAGAGCCCGTCGCGCGCGCACCCGTCGAACCCGATCCGTATGACGGTGAGGAAGGTCGCGGCGATCAGCGTCGGGCGCAGGTCGGTCGCGACGTCCACGTCCATCCGCCGGGCGAGGATCGCGGCGAGCTGCTGCTCCATCTCGCTGAAGTAGCGCAACTGCGACACCGCGAGCGCGGGACTGCGCTCGACCAGGTCGCGGATCTTGGCGAACCGGTCCGTGTGCTCCTCGTCGGCGGACCGCACGGAGTCGAGGACGTGGTGGATCGCGGCGGCCAGGGCCGTGATCGGCGGCTCGTCGCCGGGCCGGTCGTCCAGGGTCGCGAGGAAGACCTGGTCGTACTCCCGCAGGATCGAGAGAGCGACGTCCTCCTTGCCGGCGAAGTACCTGAAAAATGTGCGTTGCGACACATCGACCGCCGCGACGATCTCGTCGATCGTCGTCGCCTCGTATCCCTTGGCGAGGAACAGGTCCAGCGCCGCGTCGGTCAACGCCCAGCGTGTCCGCTGTTTCTTGCGCTCCCGCAAGCCGGTGGTGTCCACACCCGAAGTTTCCACCATGTCACCTCCAGCTCACGTCTTGTTTCAGAGTGTGCCATAAGACAGCGTGTGACTCTTAAAACGATTTGTCATCTGTCAGTAGCTGCCATAACTTTGAGGTGCCTTCGGCCACTTGTACAAGGGGGAGTGAGATGTCGCAGCCGGCGGTACAGGAACGTCTGCCCGCGGGAGCGGGGCCTAAGCGGCGGGGGATGGGAAATCCCTGGCTGACGCTCGTCGCGGTGGCGCTCGGCGTCATCATGGTGACCCTCGACGGCACGGTGGTCGCGATCGCCAACCCGGCGATCTCCAAGGACCTCGGGGCGTCGCTGGCGGACCTGCAGTGGGTCACCAACGGTTACCTCCTCGCCCTCGCCGTCTCGCTGATCACCGCCGGCAAGCTCGGTGACCGGTTCGGCCACAAACCGGTCTTCCTGATCGGCGTCGCGGGCTTCGCGCTGTCCTCCGCGGGGATCGGCTTCTCCAAGACGATCGGGATGGTGATCGCCCTGCGGGTCCTGCAGGGTCTGTTCGGCGCGATGCTCCAGCCGACCGCGCTCGGCCTGCTGCGCGCGGCGTTCCCGGCCGAGCGCCTCAACATGGCGATCGGCCTGTGGGGCGCCTGCATCGCGGCGTCCACGGCGTCCGGCCCGATCGTGGGCGGCCTGCTGGTCCAGCACGTCAACTGGGAGTCGGTCTTCTTCATCAACGTCCCGGTCGGCGTCGTGGCCCTGATCACCGGCGGCCTGTTCCTGCTGAACGCCCGCGGCGAGGCCAAGTCCGGCGGCTTCGACCTCACCGGCATCCTCCTGCTGTCCGGGATGCTGTTCGCCCTGATCTGGGCCGTCATCAAGGCGCCGACCTACGGCTGGACCGACCTGAAGACGCTGGCGTTCTTCGGCGCCGCGGTGGTCCTGCTGGTCCTCTTCGTGGCGCGCGAGCACCTGGCCCGGGAGCCGCTGCTCCCGCTCACGCTGTTCCGCTCCGTGTCGCTGTCGGTGGGCGTCGTGCTGATGACGCTCATGGCGTTCGCCATGTTCGGCGCGATGTTCTTCCTGACCTTCTACCTGCAGAGCGTGCACGGGCTGACGCCCGTGTCGACCGGCGTACGGCTGCTGCCCATGATGCTCGCCATGATGCTGGCCTCCCCGATCGCCGGCGGGGTGATCTCCAAGGTCGGGCCGCGCGCGCCCCTGGTCGCCGGCATGGTGTTCACCGCCGTGGCGTTCATCGGCATGTCGCGCCTCGGAGTGGACGCGAGCTTCATGGCCATGGCGCCCTGGTTCGCGCTGATCGGCGTCGGCCTGAGCCCGGTGATGGTCGCGGCCACCGACATCATCGTCGGCAACGCCCCCGTCGCCCTGTCGGGTGTCGCGGGTGGCCTGCAGCAGGTCGCCATGCAGGTCGGCGGCGCGCTCGGCACCTCGGTGCTGGGCGCCGTCCTGACCGCCAAGGTGGCCGGGGTCCTGCCCGGCCACATGAAGGAGGCGGGGCTGCCGGCGCCGTCCCCGGCCCAGGTCGACCTGATGAAGGGCGCCATCTCGCAAGGCGTCGCGCCGGTCCCGAAGAACACCCCGCCGCAGGTCGCCGAGCTGATCGTCAAGGCCAGCCACCTGTCGTTCATCGACGGCATGCACCTGGCCTTCATCGTCAGCGCGGTGATGGCGTTCGTCGCCGCCCTGCTGAGCCTCCTCGTCCGGGCGGGACGCAAGGTCGAGGGCGCCGCGATGCACATCTGAACCGGCCGTTCACACGTCCTCGCCGAGCGCCGCGAGGAGCCCTCCGGGGCTCTCGCGGCGCTCAGCGCTTTTCGTCACATGTCGCCGGTTTCCGGCCGTCCGGGGTCCGGGTAGTCGTCCTGCGTAACTGAAAACGGCTCGGGGGCGACAGGAGGATCCGATGGTCGTCGCCGGGACGGAGCACCGATCGCAGGTGCGCAGGGCGGCCGCCGCCGCCATCGTCGGCACCTCGATCGAGTGGTACGACTTCTTCCTCTACAACACGGCCGCGGCCGTCGTCTTCAAGGACGTCTTCTTCCCCAAGTCCACCGACTACGTCGGCACGCTGTCGTCCTTCGCGACCTACGCCGTCGGCTTCGCCGCCCGGCCGATCGGCGCCGCGATCTTCGGCCACTGGGGCGACCGGCTCGGCCGGAAGGCCACCCTGATCGTCACGCTCCTCCTCATGGGCGTCTCCAGCGCCCTGATCGGCGTCCTGCCGGGTACCGGCACGATCGGCGTCGCCGCGCCGATCCTCCTCGTCGCCCTGCGCGTGCTGCAGGGGATCGCGGTCGGCGGCGAGTGGAGTGGCTCGGTGCTGCTCTCGATGGAATGGGGCGACCAGCGCCGACGGGGCCTGATGGCGAGCTGGCCGCAGATCGGCGTGCCGATCGGTCTCATCCTCGGCACGGTCGCGATGTCGTCGCTGGCCACCGCGAGCGGGGACGCGTTCAAGGACTGGGGCTGGCGCATCCCGTTCCTGTTCAGCCTCGTGCTGGTGGGAATCGGCCTCTGGGTCCGGCTGCGCGTCATGGAGACGCCGATGTTCGCGAAGGTGGTCGAGCGCCAGCAGGTGGAGAAGGTCCCGGTCCTCGAAGTGATCCGCCGGCACCCGAAGGAGATCGTCCTCAGCGCCCTGCTGCGCTGCTCGGAGCAGATGCCGTTCTACATCTTCACCTCGTTCGCGCTGACCTACATCGTCGATCACGCGGGGCGGTCGAAGACCTTCGCGCTGAACGCCGTCGCCGTGGCCGCCGCACTGGAACTCGTCCTCATCCCGGCCTTCGGCCACCTCAGCGACACCGTGTCCCGCAAGCGCGTGTACGCGGCGGGTGCCCTGCTGATCGGCGTCATCGCCTTCCCGTACTTCGCGCTGCTCAACACGGCCGTCCCCGTCGTCGTCTTCCTCACCGTCGTCCTGGCCCAGGTGCCGCACGCCCTGCAGTACGGCCCGCAGGCGTCGCTGATCGCCGAGGTCTTCCCGACGAAGCTCCGGTACGGCGGCGCGGGCATCGGCTACCAGCTCGCCTCGGTCATCGCGGGCGGCCCGGCACCCCTGCTGGCGACCTGGCTCCTGCACGACCACGGCTGGTGGGCGATCTCTCTGGTCATGGTCGTGGCGGCCGTCCTGACCCTGACCGCTACCGCCCTCCTCCCGGACCGCAGCCGGATCGACGTCGCCGAGGACGCCGCCTACACCTGACCACCGCTCGCCCCAAGCCGCCGCTCGCGCTGCGGCGTGCGAAAAGCTCGGTGGAGCGCACGCCGGCAGCGGACCGAACATCCCGAAACGGCCGCGACCCGATGCGTTCGCCGAGCCCTGCGCCCGCCAGTCACGAAGGTCTCCGCTCGTGGGCGCGGATCCAGCCGCTGCACCCGGTCGGCCACCGTCATCGGTCTGCTGGTGCCGCGCCAGGTCCCGTCGCCGGTGGAGGTCACCAGTGTCGCGCTGGTCATCACGGGCGTCGCGCTGCACCGCGAACGCCGCGGACCCTCCGACGGTGGTGACTCTCCCCTGTAGCCCGCTGGACGACGCCCATTTACGGCGTTCCTGACTTATAGTCGTGGCCGGCGCCGATCCGACCGCATCGTCAGGAGCCACCGATGGAAGACCGCTCGTGCCCGTACGTCCTCGATCCCGCCGGCACGGACATTCACACCGAGGCGGCGCGGCTGCGGCAACGCGGCGCGGTGACGCCCGTCGAGCTGCCCGGCGGGGTGGTGGCGTGGGCGGTGACCGGCCACGACGCCCTCAAGCGACTGCTGGCCGACCCGCGTGTCTCCAAGGACCCGCGCCGGCACTGGACACGCTGGAAGAACGGCGAGATCACGCCTGACTGGCCGCTCTACATCTGGGTCGCGGTGGAGAACATGTTCACCGCCTACGGCGCCGACCATCGGAGGCTGCGCGGAATCATCTCCCACGCGTTCACCCCGCGCCGTACCGCCGCGCTCAGGCCGCGCGTCGAGGAGATCACCGAGGACATCCTCGACCGGCTCGCCGCCCTTCCCGACGGCCGGGCCGACCTGCGCGAGGCGTTCGCCTACCCGCTGCCCATCGAGGTGATCTGCCGGCTCATGGGCGTCCCCGACGGACCGCGGGCGCGCATCCGGCGCGACGTCGACGTCATCTTCACCACGTCCGCGACCGCGGAACAGGCCATGGCCGCCCACCAGGACATGTGGGCCGTGCTCGCCGAGCTCGTCGCCGACAAGCGCCGGACCCCCGGCGACGACCTCACCAGCGCCCTCATCACCACCCGGGACGAGGACGGCTCGCGGCTGACCGAGGACGAGCTCGTCGGCACGCTCATGCTGATGATCTCCGCCGGCCACGAGACCACCGTCAACCTCCTCGACCACGCCGTCACCGCGCTGCTGACCCACCCCGGCCAACTCGCGCTCGCCCGCAGGGGAGACGTCGCCTGGGCGGACGTCATCGATGAGGCGCTGCGCTGGCAGGCCCCGGTCGCAAACCTGCCGCTGCGCTACGCCGTGGAGGACATCCAGGTCGGTGACGTCACGATCGCCCGTGGCGACGCGATCCTCGCCTCGTACGCCGCCGCCGGCCGCGACCCCGGTACGCACCCCGCGGACCCCGAACGGTTCGACGTGACCCGTCCCGACAAGGAGCACCTCTCCTTCGGCCACGGCGCGCACTACTGCCTCGGCGCCCCGCTCGCCCGGATGGAGGCCGAGATCGCCATCCCGGCCCTCTTCGACCGCTTCCCCGACCTCGCCCTGGCGGTCGACCCGAGCGAGTTGGAACACCTGCCGTCGTTCATCTCCAACGGCCATCGCACGCTCCCGGTCGTGCTGCACCCCGAACGCTCACCCGCCTGACCGGATCGTCCGCGTTCCAGCCGGGAGCCGGGTCTCCGGCCCGCCCGGCCGGGCGCCGACCACTCCGCACGGGGTGCGGCGGACAGGCACCGCGCATTAGGACAGTGGGGCTTAGAGACAGGCCCTGGCAGCGGTCAGGCTCGGGAGGGGCGGGGGAGGACGTCCCAGGCGGCGAGGGTCTCGATCAGGCCGGCGGTGGTCGGCAGGGCGGCCAGTTCCTCGGCGTCCACCCAGCGGGCGTCGCGGGCGTCGTCACCGGCGCGCAGGGCGCCGCCGTCGACGGTGGCCCGGTAGTCGCGGATGTCGTAGGTGACGCCGCCGGGGCCGGCGCGGTCGACCGAGCCGACCAGCGGTCCCGGGACGACCCGCAGCCCGGTCTCCTCGGCGACCTCGCGGACGACGGCGTCGGCGTCGCTCTCGCCCGCCTCGGCCCGGCCGCCCGGGAGCGACCACATGCCCTCGCCGGGCGGGTGCCCACGGCGGATGAGGAGGAGCCGTCCCTCGGCGTCATGGACGATCGCTCCGACGCACCGCACACGCATGCCCCCAGGGTGCCACGAACCGGATCCCCGGAGGCGGCCGTCCGGCCGTCGTCGAGCGCGGACCGACGTGGCCGACGAGGCGGCGCTTGATCCGGTGTCCCCGGGCCGGGGCCGCTCACGCCGCCGGGTGGTTCAACGACCGGCGCGTTCGACGGCGAGGATGGCCGCATCGTCGCGGAGGCGCCCGCCGACGTAGGCGAGAAGATCCGCGTGGATGTGGTCGACGAGCGCGCCGGCACGATCCTCGGTCCAGCCGTCGAGCCGTTCGACAAGAGGGAAGAAGCCCCCCGCGGAATCGCGGGCCTCGATGACACCGTCGGTGTGGAGCAGGAGGACGTCGCCCGCGTCGAAGGCGAACGTCTCGATCCGAGGCGCGGTCCCCGCCAGTCCGCCCAGGCCCAGCGGAGGCGCGGGCTCATCGACCTCGAGCACCGAGAACGCCTTCTCATGCAGTCGCAGCGGCGGGGGATGCCCGAAGTCGACCAGCCGGAGAACGGGCTCGTCGTCGGGAATCTCGATGAGCATCGCGGTGATGAAGGACTCCCCGGACATCTTCGGTTGCGCCGGGTCGGCGATCTGCGAGCGAACGCTGCCCTCCAGGAAGTCCGCGAGTTCGGAGAGGTCCCCCCGCTGTGCGGCGGCCCCGCGGAAGGCGCCGATGAGCGCCGCGGCGTCGTTGACGGCGGCCAGCCCCTTCCCCCGGACGTCCCCGATGATGAGGCGCGTCCTGTCCTGCGCTCGCGTGACCGCGTACAGATCACCGCCGATCTGTGCCTCGTCCTCCGCGGCGAGATAGAGCGCGGACAGCCGCAATGGGCCCGCCTGCTGCGGCAGAGGGCGGAGCACGGCCTGCTGCGCGACCTCGGCGACCGTCCTGACCTGCCGCAGCTCCTGGAGACGGCGGTCCCGCACGTAGCACATGGCCGTGGTGAAGGCGGCCACCATCAGCAGTGCGGCCAGCTCGGTCAGATGAGTCAGCACGCCCTTGGCCGACATGATCAACGAGAAGGCGCCGGTGGCCAGGATCCAGTTGAGCCCGGTGGTCAGCGGCCCGAAGAACCAGGCCACGACGATGGCCTCCACGAAGAGCATGTCGCTCAGCCGGATATGGCTCGGCGAGGCGAGGTCCACCCCGAGGAGTGTCACGACGAAGGCGGCCGCGAGTGCCAGGACCACCCTGTCTCGGCGGCTCGATTGAGGGGCGTTGAGATTCAGCACTGCTGCACCTGCTCGACTTCGCGGGGGGACGGCCGGAGCTGTCGGGTCATAGGGGACGGGATGAACGTGACATTCGGGTTGTATCGGTGGGTGTCCGCCAACGGCGCGGCATCTCGGCGGTCTCAGCCCTTCGCGTACCAGTGCCGGGTTCTCTCGACCGCCGCGGCGGGTGCTCTGGCCATCATGTCGGCGAGCGTCTGAGCTGCCAGCTCTCGCCGCCAGGCCATCTCCGCCCTGCGTATCCCGGTGGTGATCACACACTGCCGCGCGAACTCCTGCGGATCTCTGCCGGCTCCGGCTCCTCGCCGTCGGATCTCGGTGCAGCGGAACGCGCCGTCGCGCCCTTCGATCGCCGTGACGACGTCGAGGAGGGTGATCTTCTCGGCGGGCCGGGCCAGCCGGAATCCGCCGCGGGCCCCCGGGCTCGAGGCCAGGACGCCCGCGCGGGTCAGCGCCTGCAGATGCTTGTTCAGGTAGGCCGGCGGCAGTTCGAAGGTCGCGGCGAGCTTCGCCGTCGGCACCGTCCGGTCGCTCCCGAGCCACCCCAGTGTCAGGCAGCAGTGGAGCGCCCACTCGACACCTTCGCTCATCCGCATGACCTGGATACTACACCTCCAGATTGCGGCCATGGAAGATGAAAATACCCTCTGACCTGGTAAAACGTGATCACGGACGGGGTGTCTGCTCGGAAGGGTCGGCCGGGTCCGGGGCGTCATCCGACGCCGGCGCCCGTGCCGGACGAACGCCCGCGTCGGTCACGGCCCGGTGCGGGACGGTGGCGGAGGAGGACGGTCTGCGCTCGACCGGATGCCATCGGCGACAGCACGTTAAGTCGACGGTCAAAGTCATGTCAACGGCCTTTCGGATAATCTCGAGTGGAGGAACAAAACCGGTTTGGCAAGAGGTGGGGATGAAGCGTCCGACGATCGCCGACATCGCACGCCGGGCGGGCGTCACCAAGAGCACCGTCTCATTCGCGCTGAACGACCGGCCCGGTGTGTCCGCGGCGACGCGCGACCGCATCCTGGCCATCGCCCGGGAGATGGGGTGGCAGCCGAGCCGCGCGGCCCGCGCCCTGTCCGGCGGCCGGGCGGGCGTGCTCGGCCTGGTGGTGGACCGGCCGGCGCGGACGCTGGGGATCGAGCCGTTCTTCGTGCAGCTCATCGCCGGCATCGAGAGCGAGCTGGCCGCGCGTGACGTCGCGCTCCTGCTGCAGATGGTCGAGGACCGCGGGGCGCAGCCGGCGACCTACCGCCGGTGGTGGGCCGAGCGCCGCGTGGACGGGGTGTTCCTCGTCGATCTGCGGCTGGAGGACGAGCGGGTCGGGCTGCTGGCCGAGCTGGGGCTGCCCGCGGTCGTCGTCGGGGGCCCGGAGGGGTGCGGCGGGCTGCCCGCCGTCTGGAACGACGAGGCCGAGGCCGTACGGGCCGTGGTGGAGTACCTCGCGGCGCTCGGCCACCGGCGGATCGCCCGGGTCACCGGGCCGCCGGAGCTGCGGCACACGGCCGCGCGCGGCACCGCGTTCGCGGCCGCGGCCGGCGCGCTGGGCGTGACGACGGTCGAGGCGGCCACCGACTACACCGGCGAGGAGGGGGCGCGCGCCACGCGCCGGCTGCTCGCCGCGTCCGCCCCGCCGACCGCCATCGTGTACGACAACGACGTGATGGCCCTGGCCGGACTGGCCGTCGCCGCCGAGATGGGGGTGCCGGTGCCCGGCCGGCTGTCCGTCGTCGCCTGGGACGACTCGGTGCTCTGCCGGCTGGTCCACCCGCCGCTGACCGCGGTCGGGCTCGACATCTCCTCCTACGGCGCGGAGGTGGCGCGCCGCCTGCTCGACCTGGTCGCCGGGCGGCCGGTCGAGAGCGGCTGCCACGCCATGCCGGTCCTGACCCCACGGGGCAGCACCGGGCCTGTCCCCTCAGGGACGGTTGACGCAAAACCGGTTTAGTGTTCCTATCGGTAGAACGGATTTCCAAAGTCGCCGGAGAAACGCCGGGGGCCGGGCCGTACCCGGTCTTCGGCCGGTCTGCGCTCGACCGGATGCCACTCCTGACGGCCGATGGGAGTTCACAAGTGAAGGCACGCCGAATCACGGCGCTCGTCACGGGCGCCCTCATGGTCATGGCCGGCGCCGGTTGCGGAGGCGGCGGCGGTGACAAGTCCTCCCCGAAGACGCTGACCTACTGGGCCAGCAACCAGGGCCGCTCCATCCAGCAGGACCAGCGGGTGCTCGGCCCCGAGCTGAAGAAGTTCGAGCAGCGGACCGGGATCAAGGTCAAGCTGGAGGTGATCGGCTGGCCCGACCTGCTCAACCGCATCCTCGCCGCGACCTCCAGCGGCAAGGGCCCCGACGTCCTCAACGTCGGCAACACCTGGTCCGCCTCGCTGCAGGCCACCGGGGCGTTCCAGGCGTTCGACGACGCGACCATCGCCAAGGTCGGCGGCCGGGGCCGCTTCATCCCCTCCACGCTCACGTCGACGGGGGCCGCCGGGAAGCCGCCGGCGTTCGTCCCGCTGTACGGCCTGGCGTACGGCCTGTTCTACAACAAGAAGCTCTTCGCGGCCGCGGGACTCAAACAGCCGCCGCGGACCTGGCAGGAGCTCGTCACCGACGCGAAGAAGCTCACCGACCCGGCGAAGAAGCGGTACGGCGTCGGCATCCTCGGCGCGAGCTACACCGAGGGCGCGCACTTCGCCTTCATGTTCGGCGCGCAGTACGGCGCCCGGCTCTTCCAAGGCGGGCAGCCGGGATTCGCCTCCCCGGCGATGGTGGCCGGCGTCCGGCAGTACCTGGACCTGCTGGGCACCGACAAGGTGATCGACCCGGCCGACGCGGAGTACGTCAACGACGACCAGATCCTCAAGGACTTCGCGGCCGGGAGGTTCGGCATGATGATGATCCAGAGCTACGCCACCGCCGGGGTCGCCGAGAACGGCATGAAGGAGTCCGACTACGGCGTCACGCCGATCCCGCTGCCCGATCCGCTGCCGCAGGGCGGCCGCCGGGTCGCCAGCCACGTCGCGGGCATCAACGTCGGCGTGTTCAAGAACTCCGGGAACAAGGACGGCGCGCTGAAGCTCGTCGAGTTCCTGACCAGCCCGGAGGAACAGAAGATCCTCAACGCGGCGTGGGGGAGCCTGCCGGTGGTCCCGCAGGCGTACGACGATCCGAGGTTCCAGACGCCCGCGATCCGCACGTTCCGCGCCGTGCTGGCGAACTCCGCCGAGACCCTGCCGATGATCCCGCAGGAGGCCCAGTTCGAGACCCTCGTCGGCAACGCCGTCAAGGGCCTGATCGCCGACGCGGCCGCGGGCCGCCCCGTGGACGACGCGACGATCCACGCGAAGCTCGCCGACGCCGACAAGAAGATGCAGGCGGGCGGCTGACGGGTGACCCGGACGGTTTCGCCCCCCGGGAGCGCGCCCGCGCGCGCTTCCGGGCGGCCCGCACCCAGGCGCCGGCGCCGTGTCAAGGCGCTGCCGTACCTCCTGCTGCTGCCCGCCCTCGTCGCCGAACTGGTCATCCACATAGTCCCGATGCTGGTCGGGGCGTGGATGAGCCTGCTGCACCTCACCCAGTTCTTCATCCGTAACTGGACGCAGGCGCCGTACGGCGGCCTGGCCAACTACCGGATCGCGGTGAACGCGCACGGGCCCGTGGGCAAGGACCTGCTGCAGTCGTTCCTCGTCACGTTGGCGATCACGGCCGTGGTCGTCGGCTGCTCGTGGCTGTTCGGGATCGTCGCCGCCGTGCTGCTGCAGCGCCCCTTCCGGGGCCGGGCGGCGCTGCGGACGCTGTTCCTCGTCCCGTACGCGCTGCCGGTGTTCACGGCGGTCATCACCTGGCGGTTCATGTTCCAGCGGGACACCGGCATGGTGAACGCCCTGCTGTCCGACGAGCTGAAGCTCGCGCACGGCCACCCGTTCTGGCTGCTCGGCGACCGCAGCTTCGCCGCCGTGGTGATCATCGCGGTCTGGCGGATGTGGCCGTTCGCGTTCCTCACCGTCACGGCGGGGCTGCAGGGCATCCCCGGCGAGCTGTACGAGGCGGCGGCCATCGACGGCGCCGGCTCGCTGCGCGTCTTCCGGCGGGTGACGCTGCCGCTGCTGCGGCCGGTCAACCGCGTCCTGCTCCTCGTGCTGTTCCTGTGGACGTTCAACGATTTCAACGTCGCCTACATCCTGTTCGACCAGCCGCCGGCGGCGGCCGACATGATCTCGATCCACATCTACAACGCGTCCTTCATCACCTGGAACTTCGGGCTCGGCTCGGCGATGTCCGTGCTGCTCCTGGTGTTCCTGATGGTGGTCACGCTCGGATACCTCGGAGTCGGACGGCTGAGGAGCCGCCATGCGTGAGTCCCGTACGCTGCGCTGGGCGCGGCCGGTCGTCCTCGGCCTGCTGGCGCTGTTCACCGTGCTGCCGCTGTACGTCATGGCGGTCTCGTCGATCAAGCCGCTGAAGGACGTGCAGGGCCGGTTCGCCTGGCTGCCGTCGCACGTGACGGTCCGGCCGTTCGTCGACATGTGGCGCACGGTGCCGCTCGGCCGCTACTTCGTGAACAGCCTGGTCGTCTCGGTCTCGGCGACCGTGCTCTCGGTGGCGATCGCGATCCTCGCCGGGTACGCCGTCAGCCGGTACCGCTTCGCCGGGCGCGGCACCTTCCTGACCGCCGTGCTGTCGACCCAGATGTTCCCCGGCATCCTGTTCCTGCTGCCGCTCTTCCTGATCTTCGTCAACGTCGAGAAGTACACCGGCGTCCGGCTGTACGGCAGCCGGACCGGCCTGACCGTCACCTACCTGACGTTCGCGCTGCCGTTCTCCATCTGGCTGATCGCGGGGTACTTCGACACCATCCCCCGCGAGCTCGACGAGGCGGCGCGCGTCGACGGCGCCGGCCCGCTGCGGACCCTGCTGCGGGTGGTGCTGCCGGTGGCCGCGCCCGGCGTGGTCGCGGTGGCGATCTACGCGTTCATGACGGCCTGGGGGGAGGTGCTGTTCGCCTCGGTGCTGACCGACGACTCCACCCGGACGCTCGCCGTCGGCCTGCGCGGCTACGCCACCCAGGCGAACGTCTACTGGAACCAGGTGATGGCCGCCTCGCTGGTCATCAGCCTGCCCGTGGTGGTCGGGTTCCTCGCCCTGCAGCGCTTCCTCGTCCACGGGCTCACCGCGGGCGCCGTCAAGTCCTGACCACCGAAAGGCCTCGAGCCGGAAAGGTCCTCAATGCGACGCGACTTCCGCAAGCTGCCCGGCCCGGCGTGGCTCGGCGCGAACTACTGGTCCCGGACCGGCGGCCCGCTGATGTGGCGGTCGTACGACCCCGGGATCGTCCGCGACGAGCTGCGTGTCCTGTCCGAACACGGCCTGAACGTCACCCGGTCGTTCTTCTACTGGCCCGACTTCATGCCCGAGCCCGACCGCGTCGACGCGACCCTCGTCGAGCGGTACGCCGACTTCCTCGAGGCGCACGCCGAACGGGGGATGCGGACGATCCCGACCTTCATCGTCGGCCACATGTCGGGGGAGAACTGGGACCCCGCCTGGCGGCAGGGCCGGGACCTGTACGCGGACGTGTGGATGGTGGCCCGGCAGGCCTGGTTCGCCGAACAGCTCACCCGGCGGTTCACCGGCCATCCCGCGATCGCCGGCTGGCTGATCACCAACGAGATGCCCATCTACGGCGGGACCGCCCCGGCCGACCAGGTGACGAGCTGGGCGCAGCTCATGGTGCAGGCCGTCCGCGCCGCCGGGGCGCGGGAACCGGTCTCCATCGGCGACGGCGCCTGGGGCGTCGAGGTCACCGGCGTCGACAACGGGTTCTCCGTCCGCGCGCTCGCCGGGCTCACCGACTTCGTGGGCCCGCACGTCTACCGGATGGAGGACGACCTGGTCCGGCAGCACTACGGCGCGGCGTTCGTCTGCGAGCTGGCGGGGTCGTTCGGGCGGCCGGTCGTGCTGGAGGAGTTCGGCTGCTCGTCCGACTTCGTCGCCGACGACAACGCCGCGCACTACTACCGGCAACTGCTCTACAACAGCCTGCTGGCCGGGGCGACCGGCTGGATCGCCTGGAACAACACCGACTTCGACCTGCCCGACCAGCCGCCGTACCGGCACCACCCGTTCGAGCTGCACTTCGGTCTGACGACCGCCGACGGCACGCCGAAGCCGGTCCTGCGGGAGATGCGGGATTTCGCCGCCACGCTCGCCCGGCTCGACCTGGCGTCCTGCGCGCGGGCGGACACCGACACCGCCCTGGTGGTGCCGGAGGTGCTGGAGGGCGCCTTCCCGTTCACCGAGCCCGACGACCGGACGTACGTCTTCGACACCCTCCGGCAGGCGTACGTCGCGGCCCGCGCGGCCGACCTGGCGCCCGGCCTCACCCGGGAGTCCGACGGCATCGCCGGCGACGCCCGGCTCTACCTCGTGCCGTCGGCCAAGCAGCTCACCGCGCCCGGCTGGCGCCGCCTCGAAGAGCTGGCGCGCGGCGGCGCGGTCGTGTACGTCTCCTACTCGGCGGGACCGCACGGCCGGCAGCGTGGGCCGTGGTACTCCGACCTGAACGCCATGTTCGGCGTCGAGCATCGGCTGACGTACGGGCTGACCGACCCGATCGAGGACGACGTCGTCGAGCTCACCCTCACCGCCGGCCTGGGTCCGCTCAAGGAGGGCGCCACTCTGGCGTTCCGCGCCGGGGGGACCGAGCACAGCCGCGCCTACCTGCCGGTCCGGCCGACGACGGCGGAGGTCGTCGCGGTCGACGGCCACGGCCGGCCCGCGCTGCTGCGCCGGCGCTGCGGCGACGGGTGGATCGTGCTGTGCGTCTACCCCCTGGAGCACATGGCGGCCGTCACGCCCCGCGTGAACCCCGAGCCGACGTACCGGATCTACGACGCGCTGGCGGAGCTGGCCGGCGTGCGCCGGCCCGTACGGGTCGAGGACCCGCGCGTGTCGGCCGACGTCCTGGTCCGCGCCGACGGGACGCGGTTCGCCGTCCTGGTCGGCCAGGCGGACACCGAACTCGAGGTGCGTCCGCTCACGGCCGACAACGGCGGTGCCGGGGATGAAGAGATCACGCTGGGGCCGTATGGTGTGCGCGTGCTGGAGCTGCGAAATTGACCGGCGTCGTTCCCGCGACCGCCGCGGACACGACAGGGGCGGTCCCGGGCGGACCGCCCGTGCCCGCCGTCCTCGCCGTCGACATCGGCGGCACCAAGCTCGCCGCCGCGCTCGTCGAGCCGGACGGCCGACTGCGCGGGCGCGCCATCCGCCCGACCCCGGCCGGAGACACCGAGACGATCTTTGCCGCCCTGGCCGCCGTCGTCGGCGAGGCCATGGGCGGCGAGACCGTCACCGCGGCGGGGATCGGCTGCGCCGGGCCGCTGGACGCCGTCGCGGGCACGGTCAGCCCGGTGAACATCCCGTCGTGGCGGGGCTTCCCCGTGCGCGACCGGCTCGCCGCCCTGCTCGGCGGGCCGCCCGTGACGCTCGCGAACGACGCGGTGGCCGGCGCGGTCGCGGAGTACCGGCACGGCGCGGGCCGCGGCAGCCGGGCCATGCTGGGGATGGTCGTCTCGACCGGCGTCGGCGGCGGGCTGGTCCTCGACGGGCGGGTGTACGACGGGCCGACCGGCAACGCGGGGCACATCGGGCACACCGTGGTCGACCTCGGCGGTGAGCCGTGCCCGTGCGGGTCCCGGGGCTGCGTCGAGACGCTGACCTCCGGTCCCGCGATGGTGCGCTGGGCGCTCGGCAACGGCTGGACCCATCCGGCCCCCGACGGCGCCGCCCTCGCGGCCGACGCCCGCGCCGGTGACCCGGTCGCGCTGGCGGCGTTCGAGCGCGCGTGCCGGGGGCTGGCCGCCGGGATCGCGTCCGCCGCCGCGCTGTGCGACCTCGACCGCGTCGTCATCGGCGGCGGCGTGTCCCGCTCCTGGGACGTCCTGGAACCACCGCTGGTCCGCGCGCTGCGCGACTACGCCGGTCTCGCCTTCGTCCGCCGTGTCACCGTCGTCCCCTCCGAGCTCGGCGCGGAGGCCGGACTGCTCGGCGCCGCCGCCCTCGCCCACGACCCGGAGCTGGTCTGACGATGCACGTGCTGGAGAACCCCGTCCAGGAGTACGCCTGGGGATCGCACACCGTCCTCGCCGACCTCCTCGGCCGGCCGTCGCCCACCGAGCGGCCGCAGGCCGAGCTGTGGATCGGCGCGCATCCCGCCGCGCCGTCACGCCTGCCGGCCGGCGCGTCCCTGGGCGAGCACATCGCCGCCGACCCGGAGGGCGCGCTCGGGCCCGCCGCGCTCGCCCGGTTCGGGCCGCGGCTGCCGTTCCTGCTGAAGGTCCTGGCGATCGCCGCGCCGCTGTCCCTTCAGGTCCACCCGGACCGGGAGCAGGCCGAGCGCGGGTACGCCGCCGAGCGGACCCCGCCCGGCGACCCGGCGCGCAACTACAAGGACGACTGGCCCAAGCCGGAGCTGCTGTGCGCGCTGACCGACGTGCACGCCCTGTGCGGGCTGCGCGACCCGGGCGAGAGCGCCGAACTGCTCGGCAAGGTCCCGGCGCTGCGCCCCGTCGCCGACCTGCTCGCGGCCGGGGACGTGCGCGCGGCCGTGCGCACGGTGCTCACCTGGCCGGACGCGGACCGGGTCGTGCCCGAGGCCGTCGCCGTCGCCGGCGAGCCGTACGCCTCACTCGCCGAGCGCTACCCCGGGGACACGGGCGTCATCCTCGCGATGCTGCTGAACGAGGTGCGGCTCGCACCGGGGCAGGCGATGTACGTCCCGCCGCGCGTGCCGCACGCCTACCTGTCCGGGACGGCCGTGGAGCTCATGGCCGGCTCGGACAACGTGCTGCGGGCGGGTCTGACGCCCAAGCACGTCGACGTGCCGGAGCTGCTGAACGTCGCCTCGTTCGACCCCGGACGGCCGGACGTCCTGGACCCCGTCCGTACGGCGGGCGAGGAGGTCTACCTGACGCCCGCGCCGGAGTTCCGGCTGTCCCGCGTCGACGCCGCGGCCGGCGCCGTGCTGCCCGCGGGCGGCCCGCAGCTCCTGCTGTGCACCGAGGGCCGCGTCGAACTGCGCCGCGGCGGCGACGCGACGGAGCTGACCCGGGGACGGGCCGCCTTCGCCGAACACCGCGGCGGCCCGATCGAGGTCACCGGATCCGGCACCCTGTTCCGCGCAAGCCTCCCCGAAACCTGACGGGGCGCCCGCGGGCCCTCCGGACGGGGACAACGCCCCGCCGCAGGCCCGGAGGGCCGCGACTCCCGGCGCTGATCCCTGGTGATCGCTGCGTCCTATTCGCAGCGGTCGCCAGGGATCTGAGAATCGACCCTGCGGGAGCGGATTCAGGGGCTGAGGCGCTCGGCGAGCCAGGCCAGGGACAGGGGGTAGCGGTACTCGATCGCGCCGTGGCCCGCCTCGAACAGCTCGAAGTGCACCGCGTCGTCCTTCACGCCGACGGCCTCGACCGCGCGGCGGAAGGCCTGGGCGCCCAGGTCGAGGTGGTACTCGTCCTTGGTGCCCGCGTCGATCCAGACGGCCCGCATCGAGCGCAGCGCCTCGGCGTACTCCGGACGCCGCGGCATCAGCACCGGGTCGCGCTCCAGCCAGCGCTCCCAGACCTCGGGGACGACGGCGCCGGTGTCGTCGAAGGGCAGGTGGACGGTGCCGTCGTCATCAGCGGAGTACGCCGACGAGTAGCCGTAGATCTCGATGAGCGGGAAGTCGGTCTCCTTGGTGCCCGCGAGGTGGCCGCGGAAGTCGGCGAGGAACTTCTCGATCGAGCCGTCGAAGGAGTCGCGCAGCAGGCGGGCGAGCGTGGGGAAGCCCGGGCGGTAGCAGACCTCGAAGAGCGCGTCGCCGGCGTGGGTGGCGAGCGCGCCGAACAGGTCGGGCCGCAGCATCGGTGTGATCATCGCGCCGTAGCCGCCGCTGGACTTGCCGCTGATCCCGCGGTGGTCGCGGTCGGGCAGCGTCCGGTAGTGCGCGTCCACCCACGGCACGATCTCGTCGCACAGATAGGAGTGGTATGGCCCGGTGGCGGGGGAGTCGAGGTACTGGCTGCCGCCCAGCGCCGTCCAGGCGTCGACGTACACCACGATGACGGGCGGGGCCTCGCCGCGGGCGAAGACCTGGTCGGCCAGCTCGGGGAAGGGCTGCCGCCAGGGCGTGTGGTTGCGCCACATCGGCAGGTACCCGGTGTAGCCCTGGATCACGTAGACGGCGGGGTAGCGGCGGTCGGGCTCGTCGTCGTACCCCGGCGGGACGTACACCCACAGCGGCCGCCGATGCGGGTCGCCGAGGGGGTTGCCGCTCAGCAGTTCGCTGGTGAACTCGTGTTCGTCGATGCGTCCGGCGAGGTCGGCCGACCAGGGCAGCATGCGGTCTCCTTTGCGCGACACGGATGGTGCGACCCTAACCCCGTCTCCTCGATGTCCGCCGACCGCCGTCGGCCCTCGGCGGGCCGTGGGCCGCGGGAGCGGGACTCCCGCGGCCGTCTTCGGGTCGTGCCGGCTCAGTCGTCGGAGGCGTCGCCGAGCACGGCGACCTCGACGCAGTCGGCGTTGTTGGAACTACGGCTGCTCTTCCGCCAGCCGACGTCTATGAGATCGGGGTGGCCACTCATCCCCTGGTCTCCTTCCTGGTGCGTGAATCACCCCCGTGGGTACGGGGACGCATTCTTGAACTCGTCCGCCGTTGCCGTGATGAACTCGGCTGACTCGTCGGGTGGCAACGCGGCGGCCCGCAGATGGTCGAACCAGGTCGTGTGACGGCGGACGTCTTTCTCCTTTTCGAGGAAGATGTTCCCGGCGGGGCAGTCGATGTAGACGACGTCCAGGTCGGTGGGGTCCGGGAAGCCGATGATCGTGAAGGCGCCGTCGACGCCGGGGTGGGCGCCACGGGCGAAGGGCAGCACCTGAATGGTGACGCCCGGCAGTTCGCCGGCCTCGAGCAGCCGCATCAGCTGGGACCGCATCACGGGCACCCCGCCGATCGGCCGGCGCAGCACCGCCTCGTCGAGCACGGCCCACAGCTCCAGCGAGCCGGAATCGCGCAGCATGGCCTGGCGGCGGGTGCGCAGGGCGATGCGCCGGTCGACGTTCTCCGGCGTCTCCCCGGGCCGGCCCGCCTTGATCAACGCGCGGGCGTACTCCTCGGTCTGCAGCAGACCGGGCACCAGATGGGTCTGGAACGTTCGAATCGACGCGGCCGAGGCCTCCAGGCCGATGTAGGTGTCCAGGCCCGCCGACGCGGACAGGACCGCCTCGTACTCGGTCCACCAGCCGCGCTGCTGGGCGTCTTTGGCCAGGCCGAGGAGCTGGTCGCGCTGCGAGCCCTCGGGCAGGCCGTACAGGTCCAGCATGTCGCGTACGTCGCGGATGCGGGCAACGGACTTGCCGGTCTCGATGCGGCTGACGCGCGACATGGAGCACTCCAGGTGCTTCGCGACGTCTTCGATCATGAGGCCGGCGGCCTCCCGGAGTCTGCGCAGTTCCATGCCCAGCCGGCGGCGGCGAACGGTGGGGCTACGGCCATCGGTCATGGGGCACCTCCATGGCGAGCGTCCTGCGCGTATTGCGAGGAGAATGGGGACCGGTGGTGGGCGGCGGTGGCTGGGGCCGAAACCCTCGCCCGGACCGCGCCGGGGCCGTTGAACTGTGCACGGGTGATGCCGAATCCGTCTGATCTATTGGTCCGAAAATACTTGCACGTAAAACGGGGGCAGGACATCCTGACAGGGAAAGTCACTCACCGTTGCCATCTGGGCACCTTTTGCCACCGGATAGGCACCTTACCTGGTTAACGCCCTAGGGCGTACCCCTTCCTGCCGTATCGTCCAAAGCGCGAGAGGGGTGGCATCCCATGGCCGCCACTTCCGGACCCGGGACCGGGCCGCGGCGCCGCCACCTGGAGGCGCTCGCCCGCGAAGTCGAGGCGCGCGGCCTGCAAGGGCTCCTGACCGAGGATCTGATGCTGCGCGTGGTGGACCCGGCCAGCGGGCGCGGACTGCTGGTGGTCGCCATGCCGATGTCCCGGATTCGATGGTCCTTCCTGTGGGCCGGCGGCGGCCAGGCCGACGCCGACGACCCCGCCCGCGCCGCCGAGCTGATCGCACGGACCCTCGGCCGCTGACGCCGCCGCGCTGACGCCGGCCCACTGTCGCCGCCGTGCTGACGCCGGCCCACTGTCGCCGCACCGCGGTCGCCGCCGTGCTGACGCCGGGCGCTGATGCCGGGCTGCGGATGCCGCCGCGCTGGCGCCGGGCGCGGACGCTTGGCCGCTGATGCTCGGCCGCTGATGCCAGGCGCTGGCGCCGGGCGTTGACGCCGCCACGGCTCCGCGGCCGAAGGGGGCCGCCGTTTCTCGGGTGGGCGCGCCGTCGAGGGGGTCCGGCGCTTTCCGGCCGGGCTCGCGGCCGGGGCGCCCACCTGCCGTGTCGTGGCTCCAGAGGCCTTGACTATCGTGTCGAACATGTGTTCGAATCTATCGCCTGTCTTCCCCCAGGCTCACTCCTTGTCACCGATCCGAGAGGTGGGCGGCCCGCGTGGGCGGAGCGAGCGATGGACCCGAGAGGTGTACGGACGCGCCGGGTCGCGGGCGATGAGCCGGGTGTACGGCGACCCCGTCGAGGTCTGGCTCACCGACGGCAGGCCCTCCCGCTTCGTCTGGCGCGGCCGGCTCTACACGGTGCTGCGGGTGCTGGACCGCTGGGTCACCACCCGCGACTGGTGGCACGAACGCCACCCCGAGGCCCCGGAAGGCGGCGAGCGCGAGTTCTGGCGCGTCGAGGCGACCCCGGACCGGACGGTCGGGGTGTACGAACTGCGCCACGACCAGGCGACCGGCGCGTGGATGCTGTCCCGCGCCTGGAGCTGACGGACCCGCGCGCCCCCGCTCGACCCGGCGGGCCGTCGGCCGGACCCGGCAGGTCTGCGTGCTTCCGGTCCGACCTGAGGGGCCGTCCGTCGGCCGGCCGACGGGACGGCTCGGCCTGGCGGGTCGCCGGTCGGGTGGGTGGTCGGTCAGGGCTGTACGAGGTCGCGGATCGCCTTGAGGGTCGGCTCGTCCTTGACGCCGGCGATGAGGAGCGTGGTCACGGGGGAGTCCTGCCAGAGCCGGAGCCGCTCCCTGATGCGTCCGATCGGGCCGAGGAGGGAGATCGAGTCGGCCAGCTCGTCCGGCACCGCCGTGACCGCCTCGTCGCGCCGGCCCGCCAGGAACAGCTCCTGCACCCGCGTGGCCTCCTCGGCGTACCCGAGGCGCCCGATCAGGTCCAGGTGGAAGTTGCGGTCCCTGGCCCCCATGCCGCCGATGTAGAAGGCCAGCGGGATCTTGGCGAACTCCAGCGCGGCCGCCAGGTCGTCGGTGACGATCGTCGTCACGGTTGCGGCGATGTCGAAGCCTTCGCGGCGGCCGGCCAGTGAGGCGCCGAAGACCGTCTCGATCTGCGTGGGGTCGACGAAGAGGGGCAGCCAGCCGTCGGCGATCTCGGCGGCGAGGGCGATGTTCTTCGGGCCCTCCGCGCCGAGGTAGACCGGGATGTCCGGGCGTACCGGGTGGACGATCGACTTGAGCGGCTTGCCGAGGCCGGTCACCCGGCCCGGCGCGTACGCGGAGGCCGGCAGCGGCAGCGGGTAGTGCGGGCCGGCGGAGGTGACCGGCTCCGCGCGCCGCCACACCTCCCGCAGGATCCGGACGTACTCGCGGGTGCGCTCCAGCGGGCGGGCGAACGGCACGCCGTACCAGCCCTCCACGACCTGCGGGCCCGACGCGCCGATGCCGAGGGTGAGCCGGCCGCCGGACAGCGCGTCGAGGGTCAGGGCGTGCATGGCGGTGGCGGCGGGCGTGCGGGCGGACAGCTGGGCCACCGCGGTGCCCAGCTTGATGCGCGAGGTCCGCGCGGCGTACCAGGTGAGCGTGGTGAAGGCGTCCGAGCCGTACGCCTCGGCGGTGTAGACGTACTCGTAGCCGAGCCGCTCGGCGGCGAGCACCGTCTCGGTCGCGTCCTCTGGATTCCGTTGCCAGTAGCCGACGTTGATGCCGAGCCTCATCCGCACGCCTCCCAGCTCGAAAATAGAACAGGTTCTATTCAAGCAGATCGCCGCTCTCCCGGCAGCGTTCGGCCGTCCCGCGATAACGTGCACCCGCCGTGCGCCCGGCCGCGGCGGCCCTGTCATCCCGTGCGCCGGATCACGGACGGCGGCCGTACCTGCGGTGTCGCGCGTCAGGCCGGATATGTCATGCTGTCCTCCGGCGGTACGCGGAGGAACCCGGTGCGAATCCGGGGCTGTCGCGCAACTGTGACCGGGAAGTCCTTCCTCGGGTGTTGGCCACGGCGTGAGCCGGAAGGCCGAGGGCGGGCGGCGATCCGGGAGCCAGGAGACTCCGGCCGCCGATTGCCAGGCCACCTACGGGCGCGTTAACCCGAGGAAAGGACGACCACCGGGTGAACACCTATCCGTTCTCCGCCGTCACCGGGATGGCGGACCTCAAGCTCGCCCTCCTGATCAACGCGGTCGCCCCGGCCGTCGGCGGAGTGCTGGTCCGGGGCGAGAAGGGCACCGCGAAGTCCACCATCGTGCGGGCGCTCGCCGCGCTGCTGCCGGAGGTCGCGGTGGTGACGGACTGCCGGTTCTCCTGTGACCCCGACGCGCCCGACCCGCGGTGCCCCGACGGCCCGCACGGCGACGGGGCGGACGGGCAGGTGCGGCCCGCCCGGCTCGTGGAGCTGCCGATCGGCGCCGCCGAGGACCGCCTGACCGGCTCGCTCGACCTCGAACGCGCCCTCACCGAGGGCGTCCAGGCCTACCAGCCCGGCCTGCTGGCCGCCGCGCACCGCGGCGTGCTGTACGTCGACGAGGTCAACCTGCTGCACGACCATCTCGTCGACCTGCTCCTCGACGCGGCCGCGATGGGCCAGTCCTACGTCGAGCGTGAGGGCGTCTCCGTCCGGCACGCCTCGCGGTTCCTGCTCGTCGGCACGATGAACCCCGAAGAGGGCGAGCTGCGGCCGCAGCTGCTCGACCGGTTCGGCCTGACGGTGGAGGTGGCCGCCACCCGCGACCCGGAGGAGCGGGCCGAGGTCGTGCGCCGCCGCCTGGCGTACGAGGCCGACCCGGCGGCGTTCGCGGCCGACTGGGCGCGCGCCGAGACCGAGCTGGCCTGGCGGATCGAACAGGCCCGCGCCCGGCTGCCCGAGGTCGTCCTGCCCGACGGCGCGCTGCGGCAGATCACGGCGGTGTGCGCGGCGTTCGAGGTGGACGGGCTGCGGGCCGACATCGTGATGGCGCGCGCCGCGATGGCCCTCGCCGCCTGGCACGACCGTACGGTCGTCACCGCGGACGACGTGCGCGTCGCCGCCCGTCTCGCCCTCCCGCACCGGCGCCGCCGCGACCCCTTCGACGCGCCCGGCCTCGACGAGGACAAACTCGACGAGGTCCTGGAGAACACCGGCGGCTACGACTCCGCGGAGCCGCAGGATCCCGGGTTCGGCGAGGACACGGCGCCCGACCTCGTCCCCGAGCAGAGCACCGGGCCGGACCCGAAGCCGGCCCCGGAGACGGACGCGAAGCCGGACTCGGGGACGGATCCGGAGGACCCCGACCCCGACGACCCCGGACCGGACGACGGTCCCGGCGGCGGACCGGACGGACCCGGCGACCCGGCCGGACCGGGAGACGGTGCGCCGGTCGACATCGAGCAGGCCCTGTCCGGCGAGGAGTCCGGCGAGGGCTCCGGGAAGCGCGCCCGGGGGGACTCCCCGGAGCCGGCGCCCGCCGACGCGGTGTACCGGACGCGGGTCTTCACCGTCCCCGGCCTGGGTGAGGGCGCGCCGGGCCGCCGCTCGCGGGCCCGGACGCCGTACGGCCGGACGACCGGCGCGCGGCCGGGCACGCGTTCGGTCCACCTGACCGCGACCCTCCTCGCGGCGGCCCCGCACCAGCGCGCCCGCGGCCGCTCCGGTCCCGGGCTCGTCGTCCGCTCCGACGACCTGCGCGAGCGGGTCCGGGAGGGCCGGGAGGGCAACCTGGTGCTGTTCGTCGTGGACGCCAGCGGCTCGATGGCCGCCCGGCAGCGGATGCGCGCCGTCAAGGGCGCCGTGCTCAGCCTCCTCCTCGACGCCTACCAGCGCCGCGACAAGGTCGGCCTGATCACCTTCCGCGGTACGTCCGCCGAGCTGGCGCTGCCGCCGACCTCCTCCGTCGAGGCCGGGGCGCGCCGCCTCGAGACGCTGCCCACCGGCGGCCGTACTCCGCTGGCCGCCGGCCTGCTCCGCGCGGCCGAGCTGCTGCGCGCCGAACGCCTGCGCGACCCCGCGCGCCGTCCCCTGCTCGTCCTGGTGACCGACGGGCGGGCCACGCACGGCTCGCCGGCCGACGCGCTGCGCGCCGCCGACCTGCTGCGCGGCGTCACCTCCGTCGTGGTCGACTGCGAGCGCGGCCCGGTGCGCCTCGGGCTCGCGGGCGGGATCGCCGCCCGGCTCGGCGCCGAGGCCGTGCGCCTGGAGGAGCTGGCCGCCGACGCCCTCGCCGGCGTCGTCCACGACCACCGGGCCGCGGCGTGACCCGCCTCCCCGCCGCCGTGACCGGCTCCGCCACCGTCGCCGTGACCGGTCTCCCCGGCGTCGCCGTGACCCGCCGCGCCACCGTCGCCGTGACCTCGCTCCGCCTCCGTTCCGGGAAGGACTGACATGCCGCAGGGAAAACCGTCGCAGGTGCCCGACGACGGGCTCACCACCCGGCAGCGCCGCAACCGCCCCCTCGTCGTCGTCCACACCGGGCCGGGCAAGGGCAAGTCGACCGCGGCCTTCGGACTGGCCCTGCGCGGCTGGAACCAGGGCTGGCCGATCGGCGTGTTCCAGTTCGTCAAGTCCGCGAAGTGGCGCATCGGCGAGGAGCGGGCGCTGCGGGTGCTCGGCGAGTCCGGCGAGGGCGGCCCGGTCGACTGGCACAAGATGGGCGAGGGCTGGTCGTGGATCCAGCGGCCCGGCACGGAGGAGGACCACGCCGCGGACGCCCGTGAGGGCTGGGAGCAGATCAAACGCGACCTCGCCGCCGAGACCTACACGCTGTACGTGCTGGACGAGTTCACCTATCCGATGAAGTGGGGCTGGGTGGACGTCGAGGACGTGATCGCGACGTTGCGGGACCGGCCGGGGTACCAGCACGTCGTCATCACCGGCCGCGACGCCGACCCGCGGCTGGTGGAGGTCGCCGACCTCGTCACCGAGATGGGCAAGGTCAAGCACCCCATGGACGCGGGCCAGAAGGGCCAGAAGGGCATCGAGTGGTGAGCCCCTTCCCGACGACAGGGCCGGCCCGGTGAGGATGCCGAGACTCGTCGTCGCCGCCCCCGCCTCCGGGAGCGGGAAGACGACGGTGGCGACCGGGCTGATGGCCGCGCTGACCGCCGGCGGGCTGGCCGTCTCGCCGCACAAGGTCGGGCCGGACTACATCGATCCGGGGTACCACACGCTCGCGGCCGGGCGGCCGGGCCGCAACCTCGACCCCTGGCTGACCTCCGAGGACCTCGTCGCGCCGCTGTTCCTGCACGGCGCGCGCGGCGCGGACGTCGCCGTCGTCGAGGGCGTGATGGGGCTGTTCGACGGGGCCGAGGCCGCCGGGGGCGGGTTCGCCTCGACGGCACACGTGGCCCGGCTGCTGGAGGCGCCCGTCGTCCTCGTCGTGGACGCCTCGTCGGCGGGCCGCTCGATCGCCGCGCTCGTCCACGGGTTCATCACCTACGACTCCACGGTGCGGATCGGCGGCGTGATCCTCAACCGGGTCGGTTCGGAGCGGCACGAGCGGATCTGCCGTGCGGCGATCGAGGAGACCGGGCTGCCGGTGTTCGGGGTGCTGCGGCGTGACGCGGACGTCGCCACCCCGTCGCGTCACCTCGGCCTCATCCCGGCCGCCGAGCGCCGCGCCGAGGCCGTACGCACCGTCGAGCGGCTGGGCGCGCTCGTCGAGGAGTCCTGCGACCTTCGCGGCCTGCTCGCGCTCGCCCACGGCGCCCCGCCGATCGACGCCCACCCCTGGGACCCGGCCGCGCGGATCGACGCCCGCCTCCGGGACCCCGCCGCGCCGGCGGACCGCCCGGCGGGTCCGGCGGAGGGCGCCGCGCGGCTCGGGGAACCGGAGGGTGCCGCCCGGCCCCTGGAGCGGACGGCGGGCCTCGCGCGTCCGATGGTGGCGGTGGCGGGCGGACCGGCGTTCACGTTCGGGTACACCGAGAACGACGAGCTGCTGAGCGCGGCCGGGGCACAGGTCGTGCCGTTCGACCCGCTGCGCGACGAGGCGCTCCCGGAGGGCACGCGCGGCGTCGTGATCGGCGGCGGCTTCCCCGAGATGTACGCGGCGGAGCTGGCGGCCAATGAGCCGTTGCGCCGGCAGGTCGCCGCGTTCGACGGCCCGATCTACGCCGAGTGCGCCGGCCTGCTCTACCTCGCCCGCACCCTCGACGGGGCGCCGATGTGCGGGGTCCTCGACGCGGAGGCGCGCATGACCGGCCGGCTCACGCTCGGCTACCGGGAGGCGGTGGCGTTGCGCGACTCGCCGGTGGCGCGGGCGGGCGAACGCTTCCGCGGCCACGAGTTCCACCGTACGGCGGTGAGCCCCGGGCCGGGCGCCGAGCCCGCCTGGCGGTGGCCGGGCGCCGATCCGGAGGGATTCGCCGGGCGCCTTCGACTTGCCTCCTACCTTCATCTCCATTGGGCTGGTAGTCCGGAGATGGCGAGCCGTTTCGTGGGAGCGTGCGCATGACTTTCGACCAGGGTGTGCTGCTGGAGAGCCAGCGGCTGCTGCTCCGCCCGTTCGAGGAGGGCGACGCCGCCGACGTCCTCGCGGCGAGCCACGACCCGGAGATCCTGCGCTGGATGGCGTGGGCGCCCGCCCAGACCGCCGAGACGGCGCTGGCCTGGTGCCTGACCGACTCCCACGTCGATCCGATCCACGGGATCAACTTCGCCATCGTCGGCGGCGACCGGTTCGCCGGCACCGTCGGCCTGAGCCGTACGGACTGGACGGACGGCCGCGTCGAGGTCGGCTACTGGATCGCGCCGTGGGCGCGGCGCAAGGGGTACGCCGTCGAGGCGACGCGCGCCGCCGCCGCGTACGCCTTCCAGAAGGGACTCCACCGGGTCGAGCTGCTGGCCGCCGTCGGCAACCGCGCCTCCCAGGCCGTCGCGGCGAAGGCCGGCTTCACCCGGGAGTGCGTGCTCCGCGAGGCCACCCTCACCCCGGCCGGGCGGGTCGACGCCGTGCTGTTCAGCCTCCTGGAGAGCGAGCTCGCATGAACCCTGACAAGCGGCTGATCGGCGTCGGCGTCGGGCCGGGCGACCCCGAGCTCGTCACCGTCCGCGCGGTCCGGATCCTGCGGGAGGCCGACGTCGTGCTCGTCCCGGTGATGGCGCTCGACGAGCCCGGCCGCGCCGAGTCCGTCGTACGCGCGTACACCGACAGGGCCGAGCGCGTCGTCTTCGCGCTCAACGACCGCGGCGGGCGCAGCGAGCGGCGCGTCGGCGCGTGGGACGCCGCCGCGCGCCGGGTCGTCGAGGCGTTCGCCGGCGGCGCGCGGACGGTGGCGTTCGCGACGATCGGCGACCCGAACGTCTACTCCACCTTCACCTATCTGGCCCGGACCGTACGCGACCGGGAGCCGGGCGTGGAGGTCGAGACCGTGCCGGGCGTCACCGCCATGCAGGACCTCGCCGCGCGGTCGGGGACGGTCCTGACCGAGGGCGACGAGTCGCTGTGCCTGCTGCCGCTGACGGGCGGCACGGGCCGCCTGCGCACGGTCCTGGAGACCTGCGACACCGTCGTCGCGTACAAGTTCGGCCGGGTCGCGGACGAGACCCTGGCGGCCGTACGGGACGCGGGCCGGCTCGACGACGCGGTGTACGGCGCGCGGCTCGGCCTGCCCGACGAGGACGTGCGCGCGGCGAAGGGACTCGAGGGGCCGGTCCCGTACCTGTCGACGCTGATCGTGCCCGGCCGCCGGACCGTCACCGGCGGCAAGCTGAACAGGGGGAAGACCTCATGAGTGGACGTGTGGTGTTCGTCGGGGCGGGGCCGGGCGCGGCGGACCTGCTGACGTTCCGGGCCGCGAAGGCGATCGCCGAGGCGGACGTGGTGATCTGGGCGGCCAGCCTGGTCCACGAGGACGTGCTCCAGCACGCCCGCCCGGACGCGGAGATCGTCGACTCGGCGCGGCTGCCCATGGAGGGCGTGCTGCCGTACTACGAGCGCGCCGCCGCCGAGGGGCTGACCGTGGCGCGGATCCACTCCGGCGACCCGGCCCTGTGGGGCGCGCTGCAGGAGCAGCTCGACCGCTGCCGCGCCCTCGGCCTGGACACCGAGGTGGTGCCGGGCGTGTCGAGCTTCTCGGCCGTCGCCGCCGCCGTCGAGCGGGAGCTGACCATCCCGGAGGTCGCCCAGTCGGTGATCCTCACCCGCCTCGGCGGGGGGAAGACGCCGATGCCGCCGGGTGAGGAGGTGCGGGAGTTCGCCCGGCACGGCACGACGATGGCGCTGTTCCTGTCGGCGGCGCGCTCGAAACAGCTCCAGGATGAGCTCCTCGAGGGCGGCTACCCGCCGGACACGCCGTGCGTGGTCGCCTACCAGTGCACCTGGCCGGACGAGCTGATCGTGCGGTGCCGCCTGGACGCCCTGGAGGAGACGGTCAAGGCGCACAAGCTGTGGAAGCACACCCTCGTGCTGGTCGGCGCGGCGCTGGCGGCGGGCGGCACGCGTTCGCACCTGTACCACCCGGGCCACTTCCACGGCCACCGGCGGGCGGACCGTACGGCGCGCCGGGCGCTGCGGGGCGGCTGAGCGGACGATGACCACACCGTACGAGCCCGACATGCCGCGGACCATGAAGGTCCGCGGCAAGGCGCTGCGCACCGGCTGGACGACCGGCACCTGCGCCTCTGCGGCGGCCAAGGCCGCGGCGGAGGCGCTGGCCACGGGCACCGCGCCGGAGGTCGTCGAGGTGGCGCTGCCGTCGGGCCGGCGGGTGACGTTCGCGGTGGACTCCTGCGCGCTCGGTGAGGGGCGCGCCGAGGCGGTCGTGGTCAAGGACGCCGGGGACGACCCGGACGTCACGCACGGCGCCCACCTGACCGCCACCGTCTCCTGGCGGAACGAGCCGGGCATCGAGCTGGACGGCGGCGTCGGGGTCGGGGTCGTCACCAAGCCGGGCCTCGGCCTGGAGGTCGGCGGCCCGGCGATCAACCCGGTGCCCCGGCGGATGATCGAGCAGGCGGTGGGCGAGTCGGTGGACCTGGACGCCCGGGGCGTACGCGTCGTCATCTCGGTGCCCGAGGGGGAGAAGATGGCGCGCAAGACCACGAACAGGCGGCTCGGCATCCTCGGCGGCATCTCGATCCTGGGCACGACGGGCGTGGTCCGGCCGTTCTCGACGGCGTCGTGGCGGGCGAGCGTCGAGCAGGCGGTCTCGGTGCTGGCCGCGCAGGGGGAGAGAACGCTGGTCCTGTGCACCGGCGGCCGTACCGAGCAGGGCGCGATGAAGCTGCTGCCCAAACTGCCCGACGTGTGCTTCGTCGAGGTCGGCGACTTCACCGGCGCCGCGCTGCGCAGGGCCGTGGAGCACGGCGTCACGCAGGTGGTGTTCGTCGGGATGGCCGGCAAGCTGACCAAGCTCGCGTCCGGCGTGCTGATGACGCACTACACCCGGTCCAAGGTCGACACCGCGCTGCTCGGCGAGATCACCAGGGACATGGGCGGTTCGGCGGACCTGGCCGCGCGCGTCGCGGAGGCCAACACCGCCCGCCACGCGTACGAGCTGTGGGAGGAGGCGGGGCTGCTCGGCCGCGCCGGCCGCGAGCTGTGCCGCCGCGTCGCCGGGGTGCTGGAACACTTCGCCGAGGACCAGGCGGCCCAGGTGCCCGGCGCGAGCGGGATCGCGGCGCAGGTCGTGCTGGTCGACTTCACCGGCAAGCGGATGATCGCGATGTACGGGCGGCTCGCCCGATGATCACCGTGGTGGGCTGCGACGGCTCTCCGCTGTCGCAGGAGGCGATGGACCGGCTCCAGGCCGCCTCCCTGGTGGTCGGCGGCCGGCGGCACCTGGAGTCCGTACGCCCGCCGGAGCGGGCCCGCCGCATCGTGCTCGGCGACGTGCCGGCGGCGCTGGCCGAGGTCGACGCGGCGGAGGGCGACGTCGTCGTGCTGGCCAGCGGCGACCCGGCGTTCTTCGGCATCCTGCGGGCGCTGCGCGGGCGCGGTCACGCCCCGGAGGTGCTGCCCGCCGTGTCCTCGGTGGCCACCGCGTTCGCGCGGATCGGCCTGCCCTGGGACGACGCGGTGGTGGTGAGCGCGCACGGCCGCGACCCGCGCACCGCCCTCAACGCGTGCCGGGCACTGCCCAAGGTCGCCGTCCTGACCTCCCCGGCCTGCGGCCCCGGCGAAATCGCCGCCCGGCTCGCCGGATGGGACCGGACCCTCTGGGTGGCCGAGCGTCTCGGCGGTCCCGGCGAGCGCGTCGTCCGCCGTACGCCGGCCGAGGCCGCGGCCAGCGACTGGGCCGACCCGAACGTCGTGGTCGTCCTCGACGAGGACCGGCTCGCGGCCGCCGCCCGCGTGCACGACCAGCCCGCCGCGCCGCCCGACGGCTGGGCGCATGCGGACGACTTCTACGCGCACCGCGCCGGGATGATCACCAAATGGGAGGTGCGGGCCGTCGTGCTGTCCCGCCTGCGGCCCACGCTCGGCAGGCTCATCTGGGACGTCGGCGCGGGCAGCGGGTCGGTCGGCATCGAGTGCGCCGAGCACCACGCGGCCGTCATCGCGATCGAGCGGGACCCGGCGGCCTGCGAGCTGATCCGCCGCAACGCCCGCTCCTCCGGCGTACGGGTCGTCGCGGGCGCCGCGCCCGAGGCGTACGACGGGCTGCCCGACCCCGACGCGGTGTTCGTCGGCGGCGGCGGCCTCGACGCGCTCGGCGGTGCGCTCGCGCGCCGCCCCGAGACGGTCGTGGCGACGTTCGCGGCGGTCGACCGGGCGGCGGCTGCGCGGCGGCTGCTGGCCGACGCCGCCTATGAGATCGAGGGCGTGCAACTGGCGGCGTCGCGGTTCGCCGACCTGCCCGGCGGGTCGTTCCGGCTGGAGGCGCAGAATCCGGTGTTCGTGCTGACGGGGAGGTCGCGGTGACGGAGACGATGGGGCGGATCGGGGTCGTCGCGGCGACCGCGAGCGGCCGGACCGCGGCCGAGACGCTGCGCGCGGCCTGGCCGGACGAGGTCCGCGTCCTGACCGCCGACAAGGCCGGCGACGCGCTCCGCGAGGCGTGGCGGACCTGCGACGCGATCGTGAGCTTCCTCGCCGTCGGCGCGACGGTCCGGGTGCTCGCGCCGCTGCTCGGCCACAAGACCACCGACCCCGCGGTCGTCTGCGTGGACGAGTCGATGGCGTTCGCCGTCGCCGTCCTCGGCGGCCACCACGGCGGCAACCTGCTCGCCCACCGGCTGACCGGGGTGCTCGGCTGCACGCCGGTGGTGACCACCGCCAGCGACCGGAGCAACGTCACCCCGCTCGACTCCTACGGCGCCGACCTCGGCTTCACCGTGCACGACCCCACCGTGCTCGCGCACGTCGGCGCGGCCGTGCTGTCCGGCGAGCCGGTGCGGATCGAGGGCGCCGACGACTGGCCGCTGCCCCCGCTGCCGCCCAACGTCACCTCCGGCGCCGAGGACGCCGCGCACCACATCCTCGTCACCGACCACGCCGCCATGGACTGCATGTGCCACGACGGGTGGTTCGGCGGCGCGCTCGTCTACCGGCCGAAGTCCCTCGTCGTCGGCGTCGGCTCGGCGCGCGGCGTGTCCGCCGAGGAGGTCGGGACGCTCGTCGACCAGGCCCTGGCCGCCGCCGCGCTGGACCCCGCGTCCGTACGGTGCCTGGCGACCGTGGACCTCAAGGCCGACGAGGAGGGCATTCTCCAGGCGGCCGCGGCACGCGGCTGGGAGGTCGTCACCTACCCGGCCGAGGCGCTCGCCGCCGTCGCCGTGCCCAACCCCTCCGAGGTGGTCCGTGCCGAGGTCGGCACGCCCAGCGTCGCCGAGGCCGCCGCGCTGCACGGCGCGCGGACGCACGGCCGGGACGCCGAACTCGTCGTCGAGAAGCGCAAGTCCGCGAACGCCACGGCCGCCGTCGCCCGGCTCGCCCCGCGCGGCCGGCTCGCCATCGTCGGGCTCGGGCCCGGCGCGCGGGACCTGCTCACGCCGCGCGCGATCGCCGCGCTGCAGCGGGCGTCCGTCGTCGTCGGCCTCGAGCAGTACCTCGACCAGGTCCGCGACCTCATCCGGCCCGGCACGCGCGTCATCGCCTCCGGCCTCGGCCAGGAGGAGGAACGCGCCCGCACCGCGGTCGCCGAGGCGTCGGCCGGCCGCGCGGTCGCGCTCGTCGGCTCCGGCGACGCCGGGGTGTACGCCATGGCCAGCCCGGCGCTGGAGTTCGCCGACGCGGACATCGACGTCGACGGCGTCCCCGGCATCACGGCCGCGGTGGCCGCGTCGAACCTGCTCGGCGCCCCGCTCGGCCACGACCACGCCTACATCTCCCTGTCCGACCTGCACACCCCCTGGGAGGTCATCGAACGCCGCGTCACCGCCGCCGCCGAGGGCGACTTCACGGTCTGCTTCTACAACCCGCGCAGCCGCGCCCGTGACTGGCAACTGCCGAAGGCCCTCGCGATCCTCGCCGCGCACCGCCCGCCGGAGACCCCGGTCGGGTACGTCCGCAACGCCACCCGCCCCGACCAGACCGTGACGCTGACGACCCTCGCCGAGCTGGACCCGGCGCGGATCGACATGTTCACCGTCGTCGTCGTCGGCTCCAGCCGCAGCCGCGCGGTCGCCGGCCGGTTCGTCACCCCGCGCGGGTACCGATGGGCCTGACCGTGCGCGTCACCGGACGCTGCCAGGGCTGCGGAGCCTGCCTGCTCACCTGCCCCGAACACGCCATCCGCCCGCACGCCGGGTGGGCCGCGCACGGCGGCGACCCGCTGCGGGTCCTGCCCGAACGGTGCACCGGATGCGGCGAATGCGCCGAGATCTGCCCGGTCGACGCCATCGAGGAACTCCCGTGACCCGGCGCACCCGCCGGGTCGGCGGGCCGTCGAAGGAGGCCCCTTGACGACACCCCCCGTGCCGCTGACGGTCGGGACCTGGACGCGCGCCGAACGCGCGCGCCTGTCCGGGATCCTGGGCATCATCGCGCTGCTGCACATCACCGGCTGGTCGCTGTACTTCTACTACTCCCGCAACCTCGCCGCGGCCGGCTCGTTCACCGCCGCCGGCGTCACGGCGTACGTCCTCGGCATGCGGCACGCGTTCGACGCCGACCACATCGCCGCGATCGACGACACGACCCGGCTGATGCTGCAGCGCGGCCGCCGGTCCGTCGGCGTGGGCTTCTTCTTCGCGATGGGCCACTCGACGGTCGTGCTCGTGCTCTCCACCGTGATCGCCCTGGCGGCGGGCGCGGCGACGACCGCGCAGATCGATTCGTTCCGAGAGGTCGGCGGAGCCGTCTCGGTCGTCGTCGCGATGGGCTTCCTGCTGCTGGTGGCGGCCCTGAACGCGGTGGTGCTGCGCGGCGTCGCCGGGCTGTGGCGGCGGATGACCCGCGGCGACCTCGACGAGCGCGAGCTGGAGATCCAGCTCCTCAACCGCGGCCTGATGAACCGCATGCTCGGCGGCCGGGCCCGCGCGCTGATCAAGTCGTCGTGGCACATGTACCCGGTCGGCCTGCTGTTCGGCCTGGGCCTGGAGACCGCCTCGGAGGTCACCCTCCTCGGGCTGGCCGCGCAGAGCGCGGGCCAGGGCGCGCTGCCGCTGCTGGCGACGCTGACCCTTCCGCTGCTGTTCGCCGCCGGGATGAGCGCGCTGGACACCTGCGACAGCCTGCTGATGACCCGGGCGTACTCCTGGGCGTTCCGCAGCCCGGCGCGCAAGCTCTACTACAACATGGCGACCACCGCGATGACGGTGCTGATCGCCGGCTTCATCGGCAGCGTCTACCTCGCCGACCTGCTCGCCAAGTACGCCGGCGCGGCGTTCCTCGACTCCTACGCCGCCCTCGCCGACCGGTTCGAGTACCTCGGCTACGGAATCGTCGCCGTGTTCGTCATCTCCTGGCTCGTCGCGGCCGTCCTCTGGAGAGCGGGCCGGTTCGAACAGCGCTACGGGAGCAGTGCATGAACACCAGGACCATCCATCCCATCGAGGAACAGTCGTACGAGATCCTGCGGTCGCGCGTCGACCTCAGCCCGATGCCACCCCTGTGGCGGGCGGTCGCCGAGCGCGTCATCCACGCCAGCGCCGACCTGGAGTACGCCGTCGACCTCGTCACCGACGAGGCCCACCTGCGGCGCGGGCTGCGGGCGCTGCGCGCGGGGGCGCCGGTCGTCACCGACGTGGCCATGGTCGCCGCCGGCATCACCGGCCGGGAGACGATCTGCTCGGTCGGCGACCCGGCGGCCGCGCGGATGGCGCGGGCCGCGGGGATCACCCGCTCGGCCGCGGCGATCCGCCTGTCGTACGCCGAGGTCGGCCGGGGCGCGATCTGGGTCGTCGGCTGCGCGCCGACCGCCCTGGAGGAGATCATCGCGCGCGACGTCGACCCGGCGCTCGTGATCGGGCTGCCGGTCGGGTTCGTCGGCGCCGCCGAGTCCAAGGAGGCGCTGCGCAAGAGCGGGCTGCCCGCCGTCAGCAACGTCTCCGAGAAGGGCGGCTCCGCCGTGGCCGCCGCCGCCCTCAACGCCCTCCTCTACTACGAGGGCACGGCCGAGGAAGAAGAAGGGAACCCATGACGCCGCTGCTGCTGGTCGGGCACGGAACGCGCGACGAGAGCGGGGCCGAGGAGTTCGGCCGGTTCGTCGAGCGGTTGCGGGGCCGGCTGCCGGTCGACGTGTCCGGAGGGTTCATCGAGCTGTCGCCCCCGCCGCTGACCGACGCCGTCGCCGAGCTGTACGACGCCGGGCACCGGCACTTCGCCGCTGTGCCGATGGTCCTGGTCGCCGCCGGGCACGGCAAGGGCGACATCCCCGGCGCGCTGGCCCGTGAGCGGGCGCGCCGGCCCGGCCTGTCGTACGTCTACGGCCGCCCCCTCGGCCCGCATCCCAAGCTGCTGGACCTCCTGGACGAGCGCCTGTCCGCCGTCCTCGACCCGGCCGAGCGTGCCGACACCGCCGTGCTGCTCGTCGGCCGGGGCTCGACCGACCCGGACGCCAACGCCGAGGTCCACAAGGTCGCCCGGCTGCTGTGGGAGGGCCGGGGCCTGGGCATGGTCGAACCGGCGTTCGTGTCGCTGGCCCGGCCCGGCGTCCCCGAGGGGCTCGACCGCTGCCGCCGGCTCGGCGCGCGCCGCGTGGTCGTGCTGCCGTACTTCCTGTTCCCCGGCGTGCTGCCGGACCGCGTGGCGGCGCAGGCCCAGGCGCATGAGGACGTGGAGGTCCGGTGCGCCGACGTGATCGGCGACTGCGACGGCCTCGCCGACCTGGTCCTCGAACGCTACGAGGAGGCCCTGGCCGGCGACATCCGGATGAACTGCGACACCTGCGTGTACCGCATCGCGATGCCGGGCTTCGAGGACCGCGTCGGAGCGCCACAGGTTCCGCACCACCACCCGGACGACCCCGCGCACGGGCACGGTCACGCGCATCTCCACCCGGGCGATCCCGCGCATGCCCACCCGGACGATCCGAGCCGTACCCGTGTGCGCTGACGTCGACCTGCGCCACCACGGCGACACGGAGGTGGGACCCGGCCTGGTGGACCTCGCCGTCAACGTCCGCCCGGGGACGCCGCCCGCCTGGCTCGCCGCGCTGCTGCGCGACAGCGTGGCCGGGCTGGCGGCCTATCCCGACGCCGCCCGCGCACGGGCGGCGGTGGCCCGCCGTCACGGCCGCTCACCGGAGGAGGTCCTGCTGACCGCGGGGGCGGCGGAGGCGTTCGTCCTGCTCGCCCGCGTCCTCACGCCCCGGCGCCCGGTCGTCGTGCACCCGCAGTTCACCGAGCCGGAGGCCGCGCTGCGGGCGGCGGGACACGAGCCGGACCGGGTGACCCTGGACGGCGACTTCCGGCTCGGCGCGGTGTCCGGGAACGGCGCGGTGCCTGGAGACGGCGTGGTGCTCGGGGGCGGCGCGGTGCCCGGAGACGGGATGAGGTCCGCAGCCGGCCTGGTGCCCGAGGACGCCGACCTGGTCATGCTCGGCAACCCGACGAACCCGACGTCCGTGCTGCACCCGGCGGCGGCGATCGCGGCGCTCGCCCGGCCGGGCCGGACGCTGGTGGTCGACGAGGCGTTCATGGACTGCGTCCCCGGTGAGACCGAGAGCCTCGCGTCCCGTACCGGAGTCCCCGGGCTGGTCGTCATCCGCAGCCTCACCAAGACCTGGGGCCTGGCGGGACTGCGCGTCGGCTACGTCCTCGCCGAGCCGTCGCTGATCGCCCGGCTGGCCGAGGCGCAGCCGCTGTGGTCGGTGTCCGCCCCGGCGCTGGTCGCCGCGGAGGCCTGCACGAGTCCCCGTGCCCTCGCCGAGGCCGACGCGTGGGCGCGGGACCTGGCGATCGAGCGGGACCGGCTGGCGGCGGAGATCCGCGCGCTGGGCGCGCACGTCGTGCCCGACGCGCGGGCGTCGTTCCTGTGCGTGCGGGTCCCCGGACCGTCAGGCGGCCTGGCCGTACGCGCGGCGCTGCGCGACCGCGGCTACGCGGTCCGGCGCGGCGACACGTTCCCCGGCCTGGGACCCGACTGGCTGCGCGTCGCCGTACGGGACGCCGCCACCAACGACGCCTTCACCGGCGTGCTCAAGTCCGTGCTGACCGACCTGACCTCCTAGGGAGACGTAGATGGAGCTGATCGCCGAGACGGTCGCCGCGATCCGGCCGCTGGACGAAGCGGCGATGCGGGCGGCCCGCGAACGGCACGACCGGTTGACCAAGCCGCGCGGCTCGCTCGGCGAGCTGGAAGAGCTGGGGATCCGTCTCGCCGGGGTCGCCGGCGTGTGTCCGCCGCCGCTGCCCGCGCCCGCCGCGGTGGCGGTGTTCGCCGCCGACCACGGCGTGCACGCCCAGGGCGTCACCCCCTGGCCGCAGGAGGTGACCGGCCAGATGGTGCACAACTTCCTCGCGGGCGGCGCGGTGGTCAACGCCTTCGCCCGGCAGGTCGGCGCCGAGGTCACCGTCGTCGACGTGGGCGTCAATGGAGACCTGCCCGAGGCGCCCGGCCTGCTCGCCAGGAAGGTCGCGAACGGCACCGCCGACATGACCCGGGGCCCGGCGATGACCGCCGAGCAGGCCCGGCGGGCCGTCGAGGTCGGCATCGAGGCCGCCCGCGACCTGGTCGCGGCGGGTCACCGGTGCCTGCTGACCGGGGACATGGGCATCGCCAACACCACCGCCTCGGCCGCCCTCATCGCCGCCTTCACCGGCCGCGCGCCCGACGACGTCACCGGGTACGGCACGGGCATCGACGACGCCACGCACGCCCGGAAGGTCGAGGTCGTCCGGGCAGCCCTCACCCGCGCCCGTACCGAACTGCCCGGACACGACGGAACGGCGGGCGCGGACGCCCGGGTGGCGTCCGCCGCTCCGCTCGCGGTTCTGGCGCAGGTCGGCGGGCTGGAGCACGCGGCGATCGCCGGCTTCGTCCTCGGCGCGGCGGCCCACCGCGTCCCCGTCGTGCTCGACGGCGTGATCGCCGGCGCCGCCGCGCTCGTCGCCGTCGCGCTCGCCCCGGGCGCCCGCGACTTCTGCCTCGCCGGGCACCATTCCGCCGAACCGGGCCACGCCGCCGCCCTGGCGTCCATGGGGCTGCGCCCGCTCGTCGACCTGCGGCTCCGCCTGGGGGAGGGGACCGGCGCCCTCCTCGCCCTGCCCCTCATCGCCGGCGCCGTACGGGTGCTGCACGAGGTCGCCACGTTCGACTCGGCGGGCGTCGCGGACAAGGACGCCGCCGACGTCGCCGCGGCGGGTCCGGCCGGCGGTGCCCGAGAGGACTCCGCAGCGGCGGGTCCGGCGGGCGGCGCTCAGGAGGACTCCGCCGCGCCGGACCGGGCCGGCCGGGGCCGGGAGGCCTCCGCCGGTGTCGCCGCGGCGGGCCCGGCCGGGGAGGCCGAGAATGACGCCGCCGCGCCGGATGGCGCCTGACCGGCGCGGGTACCTTTGGTGCCGGACCAGACCGTCCACATCTCGACCAGGAGATCTTTCGTGCCGCCCTACCTTCTCGGCCTGCGCTTCGACGGCCGCCGTGTCGTCGTCATCGGTGGCGGGCGCGTCGCCCAGCGACGCGTCCCCACACTGCTGGCCGCCGGCGCCGACGTGCTGCTGATCGCGCCCGAGGCCACGCCGATGCTGGACGATCTGGCCGCCCGCGGCGAGATCACGTGGGAGCGCCGGGCGTACCGGCCGGGCGACTGCGCCGGCGCCTGGCTCGTGCAGGCCGCGACCGACGACGGCGAGGTCAACGCCGCGGTCGCCGCCGAGGCCGAGGGCCAGGGGACGTGGTGCGTGCGCGCCGACGACGCGGAGCTGTCCCCGGCCTGGACGCCGGCGAGCGGCCGGGTCGGCGAGACCACCGTCGGGGTGCTCGCGGGCGGCGACCCGCGCCACGCGGCGGGCCTGCGCGACGTCGTCGTCGCCGGGCTGCGCGACGGCACCATCGAGGCACGGCACTCGCGGCGGCGCCCGGTGGGCGTGGCGCTGGTCGGCGGCGGCCCCGGCGACCCGGGGCTCATCACCGTACGCGGCCGGCAGCTCCTGGCCCAGGCGGACGTCGTCGTCACCGACCGGCTCGCCCCCCGCGAGCTCCTCGACGAACTGTCCGCCGACGTCGAGATCATCGACGCGTCCAAGATCCCGTACGGCCGCTCGGTCACGCAGGAGCGCATCAACGCGGTGCTCGTCGAGCAGGCCAAGGCGGGACGCTTCGTCGTCCGCCTGAAGGGCGGCGACCCGTTCGTCTTCGGCCGGGGCGCCGAGGAGGTCCTGCACTGCGCGCGTGAGGGGATCCCGGTCACCGTCGTCCCCGGCATCACCAGCGCCATCGCCGTGCCCGCCGCGGTCGGCATCCCGGTCACCCACCGAGGCGTGTCGCAGGAGTTCCACGTGGTGTCCGCGCACGTCGCGCCGGGGGACCCCGCGTCGACCGTCGACTGGGAGGGGCTCGGCCGCGCCCAGGGCACGCTCGTGCTGCTGATGGCGGTCGAACGCATGGGGGTCATCGCCGACACGCTGATGCGCTATGGTCGGTCGCCTGACACTCCCGTCGCCGTCATCCAGGACGGTACGCTGCAGACCCAGCGCGCCCTCATGGCGACGCTCGCGACGGTTGTGGACGAGATGACGGCCATCGGCGTGCGGCCGCCGGCGATCGTCGTCGTGGGCGACGTCGTGCAGGTGGCGCGCCAGATCGACATGCTGAACGCGGATTTGGGGCGGACTCCGTGACACCCCCGGCTGACCAGAGCGCGATCAAACGCGCGGCGACACCCCTTCCACTCGACGAGGCCCTGGTCGATCTACGGGACCAGATCGCCTCCTTCCGGTTCGTGCTCGACGCCCCCGGCGTCGACGAGGCGCGGGTCATGCAACAGGACCTGCTGAACCAGCTCGACGACTACCTCCTGCCCCGGGTGCGCCGCAAGGACGCCCCGCTGCTGGTGGTGCTCAGCGGGTCGACCGGCGCGGGCAAGTCCACGCTGGTCAACACGCTCGTCGGTGAGCGGGTCAGCGCGACGGGCGTGCTGCGTCCCACGACGAGCAGCCCGATCCTCGTCTGCCATCCCGACGACGCGGACTGGTGGCTCGACGAGCGCTACGTCCTGCCCGGCTTCGGACGGGTCCCCGGCCCGGCGCCGGACGCCGTGGTCGGCGACCAGTTGGTGATCATGAAGAGCGACGTGCTGCCCAAGGGGCTCGCGCTGCTCGACAGCCCGGACGTCGACTCGGTGTTCGAGGAGCACCACGAGTTCGCGGCGCAGTTCCTCGCGGCGGCCGACGTGTGGATCTGCGTGACCACCGCGGCCCGCTACGCCGACGCCCTCGTCTGGCGCCTGCTGCACCGAGCCCGCGACCACGGCGCCACCCTCGGCGTCGTCCTGTCGCGCGTCCCGGAGGGCGGCGAGGAGATCGTCGGCCACTTCGCCGAGATGCTCAAGGACAACGGCCTCGAGCAGGCCGCGCAGTTCGTCATCCCCGAGACCACGGTGTCCGGCGGGATGCTGCCGTCCGAGGCGGCCGACGAGGTCCAGGTCTGGCTGAGCGGCATCAGCGAGGACGAGGATGGCCGAGCCGAGGTCATCAGGTCTACTCTGGGTGGCGTGCTCGACACCTTCCGTACCCGCGTCCCCGAGCTGGCCGCGAAGGTCGAGGAGCAGGTCGCGCTGCGCACGATGCTCCGCGAGGAGGTCGAGGGCGCCTACGCGACCGGTCTCGCCGAGCTCGACGAGGCCACCCGCAACGGCTCCCTGCTGCGCGGCGAGGTCCTCGCCCGCTGGCAGGACTTCGCCGGCACCGGCGACCTCGAGCGCGCGCTGCACGCCGGCCGCGGCCAGACCGGGCACCGCGGCAACCGCCGCAAGCGCACGCCCACCCGGGTCCGTGCCCTCAAGGCCGCCCTGCGCAGCGCCCTGGAGTCCCTCATCGTGGCCGGCGCGGAGCGCTCCGCGGAGGAGGTCGTGAAGCGCTGGCGGAGCCGCCCGGCCGGCGCCATGCTGCTGGAGGGGCGCGACCAGACGCTGGACCGCGCCTCCGCGGAGCTGCCCCGGCGCGTCACCCGCGCCGTCAGCGCCTGGCAGGACCACATCGCCGACCTGATCCGCACCGAGGGGGTCACGAAGCGTTCGGTGGCCAAGTTCGTCTCCTATGATGAGGACGCCCTGGCACTCGTGCTGATGGTCGGTCTGTTCGGCTTCGGCACCAGCGACATCGCGGTCGAGGGCGGCACCAGCGCCGTGCCGCAGCGGCTGCTCAAGGCGCTCTTCGGCGCCGAGTCCCTCCGCAGCATGAGCGCCAAGGCGCGGGCCGACCTGCGCGGCCGCACCGGCATGCTGTTCGACGAGGAGGCCATCCGCTTCGGGCAGGTGCTCGACGGCGCCGGGGTGCCCGACGAGACCACCCCCGTCCAGCTCTACCAGGCCACTTACAACCTCGAGGTCGCCCGGTGACCGAGGAGGATCGCGACCGATGACGACGACCACCCCCGGCGTCTCCGGCACGTCCCGGCAGACCTCCCCGCAGCAGCCGACCGCGCCCGGGCAGGACCCCGCGCCGGACACGGAGGCGGCGCCGCCCGAGATGTCCGGGCTGACCCGGCGCCTGGCCACCCTCGACCGGCTCGTCGAGCTCGGGGAGGGCCGCGTCGACCAGGAGCTCATGGACGACGCCGCCGCGCTCCTCGGCCGGGCCGGCGACCGGCTGCGCCTGTCCGGCGACCACACGATCGTCGCGCTCGCCGGCGGCACCGGCAGCGGCAAGTCGTCGCTGTTCAACGCCGTCTGCGGCCTCGAGCTGTCCCCGACGGGGCTCCGCCGCCCGATGACGTCCTCCGCGCACGCCTGCGTGTGGGGCCTCGACGGCGCCGGACCGCTGCTGGACTGGCTGGAGATCGAGAAGCGCCACCGGTACGCCCGCGCCAGCGCGCTCGACCAGACGGACGGCGCCGAGGGCGCGGGCTCGCTGCAGGGCCTCATCCTGCTCGACCTGCCCGACCACGACTCCGTCCGGTCCGAGCAGGTCGCCGAGGTCGACCGGTACGTCGGCGTCGCGGACCTGCTCATCTGGGTGCTCGACCCGCAGAAGTACGCCGACTTCGCCGTGCACCGGCGCTACCTCGAGCCGCTGGCCGGCCACGACGGCATCAGCCTGATCGTCCTCAACCAGGTCGACCGGCTCGCGCCCGAAGAGATCGACGAGTGCGTCAAGGACCTGAGGCGGCTGCTGGAGGCCGAGGGCCTGCGTGCTCCGCGCATCCTGACCTCCTCGGCCAAGTCCGGGGCGGGCATCGAGGACTTCCGCGACGTCATCGCGGACACCGTGGCCGCCCGCCGGGCCCGCACCCGGCGGCTCATCGCCGACATGGACCGGCTCATCCAGCGGTTCGAGGGCGCCTTCGGCTCGGTCGAGCCGCCCACCGCCGTGGACGACAAGCGCGCGGCGGCGCTCGTCGAGGCGCTGGTGGACGCCGCCGGCATCTCCGCCGTGGCCGAGGCGATGGAGAGCGCGTACGCACTGCGCGCGCTCGACTACGTCGGATGGCCCCTCGCCCGTCTCGTGGCCCGCCTGCGCAGCGACCCGCTGCGCCGCATGCGCCTCGGCGAGCTCCGCGACGAGCTGCGCGCCGCGTTCACCACGCCCGTCAACGCCCAGCAGGCCCACGTCGACAACGCCCTGCAGGACGTCACCGAGGACGTCGTCCGCGACCTGCCGCCCTCTTGGCGCCGGTCGGTACGGGAGGCCGGCCGGTCCCATGCCGAGGCGCTCCCGGAGACGCTCGGCGCCGCGCTGCGCGCCGTGGTGCCGTCCTTCAACCAGGTTCCGGGCTGGTGGTGGGCCGTACGGATCTGGCAGTACCTCCTGCTCGTCGTCGCCGCCATCAGCGTCGTCTGGCTCGGTGCCATCGCGGCCTTCGCCGGACTCAAGCTCGCCCACGCGCCGACCCGTCTCCTCGGCGAGGCCGGCGTCGCGCCGTACGCCGCGCTCGTCCTCGTCTGCGTTCTCGGACTCGGCCTGCTCACCGCGCTGGCCGCACGTAACACGATCGCGCTGACCTCGGTGAAGCACAGCGAGCGGATGGAGCAGCAGATGCGCGAGGGCGTCGCCTCGGCGGCGCGCGAGCTCGTCATCGCGCCCGTCGAGCAGGAGCTCGCCGTGTACGCGCGGTTCCGCGACCAGGCCGGGCACGCCATCCGCGACGTCGCGCCCTGACCTCCCGCGCCGAGACGGGCCGGGCACGGGGAGTTATCCACAGTTCACGGAGGGGACTGGTGGGCGGGGTCCGGCATCCTCGACGGTGGGGGTGACGGCGGCGGCGCAGGGCCGCCGCGCACGCACCCCAGGAGCCTTCGTGAACGACGCGCTGATCACCGTGATCGGTTTCGTGGCCGCCGAGCCCCACTTCGAGGTCCTGTCCAGCGGCACGTCCCTGATGTCCCTCCGCATCGGCAGCACCCCACGCCGCTTCGACCGCGACCTCGGCCAGTGGCGCGACGAGGACCCGATGTTCCTGACCGTGACCTGCTGGCGTTCCCTCGCCACCAACCTCCAGGAGAGCGATCTGAAACGAGGGGATCCGGTCATCGTCACGGGCCGCCTCCGCATCCGGGAGTACGCCAAGGACGGCCAGACGCGGTTCTCCGCCCAGGTCGAGGCGACCACGGTCGGCCACGACCTCAGCCGCGGCGTCGCCCGCCTGCAGCGCTCCCAGCGCTCCTCGATCAACCTGTCGGAGGACCGCAGACAGGCCGACGACCTCGCCGACCGCTGGCTCGACGCGAAGGAGGACGCCGAGGGAGCGGAGGAGCTCACCGCCCAGGTCACGGAGGGCTCCGGCGACACCGACGAGACCGCCGAGCGGACCGAGATCCGGGCGGTCGCCTGATGCGCCCCTCCGGGGTCTCCTGGGCCCGCCGGGTGAGCACCCAGGCGGCACGGGGACGGTAGGCACACCGACGACCGGTGAGCGGAGGCGCCGCCCGGCGCCTCCGCTCACCGCCCGTCGAGCGTCGCGCCTTCGCCGTCGGCCTCTGAGCGTCGCGTCCGCCGTCGGCCTTCGCGCGTTGCGCCCGCCTTCGGCCCTCTCGCATTCAGTGGCCTCTGGGGTCCTGAGGTCTGTCGGCAGGCGGCGGGTGCGCATGGCTCGTGCGGTCGGCGCGAGGGGCGGCGGCATGGCGGGTCATGAGTTGGCCGCAAGCGGCCACCGCACGACGGAGCGCCGCGTCGGCCGCCAGGAGCTTCGTCCGAGCGGTACCGCTGTCCCAGGGCGTGAGGCACCCCACACCGGCACCCTGGGGCCACCGACATGATGAGCGCCGCCCGGACACGGGGGCGAACGCGGACGACCAGAACGCCCGACACCGTTCGAAGCGCCCGGCCGAGCATGCGCCACCCATGCTCAGGCTGTCGGAACGGTGTGTGACGCCGTCAGATCCAGGAGATGCCGCGCATCGTGCCTTCCTTTCGGGATGGCGCGTCCGCCGGCGTGGGGAGCCGGTGGTCACGAGCACGTCTGATGGGGTCGGCGCGGCGCCCATCGCTGCGGGCCGCCGCGGCCCGCCACCGGACCGCCCTAAGAAGGTACCGAATTTCTTGCCCACTCCGCACACATTGCAACTATCCTATTACTGAACGTGATTCGATCAAGAGCGAGCATGAGCCGCCGTCCTGCGTCGGCGGCCGCCCGAAGGGGCGGCCACGGTCTGACCCGTAGGGGGATGAATGACGGCACTGCAAACCTCCGGCGACGGACACGGTGACGTCGCCGCCGCCCCGCGGCGATGGCCGTTGCTGGAGCAGCCGCCCTTGCTCGCCCCGTACGTCTTCGTGGTCGTCGCGCTGCACGCCGCGCTGATCGGTGTCGCCGCCACGCACGCGACGTGGTGCCCGCAGGCGCCGGTCCTGTTCGGGGCGCTCCTGGCCTGCGGGGCGATCAGCATCGAGGCGTCCCGGCGGCTCGGCATGCCGGCTGGTGTGGCGCGTGACCTGCTGTCGGCGTGGTGGTTGCCCGGGGCGCTGCTGATGCAGCCGGTGTACGCGTTGCTGATGCCGATCCCGCTGCAGATCCTGCTGCAACTGCGGGTGCGCCGGACGATGCTGCACCGGCGGGTGATCGTGACCTCCGCGCACGGCCTGGCCGGAGCGGCCGCCTCCGCCACGTTCCACGCGGTCGTGCCGCATCCGCTCCGGGACCCCGCCTCGTGGCTCACCGACCTGGACACCAGGCTTCCCATGGTGGTCATCTGCGCCGTGCTGTTCACCGTGGTGAACACGGCGATCGTCGTGGTCGCGGCGCAGATCGCGAACACCGAGCGCTCGTGGCGCGACCTGCTGTGGAACCGTGAGATCCTCCTCCTCGACCTCGTGGAGATCTGCGTCGGGATCCTGATCACCATCTCCTGTGCGCTGACCCCGGTGCTGCTGGTGATCGCGTTGCCGCCGGTGATGATGCTGCAGCGCAGCCTGATGCACACCCAGTTGCGGGCCGCCGCCCGGCTCGATTCGAAGACCGGCCTGCTGAACGCCGCGACCTGGCAGCTGGAGGCCGGCACCGAGATCAGCCGCGCGGTGCGCACCGACGAGTCGCTGGCCCTGCTCCTGATCGACATCGACCATTTCAAGCGGGTCAACGACGCGTACGGGCACCTGACCGGCGATCAGGTGCTGGCCGGGGTGGCGGGCACCCTGGTCCAGCAACTGCGGGAGTACGACGTGGTTGGTCGGTTCGGCGGGGAGGAGTTCGCCGTGCTGCTGCCGAACGCCGACATGCTCGAGGCCTGCCGGGTGGCCGAACGGCTCCGCAGCCGGGTCGGCCGGATGTGCGTCCCCGCCGACGACGCCACGATCACGGTGACGATCTCGATCGGCGTCGCCCTGTTCCGCACCCACGGGCACGACCTGATCGAGCTGCTCGCCTCGGCGGATCTGGCGCTTTACCGCGCGAAGGAGTCCGGGCGCAACCGGATCTGCCTGCCGGCGACGAAGAAGCCGGGCGAGGCGCGCCGAATCACGGCAAGGCCATCCCCTCGGAGGCTCTAGTCTTGAAACCATGCCGGAGTACATCTACACGATGCAGCGCGTGCGCAAGGCGCACGGCGACAAGGTGGTTCTGGACGATGTCACCCTGAGCTTCCTCCCCGGAGCGAAGATCGGTGTCGTCGGCCCCAACGGCGCCGGTAAGTCCACGCTGCTGCGGATGATGGCCGGCCTCGAGCAGCCCTCCAACGGCGAGGCCCGGCTGATGCCCGGGTTCACCGTCGGCATCCTGCAGCAGGAGCCGCCGCTCAACGAGGAGAAGACCGTCCTCGGCAACGTCGAGGAGGGTGTCGCCGAGACGAAGGCGATGCTCGACCGGTTCAACGAGATCGCCGAGAAGATGGCGACCGACTACTCCGATGAGCTGCTCGACGAGATGGGCAAGCTCCAGGAGCAGCTCGACCACCGCAACGCCTGGGACCTCGACAGTCAGCTCGAGCAGGCGATGGACGCGCTCCGGTGCCCGGCGCCGGACGCCGACGTGACCAAGCTGTCCGGTGGCGAGCGGCGCCGCGTGGCGCTGTGCAAGCTGCTGCTGGAGGCGCCGGACCTGCTGCTGCTCGACGAGCCCACCAACCACCTCGACGCCGAGAGCGTGCAGTGGCTCGAGCAGTACCTTGAGAAGTACGCCGGCACCGTGCTGGCGGTCACCCACGACCGCTACTTCCTCGACAGGGTCGCCGGCTGGATCTGTGAGGTCGACCGGGGCCGGCTCGTCGGATACGAGGGCAACTACTCGACCTACCTGGAGAAGAAGGCCGAGCGCCTCAAGGTCGAGGGCCAGAAGGACGCCAAGCGCAAGAAGCGCCTGGAGCAGGAGCTGGAGTGGGTCCGCTCCAATCCGAAGGCCCGCCAGACCAAGAGCAAGGCCCGTCTCCAGCGCTACGAGGAGATGGCGGCCGAGGCGGCCAAGACCCGCAGGCTGGACTTCGAGGAGATCCAGATCCCGCCGGGCCCGCGCCTGGGTACGACGGTGATCGTCGCGGAGCACCTCACCAAGGGCTTCGACGACCGTCTCCTGATGGAGGACCTGTCCTTCAACCTGCCGCCGAACGGCATCGTCGGCATCATCGGCCCGAACGGCGTCGGTAAGACCACGCTGTTCCGCATGATCGTCAACGCGGCCGGCGCGGGCGCGCCCGACGGCGTCACCGCGGACGAGAAGCCGGACGAGGGCGTCCTCAAGGTCGGCGACACCGTCAAGATCTCCTACGTCGACCAGAGCCGGGGCGGCATCGACCCGCAGAAGAACGTCTGGCAGGTCGTCTCCGACGGGCTCGACCACATCAAGGTCGGCCAGGTGGAGATGCCGAGCCGGGCGTACGTCGCGGCGTTCGGCTTCAAGGGCCCGGACCAGCAGAAGCCGTCCGGCGTGCTGTCCGGTGGTGAGCGCAACCGCCTCAACCTCGCGCTCACCCTCAAGCAGGGCGGCAACGTCCTGCTGCTCGACGAGCCCACCAACGACCTGGACGTCGAGACGCTCAGCTCGCTGGAGAACGCCCTGCTGGAGTTCCCCGGCTGCGCCGTGATCACGTCCCACGACCGGTGGTTCCTCGACCGCATCGCCACGCACATCCTGGCGTGGGAAGAGGGCTCGAACTGGTTCTGGTTCGAGGGCAACTTCGCCGACTACGAGAAGAACAAGGTCGAGCGGCTGGGCGCCGAGGCGGCCCGCCCGCACCGCGTCACCCACCGCAAGCTGACCCGCTGAGACATCGGCGAGAACGGGCCGCGAGACCTCCGGGTCCCGCGGCCCGTTCCTTTTCGGCTCAGGAGGACGGTTCGAAGAGCCGGGACGGCCTTGTCAGTCGAGCAGCCGGCGGAGCAGGACGAGTGTTTCGGACAGTCGCCTCCGCTCCGCGGCGGTGAGCCGGTCGGCGATCGCGTCGGTGAGATTCTCGTGACCCGCGTCCCGGCGTTCGGTCAGCAGACGCTTGCCCTCATCCGTGATGACCAGCAGCTTGCGCCGCCGATCGTGAGGATCCGGGACGCGCCGCAGGAGCCTCCGGTCGACCAGTCCGGCCACGGAGACGGTGACCGACTGGTGAGTGATCTTGTCCAGTCGGGCCAGGTCGGCGACGGTGTGCGCCCCTTCGCGGTCGAGTCGTTTGAGGATCGAGACCTGCGACAGCGTCACTTCACGGCCCGGCGACACCGCGCGTATCTGCCGGACCAGCGCGCCGACCACCGTCTGCAGTTCGTCGGCGATCGCCGACGCGTCTTCCGCCGGGCGTGCCGTGTGCCCTCCCACATCCGTTAGAGTACCGAAAAACTGCGCAGGTAGACTGCGCATATATCCGGTGGGGTGCGGGCGCATGGCAACCGATGGTGATCTGGTCACCGGTGAGCTGAGGATCGGCGGAGGGGACCGTCACTTCACGATCCGGCTGCCCCGAGCGGCGCCGGACGACCGGCGGATACCGCTCGTGCTCGTGCTGCACGGCAACCATCCCGACCTCGGAGGATGGATCATGCGCGAGTGGACCACCTTCGACCGGCAGGCGGACACGTGGGGCATGGCGATCGCCTATCCCGACGGCCACGGGGGGTGCTGGGCGGACGGCCGTGGTGTCACCACGGCGGACGAGGCGGGCGTGGACGACGTCGCGTTCCTCCGCGCGTTGACCGACTGGTCGGCCGACCGGTGCGGTACCTCGCCGGACCGGACGGTGGTGGCGGGGATCTCCAACGGCGCGTTCATGGCCCACCGGCTGGCGCTGGAGGCGAGCGAACGGGTGGCGGTGCTGGCGGCCGTCGCCGGCGGAATGCCCGCGGCCCTGCGCGACGTATCGCCGACGCACGCGGTGTCGGCACTGCTGATTCACGGCACGGCCGACAGGATCTCACCGATCGAGGGCGGGTACTCCCGGCACCGCGGGCCGGGCGGGGAGCCGCGCGGCCGTACGTTGTCCCTCGAGGAGACGGCCGGGCGCTGGCGCGCCATCGATCGGTGCCCGCCCGGACCGGGCCGGACGCACACCACCGAGTTCTCCAGCCGTACGACGGCGGACGCCGGCGTCGGCGGAACCCGGGTCGTCACCTGGACGGTGTTCGGAGGCGGTCACTCCTGGCCGGGCGCGCCGACTCCGCCCGAGTCGGCCGAGCCGATCACCCAGGAGTTCGACGCGGCCGAGGAGATCTGCCGCTTCGCCGAACCCCTGTGCGCCCTGGCGGACACCCGGCGGCTGTGACCGCGGACGGACAGGAGAGACCTATGGCAGTGCTGGGCAAGTTGCTGAAGAACCGGCGGGCCGGGCAGGTGGGCCTCGCCTGGAACGCGCCGAACCTGGCCGGCGCGGACACGCTGGCGTTGAGCAGTCCGGACTTCGAGCACGAGGCGACGATCCCGACCGTCCACGCCGCGAAGAGAGTCGGCGGCACGGACCTGTCACCGGCCCTGACCTGGACCGCCGTACCCGAGGGCACGGCACAGTTGCTGCTGGTCATCGAGGATCCCGACGCGCCGACACGCGCGCCGTTCATCCATGGTGTCGCCCTGGTGGATCCCTCGGTGACCGGCGTCGCCCAAGGGGGGCTGGGCGACGGCGACCCGGCCGACGGGGTGCGCCTACTGCGTTCGGGCATGGGCCGCGGCTACCTCGGCCCGGCGCCGATCAAGGGACATGGCGCGCACCGTTACGTGTTCCAGCTCTTCGCCCTGGCGGAACCGGTCACCGAGGCCGCGAGCGGCACAGCACTGGACTCCGCCAAGCCGCGCGACGTGCTGGCCGCCGCCGGTGACGTCCTCGGCCGCGGTCGTATCGACGGCTGGTACGAACGCACCTGACCGGGAGGCACGGCCGGCCCGTGGTGGCCGGCGTCGCCCCGGCGACGTGCCACGCCGATCCATCGGTCATCCGGTGTCGATGGGCGCACCCCGGGTGCGGTCCGGCGGGATGGGAACCGGGAGACTGGACGCCGACCGTGCGACCCATGACACGAGATGGACCAGTGATGACCCAGCCTGCCCTCGACCCCGGCCACGTCCGCGTACCCCACAGGCACGTGCACGAGTTCCACGTGCGGTTCGGCGACATCGACTCGCTGGGCCACGTGAACAACTGCCGTTACCTGACGTACCTGGAGGACGCCCGGGTGGCGATGTTCTACACCGACCCGGACCGTGAGGGACGCCGGCGGCCCCTGCACGGCCTGGTGGTGGCCCGCCATGAGGTCGACTACAAGCGGCCCCTGCTGCTGCGGCCCGAGCCGGTGCGGGTGGAGACGCGGGTCACGGAGATCCGCGCGGCGTCCTTTCGCCTGGCGTACGAGGTGCGCGACGACGAGCACGTGTACGCGCGGGCGACCTCGGTGATGGTCGGCTACGGCCTGAAGCAGAACCGGACCCGGCGGTTCGACGAGGAGGAGCGCGCCTTTCTGGAGCAGTACCTCGTGACCGGGCGCGGGACGGGCGACAGTTCCGTAACGAACTTCGAGTAGATCAGGATTTAAGCGTTCTTTGCCCCGTAATGTCGCGGTTGCATTCTCGCGATCCGACACAAAAGGGGTAAGAATGCGCAACCTCTCTCGAGGAGTGCTGGCACTGTTGCTGGCAGCCGGGCTGGGCGGCCTCGGCGGTACCGCGCACGCGGCGCCCGTCCGAGCCGGGGGCGACGACGTCCTGACCAGGCTCAAGGCGATTCCCGGCATGACGGTGGAGGAGAAGACCTCCGCTCTGTCGGGGTACCGGTGGTTCTGGCTGAACTACCGGCAGCCGGTCGACCACCGCCACCCGGAGCGCGGCTGGTTCGAGCAGCGCGTGCTGCTCGAGCACAAGTCCGCCGACCGGCCGATGGTCCTGTACACCAGCGGCTACAACACGCCCGAGACGATGTTCCTTTCGGAGCCGACGGCGCTGGTGGACGGCAACCAGATCTCGGTGGAGTACCGCTACTTCACGCCGTCGCGGCCCGAGCCGGCGGTGTGGAAGAAGGACACGATCTGGCAGGCCGCCACCGACGAGCACCGGCTGATCACGGCCCTCAAAACGATCTACCACGGCAAGTGGATCTCGACCGGCGCCAGCAAGGGCGGCATGACCGCCACCTACCACAAGCGCTTCTACCCCTCGGACGTCGACGGCACGGTCGCCTACGTCGCCCCCAACGACGTCAACAACAATGACGACAGTGCGTACGACCGGTTCTTCAAGACCGTCGGCACCGACCCGAAGTGCCGCGCCAACCTGGAGAGCCTGCAGCGCGAGCTGCTCAAGCGGCGTCCGGAGATCCTCGCCCGCATGACCACCGACGCCCAGAAGGCCGGCTACACCTGGAAGATCATCAAGACCGTCGACCGGGCCTTCGAGAACTCGGTGATGGACTTCGAGTGGGCGTTCTGGCAGTACCACCTGCAGTCGGAGTGCGCGGACGTCCCGGCGACGACCGCCTCGACGGACGTCATCTACTCCTACTTCGACACGATCTCCGGCGCGCTGACCTACACCGACCAGAGCCTGGAGCCGTACATCCCGTACTACTACCAGGCGGGCACCCAGCTCGGCTGGCCGTCGCCGCAGTTCAAGCACCTGCGCCCGCTGCTCCGGTACGAGAGCAGCTACCAGCCGCGGACGTACGTGCCCAGCGACATCCCGATGCGGTTCGACCCGGCGGCGATGAAGGACGTCGACCACTGGGTCCGCACCCACGCGACCCACATGATGTTCGTCTACGGCCAGAACGACCCGTGGGGCGCCGAGCCGTTCCGCGTCGGTCCGGGCAGCCGCGACTCCGCCGTCTACGTGGCGCCGGGGCAGAACCACAGCGGCCGGCTGATCGCCAAGCTGCCCGACGCGCAGCGGGCGCGGGCCACCGCGGACCTGCTCCGCTGGGCCGGTGTCTCCCCGTCGCAGCAGGCGCGGACGCTCTCGATCCCGCCGCAGGTCGCCGAGGACCCGAGCCTCGCCCAGCGCCCCCCGCTGTGACGAGCCGCCGCTCGCGGTGACAGTCGGCCGTCCGCAATGACGGGCCGTCGTACGGAAGACGCGCCACCGGACCCTGCGAGGAGCCGGTGGCGCGTCATTTTCGCGATCTGATCGTCTCACATATTGGTACGTTAATATCACCATATGAGCAGACGGTGGTTGGTCCTCGGGGTCGGGTTGCTCGCCATGGTCGCCGGGTGCGCGTATCAGTACGGCCTTCCGTACCTCATCCCCGCCCTGCGCGCCGACGCCGGGCTCTCGCTCGGTCAGGCCGCGACCCTCATCTCCTGCCCGGTCGCGGGCCTCCTCGTCTCGCTCGCGCTCTGGGGCATGGCCGCCGACCGCTGGGGCGAGCGGATCATCCTCGCCACCGGCCTGACGGTGGCCGGCGCGGCGCTGCTGGCCGCGGCCACCGTGCACCACCCCGTGCCGCTCGGCGGCTGCTTCTTCCTCGCCGGAGCGGGCGGCGCGTCCATCCACGCGGCCAGCGGCCGGCTCATCCTCGGCTGGTTCGCCGCCCATGAGCGCGGTCTCGCCATGGGCGTACGCCAGACCGGGCAGCCGCTGGGCGTCGGGCTGGCGGCCGTCGTCCTGCCGCCTCTCGCCGCCGGAGCCGGTCTGGCGGGCGGCCTGGTCTTCCTCGGCTGCGTCTGCCTCGCCGCCGCGCTGCTGGTGGCCGTGCTCGTCCGCGACCCGGCCCGTACGGCGGGCGACGAACCGCACGGCGGCCGCTCGCCGTACCGCACGCCCGTCCTGTGGCGGATCCACGCGGCGAGCGCGCTCCTCGTGGTCCCACAGTTCACCGTGTCCGCGTTCGCCCTCGTCTACCTCGTCGACGCGCAGGGCTGGAACGCCGGCACGGCCGGCCGGCTGCTGGCGGCGGCCCAGGTCGGCGGGGCCGCGGCCCGGCTGGCCGTCGGCCACTGGTCGGACCGCGCGGGCAGCCGGCTGCGGCCGATGCGCGTCCTGTCGATCGGCATCGGCGTCGTGATGCTGGCCCTGACGATCGGCGCGCTGGCGGACTGGGGCGCGGCCACCGCGGTCCTCGTCGTCGCCGCGGTGATCACCGTGACCCCCAACGGGCTGGCCTTCACGGCGGTGGCGGAGTACGCCGGGCGGGCCTGGGCCGGGCGGGCGCTCGGCTTCCAGAACACCGGCCAGAACCTCCTCGCCGCGGCGACCCCGCCGGTGCTCGGCTCCCTCATCGGCGGGTCGGACTACGGGACGGCCTTCGCGGTCGCGGTGGCGTTCCCCATCGTCGCGGGTCTGCTGCTCCCCGTACGGTCCGAGCGGGCGCCGGCCCGCGCCGAGGCCGCGACGGCGGCCGGCGCGCGGCCGTGACTCAGCCCGGTGCGTTGATGAGGGTGTTCGCCGCCATCACGAGGTAGTCCCAGAGCATCGTCTCCAGCGGCTCGGGAAGCTGCAGCTCCTCGACGGCGCTGCGCATGTGGCCGAGCCAGGCGTCGTGCTCGGCCTCGCCGATCCGGAAGGGCACGTGCCGCATGCGCAGCCGCGGATGGCCGCGCCGCTCGCCGTACGTGCGCGGACCGCCCCAGTACTGGATCAGGAAGAGCCGGAGCCGCTCCTCGGCCGGACCGAGATCCTCTTCGGGGTACATCGGGCGCAGCAGCGGGTCGGCGGCCACCCCTTCGTAGAACCGGTGTACCAGGCGGCGGAAGGTCTCCTCGCCGCCGACCGCTTCGTAGAAAGTGACCTCTTGTGTCATGACGCGCCCCAGCCTACGCGGCCGTGAAGGCCGCGATGGACAGCCCGGCCGAGTCGAGCGCCTTCTTGAGGCGCTCGCGCAGCTCCCGCGCGGCGTCGCCCTGCTGACCGGGGGCCGTCTTGCAGACGACGCGGACGACGACCGCCTCGTTGGACAGGGCCTGCACGCCCCAGACCGTCGGGTCCTCCAGGATGATCTCGTCCCACGGCGGCTCGGCGGCCATGGCCGAGGCGGTCTCGCTCAGGAGCGTACGGACCTTGTCCAGGTCGACGTCGTACTCGACCGGGACGTCGAGGACGACGCGGGCCCAGTTCTGGGACTCGTTGCCGACCCGCTTGATCTCCCCGTTCGGGACGTACCAGACGACCCCGTCGGCGTCGCGCAGGCGCGTCGTGCGCAGGGTGACCGCCTCGACCGTGCCCTTGGCACTGCCGACGTCGATCACGTCACCGACGCCGTACTGGTCCTCCAGCAGCATGAACATGCCGGTGAGGAAGTCCTTGACGAGGTTCTGCGCGCCGAAGGCGATGGCGACGCCGATGATGCTGGCGCTGGCCAGGAACGGCGTGAGGTTGAGCCCGAAATACCCCAGCACGGTGAGCGTCGCGGCACCGAGGATGATCACCGAGGAGATGCTGCGCAGCACCGACCCCATCGTCTCGGCGCGCTGCCTGCGCCGCTCGCTGACCAGCACGGGGCTGCCGTCGAAGATCGTGCGGGTCTTCTCGCGGAGCCGCTCGGGCATGGTGCCCTCGGCCATCCGCATCGTGACCTTGGTGATCAGCTTGTGCGTCAGCCGGCGCAGAACGTACGCGATCACGATCGTGAGGATCAGCTTCACGGTCCAGGTGATCGGGCTGCTGCCGTCGAGCCAGACGTGGTACCAGTGGGCGAGGTCGCCGTTGTGCGTGAGGTTCCAGGTGAGCCGGCAACCCGTGGTGATGTGGTCGGGCTGCTTCGGCGTCGGATCGGTCATGCAGGCGTCTTTGACCGACGTCTTCCCGCTCATGGACGGCAAGACCGACATCGCAAGACGCGCGAACACGAGACATCCTCCCGAGCGGCGCCCGTGATCGGCGACCGCGTTGGACCGGCGAACCTACGGGATGGATCGTAGGCGACGACGGCGGGTCCCTGGTGCCATCCGGGGCATGCGCGCCGCGCGGGCCCCGCGGAGCCGGTCAGTCCGCGCCACTGGCAACCGGCTCCGCGGGGGGATCTTCAGGGGTGTCCGCTGGCTCTCTGTCGGGCACTCCCTAGGCGCCGCGCGCCTCCAGAACGCGGGCCACCTTCACGGCGGCGCCGCAGGGGTCGTCGACCTGGTGCATGGGCTCGCCCCAGGACCACCAGAAGTACCAGGACCGCTGGTCGGGGATGTCCGGCGCCGGCGCGCACATGACGTTCTCCGACATGCTCGCGGCGTCCGGGTTGACGACCCGGCAGAACGCCGGGCCGGACCGGCTGCGGACCACGCGGGCCACCAGGCCGCGTTCGCCTAACTCCCGCACCAGTCCTTCGAGGTATCCCAGTCGACGTTCGTCGAACACGGAGCGTGCCTCCCTCACTCACACGGTGAACTCACCTCGTTACGCGGTGCGAGGATCGCAAGCCCCGTAAGAGCGGTCAAGGGACCGCCGGCCCGGCCGGGGACCAACATCTGTCCACTCGGGTAGAAGTTTTTCTACTGACGTTGAAGCTTTTTCTGCTCCGGTATGGGGAGTGCGACCGTAACGCACCTCTATCTGACTGATTCAGTTGGCGTACGGCGATGCCGGAGTTACGCTGCGTACGCGAGATTTCATCTCCGTGGCCATGAGTTATCCGGTCGGCTCTTTCCCCCCGAGGAGGCCGGGAATGACAGATCCCCCAAGTGCGGAAGTAACAGATCCCCGCAAAAAGGACCCACCTCGCAAAGAGGCTGATACGGCACGTCGTATCCGTGCCCGTGGACTGGCCCAGGGCCTCGCGCCGCCGGACATCGCACGGGAAATTCACGATCAATGCGCGCCGATCTTCGGAACCAGTCAGATCAAAGCCCAGCGACTCGCGCACGGCATCGCCCTGTCCGATGTCGTCGCCCAGGTCAGGGCGCTGTACGAGCTCGAGGGAAAACCTCGTCCCAAGCTCGGTGAGACGCTGCTGTCGGCGTACGAGAGCGGCTACAAGCGCCCGGGTCCCGAATATCTGCACTACCTCTGCGGCGTTTATCGCGTAGAGCCCGCGGACCTCGGTCTTCAAGGACCGTGCGTCTGCGGCAACCGGCACGACCGCCCACGCGCCGGCGTCCAGGAGACCGGCCCCCGCGAGCCCGACAGTGTGATCGGGCCGCGAACCGTCGTCACCGGCGGCAGCGAATGGGCGGCCAAATTCGAACGAACCTCCGATCCACGCCTCTCCCGGGTTCATTACCGCGCCGAAGGCCCGGCGAGCGGCACGGACGGAGACGAGGAGGACATAGTGCTTCGGCGAACTCTCCTGCAACTCCTGGCCGGAGCAGGCGTGGTGCTCGACGGCCAGATCCTGGGGGCGGTGGACGGCATCCGCCGCCGCATGGACGACACCCTGGTCAACGCCTCGGTGTCCCCGACCATGCTCGACCAGTGGGAGGAGACCGTCCAGGGGTACGGACAGCAGTACATGTCCACCCCACCGCTGCGGCTGCTCTGCGACGTCCTGCTGGACTTCAGCGAGGTGCGCCGGATGTGCGAGCAGCGGCAACCGATCGAGCTGCAGGAAAGACTCTGCCGCATCGCGGCGAAACTGTCCGGTCTGTCCGGCGTCATCATGATCGATCTGGGCGACCACCGCCTCTCCCGCTCCTTCTTCCGCACGGCGCGGACGGCCGCCGACGAGACCGGCGACCGGGCGCTCCGGGCCTGGGTGAGCGTGCGCGAGTCGCTCGTCCCGATGTACTACGGGGATCCCCGTGAGGCACTGCACCTGGCCCGCCGGGCGCAGGACCTGGCCGGCCGCGTACCCAGCGTGGCCGGCGCCATGGCCCCGATCGTCGAGGCGCGCGCGCTCGGCATGCTCGTCAAGCGGGGCCGCAACGAGGCGACCCCCAGCGCCAAGCGCGCGATCGCCCGCGGCCAGGCGGTCTTCTCCCAACTCGGAAAGGACCAGGTCAAGGACACTGCCTTCGGCTACACCGAGCGCCAACTGGCCTTCCACACGGGCGACACCTACACCAACCTCGGCGATCACGGGAACGCCGAGGAGACGCTCCGCAAGGCGCTGACCCTCTACCCCGCGACCGAGGAACTCGACCGCACGCTCATATGGCTCGACCGCGCGTCGTGCCGGCTCCAGGAAGGAGAGCCCGAAGAGGCGCTGCGCACCGCCAAGGAGACCATCCTCGCGGTGTCGGCCGCGCACCGGACTGACATCGTGATCCACCGGGCCCGTCAGCTCGCCAGCGCGGTGGTCGCGCAGTACGGAGACATCCGGGCGGCCCGCGAGTTCCGTGACGCACTCGCCGGTCCGGCCACGGTGGGCATCACCCGAAAGCAGGCCTGACGGGTGGCCCGCCTGCCGGGAGGCATCTCGGCGAGCGTGCAGCGGCTGTCGTACGAACCGCCCGTGTGGGAGGTCGCCGGCCTCCACCTGCGGCGCTACACCGCTCGTGACCAGGAGGCGGCGTTCACCCTCCACCAGGAGTGCCTGTTCCGGGTGGGGGTGCGTCCGGGCGACGGCGTGTACTACGACGACGATTTCGCTCGCATCGAGGAGATCTACCTACGCGACCGGGGCGAGTTCCTGGTCGGAGAAGTACGCGGCGAGATGGCGGCGCTCGGCGGCCTACGGCGCGTCGACGCCGTCACCGCCGAGATGGTGCGCCTGCGCGTCCGGCCCGACCTGCAGGGCCGGGGCTACGGCGCGCTGCTCGTCACCGTCCTGGAGCAGCGCGCCGCCGAACTCGGCTACCGCGTGCTCCGGGCCGACACGACGGTGCGGCAACGGGCCGCGCTCGCGCTGTACCGCACGTTCGAGTGGCGGGAGGTCGATCGCAAGGTCACCGGTGGCACCGTCACCGTCTACCTCGAGAAGTATCTGGACGAGGGTACCCCGCGCGGAGGTGCGGGCCCGGTGAGGTGAGCGCCGCGTACGGGCGGTGACCTGGCGGGGGAAGCCGTCCGTACGCGGTGGCCGCCCGGCCCCGACGCGGGGCCGGGCGGCGTCGCCGACTTCGAGCGGGTGCCCGCGCGGCGGGCGGCCGGCTTGAAGAAGGGGGCCGTGAGCGGCGGCGGTGCCACCCGCCGCCGCTCACGTCACGGCCGGCGTGGGCGGCGTCTCGTGTGCACCGACGCCGCTCACGTCATGGTCGGCGTGGGCGGAGCGGTCGTGTGCGCCCGCCGCCGCTCACGGATGAGGCCGGACGCTCGTGTTCATCCACCCGTGCCGCTGCGCAGATAGGCGAGGACCGCCAGGACCCTGCGATGCGTGTCCTCCGTCGGAGGCAGGTCGAGCTTGGTGAGGATGCTGCCGACGTGCTTGCCGACGGTCGCCTCGGAGATGACGAGGATCCGGGCGATCGCGGTGTTGGAGTGCCCTTCGGCGATCAGGCCGAGCACCTCGCGTTCGCGCGCCGACAGCCGCGCCAGCGGATCGCGCCGGCGGCGCAGCAACTGCCGTACGACCTGGGGATCGACGACGGTTCCCCCGTCGAGCACGCGGCGCAGGGCGGCGACGAACTCCTCGACGTCGACCACCCGGTCCTTGAGGAGGTACCCCACGCCCCGGCCGTCCCCGGAGTCGAGCAGGTCGGCCGCGTAGCTCAGTTCGACGTACTGGCTCAGCGCCACCACGGCCAGTCCGGGGTCGGCGCGCCGCAGCTCGACGGCGGCGCGCAGCCCCTCGTCGGTGAATCCGGGAGGCATCCGGATGTCGGTCACGACGAGGTCCGGCCGGTGTTCGGCCACGGCGGTCAGGAGCGCGTCGGCGTCGCCGACCGTGGCCGCCACCTCGAAGCCGAACCGGCCGAGCAGGCCGGCCAGCCCCTCACGCAGCAGCACCCCGTCCTCGGCGAGGACTACTCTTTCCCGCACGGAAGCTCCACTTGGACGACGGTCGGCCCGCCCACCGGGCTCGACAGGAGCATTCTGCCGTCGATCACGGCGACCCGGTCCGCCAGGCCGGTCAGCCCGGACCCCGCGCGCGGGTCCGCTCCGCCCTCGCCGTCGTCGCGGACCTCCACGGTCAGCAGGTCGCCCCGCCGGCGTACGGCGACCACGGCCTCGGCGGCGCCGCTGTGCTTGGCGATGTTGTTCAGCGCTTCGACGACGACGAAGTACGCGGTCCCTTCGACATGGGCCGGCAGCCGACCCGGCAGGTCGGCGTCGACGGTCACGGGGACGGCGGACCGGTCGGCGAGCTCGCGCAGCGCGGCGGGCAGTCCCCGGTCGGTGAGCACCCGCGGGTGGATGCCGCGGATCAACTCCCGTAGCTCCGTCATGAGCAGTTTGGCCTGTTCGTGCGCGTCGGCGACGTTCTGGGCCGCGGGGGAGCCGGGCGGGAGGTCCAGCCGGGCCATGCCCAGGTGCAGCGTGAGCCCCAGCAGGCGCTGCTGCGCGCCGTCGTGCAGGTCCCGCTCGATGCGCCGGCGCTCGGCCTCGAACGCGTCGACCAGCCGCGCCCGGGACCGCGACACCTCGACGAGTTCGGCCCGCAGCCGTTCGTCCGGCCCGCGTCCCAGCAGCGCCCGGGCCACGGCCCCGTGCGCCCCGGCGACCACCGCCGTCAGGTACGGGACGGCGGGCAGCAGCACCAGACCGGCGAGCGCGTAGGGGAGGGCCTCCGTCGCGTTCGTCACGCTGTCGAACCCGAGCGCGACCGCGGTGCCATCGGCCAGCAGCGGGCTGATGAGGAACGCCCCGACCACCAGCGCGAACGCCAGCAGCGCCATGTACAGCGCCGGTGCCACCGCGCCGAGCAGACAGATGTAGCCCAGCTCTCGCCAGGTCACCGCCTCGGTGTAGCGGGTGCGCAGCCAGGCCCACGAGCCCCGGGCCGTACGGTGCCCCGACTCGATCGGCCGGGCGTCCACGAGGCGCAGCCGGCGACGCTCCAGCTCGGCCAGCGGAACGGCGAACAGCGGGCCGACGCCCGCGACGAGCAGTACGCCGAGCGTCACGAGCAGGGCGACGGTGAGCGGTGCCCGGCCGCCGTCCGCGGCCCGCCGCAGCGCGAACACCCACGGCACCCCGAACAGCAGGATCGGCACGGCCATCGCGACCAGCGGCACCGCCGACGTGACCAGGTAGGCCAGGCACCGCCACGGCCAGCCGCTGATCAGGAAACGGCGCCGGAGCACCGCCTCCAGCGCGGTACGAGCCGCGGAATCTGCCACGTACGTACGGTAACCGGCCGTGCGTACGCCTTGGCGCAATGAGGCCTGGCCCTACCTCGATCCGGTGGCTCCCCGTGAGGTCCGGGACCTCGCCCGGCTGGTTGCGTGACACCACGACCGTACGGGTCGACGGCTGGCCCCTCTTCGGCGCGGTGGCCCCTCGCCGCGACCCGCCGAAGTGATCGCCGACGCGGCCGTACCCGACCGGACCACCTGACGTCCTACGACGCGGTCTGACCGACGGGATCGGTCCATGGGCCACCGTCCATGCCCAGGGGACGGCGTACGAGGCGGTGCTGGACCAGGCAGGCGCCCGCGATGGCCAGGCCGAAGAAGAGCCAGCCGACGGGGCCGACGCTGATCGCGGCGGTCACCGCCATCGGACCGGCGGCGCGCTGAGTCGCCTGCGCCAGGCCGTGGACGCCGAGATAGGCGCCCTGGTTCTCGTCGGGAGCCAGCGCGATCGACAGTTCCCAGGAGACGGTGGCGTGGACCATCTCGGCCAGAGTGAAGGCCGTGGCCGCCGCGACGAGGCACACGCTCGCGAGCACGGCTCCACCGGCGGCGGACGTCGCGATGGCGGCGGCGGCCACGGCGAACATGAGGGAGAGCGGGAGGAGGAGGGCGCGGGCCGCGTGAGTGGTGGCACCGAGGCGCGCGAGAGGCATCTGCAGGCCGACCACCAGCACGTTGTTCACCACCAGCAGGAAGGGGACGAGGGCGTGTGGTGCCTCGGTGGCATGGATGGCCCAGAGCGGAAGGCCGACCGTGAACACGGCGTCGTGGAAGAAGAGGACCGTCTCGGTGGCGACGTACGCCAGATAGGTCCGGTCGCGCCAGGGAGACGCCACCGCGGTCGGGGCGGCGGCCGCGTCCTGAGGAACGGCGCCGGCCGTCGGGCCGGCTTCCACACAGCGCAGGGTGATCAGCGCGATGACCACGAACGAGAGCGCGTCGCCGAGGAGCAGGGACCGGTAGGCGAAGGTCGTGCCCACGGCGAGGGCCGCCGCCGCGCCGAGGCCGCCCAGGGCCCACCCGGCGTTGGCGACCGTACGGTTGACGGCCTGATAGCGCACGCGCTCGGCGCCCGCGATGCGTGAGGCGTACAGCCGGGTCAGGACACTGGCGGCCCGGTAGCCGAATCCGGCCATGGCCGAGCAGATCATGAGCAGCGCGATGTGGTCCGCGGCGAGCAGGAGACCGAGACTGGCAGCGGCGCGCAGGAACTGGAAGCCGGCCAGCACCCGGGTCGCCGGGAACCGGTCCGCGAGTCGGCCGCCGACGGGGGCTCCCGCGATGCCGATGATCCCTGAGGCGGCGACGAGGACGCCGATCTGGGCCACGGTGAGCCGGGCGACGTAGGTGAAGTAGAGGACCGAGGTGGCGGCCCACAGGCCGCTGCCCACTCTGTCGACGAGGGCGACCCAGATCATCCGGCGACCGTCCCGGCCTCCGGGGATGGTGACGCGAAGTCTGGCCCACCCGCGGCTCGAACTCACACCGCCACCTCGAATTCTCTTGCGACGAACTATGTATTGATACAAAATGTAGTACGTGGCAACACAATATGGGATCAAGGGCGCGACGGCCAAGGCCATTGCCGCCTCCGTCGAACGGTCCGTGGCCGACGGCGTGCTGGCGCCCGGGGCCGCGCTGCCGTCCGTGCGCGGACTCGCGGAGGACCTCGGAGTCAGCCCCGGAACGGTCGCAACGGCCTACAAGGACCTCCGGCAGCGCGGCATCGTGGTCACGCACGGGCGCGGCGGCACGGTGGTGGCCCCCGCTCCGGCCGTGGCGTCCCGGCGGCCGCCGAAGGTGCCGGCAGGGCTGCGTGATCTGGCGGGCGGCCATCCCGACCCGGCGTTCCTGCCCGCCGTGGAGACGCGGTTCTTCTCCGGCGTCCGCCCGCACCGCTCGGCACCGCGCCTGCCGCGTCTGGAAGAGGCCGTGCGGGATTGGATGGGCCCCGACGGCGTGCCGGTGGGCCACGTGACGTTCGCGCACGGCGCCCTGGACCTGATCGGGCGGCTGCTCTCCGTCGAACTGCGGCCCGGCGACGCGGTGGCCGTGGAGGACCCCGGCTACCACCATCTGCTCGACCTGGTCCCCGCCCTCGGGTTGCGCACGGCCGCGGTCCGGGTGGACGACGAGGGGATGCGGCCCGAGGCGCTGCGCGCCGCGCTCCGTTCCGGGGCGCGCGCCGTCGTGTGCGGCCCCCGCGCGCAGAACCCCTTCGGCGGATGCCTCTCTACGGCGCGCCGCGACGCGCTGGTCGAGGTCCTCCGCGAGGCCGGCGACGTGCTCCTGATCGAGAACGACCACGCCTCGCAGATCGCCGGCGCACGCCTGAACTCGCTCAGCGAGGGCGGCCTAGCGCGATGGGCGCACGTCCGGACCGTGACCAAGTCCCTCGGACCCGACCTGCGATGGGCGGCCGCCGCATGTGACCCGACCACGGCGGCCCGGCACGACGGTCGGCTCATGCTCACGTCCGGCTGGGTGAGCCACCTCCTCCAGGAGACGGTGCTGGGGCTGATGACCCACGTACGGGCGAGGACGCTCGTGGCAGAGGCGCGTGAGGCGTACGACGAACGACGGCGGAACCTGATCACCGAGCTTCGGCGGCGCGGGATCGCGGCCCACGGCGCGAGCGGCATGAACGTCTGGGTGCCGGTGAGGGACGAGTCGGCCGTGGTCAACGGGCTGCGGACGCACGGATGGTGGGTCGCCGCCGGCGCGCGATTCCGCATCGACTCGGCGCCGGGAGTGCGGATCACCACGGCCGCGCTGTCCCCGGCGGACGCCGAGCGCCTCGCCGCGGACTTCGCCACGGTCCTGGGGGAGTCCGAGGCCACCTACGGCGGATGATCGGGGCCGCGGACCGGAGGGCGGCGACAACGCTCGGCGAACGCCCGAGCCGGCAAGCGACCTGTGGCGGTTTCCGGTGATCTGCACTTGCGATCACCGAGCGTTCCGCCCCGGACGCGCCGGGAGTTCCGCGACATTCCGCTTCGCGGCCGCGGTGCCGAGCCTTCCGGTCACGCGGCCGTGGCCTGTCGCGCTCCCGGGGGAGGTGGCGGCCGTCCGGTAGGGCGGGGGTAGGGCCAGGTATACCTCGGGTCGGTGCTTCGCCCTGATGTGTCCGAGCGGCCGGGGCGATGGGATCGTCCTATGACGGTGGGACAGGGGATCGGGCGGCCATGGGCCGCGGGGCCGGCCGCGCCCGCGGTGGAGTTGCGCGAGGTCAGCAGGGAGTACGGGAAGGGCGAGGCCGCGGTCCGGGCGCTGGACGGGGTGAGCATCGGGTTCCCGGCCGGGTCGTGGACGGCGGTGATGGGGCCCTCGGGGTCCGGGAAGTCGACCCTCCTGCACTGCGCGGCCGGTCTGGAGCGGGCGACCGGCGGACAGGTACTGCTGACCGGCCGCGACATCACCTCGGCGCAGGACTGGGCGCTGACCTCACTGCGGCGGCGGACCGTCGGGTTCGTGTTCCAGACCTTCAACCTGGTCGGCTCCCTGACCGCCGAGCAGAACGTCGCGCTGCCGCTGCGGCTCGCCGGGCGCAAGGTCTCCCGGCAGGCCGTGCAGGACGTGCTGGGGGCCGTCGGCCTGGGGGACCGGCTGCGGCACCGGCCACGGGAGCTGTCGGGCGGGCAGCAGTAGCGGGTGGCGATCGCGCGGGCGATGGTGACCCGGCCGGCGGTGCTGTTCGCCGACGAGCCGACCGGCGCGCTGGACTCCGGATCGGCCCGTACGGTGCTCGGGCTGCTACGGGAGATGGTCGACTCGGCCGGGCAGACGATCGTCATGGTCACCCACGACCCCGTCGCGGCGGCTCGGGCGGACGCGGTGGTGTTCCTGTCGGACGGACGGATCGTCGACCGCGCGATCCGCCCGTCGGCCCGGGAGGTCGCCGATCGGCTCGCACGGCTGGAGGGTTGAGCATGCCGTGGCTCGCGTGGAGCAACTTCCGGGAACATCGGCGCATGTTCGCCGGCGCGATCCTGGCCGTCGCGCTGGGCGTCGCGCTGATGCAGTCCTCGCTGTCGATGATGGCCGCGGTCGCCGACGCCCGGATCCCCGCCGGCGTGTCCGGGCAGGCCAGGGAGCGGATCCAGGACTCCTACGCGGGCGCCGCGACGCTTCTCGGCATGACGGTCATGCTGGCCGGGTTCCTCGCGCTGTTCATCGTGGGCTCGACGTTCGCGTTCACCGTGGCGCAGCGGCGCCGTGAGCTCGCGCTGCTGCGGCTCGCCGGGGCGAGCCGCCTTCAGCTCGTGGGCCTGCTGCTCGCGGAGGCGGCGCTGCTCGGCGCGGTGGGTTCCGGGGCGGGCGTCCTGCTCGGCGTCCCCGGTACCTGGGTCCAGGGGTGGCTGCTGGCGGCGTTCGGGTTCCTGCCCGGCGGGGTCTCCCCGCGGCTGGACGCCGGGATCATGCTGGCGTCGGGCTGTGTCGGCCTCACGGTGGCGGTGCTGGGCGTGCTCACGGCCGCGCGGCGGGCCGCGCTCGTGCGTCCGCTGGAGGCGCTCCGGGCCACCGGGCGCGCCGCCCGCGTGATGACCGCCGCCCGCTGGGTGTTCGGTCTCTCCCTGCTGGCGTGCGTGATCTGGCTGGTCGCCGCCGGGCAGACCGGCCACGTCGACGTGCTCGGCGCGCTCCTCATCGCGATGACCGTGTCGGTGGTGGGCGCGGTGGCTCTGAGCCTGCTGAGTCCCCTGGTCGTACCGCTCGTCGGCGGGCTGCTCGGCCGCGCGCTGCGGCGGACCACCCTGGGCGAGATCGCCCAGGCGAACCTGCGGGACGGCGTACGGCGCAGCGCCTCCACGGCCGCGCCGCTGATCGTGCTGGTGTCCCTGGTCGTCGGCCTGATGGGGGCCCTGGAATCACTCGGCAGGATGGCCGGCGAGGAACAGCGACGACTCGTGGCGGGCGAACTGGTCGTCGACTCGAACGGCGCCCAGGCCGCCCGGATCGCGGGCGTGCCGGGCGTCGCGGCCGCGTCGCCGGAGTCGACCGTCCCCATCTCGGTCACGGTCCGGCGGCACACCTACTACTCGGGGATCGTCGCGATCGACCCGGCGGCGTACGGCCGGACCCACCGGCGCCCGCCGCGGTCCGGCTCCCTGGAACGGTTGCACGGTGCGACGATCGCGGTCGGGCCCGGCCTCAGCGAGGAGGGCCTGCGGCGTGGACAGCCGGCCACCGTCCGGATCGGCGCGCGGCGCGTACGGGTGCGGATCGTCGCCCTGCTCGCCCCCGTCCTGGAGAACGGCGCGGACGGCTTCCTCGTCCCGCGCGACCTCGTCCCGGCGGACATGATCGCCAAGGCGCCGACCCGGACGGTCGTCCAGGTCGGCCCGGGCGCCGCTCCGTCACAGGTCGCCGCGCGGATCCGCGCGGCGGGGATCGGCACCGTCCGCACGGTGGCGAAGTGGGCCGACGACGAGGCGGCCGCGCAGCAGAAGGGCAATATGGCGATCTTCGCGGTGCTCGTCGGCCTCGGCGGTCTCTACGCCGCCGTCGCCGTCGTCAACGCCGTGGTGATCGCCGGTGCCGAACGCGAGGTGGAGTTCGCGGTCGTCCGGCTCACCGGGATGAGCCGGTCGCAGGTCGTACGGATGGCGTTGATCGAGGCGGCGGCGGTCACCGCGATCGGCCTGTTCCTCGGTCTGCTCGTGGCGGCGGGCGCGCTGGCCGGACTCGGCACGGCGTCCGCCCGGGCCGTCGGCCGGCCGCTCGTCGTGGTGCCCTGGGAACTCCTGGCCCTGCTGGTGCCCGGCGCGTTCATCGCGACCGCCGCGGCGAGCATCTGGAGCACGCTCGCGGCGACCCGGACCGCACCGGTGGCGCTGGCGGTCGCTCGCGAGTGAGCCGGCGCCGGGCCGGCGGCGGCCGCGCTCCGGCGGCGGGAGCCGAGCGGGATCGGGGCGTTCGGGAGTGAGCGTGGCCGGTCGCGTGGCGGGCGCCGTACAGCGGCGGCCGCCGCGCTCGGCTCAGCCGCAGCAGCCGCCTCCGCAGCAGCCGCCGCCGGTGGGCGGGGCCGCGGTGGCGCCGCCGGTGACCGCCACCGTGGACAGCAGCTTCACCGTGTCGTCGTGGCCGTCGGGGCAGGCGGCCGGGGCGGAGGCCTCGGCCATCGGGCGGGACACCTCGAACGTCGCGCCACAGGCGCGGCAGCGGTAGTCGTAACGTGGCACCGCCACAGCGTACGACGTCACCGCCCGTGCGTCATGCCCCGTCCGCCGCTCGGAGCGATCAGGCCGCGGGTTCGGAGACGTAGGGCGCCCACTGCGGGTCGCCGTCGTTGATCAGGCCGATCAGCCGCCAGTGCGCGCCGCGTGGAACAGCGGGGGCGACGTGCAGCTTCCAGCCGATCTCTTCAAGTAGTTTGTCGGCCTTGCGATGGTTGCAAGGCATGCAGGAGGCGACGCAGTTCTCCCAGATGTGCTTGCCGCCACGACTGCGCGGGATGACGTGGTCGATCGTCTCCGCGCGAAGGCCGCAGTAGGCGCACCGGAAGTTGTCGCGCCGCATGAGCGCCGCCCGGGTGAGCGGCACGCGTTGTCGGTACGGGATGCGGACGTAGCGCAGCAGCCGGATCACCGACGGTGTCTCGAGGACGAGGGAGGCCGAGTGCAGCCGCGCTCCGGAAGCGTCGTGGTGGACGATCTCCGCCTTCTCCCGCAGGACCAGACAGACGGCGCGCCGCATCGGGAGGGTGGTCAGGGGCTCGTATGTCGCGTTGAGGAGCAGGACCTGTCTCATCAGACGGCCTCCGCGTCGCAGGCGCCGGCTGCCTCCCGGGCCACGGTCCAGCGCGCCTCGGCATGAGGCTCGTCGATCGTTCTCACCAGCGCACCCGCCACGAGGACCTCCTCACGGGTGATACTCGAGTTGCAATCAGTGTGGCTGTTGAGATGCGGATCGCGCTACCCCATAAATCGGGGTTTCTGCTGGAAGCGCTGCCCGGGAGGCGGCTCGGGCCGGTCGGCGGCCCGGGTGACGGGCGTACCCCGCGCGGGTTCCCGAGCCGGTCCGGTCAGTGGCCCGGGTGGTGGTTCCCCTCGGCCCCCGCGTCCGAGCCGGTCCGCCGGTCGCGCCACGTCATCTTCGCGTCGACGCGCAGCGGGCCGCCCTTGAGACTGCCCGAGGTCTTGATCCAGCCGGCGCGCTTGTCGCCCGCGCCGATCGTGTCGTACCGGCACACGACCGTCTCGTGGTCCGAGGCGCAGGGCTTCGACAGCCCGAGGATCTTGTGGCCGGACGTGACCTGCTGGGTCGCGACGACGTCGTCGGCGGTGCCGGCTCCCTCGTTCACGACGGTCCAGCGCCAGATGACGCCGGAGTCCTTCGCGGCCTCGGGCCGGTCGAACACGAGGTGCAGGTCCGCGCCCTTCGCCCGGTGCCCGCCCTGCGCCTCCCGAGAGCGCGGTGATCCCTCCCGAGCCGGCTGGGACGGCGTGTGCGTCGGCTGGGCCGAACGCGACGGCGACGGAGCCGGCTGAGCCGAGTGCGACGGCGACGGGGACGGTGGTGCCGTGTGTCCCGGGTGCGCCGCCTGCCTCGCGTGCCGCTGCGCCGCCGGATGCGGCGTGCGCGCGTGCGCGGGCCCGGCGGCCAGGACCGCGGCGGCGAGGCCGACGGCGGCCAGCCCGGGCGCCGCGACCAGCGCCGTACGGCGGGCGTGCCCGCCGCCGCGCGAGGCCGCTCTGTGCGGGCCGTGCGTGTCTTCCATTGTTCCCCCCGATCAACGTGGAAAGACGCGCCCCACATCTTTCTCGGTGCGGCGACCGGGGGGAAACCGCCACGCCACGCACGGGCCGCTCCGCCGACCTCGTAAAGTGCGGTTCATGAGCCGACCGCAGTACCCGTCCGCGCATCGTCAGGACATCGTGGAGGAGATCCACGGTCACCGCGTCGCCGATCCCTACCGGTGGCTGGAGGATCCGAACGCCGACGACACCAAGAAGTGGCTGACGGCCCAGGACGAGCTGTTCCACGAGGAGGTCGACGGCCTGCCCGGCCGGGACCGGCTGCGGGCACGGGTGCGCGAGCTGCTCGGCGCCGGCAGTGTCGGCGCTCCGGTGTGGCGGGGCGAGCGCCGGTTCTTCATGCGCCGTACCGCGGAGCAGGAGCACGCCGTCCTCTACACCGTCGACCCCGGCGGCGAGGAGCGGGCACTGATCGACCCGATGGCGCTCGACCCGACGCACACGACGACGCTGGACTCCTGGCAGCCGGACAAGGAGGGCCGTCTGCTGGCCTACCAGCTGTCCCACGGCGGCGACGAGGAGTCCAAGCTGTACGTGATGGACGTCGCCACCGGCGAGACCGTCGAGGGACCGATCGAGCGGTGCCGCTACACGCCGGTCGCCTGGCTGCCGGGCGGTGAGGCGTACTACTACGTCCGCCGGCTCCCCGCCGACCAGGTCCCGGCGGGGGAGGACCAGTACCACCGCCGCGTCTACCTGCACCGGGTCGGGACCGACCCGGAGACCGACGACGTGATGATCTTCGGGTCGGGGCGGGAGAAGACCAACTACTACGGCGTCGGCGTCAGCCGCGACGGCCGCTGGCTGACCCTCTCCTCCTCCCAGGGGACCGCGCCGCGCAACGACCTGTGGATCGCCGACCTGAGCGCCTCCGACCCGGAGGCCCCGGAGCTGCGGGTGATCCAGGAGGGCGTGGACGCCGAGACCGGCGTGCACGTCGCGCGGGACGGCCGCGCGTACGCCTTCACCGACCTGGACGCCCCGCGCGGCCGGCTCTGCGTCGCCGACCCGGCCGACGTGTCGCCCGACACCTGGCGCGACCTGATCCCCGAGGACGCCGAGGCGGTCCTCACCGACTTCGCGATCCTCGACGACCTGGACCGGCCGGTCCTCCTCGCCGGGTGGACCCGCCACGCGATCAGTGAGATCACCGTCCACGACCTGGCGACGGGGGAGCGGATCGGCGAGGTCCCGGTGCCCGGACTCGGGTCGATCGGCGGGATCGTCGAACGCCCCGAGGGCGGACATGAGGCGTGGTTCACCTACCTCGACCACACGACGCCGTCGTCCGTCTACCACTTCGACGCCACGACGGGCGAGACGACGCTCTGGGCGTCCCCGCCCGGCACCGTCGACGTCCCCGACGTCGAGGCGCGACAGGTGACGTACACCTCCAAGGACGGCACCGAGGTCCGCATGCTCATCGTCGCCCGCGCCGACGCGGCGCCGGGCGAGCCCCGGCCGACGATCCTGTACGGCTACGGCGGCTTCAACGTCCCGCTGACCCCCGCCTACTCCGCCGGGACGCTCGCCTGGGTGGAGGCCGGCGGCGTCTACGTCGTCGCCAACCTGCGCGGCGGCTCGGAGGAGGGCGAGGAGTGGCACCGCGCGGGGATGCTGGACAAGAAGCAGAACGTCTTCGACGACTTCCACGCCGCCGCCGAGAAGCTGATCGCCGACGGGTGGACCACGGCGGACCGGCTGGCCGTCTCCGGCGGGTCCAACGGCGGCCTGCTCGTCGGCGCCGCGATCGCCCAGCGGCCGGACCTGTACGCGGCCGCCGTCTGCTCGGCGCCGCTGCTCGACATGGTGCGGTACGAGCGGTTCGGCCTCGGCCAGACCTGGAACGTCGAGTACGGCTCCGCCGAGGACCCTGAGCAGTTCGGCTGGCTGTACTCCTACTCGCCGTACCACCACGTGCGGGATGGCGTCGCCTACCCGGCCACCCTCTTCACGGTGTTCGAGAGCGACACGCGCGTCGACCCGTTGCACGCCCGCAAGATGTGCGCGGCGCTGCAGCACGCGACCTCGGAGGCGGGCGGGCCCATCCTCCTGCGCAACGAGGCCGAGGTCGGGCACGGCGCCCGCGCCGTCAGCCGCTCGATCGACCTCAGCGTGGACACGCTGTCCTTCATGGCCGCCCACACGGGGCTCACGGTGGACGGGGAGGCTCCGCGGCCATGAGTGAGGCGAGCGGGGGAGGCCGGTCGAACGCCTTCGACCGCGTCCTGCCGCTGCTGGACCGGCCGCCCGCGGAGCCGGACGTGGCGCACGGCTACCTCGACCTGCTCGGCGAGGAGGACCGGCCGCACGACACGATCGCGCAGCGCCTGATGCGCTCCGGCTTCCTCCCGAAGATCTACGAGGACCTGTGGCGGCCGGTGCTGTTCGGGATGTTCAAGGGCCCGCTCGGCCCGGACATCGAGGAGGAGTACGCCCTCGCCCGGGACTGGCTGGACCTGGCCGCGATCCCGGACGGCACGGTGCTCGACGTGGCCTGCGGTCCGGGCAACGTCACCCGGGCGCTGGCCGCCGGGATGACGGGCCACGGGCTCGTCGTGGGCGTCGACGCCTCCTCGACCATGCTCGACCGCGCCGTGACCGACACGGTGCGGCCGAGCCCCCGGGGCGCGAACGGCGCCGCCGAGGTCGCGTACGTCCGCGGCGACGCGGCCGACCTGCCGTTCGGCGACGAGGTGTTCGACGCGGTGTGCTGCTTCGGCGGCCTCTACCTCTTCGACGACCCGTGGGCGGCCGTCGACGGCGTCACCCGCGTGCTGAAGCCCGGCGGCCGGGCCGCGTTCCTCACGACCCGGAAGCCGGAGCTGCCCGTCATCGGCACGGGCAGCTCCGTCCTCGGGCGGCTGACCGGCATCCGGATGTTCGGCGCCGACGACCTCTGCAACGCCCTGCGCGGCCGCGGCTTCACCGCTCTCCGCCAGCGCACGTACGGCCTTATGCAGTTCGTCGGCGCCACCCGCGGCTGAACGCCCCGGCCTCGCGGAGCGGGCCGGGTTCACCGGAGGTTCGGACGACGTCATCGTCTGCGCCGTTCTCGCAGGAACGGGGATCGATCCGGTGGGCGTGGCACGCCCACCGGACCCGGAGGGTCAGCCGCCGAGCTGGGAGATGTCGCGGGCGGCGCCGGTGGAGGCCGACGTGGCCATCGCGGCGTACGCCTGGAGCGCGGCGCTGACCGGGCGGTGCCGGTCGCGGGGCCGGAAGGAGCCCAGCTCCTTCAGGAGGCGCTCACGGCGCGCCTGGAGCTCGTCGGCGGGCACGTCGAGGCGGAGCTCGCGGCGCGGGATGTCGATGACGATCCTGTCGCCGTCCTCCACCAGGGCGATGTCACCACCGGCCGCGGCCTCCGGGGAGGCGTGGCCGATGGACAGGCCGCTGGTGCCGCCGGAGAAGCGCCCGTCGGTGATCAGCGCGCACGCCTTGCCGAGCCCGCGGCCCTTGAGGAAGGACGTCGGGTACAGCATCTCCTGCATGCCCGGGCCGCCCTTGGGGCCCTCGTAGCGGATGACGACGACGTCGCCCGGCTTGACGCGGTTGCCGAGGATGCCCTCGACCGCGTCCTCCTGGCTCTCGAAGACGACCGCCGGGCCCTCGAAGGTCCACAGGGCCTCCTCGACGCCGGCGGTCTTGACGACCGCGCCCTCGACGGCGAGGTTGCCGTACAGCATGGCGAGCCCGCCGTCCTTGGTGTAGGCGTGCTCGGCGTCGCGGATGCAGCCCTGCTCGCGGTCGAGGTCGAGCTCCTGCCAGCGGTTGTTCTGGCTGTACGGCTTCGTCGTGCGGACCCCGCCCGGCGCGGCGTGGAACAGCTCCACGGCCTCCGGCCGCACGCCGGGGGACCGGACGTCGTGCGCGTCGAGGAACTCGCCCAGCGACCCGCTGTGGATCGTGTGGACCGTGCGGTTGAGCAGCCCGGCCCGGTCGAGCTCGCCGAGGATCGCGGGGATGCCGCCGGCCCGGTGGACGTCCTCGATGTGGTACTTGGCGGTGGCCGGGGCGACCTTGCAGATGCAGGGCACGCGGCGGGAGAGCTCGTCGATCTCCTTCAGGCCGAAGTCGACGCCGGCCTCCCGGGCCGCGGCGAGCAGGTGCAGGATCGTGTTGGTCGAGCCGCCCATCGCCACGTCGAGCGCCATGGCGTTCTCGAACGCGTCGCGGGTCGCGATGTTCAGCGGGAGGACGGACTCGTCGTCCCCGGCGTAGTACCGGTTGGCGATCTCCACGACGCGGCGCCCGGCGTCCTGGAACAGCTTCTTGCGGTCCGCGTGCGTGGCCAGGATCGTGCCGTTGCCGGGGAGGGACAGACCGATCGCCTCGGTCAGGCAGTTCATCGAGTTGGCGGTGAACATGCCCGAGCAGGACCCGCAGGTCGGGCAGGCGTTCTCCTCCATCTGGGCGAGCGTCTCGTCGGAGACGGACTCGTCCGCGGCGGCGATCATCGGGTCGATCAGGTCGAGCTTGGTCGTGCCGTCGACCGGCTTGCCCGCCTCCATCGGCCCGCCGGAGACGAACACGGTCGGGATGTTGAGCCGCATGGCCGCGATCAGCATGCCCGGCGTGATCTTGTCGCAGTTCGAGACGCAGATCAGCGCGTCGGCGCAGTGCGCGTTGACCATGTACTCGACCGAGTCGGCGATCAGCTCGCGGGACGGCAGCGAGTAGAGCATGCCGCCGTGGCCCATCGCGATGCCGTCGTCGACCGCGATCGTGTTGAACTCGCGCGGGATCCCGCCCGCCTCCTTCACCGCGGCGGCGACGACCTGGCCGACCTCGCGCAGGTGGACGTGGCCGGGGACGAACTCGGTGAAGCTGTTGGCGACCGCGATGATGGGCTTGCCGAAGTCCTCACGCGCTACGCCCGTGGCCCGGAGAAGGGCCCTGGCTCCCGCCATGTTCCTGCCGTGCGTGACCGTTCGTGACCTCAGCGGGGGCATCTGCCTCTCCCATCGATTCCGTGCTCAGGATTCGATCGTATGGGGTCGGCGGCCCGGATGAGACGGTGGTCTCAGTTTCCGAGATGCTCGCGCGTCGAGCGTCAGGTCAGTCCTGGTCGGGATCGGGGTACTTCGGGGGCAGCACGCGCTCGGCGGCGTTGTAGATCCGCTCGATGTCCACCGCGGTGAGGATCTTGGGCCGGCGACGCAGGTAGTTGCGGGCCCGCCCGCCGGAGTAGACGTCGACGTTGCGCACCATCAGGACCTTCCAGGAGATCGCCGGGCCGTAGATGGCCAGCGACGGCTGCACCGGGACCTCGTAGCCGAGCTCTCCGCTGATCAGCTTGCTGGCCTGGTCGGCCTCCCAGCGGGCCTCGTCCAGGCGCTCCTTCTTGTTGAACGGCCCCAGGAACAGCTTGCGGTGCGACAGCGCCCGTACGGGCAGCCGCTTGTCCCACTTCTCCGAGTCGACGGCGTACACGCCGGTCGGCCCGATCACGAGGTGGTCGATCTGCCCGTCGCTGACGCCCTCCTCGTCACGGGGCACCGCGCGGGCGTGGAGGGTGCGATAGCCGGCCTTCTCCATGCCCCGCAGTTGCCGCTCGGTCCGGCGTTCCGCGACCGACGGCTTGCGCCACGCCTCCACGCTGGAGTGCTGACGTGATCGCCGTACGACATCGACGACCACGGTGAGCACCGCCACGGCCAGGCCGATCCGGATCTCGAAGATGATCGCGAACAGCAGGCCCAGAACGGCGGCCGCGCCGGCCCGGATCATCCAGCGTTGGATCTGCGGATCGCTGATCCGCCCCCCGATCGCCTGCTCCCTCCGCCGCCTTGGCGGGCGTCCCTCGTCAGGACGTTCGGCCGAGCCTTCTTCGCCGGGCAGCTCGAACGGACGTTCGTCGTCGGGGTGCTCGCGTGTGGACGTCTGAGTGGACTCGCCTCGCTCCACACTGGCCATGTCGACACTCCGTGCTCGATTGACTGCAGCACACATGATCTTCCGTGCGAAGCGTAACCAGAGCCGGAGCCGGGTGCATAGTCGTGTCCGGTTGATACTTTTGTCTCCGCTCATGCGCGGTTCAGTGGCATGTTACCAGGGTAGATAAATCCCATCCCCCACTGCTCTGCTGCAACTTTCGGTGGGCGTACCGTTTTCACTTGTGACGCATATTCATGACCTCAGCGTGCGGGAGCAGGCCGCCGCGATCCGCGGCCGGGAGCTCTCGCCCGTCGACATCGCCGAGCACTACCTCGACCGCATCGACCGTCTCGCGGACCGCGTCGGCGCCTACGTCACCGTGACCGCGGACCTCGCGCGTGACCAGGCCAAGACGGCGGAGCGGGCGGTCATGGCGGGTGAGGAGGCCCCGCTGCTCGGCGTGCCGATCCCCGTCAAGGACCTCAACATGGTCAAGGACGTACGGACGACCCTCGGCTCGGCGGCCTTTGCCGACTTCACCGCATTCACCGACGACAACGTCGTCGCTTTTCTGCGGCAGGCAGGGACGATTCTCCTAGGGAAGACCAATACACCAGAATTCGGACTGCCCTGTTACACCGAAAACGACGTGGCGCCTCCCGCGCGCACGCCGTGGGACCTCGAACGCTCCGCCGGCGGGTCCAGCGGCGGCGCCGCCGCCGCGGTCGCCGCCGGCCTCGCGCCGGCCGCGCACGGCAGCGACGGCGGCGGGTCCATCCGGATTCCGACCAGCGTGTGCGGCCTCTTCGGGATCAAGCCGACGCGCGGCCGCATCAGCCAGGGCCCCATCGTCCCCGACCTCGTCGGCCTGTCGACCAGCGGCCCGATCACGCGGACCGTCCGGGACGCCGCCCTGCTCCTCGACGTCATGGCCGGGAACGCCCCAGGCGACATGTACCGCGCCGCGCCCCCGGAGGGGACCTTCCTCGAGGCCGCCGACCGGGCGCCGGGACGGCTGCGCGTCGGCCGGACCGCGGTCCCCCCGGTTTCCGCCGCCCAGGTGCACCCCGACTGCCTGGCCGCGTACGAGGCCGCGAGCGAACTGCTGGCGGAGCTGGGCCATGAGGTGGAGGACATCGACACTCCGTGGAAGGAGGAGTTGATGCCCCACTTCGAGGTGCTCTGGGCGTCCATGGCCACGATGACCCCGGTCCCGCCCGACCGGGAGGAGCGGCTGCGCCCGCTGACCCGTTACCTGCGCGAGCGCGGCAACGCGATCACCGCGCCGCAGCTCTTGCGCGCCCAGGCGGCCCTGCAACTGGCGGTACGGACGGGGCTGCCGCGTCTCGACCAGTACGACGTGATCCTGCAGCCGACCCTCGCGCTGCCGCCCGTCCCCGTCGGGTACTTCGACGAGGTCGGGCCCGAGGAGAACTTCGTACGGCAGACGCTCTTCACGCCGTTCACCTCGGTGTACAACGTCACCGGCCAGCCCGCGGTGAACGTCCCCCTGCACTGGACCGACGGCGGCCTGCCCATCGGCGTCATGCTCGCCGGCCGGATGGGTGACGAGGCCACCCTGATCGCCCTGTCGGCGCAACTGGAGGAGGCCCGGCCTTGGGCACATCGCCATCCCCCGATTTGGGACTGATCGACGGGGCATCGTAGCCAACGTGGCAGGAACCGGCACCGAGGACGGGGGCACCGTGGGAGACGACATCGTGGCAGCGGGCACCGAGGACCTGAACGCTCTGGCCGCCGCGTACGGCGTCGAGACCTCCTATACGGACTGGCGGGGCCGGCCCGCCGACGTCCCGGAAAAGACGATCAAGGCGGTGCTCGGCGCGCTGGGCGCGGACGTCTCCTCGCCGGAGGCCGTACGCCGGGAGCGGGAGCGGATCGACCGGGAGCGCCGTGCCCGGCTGCTCCCGCCCACCGCCGTCGTCTTCGCCGGGGAGGACCTGCTCGCGGCGGACGACGCCGAGGTGTGGGTCGAGCTCGCGACCGGCCAGGAGCTCCGCCTCGTGCCCGCTGAGTCGGCGCCCTCCGAGGTGACGGGGCGGCCGCCCGCCACCTCGGCGGAGGCCGCCGGGTTCCGTGCGGCGTACCGGCTGCCGCCCGGGACGCCCCTCGGCCGGCATCGGGTACGAGCCCGGCGCGGCGAGCGGGAGGAGGTCGCGCCGCTGCTCGTCGCGCCGTCGCGGGCACCGGACCCCGGCGCGCGCGGCTGGGGCCTGATGGCCCAGCTGTACTCCGTCCGGTCGAGCCGCTCGTGGGGCATGGGGGACCTCGCCGACCTGCGGGAGCTGGCGGCCTGGAGCGGTCGCGAGCTGGACGCGGGCTTCGTCCTGGTGAACCCGCTGCACGCGGGCGAGCCGGCGCCGCCGGTGCGCCCCTCGCCGTACCTGCCGATGAGCCGCCGCTACACCAGCCCGCTGTACCTACGGCCGGAGGACGTCCCGGAGTACGCCACGGCCGGCCCGGAGACGCGGCGCCGGATCGAGGAGCTCGCCGCGCCGCGGCGGGCCCGGTCGCGGACGGCCGACGAGATCGACCGCGACGCGGCCTGGACGGCCAAGCGGGCGGCGCTGGAACTCCTGGCCGAGGTGCCGCTCGCCCCGGACCGCGCGGCGGCGTACGCCGCGTTCCGCACGCGCGAGGGCGAGGCGCTGACCGCGTTCGCGACCTGGTCCGCGCTGGCGGAGGAGCACGGGTCCCACTGGCCGTCCTGGCCGGCCGAGCTGCACGACCCCGGCTCCCCGGCGGTCGCCGCCGAGCGCGAGCGGCGCGCCGACCGCGTGGAGTTCCACCGCCGGCTGCAGTGGTGGCTCGACGAGCAGCTCGGCGCCGTCCAGGACGCCGCGCGCGAGGCCGGCATGGACCTCGGGATCGTGCACGACCTGGCCGTCGGGGTGGACCCCGGCGGGGCGGACGCGTGGGCGTACCAGGACCTGTTCGCGCCGGGGATGAGCGTGGGCGCGCCACCGGACGAGTTCAACCAGCGCGGCCAGGACTGGGGCCAGCCGCCCTGGCACCCGCAGCGGCTCGCGGCGGCGGGCTACGCGCCGTACCGCGAGATGCTCCGGCACGTCCTGCGGCACGCGGGTGGGCTCCGGCTCGACCACGCCATGCAGGTCTTCCGGCTGTGGTGGGTGCCGCGGGGCGCCTCGCCCGCCGAGGGGACGTACGTCTCCTACCCCTACGGCGACCTGCTCGGCGAGCTGCTGTACGAGGCGCACGAGGCCGGCGCGGTGGTCATCGGCGAGGACCTGGGCACCGTGGCGGAGTACATGAGGGACGTGTTCGCCGAACGCGGGGTCTTCGGCACGTCGATGGCGTGGTTCGAACGCGACGAGAAGGGCGCGCCGCTGCCGCCGGAGCGGTGGCGGGAGCTCTGCCTGGCCACCGTGGCCACCCACGACATGCCGCCCATCGAGGGCTACCTGAACGGCGACCACATCGCACTGCGGGAACGCCTCGGCCTGCTCACCCGTCCGGCGGCCGAGGAGTACGGCGAGCTCGCCCGGTTCCTGGGCGAGTGGAAGGAACTGCTGACCGCGCTCGGCCTGGACGCCGCGGACATGACGGCGGCGCTGCACGCCTTCCTCGCGCGCACGCCGGCGCGGCTGCTCGGCGTGTCACTGGCGGACGCGGTCGGCGAGCGCCGCACGCAGAACCAGCCGGGCACGACGGACGAGTACCCGAACTGGCGGATCCCCCTCGCGGACGCGACCGGCGACCCGGTGCTCCTCGACGACCTGCCCCGTCATCCCCGGCTGCCGGCCGCGATCGTTCCCGTATGCCAGGGGGAAGGTGGATCACGCTCCACGGCCGGGACCACGGACGAGGGGCCGCGCGAGAGGTCCTAGGGCCTGTCTCAAAGTCCCCGTCCGTAGCGAGCGGTGTCCCAGGTGGTGCCTCGCAAGGCGGAGGAGGGAGGCAGCCCGGTGTTGGCTGGCGACTCCTGCCGGGGTCCCCGCGGAAACGCGGAGGTCGGCGAAGCCGTCCCTGCGCGTTTTCGTGGGGTGGGGCGACAACGCGGCGAGGCGCTGCCTGGGCGCCGCGCAGTAGGACAGTGGGGCTTTGAGACAGGCCCTAGCGGTCGAGGACGTCGACGATGCGCGCGGCGACGTCGTGCAGCAGGGTGTCGGGCAGGATCGGGCACCCGGCCGCCGCCGAGAACAGCTCGGGCAGACCGGGCAGGCAGTAGACGGTGCTGGGCTCGGCGACCGCGCGGCCGAGCGGCTGCTTGCCGACCGACCGGCGGGTGCGCCCCCACGCCTCCTCGACCTCCTCCGGGCTCGGCACCCCGAAACCGTGCCCGACCGGCGCAGCGTGGCGCAGGCGCACGAGCGCGCCGTCGGAGAACTCGCCGGCCAGCCGGCAGCGGGCGGTCAGGGACTCCAGCACGTCGGGGGACAGGCGCGTGATCACGTCGCAGGGGGTTCGGCAGGACGCCGCGCAGCGGCCGAGGGCGGAGGCGAGCGTGCTGTGCTGGCGGTCGAGGTACGCGCGCCAGCCGGGGCCGGGCTCACCGGCCACCCGCAGCGCGCGCTCGGCGGCGGACTGCTCGGGGCGCGTCAGATCGCACTCGCGGGGCCGGCCCGGCTGCGGCATGACGCCGAACCTGCTGCCCGTGCCGCCGACCGCCGCGGGCAGCAGCGCCGGATCGCCGGCGTGGCCGAGGACCGGCTCCCAGGCCAGCAGCGGGAGGTACTCGGCGGAGATGTGCAGGGCGGCGACCAGGGCCGCCATCTCCCGCCGCCGCCACCGCGCCTCGATCACCTCGAGCAGCAGGCCGTACGCCGGGCGCAGGGTCCGCAGCGCGCCGCGCGTGCGCTCCTTGGCGGACTGCGGCATCCTGCTGGCCCGGGCGCGGGAGAGCAGGTGGTCGGGCACCTTGTGGGCGTCGACGACCGGGTCGCCGGTGACCTCCGGCACGCCGAAGTCCTCCGCGTCCAGGTCGATCAGCCGCTGCCCGAACGAGCACAGCAGCCGGACCTCGGCGGCGACATCCGGTCGCAGCCCCGCCGCCCCGGCCTCGCACAGAGCGGCGAGATCCCCGAAGGCGTAGCGCCTGGCGAGTGTCGTGAGTACTTCCCGTGCCGTCTCCACCCGTTAACTTTGCCATGCCGTGGGGACCTGGCCGGCCGCCCGTAGCGGCCGATCTCACGCACCAGAGTGACAAACCCGGTGAATCGGGCGTGCCGTGGCAAGGTTAGGGCCGAGTTACAAATCCGTACTCCATTTGATGGATCTTGGTTCGCTCACGGTGGGATCATGTCGGCTGACACGGCGATCGTCCGGTTTCCGTGCCACCGCAGCGATCAAGTGGTCTGGCCTGCCGCGACGGCGGTCAGGGTGACGAGCCGGGTGGCGCGCATGAGACGCCGGGCGACGCGCCGGCGGACGCCGGACGACGTACCGGCACACAAAAAGGCAGGGAAGAGGAGATTTGCAAGTGACGCCGCAGCGGGCCGTATCGACCGGCACTTCCGACTGGCTGCCCTGGTTCGCCGCAGCCATGGCCCCGGAAGCGGACGCCGTCTCCTCGCGTCTCCACCCCGGCGCCCGTTCCAGTGAAAGCGGGTACTGAAAATGCAGATGGGAACCCAGCTCTCCGTCAAGGTGCTGGTCGCCGGCGGATTCGGGGCGGGCAAGACCACCATGGTCAACACCGTCAGTGAGATCCAGACGCTGCGCACCGAGGAGATGCTCACCTCCCAGAGCGTCGGCGTCGACGACACCTCCGGCGTGGAGCAGAAGACCACCACGACCGTCGCGATGGACTTCGGTCGTATCACGCTCGGCGACGGACTGGTCCTGTACGTGTTCGGAACGCCGGGCCAGAAGCGGTTCTGGTTCATGTGGGACGAACTTGCCGTGGGCGCGATCGGCGCGGTCGTCCTCGTCGACACCCGGCGGCTGGCCGACTGCTTCTCCTCGATCGACTTCTTCGAGCGCCGCGGCATGCCGTTCATCGTCGGGCTCAACCGCTTCGAGGGCGCGGCCCAGCCCGACATCGAGGCGGTCCGTCACGCGCTCGACCTCGAACCGCACATCCCGGTGATCACCTGTGACGCTCGGGAGCGGGAGTCGGTCAAGCAGGTGCTCATCACCCTGGTCGAGCACGTCCTCGGCACCCGGCAGCGCCAGCGGTCGGCCGCCGCCTACCGCGCCTGACCGAGGACGCACGGCCCACCACCGCCACCCGAGGAGGCGCGGCCACCACGCACCAAGGGAAAAGCCCCGGCCGCACCGGCCGGGGCTTTTCTCGTGCCTCAGGCGCTCTGGCGGTCCTTCTCCCGCGCCCGCAGCGCGCGGCCGACGCCGTCGCGCCCCTCGACGAGGAGGCGGCGCAGGGCCGACGGCGGGTTCTCCGCCTCGATGTACGCCGTGGTGCGGTCGATCGTGGCCGGCGAGATCACCAGGAACGGGTAGGCGCTCTCGGCGAACGTGCTGGCCATGTCGCTGGACCAGGACGACCAGACGCGGCCGACCTCGGCGAAGTACTTCTCGACGTACGGCTCCAGCAGCGAGACGTCGTCGGTGTCGACGAGACCGCCGAGCGTGGCGCGGAACAGCGCGTTGGGCAGCTCCCCGCCGATGATGCGCTCCCACGCCGCGGCCTTGGCCTCGGCGGTCGGGACCGCGGCGCGGCCGGCGGCCGCGTGCCGCTCGCCCGCGGCGGTCGGGTCGCGGCGCAGCTCCGCCTCGACCTCGTCCTCGCCCGCCGCGCCGCGCACGACGAGACGGCGCAGCAGCGACCAGCGCAGGTCCGTGTCGACGACCAGGCCCTCAAGCGTCGTGGAGCCGTCGAGGAGTCTGCGGACGTACGCGATGTGCTCGTCGGAGGCGGCGACCGAGACGAACGCCTGGGTGTAGGAGAGCTGCCAGTCAGAGCCCGCCTCGGCCTCGGTCAGCAGCGTGTGCAGCTCGTCGGCCAGCAGGCGGTAGCCGGTGTCCCGCCACGCCGGGTCGGCGTACTGCGAGGTCGCCAGCCGGGCCTGCCGCAGCAGCGTCTGGGCCACCGAGACGTCGGTGACGCCGCGGATGCCGGACAGCACCAGCCGGACGTAGTCGCGCGCGGCGAGTTCGGCGTCCCGGCACATGTCCCAGGCCGCCGACCAGCACAGCGCGCGCGGCAGGCCCTCGGTGATCTCGCCGATCCCGGCGACGAGCGTGCGCAGCGAGTGCTCGTCGAGGCGGACCTTGGCGTAGGTCAGGTCGTCGTCGTTGACCAGCACCAGGTCCGGGCGGCTCTCGCCGACCAGCTCGGCGACCTCCGTACGGGCGCCCACGACGTCGAGCTCGACCCGCCGGCGGCGCACGATGCCCTTGTCGGTCCGGTCGTACAGGCCGATCGCGACGCGGTGCGAGCGCAGCGTCGGGTGGTTCTCCGGCGCCTCCTGCAGCACCGCGAACGACGTGAAGCGGCCCTCGTCGTCGATCTCGTACGACGGGCGCAGCGTGTTGACGCCGGCCGTCTCCAGCCACTCCTTGGACCAGGAGGTGAGGTCGCGGCCCGAGGTCTCTTCGAGGGCGTCGAGCAGGTCGGACAGCGAGGTGTTGCCCCACGCGTGCCGGTCGAAGTAGGCGCGGACGCCGCTGATGAAGTTGTCGCGCCCGACGTAGGCGACGAGCTGCTTCAGGACGCTGGCGCCCTTGGCGTACGTGATGCCGTCGAAGTTGACCTCGACCGCCCGGATGTCGGGGATGTCGGCGGAGATCGGGTGGGTGGACGGGAGCTGGTCCTGGCGGTACGCCCAGGCCTTCCAGAGGTTGGCGAAGGTCGTCCAGGCGCCCTTCCACCGGGTGGCCTCGGACTGGCAGAGCACGCTCATGTACGTCGCGAACGACTCGTTCAGCCACAGGTCGTCCCACCAGCGCATGGTGACCAGGTCGCCGAACCACATGTGCGCCATCTCGTGCAGGATCGTCTCGGCGCGGCGCTCGTAGGCGGCGTCGGTGACCCGCGACCGGAAGACGTAGTCCTCCAGGAACGTGACGCAGCCGGCGTTCTCCATCGCGCCCGCGTTGAACTCCGGCACGAACAGCTGGTCGTACTTGTCGAAGGGGTACGGCCGGGCGAAGACGTCGCGGAAGAAGTCGAAGCCCTGCTTGGTGACCTCGAAGATCGCGTCGGCGTCGAAGTGCTCGGCGAGGCTGGCCCGGCAGTAGGCGCCCAGCGGGATGCGCTGGCCGTCGGCGACGTACTCGTCGCGCTCCACGTGGTACGGGCCGGCGACCAGGGCGGTGATGTAGGTGGAGATCCCGGGTGTCGCCGGGAAGTGCCAGCGGCCGCCCTCGGCCCGGTCGGGCGCGTTGTTGGTGATGACCTGCCAGTGCTCGGGCGCGGTCACGCTCAGCTCGAACCGCGCCTTCAGGTCCGGCTGGTCGAAGCAGGTGTACATGCGGTGCGCGTCGCAGGTCTCGAACTGCGTGTAGAGGTACGCCTCCTGGTCGACCGGGTCGACGAAGCGGTGGAGTCCCTCACCGGTGCGGGAGTAGGCGTTGTCGGAGACCACCCGCAGCTCGTTCTCGGCGGCCAGGCCGGGCAGCGGGAGGCGGCCCTTCTCCGGGTCGTACGATCCCGGGTCCAGCGCCTTGCCGTTGAGGGTGATCTCGCGGACCGTCGCGTCGTGGAGGTCGACGAAACTGGACGCGCCGGGCTCGGCGCAGCCGAACCTGATGGTGGTGTCCGAGACGAACGTCTCCGCTCCCGTCGTGAGGTCGAGATCGACCTCGTACGACTCGACGGTCAGCAGCCGGGCGCGCTCCCGCGCCTCATCGCGCGTCAGATTGCCAGCCAAGTGAACTCCTCGCCTCGTTTCACGACGTCGTGGTCTTTCCAACGGTACGGCTCGAGGGGTGGCCGCACGTACGGCGGGCCGCCCCAGCACCCATCTAACCTTGACACGGCGATCACGCCCCCGGATGTGGGCGAACTCTTCGCGGAATGCCGACCGGAACGCGTCGGTTGCCGGTTACGGGCCCCTGTGTCGCGGTGACGCCGGAGCCCGGCAGACGGGCCGGTGATCTCGGCGTGAGATCCCCGGCGATTCGACGGCGGTCCGGGAGGACGCGCCGATGCATTGTGGGAGGTTGCGGTGACCGACACCGAGCGCACGCCGGTGGATTTCTGGTTCGACCCGAGGTGCCCGTGGGCCTGGATGACCTCGCGGTGGATCCTCGAGGTCGAGCGGCTGCGGCCGATCGACGTCCGGTGGCACGTCATGAGCCTGGCCGTGCTCAACGAGGGGCGCGACCTGCCGGAGCAGTACGTCGAGTTCATGAAGACGGCGTGGGGGCCGGTCCGCGTGTGCATCGCGGCGGAGAAGAAGTACGGCGCCGAGGTGCTGGGCAAGCTCTACACCGAGCTCGGCACCCGCTTCCACAACGAGCAGCGGAAGGACGTCGGCCAGGTCATCGAGGACGCCCTCGAGGCGGCCGGTCTCGACCGCGCCCTGGCGTCCGCCGCCGACACCGACGAGTACGACGAGGCCCTGCGCGCCTCGCACGCCGACGGCATGGACCGGGTCGGCTACGAGGTCGGCACGCCCGTGATCTCGGTGGAGGGCGCGTCGTTCTTCGGCCCCGTCGTGTCGCCGATCCCGCGCGGCGAGGCCGCGGCCGAACTCTGGGACGGCGTCCGCCTCGTCGCGGGCACCGACGGCTTCTTCGAGCTCAAGCGCAGCCGCACCCGCGACCCGATCTTCGACTGAGCGGCGCCCCGATGATCGTCCACTCCGGCCGGCGGGGCCGGGGGGACGATCATCGGGCGGCGCCCAGCCGGTGGGGCTCAGTCGGTGAGCGGCATGGTCATCGTCGGGTTCACCGGGCGGACGTCGGGTTGGAACCGGCTGACGGCGGTGCCCATGCAGAAGAACTCCACCGCGTGCTCGCCCCAGATCCAGTCGTCCTCCGACACCGAGACGCCGACCACGCCGTCCGCTCCCACCTGCTGGCATTCGTACTGCAACCGGGACATGGCGATCTCCCGGGCGTCGTACACCGCCTGCGTGTAGGTGTCGAGTTCGGTGTTCTGCCCGGCGTTCTGGAGGACCTGTCGGAACGACAGGTGGGCGACGTGGTAGACGCACGTGCCCAGCACCATCGCGCGCGGCGCCCAGCCGTGCTGGATCAGCGTCCAGAAGTCCTGCCCGGAGAGGTGCGACGTGAAGGGCCGGCCCGCGGGCGTGCGCAGCGCCGGGTCGCCCCGGATGGCCGTGCCCACCGCCACGAACTCCATGACGTCGGAGGACAACGCGTATTGGCGGGACCGGATCTCGACGCCGATCACGCCGTCGGCGCCGAGCGCGTCCGCCTCCGACTCCATGCGGGCCATGGCCAGCTCGCGCGCGTTGTACATGGCCTGGGTCAGGACCGAGAGCTCCTGGCTCACCTTCCACCGGGTCGGCTGCGTGCCGATGTGGTAGATGCACGTCCCCATCACCAGGCCGAGCGGCTCGAACCCGGCCTGCGTGGTGAGCACGAACTCGTTCACCGACAGGTCGGAGGTGAAGCACGGCCGGCCCTGAGACGCGGCGGCGAGGCGGGACCTGGCGCTGTCGGGAAGCGGCTGGGGCTGTTGCGACTCCGGCATACTCACGCGCCGAGCGTAGACCCGCTCAGGCGTCGGAGTCCTGGAGGGCGGCCGACCACCGCTGCTCGATCCGGCCGAACTTCCACACCGCCAGCGCTCCCGCCCAGACCACCAGGAGCAGGCCCGTGACCACGAAACCGGCCGTGTTGAGGTCCAGGCCGGAGACCCAGTCCCAGAAGCCCCCGTGCAGCCCGAACCGGTCCTGGGCGACCTGCAGGAGCTCGGTGCCGCCGATCACGAACGCGAAGGCCACCGAGACGCCGGTCAGGACGATGTTGTAGAAGATCTTGCGGACCGGGTTGGAGAACGCCCAGCCGTACGCGAAGTTCATGAACGTGCCGTCGATGCTGTCCCACAGCGACATGCCGGCCGCGAAGATGATCGGCAGGCACAGCACGGCGTACCAGGGAAGAGAGCTCGCGGCGGCGGCGGAGCCGGCGAGGGCCAGCAGGCCGACCTCCGTGGCGGTGTCGAAGCCCAGCCCGAACAGGAAGCCGAGCGGGTACATCTGCCACGGCTTGGTGATCGCCCTGGTGAAGCGGCCCAGGATGCGGTTCATGAAGCCGCGGTTGTTGAGCTGCTCCTCCAGCGCCGCCTCGTCGTAGACACCCGCGCGCATCTCGCGGAACACCTTGATGATCCCCATGAGGATCACCAGGTTGATGATCGCGATGATGGCGAGGAAGGTGCCGGACACGGTCGGGCCGATCGTGCCGGTGATCTGGTGCAGTCCGGAGCCCTCGTCGGAGATCCCGTTGGACAGCGCCTTGATGCCGAAGCCGAGCAGCACGCAGGCGGTGAACACGACCGAGGAGTGCCCGAGCGAGAACCAGAACCCGACCGAGACGGGGCGCTGGCCGTCGGACATCAGCTTGCGGGTGGTGTTGTCGATCGCGGCGAGGTGGTCCGCGTCGAACGCGTGCCGCATGCCGAGGGCGTACGCGGTCAGCGCGATCCCGACGCCGAACAGCTTGCCGTTGCCGAGGTGGTAGTGCCCGGGCACCACGAGGAGCAGCAGGATCCCCCAGCCGACGACGTGCAACAGCGCCACGAAGCCGGCCATCCCGGCGAGGCGTCCCCACTCCGCCCGGCCCAGCCGGGTACGTGTCGTGGACCGCACCGTCGTCATCCGTCCTCCTCGTGCCGGTCGTGAGCGCGGGAAGGCGCCCCCTTTCCGCCATTCAATCCCTATTGCAAAACACTTGCAACAGCCGTTCGTATGCCGGCGGGGCCGCCACGACCCCGTCGGCCGGGCTTCGGACGGGGACCCATATCCCTCACCTGGACGGTTGGTCGGCGCTCGGCGACCGGGGGAAGGATGGAGGACATGCGCGATGTGATCTATGTGGGCGGGGCGTGGGCGGACTCGACGGCCACGGCGACGATCGACGTCATCAACCCCGCGAATGAGCAGGTCATCGACCGGATACCGGCGGGCACGGCGGCGGACGCCGACCGGGCGGTGGCCCAGGCGCGCCGGGCTCAGGCGGACTGGGAGGCGACGACGCCGGAGGACCGCGCCGCGTACCTCCGGGCGATCCTGGCCGGTCTGGAGGCTCGCCAGGACGACCTCGCGAGGATCATCGCGACCGACCTGGGCGCGCCGTACGCGCTGGCGCAGAAGGTGCACGTCGGTACGCCGATCGCGGTGCTGGCCGACGTCGTGGACCTCCTGGAGACGTACGACTTCGCGGGGGAGCGCTGCGGCAACTCGGTGATCGTCCGCGAGCCGGTCGGCGTCGTGGGCGCGATCACGCCGTGGAACTACCCGCTGCACCAGGTGGTCGCCAAGGTCGGCCCCGCCCTCGCGGCCGGCTGCACGATCGTCCTGAAGCCCAGTGAGGTCGCGCCGCTCGCCGCGTACGCGCTCGCCGACATCATCGACGAGGCCGGCCTCCCGCCCGGCGTCTTCAACCTCGTCGCGGGCACCGGCCCGGTCGTCGGCGAGGCCATCGCGGCCCACGAGGACGTCGACATGGTGTCCTTCACCGGCTCCACGCGGGCCGGGCGGCGCGTCGCCGAGTTGGCAGCCGCGTCCGTCAAACGCGTCGCGCTCGAACTGGGCGGCAAGTCGCCGAACCTCATCCTCCCGGACGCGGACCTTCCCCTGGCCGTCAAAGTGGGCGTGGCCAAGGCGTTCGTCAACTCCGGGCAGACGTGCAACGCCCTCACCCGCATGCTGGTGCCCCGCGCCCTGTACGACGAGGCGGTGGCGCTCGCGGCCAAGGCGGCGGAGCGTTACACCCCCGGCGACCCGTTCGACGAGGGCACCCGGCTCGGCCCGCTCGCCTCCCGCGCCCAGCTCGACCGCGTCCGCGACTACATCGAGAAGGGCGTGGAAGAGGGCGCGCGCCTGGTGACCGGCGGCGCGGAGACCTCGCTCCGCCCCGGCTACCACGTGCCGCCCACCGTCTTCGCGGACGTCACGCCGTCGATGACGATCGCCCGCGAGGAGATCTTCGGGCCCGTCCTGTCGATCCTCGCCTACGACTCCGAGGACGACGCCGTGCGCATCGCCAACGACACCGCGTACGGTCTCGCGGCGGCGGTCTGGTCGGCGGACCGCGACCACGCCGTCGCGGTCGCGCGCCGGATCAAGGCGGGTCAGATCGAGATCAACGGAGGCCGTTTCAACCCCTCGGCGCCGTTCGGCGGTTACAAGCGATCCGGCCTCGGGCGCGAGCTCGGCCGGTACGGGCTGGAGGAGTTCCTGGAGGTCAAGTCGCTGCAATTCTGAAGGGTCTTCCGGCGGATTCCGCGGCGGGTTAGTGTCCCGCCATGCGATCTCGGGTGATCGGGGCGGTCATCGGCGGCGTCGGCGCGGTCCTCGTGGTCGCCGTCCTCCTGGGCAACCAGTGGGTTGCCGACGCGATCCTCCGGCACGACGGCTTCACGAACGAGAAGATCGGGCCCGTCGTGCGGTTCCTGACGTTCCCAAGCTGGCGCGTCAGCCCGCTGCGGGCCGCCACCCTGCTGCCGGCCGACGTGGGCACGCTCGTCCTGGTGGTGGTCACCGCGCTGCTGATCGTTCCGGCGGTCCGCTCCTTCGCCCCGCGCGTCGGCGGGCCGGGGTGGGCGCCCGTCCCGGCGGGCGCCGGCGGGGAGGCCCGGGGCGGCGCGTTCGGGGCGATCGTCTGCGGCTGGTGGGCGACCATCGTCGCCGGCGCACTCGCCGGCCTGATCCGCGGCGTGCTGTTCAACGCCTCCGAGCCACTGCCCGGCACCGTGGCCTGGCAGTTCACCTGGTCGAACCTGACCGCCGGCCTGGGCTACGGACTCTTTCTCGGCTGGCTCACCGGCCTGGGCGTCCTCATCGGCCTGAACCTGGGCCGGCGCACGCCCGCGCCGCCAGGGGGCCCGTCCGCTCCGTACGCCCCGCCGCAACCGGGCCGGGGCGCCTTCCCGCCGCCCGCGCCCTACCCGGGGTTCGGCGAGGTCCCGGCCACCCCGCCCCCCACGGCGCGTCCGCTCCCACCGGACGCCGGACCGGCCCAGGCCCCTCCTCCGCCCCCGTACGCCCCGGGGCGACCTCCGGGACAGGACCCCTGGTGGACGACGGCCGACCCGCCCGCCGCCGGAGCCCGGCCCTTCCACGGACCCGTCCGCGACCCCCGGCCGGCCCGCGCCGCCGGAGCAGGGAAGGGGCGCGGAACCGCCCGAGCGACCCGCGCCGGGCAGGTCGGAGGACCGCACCCTCGACCCGGAGCCGTGGCGGCGCGAGCCCGGTTCCGACCCGTCCTGACGGCCCGCGTCCTCCGTACGGTCCCGCGCCGAGCCCCCGGACGTACGGCGTCGAGCCCCCGGACGTACGGCGGGAGGCGGCGACCTGACAGACTTTGCCGCATGCGCGTCTATCTCGGTTCCGACCACGCGGGCTACGAACTCAAGCAGCACTTGATCGGATGGCTCACCGAGCAGGGGCACGAGCCGGTCGACTGTGGTCCCAAGGAGTACGACCCCCAAGACGACTATCCGCCGTTCGTCATGGACGCGGCCGCCCGTACCGCCGCGGAGCCCGGATCGCTCGGCGTCGTCATCGGCGGCTCCGGCAACGGCGAGGCGATCGCCGCCAACAAGGTCCCCGGCGTACGCGCCGCACTGGCCTGGAGCGAGGAGACCGCCCGGCTCGGCCGCGAGCACAACGACGCGAACATCATCAGCGTCGGTGCGCGCATGCACACCACGGACGAGGCCACCCGGTTCGTGGAGATCTTCCTCGACACGCCGTTCTCCGGCGAGCAGCGCCACGTACGGCGCATCGCCATGCTGACGGCCTACGAGGAGACGGGCGAGCTCCCCCGCCTGTCGGACTGACTCCGGCGGCGGACCCGGGGCGCGGCGCCAGGTCGGCGCGAGCGGCCTGGATCAGGTCGGAGGGCCGGCCGGCTCGGCGCGGGTCGCGCGGGCCGTCAAGAAGGCCGACCGGCGTGGAGCGAGACGTAGGAGGCGGGAACGGCCCGACCCGCGGTGCGGAAGGGCCGAACCCGCGGGAAGACGCAGCGTCCGGTCCGGCTGGGGTGCCTGGTCCCGCTGGGCGGTCCGGTCCGGTTGGGGCGGCCCGGTCCGGCCGGGGCGGCCTCGGGGGACGGCCGCGGATCAGAGTTGTGTGGCGGCGCGGCGCTTCGCCAGTCGCCGTTTCTCTCCCCGGCGGGGCTTGGCGGGCTGCGGGGGAGCGGCTGAGAGTTTCGGCGCCTCGTCCTCCGAACGGTCGCGTGAGACGTCGCGGGCCCGCATCGCCGCGCCGACCGTGACACGCATGGCCTGTCCCATCCGTCACCTCCGAAAGATCCGATGATCCGTTAGGTCTCCCCTCGATGGGCCGCCGGAAAACACACACGCGGCGGCACACCCGTTCTCCGGCGGCCGAGGCGGCGCGCCGGTCGCGTGATCCACCGGTGTTTCGGACGGCCGAGAGGCAAATCCTGTCCACCGTGCCTCAGCACGGATCATGCGATGCTCGATACAGTGCCCGCATCATGCTTAGCCGCCTGGTCCAGCTCCTGCCGCCGAGGGTCCGCGCGTTCCTGCGCCGGATCCCGGTCCTCGTGCGGCTGTACCAGTGGCTCCAGCGCGGCCAGCTCACGCAGGATCGCAACGCGCTCGCCGCGCTCGTCACCGTCACCGTCGTGATCGGGATCTCCGCGCCGGCCTCACAGACCTGGTTCTCGCCCAGCGCCGTCGTCCTGACCGTGCTGGCCGGCGGCCTCCTCCTGCGCGTCCGAAGCCTCGGGGTGCTCCTCGGCGTGGTCGCCGCCGCCCTGCTGTACGACGCGATCGCCATGGGATTCTCCCGGGTCGGCCCCGGCGTCGTCGGGACCATCCTCGTCACGGCGGTCCTCGCGACGACGCTCGCCCGCAGCCGGGAGCAGATCGGGGTCAAGGGCCTGCGCGGCGAGCTGATGCTGCTGGAGCTGCGCGACCGGCTGCGCCGCCACGGCGAGATGCCCGCACTGCCGAGCGGCTGGGACTCCAAGGTGGTCCTGCTCCAGGCCGGCGGCTCGTCCTTCGGCGGCGACTTCTTCGTCTCGGTCTGCCGCGACGACACGCTCGAGGTCGCCCTGGTCGACGTGTCCGGTAAGGGCGTCGACGCCGGCACGCGCGCGTTGATGCTCTCCGGCGCGTTCGGCGGGCTGCTCGGATCCATCGAGCCCGACCGCTTCCTGTCCGCCTGCAACGCCTACCTGCACCGGCAGCGGTGGGACGAGGGGTTCGTCACCGCGGTGCACCTCACCATCGACCTGCGGACCGGTGAGTACGTCGTCGAGTCGGCGGGCCACCCGCCCGCCGTGCAGTTCGACGCGGGCAGCGGCACCTGGCGGGTCAGCTCGGCCAAAGGCATCGTGCTCGGCGTCGTCCCCGAGATGAGCGCCGAGCCGGAGCGCGGCCGGCTCCGTCCGGGCGACGCGCTGCTGCTGTACACCGACGGCCTGGTGGAGGCGCCCGGCCGTGATCTCGACGCCGGCATCGACCGGCTGCTCGGGGCGGTCGAGCGCCTGGTCCCCAGCGGGTTCCGCGAGGGCGCGACCGAGCTCGTCACCGAGATGGCCGCCGCCCGCGACGACGACTGCGCGCTGGTCCTCATCTGGCGGAAGTGACGGCCGTCCGGTCCCGGCGCCGGCGGAAGTGCGCCTTACCGGGCGGGGTGCCGGCGGAAGTGACCTCTCCCGGGCCGTGCCTCCCCGCCACCGTCGCGCCGACCTGGCAGTCTGCGGATATGAGCACTGTCACACTGCAACCGGTCGACGACAACCTGTTGCCGAGGTTGCTCGAGCTCGCGGTCGCCGACGCCGACCCGCACGAGGTCATGCCCGGTGAACCCGGGGCGCCCGGGTGGACCGACGCGCGCCGCGCCGCCTTCGCCGAGTTCCACCGGCCGGCGGGTGGGGCGGCCTACGCGGTGCTCGTGGACGGCCGGCTCGTCGGCGGCGCGCGCTTCACGCACGCCGAGGCGCCGGGCGCGGTCCAGGCGCACGTCTGGCTCGCCCGCTCGGCCCGCGGTAAGGGCTACAGCAGGGAGGCGATCTGCCTGCTGATCGACGAGGCTCGTGCGCACGGGGCCAGCGCGATCATCGCCGAGACGCACGTCTCGAACACGGCCGCCGTCTCCATGCTGCGTTCCCTCGGCACCATGCTGTGGGAGGACCGTGACACCGGATCGGTGCACGGCACGCTCCGTGTCGGCGAGGGCGACTGACCCGGCGCGCACGGCACCGCCCACGCCGTACGGGGCGCCGGCTCGGACTGAGGCGCGTACGGCGCCGCCGGTTCGGACCGCAGCGCCCATGGCACTGCCCGCGCCGTACGGGGTCGCCAGTTCGGACCGCCTTACGTCGCGGGGGACCGCCCGCCGGTCACGGCCCGGTCCGCACCGGCGGGGTGCGCGTGTCGATCCGGGCCGCGAGACGGTCCCGGAGCCGCGTCAGGCGGGCGATCTCGTCGTCCAGGGCGGCGAGCCGCCGGTCCGCGACGCCGCTGGGCCGCGCGCACGCTCCCGGCCCTCCGTACGGCGGGAGCGCGTCGCCGTCCAGCAGGTCCAGACGGTCCCGGCATTCGCGCAGGTCCGCGACGCTCAACCCCAGCGCCAGCAGGCCACGGATGACGCGGACCCGCGCGACCTCTCGCTCGGTGTACTCGCGCTGCCCCGTGGCCGTCCGCCGAGGAGGCGGCAGCAGGCCGTTCTGCTCGTAGAAGCGCAAGGCGCGGGGTGTCGTCCCGGCCGCTGCCGCCGCGTCGCCGATCCGCATTCGTCCTCCGGGGTCACAAGGCAACCACGACGGTGCCGAGGTGCCGTCCGATCATCAACTCGTGCAACGCCCTGGGCGCCTCATCGATGCCGTCGACGCGGACGTACGGGAAGCCGATGGCGCCGGACCGCGCCCAGCCGGCGAACCGGTCGGTCCACTCGGCCTGAACGTCCGGATCGTTTCCGGCGCTGTACCCGAGCATCGTGATCTGCTTGAGGACGAGCTGGTAGGAGTCGAGCTCCACCGGTGCCGTGGCGCCGGTGCCGTCCACGGCCAGTTGCCCCGACAGCGCGCCGACCAGGACGAACCGCGCTCCCGCCCGCGCCGTCGCCACGGAGGCCCGCAGGTCCTCACCGCCGACGTTGTCGAAGAGGACGTCGATGCCGTCGGGGGCCGCCGCGGCCAGTTGCCCGACGAGGGCGCCCTCCCCGCGCACGACCACCGCGTCGTAGCCCAGTTCGGCGACCATCCGCTTCGCCTTGTCCGGGGATCCGGTGCTACCGATCACCCGTCCGGCGCCCAGCAGCCGGGCGATCGGCCCGGCCAGGGAGCCGACGGCCCCGGCGCCGCCGGAGACGAAGACGGTGTCACCCGGCCGCAGCCTGGCACCGCGCGTCAGCGCCCCGTACACGGTCCGGCCCTGCGACAGATTCATGACCGGATCGGGCAGCGCACCGGCGAGGGGCGAGCAGTCGGCCACTCGCACGACCGCGTACTCGCGCCAGCCCCACCAGTGGGAGACCAGGTCGCCGACGCGCAGTTCGCCGGAGTCCGGCGCGGTGACCACCTCACCGATCGCCGGACCGAACAAAGCGTCCCCGGGGCGGACCGGAGGGAACGGCGCTCCCTCCACGCCGCCTCCGAGCAGAGTGCGCAGGGACGCGAACACGGTGAAGAACCGGTTCCGCAGCACGACCTCGCCGGGGCCGGGGGCCGGCAGCGGCGCCTCCACGACGGCAAGGTCCTCGGGCCGCGGCAACCCGGAGGGGACGGTCACGAGACGCACTTCACGGGAAACGGACGGCAGATCGGACATCTAACGCTCCTCTGACGGATTCGACCGGGTGACAGGGCGCCGAGACGCTAACCCCTGACCCATACGTCAGAGGCAAGCCCACCCCGCCGTGCGCCGCCCCGCCGTGCGCCGCCCCGCCGTGCGCTGCTCGGCCGTGCGTCGTCCGGCCGTGCGCCGTCCTGGTCAACGCGCCGGCTCCTGCCCGTATGGGCGCCGTACGCTCGGTGAACGCGAGTACGAATCCGAACGACCTGCCCGAATCTCCACCCAGTTCCGGTGTTCACCGAGTATTCGGAACCGGCCCCTCATCGATCTTGGCCGGATCCCCCGCCTGATGCTCGAAGGTGCCATGACCGCCGATGCGGACCGTCACCAGGTCCACGAGGCTTCACGTGAGCACCTGGTACATCCGCGCCTCACCGTCTTCCGGTGAGGAGATGCCACTCCGCCGGACGGCTTCCGTACAGGCGTCGGCGGCCGCGCTCGTGACCTCCCGGAAAGCGTGATCGAAAGCGTCGTCGATCGCGTCTCCGTCGGCCCGCAACCGGCGGGTCAAGTCGGCGAGATGATCCGCCAGGTCGGGCGGGCCCCGCTGGATCACGTGGGCTTGGGCGTCCACCAGCACCTTGGCGAGACGAGCCAACGAACGCTCGACCGCGACAGGGTCTTCGACCAGCTCCGACAGGCGGTATCCGTTCACCCTGAAGGTCACCGCTCGAGGCCGGCGGTACGGACGGGCAACGCCCAGCCGAAACAGCCCGTGATCGGCGCGAGTCCGGCCGCATGGGTGCCGAACGCTCGGTGAATGCGAGTACGAATACGGGAGACCTGCCCGAATCCCCGCCCAGTTCCCCCTGCTCACCGAGCATTTCGCTCGCATGGGCCCGGCGGCGGCCTCTTTGGCGTTCACGAAGGCGGCACGCCCGGGTGACCGCGACGGAAGCCTCGCTCGGACGCTCGACGAGACGTCGCAGACCGTGGCCGTACGGCGTTGTCTGTCGTTCCCGTCAGTACCCGGCGTCAGGCACCGCTCTTACACTCGCCGCATGATTATCAACATGTGGCCCAGGGACCGTTATGCGGGTCCGGGCGGCGGCCTCTACGCCGGTCCCGGCGGCGGCGAGTACACCGGCCCGGGCGGTGGGAGGTCCACCGGTCCGGGCGGCGGACTGTACGCCGGTCCCGGCGGCGGCCTCTATGCCGGCCCCGGGGGCGGACTGTACGCGGGGCCCGGCGGGGGTCTGTACACCGGTCCGGGCGGCGGGCTGTACACCGGTCCTGGCGGTGGCCTCTACACGGGCCCTGGAGGTGGCTTATACGCAGGGCCTGGCGGCGGGCTGTACGCGGGCCCGTCTTCAGCGCCCTATCGGAGCAACCTTCCACCGATGGACGTGTTTCTCGTATATCTCCGCGAACAGGGATATGACGACTTCGTCGTCATGCTGCAGCGCTTCCTGTGAAGCGCTGCGGGCAGGCCCTCTTCCCGAGGCCTCGGGAAGAGGGCCTGCCCGCACCGGGCATGTTCATCGGTTCCCTGCCGTAGGTTCGCACCGTTCGCGGTGATGAGAGTGATGAGCAGGGAGTCGTCGTGGGGGACTGGTTTCAGACGATCGTCGACGTGCAGGTGGCACCGCAGAACGCAGCCGCCTTGGCCTCGGAGGTACGGGACTGGCTGATCTCTTCCAGCGTCATACTGGCGGATCGCACCGACTGTGTGCTGGTCAGCGATCTCGGGTATCCGCCCGGCCCACGCGCCGATGAGGCCGTGGACGCCTCCGGCTGGAGCACCCCCTGGCAGGACGTGTGGACGAATGGCCTGGACATCACCACGACCCGTACCGTCTTCGACGGCGGACAAGGCGAGCCCAGGGCCGTGACCTGTCCGTACTGCTCAAGGGAGATCGAACTGGTCGACGAGTACTTCCAGCTCGACGATGCGGCATGGGAGCCCTTCCGTGACGTCGTACATGGCTGGGACGAAGGCCGCGACGTCGTCATCCCCTGCCCGGCGTGCTCACGCCGGGTGCAGCCGACCGCATGGAAGTGGGCCGATGACTACTTCGTCTTCGGTCACCTGGGCTTCACATTCTGGAACTGGCCCCCGTTTCGACCGGAGTTCGTCGAAGAGTTCGCCCGGCGCCTGGAGGGCCACCGCCCCGTGCTGATCGACGGCAAGCTGTGAGTCCGCGCGGCCCCGGACCTGTCGCGTGAGTACACGGATGTGGGCCGGGCAGCCCGTCTACACCGCGTCGCCGGAGAGCTCCGCTAGCTCGGCAGCGGACTCGGCGACCAGACGGTAGAACCCCTGGAGGCTGATCGAGCGTTCGAGACGGCCGTCCACCACGTATTTCAACGTGCGTGTCCGCCCTCGGCGGTTACGCCATTCGAGCCTTGTCAGAAGCTCACCCGGAATCGGCGTGTCGAAGCGCACCGGCGTCGCGTCCACGTGCACCGCTGCTGCGCCGCAGCCGTCGACGCCGAGCATCGACCAGTCACCGTGCCCGGCGAAAGCCGGATCCCGCCATGTCGCCGGCTCGGTGCCGCAGCAGTCGCGCCGCTCCATGTCGATCACCCGCATCCGAGTCACCACGTACACGACGCACCGGTTGACGTGCAGCGCGTACACCTCGTCCCCAACGCGTGCCCCCGACCAGGCGGGCAGAGAGGAGTGGACACCACTGAAGGCGACTGGCGGCCGCTCACCCACGCGACCCGCCTTGCGCAGCGCACGACATGTGTCATGGGTCCACAAGACGGTGAAGGCATCGGACATGCGGTGATCCTACGAATGGGGACTGACAGCCGCCCCCGCGGTTCGAGCCCTTCGGTGCACGAGCGTGAGGTCCTCCACGGCGTCCCTACGCGCCGGCCGTCGGGAACACCTCCGGCGGCTGATGTGAGTGATGGGGGAGACAGACGGTGGTCGTCGAGCGTTCGCAGTTCGTCGATGGTCGGCAGGACCAGGTGTTCTCGCTGCTCGCAGGTCCTGCGGTCTGGTCGCTGATGAGATCCGGGCGGCGGTGGAAGGCCGGAGGCCTTGGCCGGACACCTCTTTGCGGCACCCAAGGAGACGGTCCTTCCCCGGAGAGGAAGGACCGTCCATGCTTGGGCTCACCGGTGGGCGGACCCTCTGAAGCGATGCGTCAGCGGCCTTCGGTGGTCACCTTGTAGGTGACGCCGGCGCCCAGACCGTCCTGGTAGCCCGCAGGTACGGTCGTCACTTCCTGCACACCGACTCCGAGTTTCTCGGCCCCTTCCCGGAGCGCGGTCGACTCGGCCCCGGGACCGTTCGTGACCGTGACGTGCGTTTCCCTTGCCATCAGGCACTCCTGACCATTGGGACGGCTGGCGCAGGCCATGCCATCCGATCTTGTCTGTATGGGTTTGCAGGGGGTGACCGTCCGGAAGCGGCTTGCGTCGGCAAGCGGGTGATTCCCGTGGTTCTTTCGGAACCCGGCGACTGGCCGCGGGCATCGGGATCTCCACTTCCCCGACCCACGGCACGGACGGGCACGAGGGACGATGGCGAGCTGTGCGAAGCCGTCTCCGCCTTTCAGGGGAGCATCACCCCCCGGAAGGGGGACGTGCCGATGCGGTGGCCCGAATGATGATCGACGATGTGAAACCCCTCGGAGGCTTGCTCGCCTCGTATGCCCGACCGCGGCGAGCCGACCGGACATCGCCGGATCGCCGCAGGCGCGACGATGTCCTGCGCGCTAATCGAAGGACCGCCTATATGGCGTTCGCCTGGGTGATGGTCTTTCTGGCCTGGCACGTCGTCTGGTACATCACCGGCCTCGAGTTCCCCTCCGCTTCGGATCAGCATGGGGCCGGGCAGGTCGTCGTTCAGGTGTTCTCGTTGATCGTCGTTCTCATGGTCATCGTCGGAGCCCTGCTGCCGTTGGCCCTGGCTCAGCCGTGGGGTCGGCGGGTCCCTCGATGGATGCTTCTCTCCGCCGCGTGGACGGGAGCCGTGCTCCTCGCGGCACGTGGGGTCTCGGGTGTCGGAGACGATCTGGTCCGGGTCACCGGGATCCTGCCGAAAGGATTCACTGGGCTGACGACGGCACAGACCCTGGGAACCTCGCACCCCTCGTTCTGGTACCTGTTCGCGAACGGAGCCACCGACGTGCTCTTCACCGTCGGTGGCCTGGCGTTCGCTCTCGCCGCCATCGCCTACCGCCGTGTCACCCTCGGCCTTCCGCATCCCCTCGGCGAAGCTGCCGCCGCTTGAGCGCGCAAGCCAGGACCGAGACAGGATGATCGCCAAGGCCCTGGGCGACGCTCTCAAGACCGCTGGGAAGCAGGCGGCCAGGAATCCGGTGGTGGGCGGCCCTGTGGCCTCGTAGGGTGCCGGTCATGGCTTGTCGCATCTCCGAACTGATAATCCCTTGCCGGGATCCGCAATCGCTGGCGGAGTTCTGGTGCGAGGTGCTGGGCTTCATCGTGCTCGACACCGACGACGAAGGCGCGGTGGAGATCGGACCGCAGGAGGGATTCGGCGGGTTGCAGCCGACTCTGGTCTTCATCCCCACGACCGAGCCCAAGGCGGGCAGGCTGCGGTTGCACTTCGACGTCAACGCCACCGACCGCGATCAGGACGCCGAACTCGAACGCCTTCTGAAACTCGGGGCGCGCCCGGCCGACATCGGCCAGACCGGCGAGGAGCCATGGCACGTCCTGGCCGACCCCGAAGGCAACGAGTTCTGCCTCCTCCGAGCCCGCCTGAACTGAGCCGGACGCCCCCGTGCCTCCAACCCGCCTCTGACCTGCGCGAACCTGGGGGACCTGGAGAGGGACACCGTGCCTGCCATGTCCCCACCCCAAGCCGTCGGGAACACGTCCAGCGGCCCGATCACGGGAGCAACGGTGCAGCGTGACCGTCTACTTCCATCCAGCCGCACCCGGGGCCGACACGGGTTCTTGATCCTGCTTCGCGCAGCGACGCGCTCGCGCCGGGTCATCCCCTCTGCCTCGCGCACCCGTCAGGGAAGCGGACCATGCCTCAGGAGCGATGGGGGAGCGCCCTACACGCGTAAGGCCGGTCGAAAATCGAAGGCCCAGGTCGCCGGATGCCGGTTGACCTGGGCCTTGTCGTTGGAGCGGGCGACGGGAATCGAACCCGCGTAGCCAGTTTGGAAGACTGGGGCTCTACCATTGAGCTACGCCCGCGTGCGCCGGAGAAGAGCGGATGACCGCCGATCCCACAACGTCCCTCGCGTAGCGTACCGGTTCCCGGACCCCGGTTGTGCACGCGTGGGCGGTGATCGTAGGCACGCTCGGTCCCTATCCTCGGTCCTGTGGCGGCCGGGTACGGCGCGGTCGTCGGCCGGCCGGCCGGTCGCGGGCGGGCCGTGTGGGCCGGGAGGCCGTCCCCTCCTCGGTGAACAGCTGGGCGAACTGCGCGGGCAGTCTCCGGAAGAGGCGGGGCGTGCCGAGCGTCAGGACGTATCCCCACAAAATCATCAGGTTGCGGCAGCGGTCGTGCACCTCACGATCCGCGACGTTGACGATCGCGAGGACGAACAGCGTCAGTTCGCCGAGGAGGAGGATCGTCCCCCAGCCGGCCAGCCCGACCAGGCCCCAGAGCACCACCGACGGTGGCAGGCGCAGGCCGGTGATGTGCAGGCCGTCGTGGCGGGCCTCCGAGAGCCACCATCCGGTCCCGCTCGCCCCGAACAGTCCACCGGCGACGTACAGGACGCCGCGGTTCCGCCGGGGGCGGGGACGGGCGTGGCGGTGCCGCGCGGGCGAGGACGCGCCCCCCTTGCGCGCGGACGACGTCCGTTCGTCCATGGTGGCCGCCACCGGTGGTGTCCCGTCGTCGGTGACGGTCGAGGACGGAGGCGCCCCGGCCAGGACGGCGGCCGCGCCCGATGTCCCGCTCGTGGCGGCCGACGACCGTGTCCCCATGTCATCCATGGCGACCGCCGGTGGCCGTGGGCGGTTCCCCGCGGTCGGAAGCGCCAAACCTCCGACCGGCGGACCGCCGGTGGCGTACGGTAGGACGCGATGGCAACCCGTGACCGCCGTGTGGCCAGTGCAATGGCGGCAAAATGCGTGAAATAGCCATTTCATGAACTCCCGCGAGCCTTGTCTGTTCCCGAAACCGGCAGGTTCGATGGAGGAGGGGGCCGCCCGCGTCTACCGCCGGCTGCGCCAACAGTCCCCGGTCGGAGATGGGGGCGGCCCTGATGCCTTTTCTGTTGTGCGACACCCGCGGGTGTCGGCGGCACTCCTCGGTCGCCGCGGTCGCGGGCGAACCCGCTGCTGAGCGGCCTTTAAAAACGATCTCGTAACGCCTCTCGAGGCGATCTTCCGCATTACCGGCAGTGACGGTCGAGGCGCCGGAACCCGCGACGGACGCGGGGCTCCCGGACTCCCGATCGTGTGACGTGTGCATTAGAGTAGCTGATCAGAGGCGCTTTGCGACCACCGTGGACGCATTAATTGATCGCACCATTAATAAGATCACTTTTAGCGCCGACGTGATTACTGACCGTGAATATCGGCTGGTGACAAACCGGGCGAAGTGTCCTCGTCGGGTGCGTGGGGGAGGGGTCCCATGGCGCGCCGGTACATTTCCGATTTGGAGCTGAATTCCCTTTGGCCCGTTATTTTCCGTGCCGCTGAGCCCGGCGTACGGTGGTCCGTCGGCCGGTGCGCCGAGCCCTACCCGCTACCAGCGACCCTGTCACCGTACGTGAGAACAGTGTGGCAGCCGGGAAGGGCGGCTTTTCGGTACACTCGGTGGCTCACGGGCTGTAGCGCAGCTTGGTAGCGCACTGCGTTTGGGTCGCAGGGGTCGGGAGTTCGAATCTCCCCAGCCCGACATCCCGCATCACGAGGAACCCCCGGGCGGCACGCCCGGGGGTTCCTCGTCTCATCGGGTCATCGCGGCCGGTGCGGGCTCACGGCAGGTCACCGCTTCCGCGCCGGTCCGGCCTGAGCGGGTCGTGTCCGAGGGTCATCAGCGACCGGCGCCACGCGTCGTTCACCGCGCCGCGTTCCGGCCGCGACTCCAGCCGCCGGGTGATCTCGTCGACCGTGCGGCGCATGGTCTCCAGGTCGTCGTCGGTCAGGTCCACCTTGCGCTTCCCGAGGATCTTCACCACCTCGGTCCCGAGGCCGAACCACAGCTTGTCGGGATCGTCGGGGAAGGCCTCCTCACCCGAGGTGACGGTCAGCAACCACGTTCGCAGTTCCTCCGAGGTCATGTTGACGAGCCGGTGGAACTCCTCCCACAGCGTCCCGACCTCGGGGGCGGTACGGTCTGCCACGTTTCCTCCTCCGTCGTAGACGTCCTCTTCCCGCTCCGCGCTACCCGCCGGACGGGAAACATGCGGCTCACCTGCCGTAGCGGCCGACCAGGGTGCCGGTCGCGAGGACCCTGTCCGCCACCGCCTCGTCCAGATCCCGGGCCGAGAACCCGGGCGCCAGGTCCGAACGCTCGGACAGGGCCAGCAACCGGAACACGTACCGGTGCGGCCGGTCGCCGGGAGGCGGGTGCGGGCCGCCGTAGCCGGGACGGCCGTAGTCGTTGCGCCCCGGCACGGCGCCGGTCGGCGGGTCGCCCGCCGCCATGCCCTCGGTCTCCGGCGGAATCCCCGCGAGCAGCCAGTGGACGAACGTGCCGACGGGGGCGTCCGGGTCCTCGCACCTGAGGACCAGTTCGACCGCCTCCTCCGGCACCTCCGACCACCGCAGCGGCGGCGAGACGTCGCCGGCCTCGTGTGCGTACTCCTTCGGAATCTCCGCGTGGTCGCCGAACGCGGGGCTTCCCAGCGTGATCTGTCGCATGGTGAGGGTCCTGCCCGCTCCGGACCGTGGCCGACCGCGCGGGGCAGGCCTCCACCTGCGCGAACTCTCTCCGCAGTCGCTTCGACCGCCGACCGACGGGGAACCGCTAGGGATGTGGCGGTTGACGAAACTCGGGGGTTATCTCATGGCTCACTGTGATGTCTGCGGCAATGAGTACGACAAGGCGTTCACCGTCATCACGGCGGACGGTGCGTCTCGTGTGTTCGACAGCGTGGAGTGCGCCGCGCACGCGATCGCCCCGGTGTGCGAGCACTGTGGCTGCCGGGTTCTCGGGCACGGCGCGGAGGCCGGCGACCGGATCTTCTGCTGCGCGGCGTGCGCGCGTGCGGTCGGCGTCGAGAAGGTACGCGCCTGATCCGCGTCGGGAAGCAGGTACGGCCTGAGGAGGCGGCGGTCAGGCCGCCTTGGGCAGCCGGCGACCGGAGATCAGCTCCGGAGTGATGGCGATGAAGTGGTCCTGGGCGGACGGCGCCCACGTACGCAGCGGCAGCCCGCGGAGTTCGGAGAGTTCGCCGTTCTCCGACACGATGCGGGCGTGTCCGACGATCACCACGGACCAGCCGGCCTGAATCGCCGGGTCGAACTCGTCGACCTCGAACGCCACCACGGCGTTACGGGCCGCCGCGGCGAGCTTCGACCCGGACGACGTTCGGATGATCACCTCGCCGTTGGACATGAGAAAGTTGACCGGCTGGATCGCGGGGAGCGCCCGGTCCGTGAAGACGATCCGGCCGAGCGGGACCGCGGTGATCAGCCGACGGCACTCCTCATCCGACAGGATCTCCAGGCCACCGGAGTCGTACACAGGACACTCCTCACCCAGGGTCCAGGGTGCACACGGGTACCACGCTAATGAGGACGGGTGTGGCCGCGGTGAGACGAAGATCCCCCAATCCGGGGACGAAGGTCCCTTGTCCCGCCCGCCACGCCGTACGAACGCCGTGCCGACGCGCGGTACGACGTGCCGTCCCCAGAGATGACGCGCGGTACGGCGTGATCCGGGGGTTCAGGAGCCGCAGGTGTGCTTGAGATCGTTGGTGGCGGCGATCAGCGCGGACGAGTCGACGCTCGACCCGGTACCGTCCGCGGCCGCCTGCACCTGCCGGCCCAGCTGGTCCAGCGCGCCGGCCGCCTTCTCGGCGGACTTGCGCAGGTTCCCGTCCGTCTTCTTCGCCTGGCCCCGGAGCGTCGCGGCGCCGGAGGCGTACGTCCGCGCCACCTGGGTGGGGTCGTCGACCTGCGCCATGGCCTGCCGGCGGATGCCGTTCAGGGTGTTCTCCAGGCGGCCGCACGCCTTCTTGTCCACCCCGCCGCAGCCTGCCGCGGACAGGGCCAGCGCGCCGAGCAGGCACAGGCTGAGGACGCGGGTCTGGAGCATCGCAGCATCATGGCATGACATTTACTGATTCGTGGGTGCTTCCTGGTGCCCACTGTGGAGATCCTCGTGCTGAGGAACCCGACGGCGGCCAGGGGGGGCCTCCGGAATGAGCGCCCTTTCGCAATACTTGGGCACGCATTGCCGCCCCGCCTGTCCGTGGACATGGCCGAACACCATAGACTTGGCGCGCGAAGGCGCGCGGTGCCCGCATTCGGCGTGCCCGCGACCGGCTGACAACGCCGCCGCCCACGACATCCAACGTGAAATCCGTGCCGCGGCCGGATCAAGGAGACCGCCCCAGTGAAGACCGATGTTGAGGAGCTGAGCCCGACCCGGGTCAAGCTCACCGTCGAGGTGCCTTTCGACGAGCTGAAGCCCAACCTCGACAAGGCGTACAAGGAGATCTCGCAGCAGGTCCGCATCAAGGGCTTCCGCCCGGGCAAGGTGCCGGCCCGCCTGATCGACCAGTACGTCGGACGGGGCGCGGTCCTGCAGGAGGCGGTCAACGACGCGCTGCCCGACCTGTACGGTCGCGCCGTCCAGGAGAGCGAGGTCTTCGCCCTCGGCCAGCCCGACGTGGAGATCACCGAGCTGCAGGACAACGAGCAGTTCGCGTTCACCGCCGAGGTCGACATCCGGCCGAAGTTCGACGTGCCGGACTACGACGGCCTGGAGATCACCGTTGACTCCGTCGACGTGACCGACGAGGAGATCGAGCAGACGATCTCCAACCTCCGCGAGCGCTTCGCGACGCTGACCAACGCGGACCGGCCGGCGCAGGAGGGCGACTTCGTCTCCATCGACCTCGCCGCGAAGATCGACGGCGAGGACGTCGAGGACGCCCGCACCACCGGCTACTCCTACGAGGTGGGCAGCAACTCCTCGATCGACGGGCTCGACGAGCAGCTCGCCGGCATGACCGCCGAGGAGTCCAAGACCTTCACCTCCACTCTGGTCGGCGGCGAGCACGCCGGCGAGGAGGCCGAGATCACGGTCACCGTGCAGAGCGTGAAGATCAAGGAGCTGCCCGAGTTCGACGACGAGTTCGCCCAGCTCGCCAGCGAGTTCGACACGATCGAGGAGCTGCGCGAGGACGTCCGCAAGCGGCTGGAGCAGCAGAAGCGCGCCCAGCAGCTCGGCCAGGCCCGTGACAAGGCCCTCGAGGCGCTCATGGAGAAGATCGACATCCCGCTCCCGGACAGCGTGATCGAGAGCGAGGTCCAGCGCCGCAACGAGCAGCTCGACCAGCAGCTCCAGATGTACGGCCTGGACCGCGAGAAGTACCTTGAGCAGCAGGAGCAGACCGCCGAGGAGTACGACGAGGAGCTGCAGAAGGACGCCCGCGAGGCGGTCAAGGGCGGCTTCATCCTCGACCAGCTCGCCCTCCAGGAGGAGCTGACCGTCGAGAACGAGGAGCTGACGGAGTACGTCGTCTCCAACGCCCTGCAGATGGGCGTGCAGCCCGACGTCCTGGCGCGGCACCTGACCGAGAACAACCAGATCCCGGCCGTGGTGTCCGAGGTCCTGCGCAGCAAGGCCCTCAACCTCGTCGTCGAGCACGTCAAGGCCACCGACGAGAACGGCGCCGAGGTCGACCTGGCCGCGCTGCAGCGCCGGCTCGCCGGTGAGGACGAGGCGGAGGCCGCCGCAGAGACCGGCGCCGACACCGCCGACGCCGCTGAGACCGCTGCGGCCGAAGATGAGAAGACGGACGCCTGAGCAGGCTGAATTTCCGGACGGGCCGGCGCCGGTGGCGCCGGCCCGTCCGTATTCCCGCCTCCGTCTTCCACGCCGAAAGCGAACAAGCCGCCCCGGCGGCTTAACCCGCCGCTCCAGCGCGTTAATGTCGCAATCAACCGACCACGAACAACGAACCGGAGCAGGTGACGCAGTGACCACGCCTCCGACCTTCGACCGTCCGTCGCGCGTAGACGCGCGTACGGCCGAGGCGCCCCTCCTGCCGCTGGGGGACCAGCTTTATCAGCGGCTGCTGCGCGAGCGCATCATCTTCCTCGGTCAGCAGGTCGACGACGACATCTCCAACCGCATCTGCTCGGAGCTGCTGCTGCTGGCGGCCGAGGACTCCCGGCGGGACATCTACCTCTACATCAACTCGCCGGGCGGCTCCGTGACCGCCGGTATGGCGATCTACGACATGATGCAGTACGTCCCGAACGACGTCGCGACGGTCGGAATGGGCCTGGCCGCCTCGATGGGGCAGTTCCTGCTCTGCGCCGGCACGCCGGGCAAGCGTTACGCCCTGCCGCACGCGCGCATCATGATGCACCAGCCGTCCGGTGGCATCGGGGGCACCGCCGCCGACATCAGGATCCAGGCCGAGCAGATGCTCTACGTGAAGACGACGCTCGCCGAGCGCATCGCCTTCCACACCGGTCAGCCGCTCGAGCAGATCCAGAACGACTCCGACCGCGACCGGTGGTTCACCGCGGAAGAGGCGAAGGACTACGGCTTCATCGACCACGTCGTGCACAACGCCAACCAGGTCGCCTCGGAAGGCGCGGTGTCATGACTTTTGACCCTAGGGGACTGAACACCGTGAACCACGAGATTCGGGCCGGCGTCCAGCCGGTGGAAAGCCGATACATCATCCCGTCCTTCGTCGAGCGCACGACGTACGGCGTCAAGGAGATGAATCCGTACAACAAGCTCTTCGAGGAGCGGATCATCTTCCTGGGCGTGCAGATCGACGACGCCTCGGCCAACGACGTGATGGCTCAGCTGTTCACGCTGGAGTCCATCGACCCCGAGCGCGACATCAGCATCTACATCAACTCGCCCGGTGGCTCGTACACCGCCATGACGGCGATCTACGACACCATGCAGTTCGTCCGGTGCGACATCCAGACGGTCTGCATCGGGCAGGCCGCGTCGGCCGCGGCGGTGCTGCTGGGGGCCGGAACGCCCGGCAAGCGGGCCGCGCTGCCGCACTCGCGGATCCTGATCCACCAGCCCGCCACCGAGGGCGGCTACGGGCAGGCCAGCGACATCGAGATCCAGGCGAACGAGATCCTCCGGATCCGCGAGGAGATGGAGCAGATCCTGGCCAAGCACAGCGGCCAGGACGTGGAGAAGGTCCGCCGGGACATCGAGCGCGACCGTTTCCTCACCGCCGAGGAGGCCAAGGCTTACGGTCTGGTCGATGACATCATCGCCAGCCGCAAGAAGCGCGCTTCCGAGGTAGTGTCGTCATAAGCGGCCTGTGGGTGACGCCCCGGTGTCCGCCAGATTGACCACGCCAGAGGGCTCACTCACGGTCCAGGAGACGGTAACGTCGAGACACAACGTCGAGAGCCTCAGCACGCTCCCTCGCCCCGCTCATAGCGGGTGAGCGGCCCACGAAAAGGAGACAGGGTGGCACGCATCGGCGACGGTGGTGACCTGCTCAAGTGTTCGTTCTGCGGAAAGAGCCAGAAGCAGGTCAAGAAGCTCATCGCGGGTCCGGGCGTGTACATCTGCGACGAGTGCATCGATCTTTGTAACGAGATCATCGAGGAGGAGCTCTCCGAGTCCTCCGATCTCAAGTGGGACAACCTGCCGAAGCCACGGGAGATCTTCGAGTTCCTGGACTCGTACGTGATCGGGCAGGACAAGGCGAAGAAGGCCCTGTCCGTGGCGGTGTACAACCACTACAAGCGGATCCAGTCGGGCAGCGGCGGCAGGGACGAGGGCGTCGAGCTCGCCAAGTCGAACATCCTGCTGCTGGGCCCGACCGGTTCCGGTAAGACGCTCCTCGCGCAGACGCTCGCCAAACTGCTCAACGTTCCGTTCGCCATCGCCGACGCCACCGCCCTGACCGAGGCCGGCTACGTCGGCGAGGACGTCGAGAACATCCTGCTGAAGCTGATCCAGGCCGCCGACTACGACGTCAAGAAGGCCGAGACCGGCATCATCTACATCGACGAGGTGGACAAGGTCGCTCGTAAGAGCGAGAACCCCTCGATCACGCGGGACGTCTCGGGGGAGGGCGTTCAGCAGGCGCTGCTGAAGATCCTGGAGGGGACGACCGCGAGCGTCCCGCCGCAGGGCGGCCGCAAGCACCCGCACCAGGAGTTCATCCAGATCGACACGACCAACGTGCTGTTCATCTGCGGCGGCGCGTTCGCCGGCCTGGAGAAGATCGTCGAGCAGCGAGTCGGCAAGCAGGGCATCGGCTTCAACGCGGTCCTGCGCACCAAGGACGACGGTGACGACACCGCCGACCTGTTCGCCGACGTCATGCCCGAGGACCTCCTGAAGTTCGGCATGATCCCGGAGTTCGTCGGCCGGCTGCCCGTGATCACGAGCGTGCACAACCTCGACCGTGAGGCGCTGATCAGCATCCTCACCGAGCCGCGCAACGCCCTGGTCAAGCAGTACCACCGGCTGTTCGAGCTGGACGGCGTCGACCTGGAGTTCACCGACGACGCCCTCGAGGCCATCGCCGACCAGGCGATCCTGCGCGGCACGGGTGCCCGTGGCCTGCGCGCCATCATGGAGGAGGTCCTGCTCTCCGTGATGTACGAGGTGCCGAGCCGCGCCGACGTCGCCCGGGTCGTCATCACCCGGGAGGCCGTCCTGGAGCACGTCAACCCCACCCTGGTGCCGCGCGAGCGGACCAAGCGCGAGCCGCGCGAGAAGTCGGCCTGACCGCCTCTCCGTCTCCGGAGAGGCGGCCGGCCTCCGACCCGTACCGTACGGCCCGGTCTTGAGGCCGTACGGCTTCGCCCCGAGGTGCCGCCCGATCCGGTGACGGGCGCGGGACTCCTCGATTCACCCCGGCACCGGTGCCGGCGGCCGTCGGTTCTCGGCATGGCCGCGATCAGGCGTTTCCGCCGACGTGGGGGCGAAGCCACGGCGGCTCGCCCGGCGACGCCCGCTCCGGGGTGACCCGACCGTACGTTGCCGCCCGCCCGAGGCCGTCGGCCGCCGCCTGGGAGACCGGGCGCGAGCGCGGCCGGCGGGACGATCGTTACCGAGGGAAAATCCGGATCTGCGGGCCGCGGCCACGGAGCCGCCGGAACATCCCTAAACTTTTCGCGTGACTTCGCGCGCTGACCTGCCGACTCAATACACCCCGGCCGACGTCGAGGGGCGGCTCTACGAACGCTGGATCGACGGCGGCCACTTCACCCCGGACGCCGTACCCGGCAAGCCCCACTTCTCGATCGTCATCCCGCCGCCGAACGTAACGGGTTCGCTGCACGTCGGCCACGCGCTGGACCACTCGATCCAGGACGCGCTCATCCGCTGGCAGCGGATGCGTGGTGTCGCGACGCTGTGGCTGCCGGGCATGGACCACGCCGGCATCGCCACCCAGAACGTCGTCGAGCGGCAACTCGCCCAGGAGGGCCTGTCCCGCCACGACCTCGGCCGCGAGGCCTTCGTCAAGAAGGTCTGGGAGTGGAAGGCCGAGTCCGGCGGCAAGATCCTCGGCCAGATGCGCCGCCTCGGCGACAGCGTCGACTGGACCCGCGAGCGGTTCACGATGGACGAGGGACTGTCCCGGGCCGTCCTCACGATCTTCAAGCGGCTGTACGACGACGGGCTGATCTACCGCGCCGAGCGCATCATCAACTGGTGCCCGCGCTGCCTCACCGCGCTGTCCGACATCGAGGTCGAGCACTCCGACGACGAGGGCGAGCTGGTCTCGATCCGGTACGGCGAGGGCGACGCGTCGATCGTGGTCGCCACCACCCGGGCGGAGACCATGCTCGGCGACACGGCCGTGGCCGTGCACCCCGACGACGAGCGCTACGCCCACCTGGTCGGCACCGAGATCGAGCTGCCGCTGACCGGCCGCCGCATCCCGATCGTCGCGGACGCGCACGTCGACCCGGAGTTCGGCACCGGCGCCGTGAAGGTCACCCCCGCCCACGACCCGAACGACTTCGAGATCGGACGCCGCCACGACCTGCCCGCGATCTCGGTGATGGACGAGCGCGGCGTGATCACGGCGCACGGCCCGTTCCAGGGACTGGACCGGCTCGAGGCGCGCCCGGCCGTCGTCGCGGCACTCCGCGAGCAGGGCCGCATCGTCGCCGAGAAACGCCCGTACGTCCACGCGGTCGGCCACTGCTCGCGCTGCAAGACGATCGTCGAGCCGCGGGTGTCGCTGCAGTGGTTCGTCAAGGTGGCCCCGCTCGCCAAGGCCGCCGGCGACGCCGTCCGCGACGGCCGCGTGCGCATCGCCCCGGAGGAGATGGCGCCCCGCTACTTCGAGTGGGTCGACAACATGCACGACTGGTGCATCAGCCGCCAGCTGTGGTGGGGGCACCGCATTCCGGTCTGGTACGGCCCCGACGGCGAGATGGCGTGCGTCGGCCCCGGCGAGGAGGCACCGGAGGGCTGGACCCAGGACACCGACGTGCTCGACACGTGGTTCTCCTCGGCGCTGTGGCCCTTCTCCACCCTGGGCTGGCCCGACGACACCCCCGAGCTGCGGGCGTTCTACCCGACGTCCGTGCTGGTCACCGGGTACGACATCCTGTTCTTCTGGGTGGCCCGGATGATGATGTTCGGGCTGTACGCCATGGACGGCGTCGAGCCTTTCAAGGTCATCGCGCTGCACGGGATGGTGCGCGACCAGTTCGGCAAGAAGATGTCCAAGTCGTTCGGCAACGTCGTCGACCCGCTGGACTGGATCGACCGGTACGGCGCGGACGCCACCCGCTTCACGCTGCTGCGCGGCGCCAACCCCGGCAGCGACGTCGCGGTCAGCGAGGAGTGGGCCCAGGGCTCCCGCAATTTCTGCAACAAGCTGTGGAACGCCACCCGGTTCGCGCTGCTGAACGGCGCGACGAGCCCGGCGGGCGGCGTCGGCGTGGTCGGCGAGGGGCTGCCCGAGAACCTGACCGTGGCGGACCGCTGGATCGTCTCCCGGCTCTCGTCGGTGGTGGCGGACGTGGAGGCGCACTTCGAGCGGTTCGAGTTCGCCAAGGCGTGCGAGACGCTCTACCACTTCGCGTGGGACGAGTTCTGCGACTGGTACGTCGAGCTGTCCAAGATCCCGGGGATGAGCGCCGACGCCTCCGCGGTCCTGGGGCACGTGCTCGACGTCCTGCTGCGGCTGCTGCACCCGCTGACGCCCTTCGTCACCGAGGAGCTCTGGACGGCGCTGACGGGGGGCGAGACCATCGTCGCGGCGCCCTGGCCGCGGCCGGGCGCCTTCGCCGACCCGGGCGCCGAGGCGGAGATCGTCGGGTTCCAGCGGCTCGTCACCGAGGTCCGCCGGTTCCGCGCCGACCAGGGGCTCAAGCCGGGCCAGCGGGTCGCCGCGTCGCTGGAGGGCATCGACCCGGCGTACGAGGAGGCGGCCCGCACGCTGCTGCGCCTGACGCCCCCGGAGGACGGCTTCAGCCCGACCGCGTCCCTGCCCGTGGACGGCGTGACCGTGCGCCTGGACACGGCCGGTGCCATCGACGTCGCGGCCGAGCGGGCCCGGCTCGAGAAGGACCTCGCCGCCGCCCGCAAGGAGATCGCCCAGGCCGAGGGCAAGCTCGGCAACGAGCAGTTCATGTCCAAGGCCCCGGAGAAGGTCGTCGCCAAGACCCGGAGCCGTCTGGAGCAGGCCCGTGCCGACGTGGCCCGTCTGGAGGCCCAACTGGCGGCCCTGCCGAGCGCCTGACCGCTCTCCGCGGCTCTGGCGCCGTTCGCGCGCCGTCCTGAGGCCGGCTCACCGGACCCCGAGGGTCCGGTGAGCCGGCCTTCGCGGTCTTCGGCCCCTAGCTGGGAATTCCCGGCGGCCGTGGTCCGTTGTAGAGATGGTCGCCCTCATGGGCCGGGTACCGGAGCAACTCCGGCTCGGGCATCCGCGAGGCGGCCGAGGCGGTACGCCCCACGCCGGGGCTGACCCGAAAGGTCGGCCAACAGGGGTGGATCGTCCCCAAGACGTCCGCTGTGGGCTCCTGGGGCCAAAGGTCTTGAAGTTGTTTCAGTGTCTGAGGTTTCCGCTCCGAACCACTGGGGTAGAACGCAAACAGCGAACCTTGACCTGCGGATACGTACGTGCCGGTGGCGGGATTTGACCTTGCTGCCGTAGGCACGTAGAGTTCTTATTGCCCGCAGGGGAGCGGGACGCCGAGAGGCGGCCGGCCCTGCGGAAGACACCCCACGAAAGCTCGTGACAGAGGCATCTCTGGCGCGGGGTAACGTGAGTGTCGATCCGGTCGAGTACGTGACGCCGAATGGCGGCGCGGTCACCGGGAGCCTCCCAGCAGATGATTACCGAAGTCCTCGATTTCGGTGGTTAAATGTTGGGCGGCACCGAGAAGTGATCCCGAGTCGGTCAATTCGACAAAGGAAAACAAATCGGTAAGCTAGAGACAACAGCCCCGAACGGGAAACTGGAAACAGAATTCCAACGGTGTGTGTCCGTTTCTTGAGAACTCAACAGTGTGCTAAAAGCCAGTGCCTTTATGGTCCTCGCTGATCGTGGTCGGCTCTTCGGGGTTGGTCATGGTTGGTTTGGATTTCTTTGGCAAGAATAACTCTTGTCGGGATTGTTTTTCTCTTCAAGGTTTGGCGACTGTCTTCGGATGGTTGTCGTTTGGCCTTA